>JALHSQ010000030.1 GCA_022865885.1 Candidatus Bathyarchaeota archaeon | reverse complement strand
CTATCGAAGTTTACACCAACACTAACAATCAAGGCTATCGTCTTTTAGCGGGAGATGACTTCATTTTTGGAAGCTCGAATCTCATCTATGCCAGAATTGAAACCACGCTTCAAATGACAGATAGAATAGCGTCTTTTCTCCAGATTTACGTTTCCTTTGGTCTTGTAATCGGAGCTGTTGGCATGGGTGTCATCTCCGTTAGAAATGTTGCAGAAAGAAAACGAGAAATCGGAATGATGCGAGCCATAGGGTTTCCGAGAAAGCAGGTGATGCTTTCCGTCCTCCTTGAGCTTGTTGTACTTGGAGTAATTGGGTTGGTAATTGGAATCGTAAACGGTTTATTAGTTAGCCTGGGTTTCGCGAACTTGCAGAACATGCCCCTAATTATCCCTTGGGAACAACTTGGAATGTATCTTTCCTTTATTGTTCTAATAGCAATAGGGGCAGGCTCAATCCCCGCGTACATCGCTTCAAGAATTCCCCCAGCAGAAGCTTTGAGGTATGTTGGATGAAAGAAAGAAAAGTCACTCAAAAGTCAATCTCTCAAAAGCTCATTTTGAAAATCTCACAGCTTCATAAACGGTACAACGAGGGTAAATCCAATGAAGTTCACGCCTTGCAGGGAATAGACCTGGCGGTTAATCAGGGGGATATGATGGCGATTATGGGCTCTTCAGGATGCGGAAAAACCACTCTCTTGAATATGATAGGTCACCTAGACCGGCGCTCCTCTGGAGAAATTGTAATCAACGATGTGGTCACCTCTACTCTGTCCGACGCTCAGATGACGGCTTTTCGCCGAGACAACATAGGTTTCATATTTCAATTATTCAATCTCTTTCCATTTTTGACTGCAGTGGAAAACGTTGAGACTCCATTGTTGCTCAGCGGTGTCAATTCAGGATTGGCTAGAGAACAGGCTAAGATGTTGCTTCGCGAACTTGGCATGGGAGATCGATTGTACCATCTGCCTACTGATCTATCTGGAGGCCAACAGCAGCGAGTAGCTGTCGCCCGAGCCTTAATCAATGATCCCGCGATAATTCTGGGAGATGAACCCACTGGCGATCTGGACTCCAAAACAAGCGCTGATGTCATGAATCTTTTCCGCAGAATAAACCGGATCAATCGGCAAACACTGATTCTTGTGACTCACAACCGCTGGATCGCTGAGCAATGTGACTATATTGTTCATATGACTGACGGCAAAATCTCAAGGATTGAACAGGGACCATCTAATGCTGTGGAGGGGAAACAATGAAAGTCTATTTTTCCGCGCTTATTGACAAGTCGGTTTCTCCAGAAAATTCGAAGCTATCCAGAAAACTGCAAAGAGACCTGAAGAAAACCCTCAAAATCCCAAGTTCAAGTGTAAACAGTAATGTACACAACGCCTTCATTTTCTTGGGTGCCGAAAAACCTCTCAAAAAACCATTTGACGCCAAAACCGCAGAGAATATCGAGGCTACAATATCTAAGCGCTTGAGCGGGTACTACTTAAATAACAAGTCCAACTTTCAAAAATACTTGAAAACCAAGCAGGAACTGAAGGAAACAGCGCAGATAGTCAAGGATTTTCTTGAGGAGATAGATCCTAAACTTCCCAAGATGTTTAATCTTCGACTTAGGAAAGTGATGTCGGACCTTCCATCTGAATATTGCGAACTCCAAACCAAGAGTATGATTGCTCTTTGGCACGTAGAGGAAGAGAACAAAGCTCAGTTTCGCCTTTCAGGTTTTGAATCTCAAATCTTCCTGATATCAACAATAAAGGCTGACCTGAATTTGGAAGAGCTGGTTGACAAGCTGGCGTTGTTAAATTTCTTCTGGATATTCATAAATCCTACATTGCTGCGTTTGCGAGAAATGAAAAGCGTACTGGAACGGTTAGATTTAGGTCTTCAAGGAACCCATTACAGAAGCAACGATTCTGAGGTACAAGCCAAACTTGAAATGTTCTTCCCTATTCTCTCAGCTAAGCTTAGTGCATTACAGAATATGGAGAGGACCATCTCTAGTATCCTTAAGCTATTTCGTGAACCTCAAGCTTTGTGCGGCACCCGGTATTTCAAAGATACTTGCGAAAATCTCCAGGTTGCACTGAGGCAGATGTCTTGGAAGAATAACCAGGGAAAAGAGCTTCTTTTGGAGGTTCAGGAAAAACTCGAAGCGTGTCAAACACAACTAAAAGAGTACTTGGATGAATCTAAGAACGGTGTGAAAATCATCCAGTCAAATGATGAGTTTAAGCTTGCCCTTTTGCCTATGGCTGAATTGAGTTCTGACTTGTTTGTTGAAACCGAATTGTTGAAGATGTGGCTGGACTTTTTCGGTTCAGATTTGCCGTATTTCACTTATCAGAAAAGGCTGTTCACTGCCCAAAATTTCCAAAACGTGGAAGTATCGTCGGCAGATATCATTTCGGTTCGGGGTTTGGTTAAGAACTATGGTCTTGGGCGGACAACGGTCTATGCTCTGAGGGGAAAGGATCTTGACGTCAAGTCGGGGGAGTTCTTGGCAATAGTTGGCAATTCTGGGGCTGGAAAAACCACTCTTCTCAACTGTATGGCTGGAATTGACGAATCTGATTATGGGGTTGTCTTGTTTAAGGGGAAAAACTTGCACAAAATGAGTGATTCAGAAAAATCAAAAGTTAGACTTTTGGATATGGGGTTCATCTTCCAAAGCTACGCGTTGCTTCCTCACTTTAACACCCGTGAGAATGTTACGTTACCTGCTGATTTGGCGGGGTTGAGTAGAAGCCTGAGGGATAGAGTAGAAGACCTTCTCAGAGGTGTTGGAATTGACAAACAAGCCAAACAATACCCTGCTCAACTTAGTGGTGGACAAATGCAGAGAGTAGCTATTGCTAGAGCATTAACAAACAAACCAAAAGTGCTATTTGCCGATGAACCCACAGGGGACTTAGACTCAGTAACCGGCAAACAAGTAATGGAGCTAATCAAGAAATTCCATGAAGAAACAGAAACTACAATAAT
>JALHSQ010000219.1 GCA_022865885.1 Candidatus Bathyarchaeota archaeon | reverse complement strand
GCCCTGCATAAGGGGCCAAGGGTGAGGCTGCTCGCCTATTAAAAGGGAACGTGAGCTGGGTTTAGACCGTCGTGAGACAGGTCGGACTTTATCTGCTGGGAGTGCGGGCTGCCTGAGGGGAAAGGGTCCCCAGTACGAGAGGAACGGGACGCTGTGGCCCCTAGTTAACCGGTTGTCCGACAGGGCATACGCCGGGCAGCCACGCCATCGAGGATAAGGGCTGAAAGCATCTAAGCCCGAAGCCTCTCCCGAAAATAGGCAGCCAATCCCCTAATAGGGGACAAGGGCTCCCATAGAAGATGGGTTTAATGGAGCTGGGGTGTAAGCTGGAAGGTTTCGACCGACCAGCTCAGCCCGCAGCCTCCAACCGCCCAAGGTATTGGGCCTTAAAAACAGTGTCTGGACGATATGATCGGTGAAGCTTGCGCTTCGAGATTGGCCTATGCATGGAGAGTTCTGTTGTTTTCTGCCTTCTGCCACTGATTTTCTATCAGAATCATACAGTCAATTCTTTAGGCGACGTATGTTCCTTCAGTCTGATTCCGTTTTCAAGCATGAAATCAATAAAGTTGTGTACGAACTCGTCTGCCAATCGGATAATCTCATCAGGACAAAGTCCATCTCTCGCGGATATTCGCCAGCGAATCATTTTTGTAAGCTCGGACCCATTGCATTAGTGGCGACTCTGTGAACCTAATCTCAAAATTTGATCCATGGCGTTCAAGTGTCTGCACATGCCCGTCCAAACTGACGTTGAACCCTTACACGGGCTGTGACCACATGTGCGTCTACTGTTATGCCTCAAGCTATATACCGAGATTCAATGACTGCAGGCCAAAGAAGAATCTGATTACAAGACTGCGAAAAGAAGCAGCGAAACTGAAAGGCGAAACAATATCCATGTCCAACTCATCAGATCCCTATCCGAACTTGGAGATCGAAACAAGCCTAACGCGAAAATGCCTAGAGATCATAACAGAACAGAGCTGCAGAGTCCAGATCATCACAAAATCAAACCACGTTGTCAGGGACATTGACCTGCTAAGAAAAGTGCCCTCAACAGTCTCTATAACTATCACAACAGATGACGATGCCGTTGGAGTGCTCGTTGAGCCCAAAGCTCCACTACCTTCGGAACGATTGGAAGCAGTTGAAACTCTTGTTGGAAAAGGAATCCCGACATGTGTTCGTGTTGATCCAATAATCCCTTTTGTAAACGACAAGCCGGAGAGCTTGATGGAAACTATCGCTGCTATGGGCGTCAAACATGTGACAAGTTCAACGCTCAAGATCAAACCGAGCATTTGGCCAAGAATCAGCACGGAATTGCCAAATATCGCCGAGAGGTTGAAGTCACTCTATTTTAAAAGAGGCGAAAGGATGGGCGGATACATTTTCTTGCCGAAAGATATACGATTCGCGCTAATGGCGACAATCGGTCTCTTGGCGAAGAAACATAAGCTGAGATTTGGAACCTGCCGGGAAGGGTTAAGCTGCCTGAATACAGCGCCATGCGATGGTTCATGGCTGCTAAACGGCAGACTAGGACTCTGAGTGTACGGTGTGTTTCCGCTTTTTTCTGGAAAGAGATAGCCTCGGGGATAATTCATTATGGTCTAAGATGTGTTCCGCTTGCTAATTTTCTGATCGAAAACCTTCTGAAGCAGAGATGTGGGCATGTAGCCATTGGCCGTAATCGTGTCATGGAATGATTTCTCATCAAACTTGCTGCCCAACCTTGCCCTGACATTCTCCTTCAGTTTCAATATCAAGTGTTTTCCGAGAAGATAGGAAAGCGGATAGCCAGGCGTTTGAGTGTAACGTTTAACCTCTGCTTCAGCGGCTTCTCGTGACATTTGCACTTCTCTTACAAGCATTTCCACGGCTTCTTCGAAGCTCATCTCACCGGTCGAGAGTTTGACGTCCACGATTATCCGGACAGCACGCCAAATCATATCGTTAACTCGAACAAATCGCGTTTCCAAGTCTGCTGCAAAGCCGTGTTCAGCCATCATCTGTTCACAGTAATGCGCCCAACCTTCAACAGTCTCTGTTCCTTGCGCAAGAAGTTGAAAGATGCTACTGCGGTTGGAAATAGCGCCTTGCAGGAAATGCCCTGGAAAGGCTTCGTGAACGGCCGTATTTCTTATCGATGGGTAGTTCAGATGCTTGCCCAGATTTGCAGTGTCTTTTGGTCTTGTCACAATGTACACTCCTATCTGCGGTCTATCGAATCTGGCCGGCATCGTCATCGCGGCAAATGGAAGCATAGGTACGAGAAAGGCAGGTGTCTCTTCTACGAGCACAACATCTTCTGAATAGGTCGTTGCAAGATTTTTCTCCTGAATGAATCTTCTGGCTTCCTCCATGGTTTTTCGAGTGAACTCCAGTGCTTCTTCAAAGGTCTTTGGAGAGTTGCTTTCTATCGTCTTCAAAACTGCATCTCCAGACTTCCCCGGAGCTAACTCATGAGCTAGCCGTTCTCTCTCGGATTTCAGCTCTGAGAGGTATTTCGTTCCTATCTGATAGATTTCGTCCGAGGTCATGTTAAGCCTTCGGAGTTGAAGCAGTTTCTCGAACTTTTGTTTCCCCAAGGCCCATTCTCCTGAAGCGTCTTGTAGCAAACCATGAAGCCAGAGCATGTGCTTCTTGAGAACAGGTTCAAGGTTTTCTGAAGCCTTCCTTAGTCTTGCGTATGTGGCTTCGGGTATCTTGCCTTTGGTTATCTGAAGAATGAACTGGAACAAACCGTTCATGTTCTGAGTCGTTTCTATGGCTATTTCAATCCAAAGCTTCGCAGGATGTAAGTTTTCAAATCTGGAGTGGAATTCATCCAGATATCCTGGGATTTTCTCAATTCGAGCTGCAATTGCATCCATCCTTTTCTCGAGAGGAGCGTAGTTCCGTATCAGCATCATGAAAACTAGTCCACCAAGCTCAGTGAAAGCGTCAGGATTTAGCTCATGCGCTCTCTGTTCATAGAAAGCGAATTTCGACTGTTCATAGGCTATCTCGACGAGTTCCCAGTCGATCTTGTGCTCATCGCTTAGCTCTTCTCGCTTTACCGTTTTGCTTAAGCGAGCCAGTGTTTCGTCCAACAATCTAAGATCCTTCAGGAATCTACTGCTGGAGCCATTGGGTAATAGGTAATCGTATGGGTCATGAAGCCCTAGACCCGTTGCAGCATCAGGATTATTCTCTAGGAACTTGGTCAACATTTCTTGACCTATTTTCTCGAATGTCTCGTTTGAATTCAAACTCTTCACCTGCGTCCTCAGCACTTAAGGTCATAACTAAGATAAGCTTTAGCCCTGAGAAAATTCTGTTGCAACAGAATCAATCATCACGCCTTAACGCTCCTTGCCAAAGCGTCTCTATTCAGCAAGAGGAATGACTGCAATTTCGTCCAACAGATCCATAAATCGTGAGGAGGTGTGAGTCTTTGCGCCATTCACGTTTCAGGAAGGCGTCCTACCTGCTTGAGAGCGCGTACTGTCGGTTTTGAGTATCGATAAGACCTTTCTCGAACAGACTGCGTAGCTCCTTGAAGACTTTCTTTTCTGATTCCCCAATCCTCTGAGCGATTTCGGCAAGTGTGAGCGGCTTACCAGATTCTTTCAGCGTCGAGATAACAGCTTCTTCAAGTTTCCCCATTGATTTCAGCACACCGTCAAGCTTTTTGCTTATCTTGTATTTCATTAATTATAAATCCTTTTTGTGAAATGTCAACTACGCAGAGCACTCTTCACATACCGGCAAGGCTTTTGCTAGCTAAGCTTTAATGTAGACGCAATGCTATTTCCAGAGAACCGGTAGCTGCCTGTTAAAGGGGTGTAGTTCGGAAGTGCCCTACTACGTCTACGTTATTCTTTGTAGAGACGACAGCTTCTATACCGGTTACACTAAGGATGTGGATTCCCGTATGAGACTCCACGCGAATGGCAAAGGTGCGAGGTACACGAGAATGCACAAGCCCAAGAAGGTTGTATACGTTGAAGAATTCCCTTCTCGGACCGAGGCTATGAAGAGAGAAAGAAGGATCAAAGCAATGGGACACCAAAAGAAGCGTGAACTGATAGCCTCTCAGCGTCGGCACCGATAGCGGCATGTTACGATGCTTCTTGCCAAGTAGCAGGCAGATGCGAAAACAAAAAGCTATTTACTTGATGCATGGACTACAACCAATGTCCAAGAACTGGACAGAATCGCAGTACAGACGCTATTTACATGCAGCAAAGCTGATACAGCCGAAGAAGGTGAACGCACGACTAACGCTATAGAGACCAACGCTCTCACAAGGCGCTTCAACGAGCTTATTGCAGTTGACAGTCTCGACATCGCGGTTTAAGATAGAGAGGTTTTCGGTTTACTGGGGCCTAATGGTGCTGGTAAGACGACGACAATCTCGATGCTTTGCACCATCTTGAAGCCAACCTCTGGAACAGCGAAAGTGAATGGTTTCGATGTTGTCAAGCAAGCCACGCAGGTGCGAAAGTCAATAGGCATAGTGTTCCAAGATCCGAGTGTTGACGACAGACTGACCGGACGAGAAAACCTTTACATGCATGCTAACCTGTACAGCGTTCCCAAAAGCGAACAGAAAACGCGCATAGATCGAGTTCTTGAGCTTGTTGAGCTTGAAGATCGTGCAGATAGCATCCTGCGAACTTATTCGGGAGGAATGAGGCGCAGGTTGGAAATAGCTCGTGGCCTAATCCACTATCCTAGGGTTCTATTTCTAGATGAACGAACAATCGGGCTTGACCCTCAAACAAGAGAACACATTTGGACATACATCCAAGAACTACGAAAGACAAATGGCATAACAATAGTGTTAACGACTCATTACATGGAAGAAGCTGACAAACTCTCTGATCGAATAGCTATAATGGATAACGGCAAGATCGTCGCGTCAGATACACCTTCCAGACTAAAGGAAACCCTTGAGGGCGACGTGATAACCATTGAAGCAAAGAATGCCCAAAAACTCTCTTCCGTGCTTGCTAGGAAAATAGACATGCAGAAAACCCATATCGCTGGAGACAAGATTGAACTTACGGTACGGGATGAAAAGGCTCTGTTGCCCAGAATTGTCGAAGTAGCTGCAAGCGAAAAAATATACATAGATTCAATCTCCCTGCGTGAGCCGAACCTTGAAGATGTTTTCCTGCATTACACTGGCAGAGCAATCCGAGCTGAGGGCGGTGACGAGCTTCACGGTCTATCAGCAATCAGAAGGAGAGCCATCAAGTGACAGAGATACGAGGTATCTACACCCTTTGGCTACGTGAATTGAAACGATACATTAGAGACAAGACAAGAATTATCAGCAGCTTCTTCCAGCCTCTGCTCTGGCTGGTTATCTTGGGAAGGGGCATAAGTTTCTCAGGAACCATAGGAGAGCTGAGTTATCAACAATACATTTTTCCAGGCATAATAGGCCAAACACTGCTTTTCACTTCAATGTTCGTGGGCATCTCAGTCATTTGGGACAGGGAATTCGGATCCCTAAAGGAAATAGTAGTGGCACCTATTTCCCGCATATCCATTTTTCTCGGGAAAATGCTAGGCGATAGCACTGACGCAGTGATTCAAGGAGTGATCGTCTTATTCCTAGGTCTATTATTAGGAATACAAATGGACCTACTCACTTTTCTTGGCGCATTGCCAGTTATGATGCTCATCACTTTTGGATTGGTGAGCATCGAACTGACAATAGCGAGTTTTATGGACAGTTTGGAAAGTTTCGGGGTTATCCAGAGCTTCATAAATCTCCCATTGTTCTTCCTCAGCGGCGCCCTGTTTCCAATCCAAGGCGAATCCGTCCCAAGCTGGTTGCAGATCGCATCAAACCTCAATCCGCTGACTTACGGTGTTGACACTTTGAGAACAATAACCCTCCGTGACGCGTGGCAGCCGTTACACCCACTTTACTACAACCTTCTTGTGATATGCTGTTTTGACGCTGGAATGATTGTCATCGGGACGATCGCATTCAGTAGAAGAAAATAGTCTTTCAGCTTGAGAAAAATGTCCGTTTTGGAACACTCTTGCAATGTTTGTCCAAAGACTGAGAGTGATCAAGATCCAGCACAGCTATGGCCCTACCAGTGTGATTAAGCCAATTTAGCGATGGTTTGCCTTCTCTTTCACTCGTTTGCACTTGACGCCCACGATTTTTGCTAGCAGTGTCAGATCCTCATCACTCATCCACTCGGTTCTGAGATACTCGCGAATCCTGTCGTCGTCCAAGCCTAGTCTTCTTGCCTCCTCGACTACATGACGGTAAGCCTCAATTTCAGTGGGTCTTTCGGCATAATCATAATCCCTGTCAAAGAGTTCCTTGCCATCCATGAACTGTTTGACGTGAACTAACTCATGAACAATGTCAAGATAGATGTCAACGATGTCGCCGTTGTTCAAATAGCAGGCACTAACCATGAGATGGCCATCGTCATCACTGACTCCCATGTAGCCATTTCTCCCAGAGAATTCGACTTTGAGGTTGCGAAGCACTTCTTCAGTTTCCTCGCCAAAGATTTGCCTTACCGCACCAACGTTTTCAAAGCCTTTGAAGTGATCAGTAAAGGGATGCATTGTAGCCTCTGCTTTTCGCATTATTCTGACGTTTAGTTGCGATTCTATGGTCGGCATATTCTCCTCGTTTCTAATGCTTTTACAATTACAGATAAGTAGGTGTTCCTCTCCCATAAACCTTGATAAACAGCTTATCACTGGTAAACGTTGATCGATCATATTTGGAATGAGGGAGATGCTTGGTGTTTTGCGTGAAGACATTGTCTGAGGAGGATTTCTCCTTTGCGACGCGTCTTACTAGTAAAATGAATTGGGGGTTGACGGATGCGGATTTCGAGTTCATGATGGAGCTCGAGCCGAAAGGATGCTTCGTTTTGCTTTGTGGTTCAGAAAAGGTTGGTATTGTCACGGTAGTGAGTTTTGGCAAGATAGGTTGGTTTGGAAATCTGATAATCAGTGAGGATCATCGAAGAAAAGGGGCTGGAGCACTGCTTGCAAAACATGCAATTGATTACTTAACTGACAACAATGTGGAAACAATCGGCTTGTACGCATATCAGGATAGAGTTTCGTTCTATAGACGACTCGGTTTTTGGGACGACTCAGAATTCCTGGTCCTGAAAGGAAAAGAATTCCGAACGTTCACTGAAACCAAAGTCAGAGAAGCACGGAGACAAAACGTAAGTGAGATCATCAAACACGATCGCAGCTGTTTCAATGCATCTAGAAGGAAATCACTGGAACCCATCATCATGGATTCAGATAATTTGTGCTACATGTTTACCGAAGGTGAGCAATTGCTGGGTTACGCAGTAGCGAAGGTTTCCAAGAAGACGGCTGAACTTGGGCCGCTGATATGTCCGCAAGGACGCAGCGACATCGCGATTGAACTTCTGGGAACGATCCTTAACAGATTGTGTGAATCAGAAGTCTCAATATGCGTTCCGAAAAAAGAAAACTCGATCATTAGTTTTTTGACAGAATCGGGGTTTAGTGAAAGTTTTCATGTGACAAGGATGTTCTTAGGACCTCCAATCAGCGAAAAATGTATCTACGTGCCTGAATCTTTGGAGAGGGGTTGATGCACAAATGCCCTCTGACCTGTCTAAAATCCTAGTCAATGATTTCCTCAAGAATTCTTGGCCATGTGTCGAAACCATCGTAAGAGAGCTGACCACATTCAAAGGAGACGAAAGCAGAAAAATAGACCTATTCCGCTTTGAGAAGGGGCGAAAGATTGATTCCACAATCGATAAAGGGCATTTCTTCCTGAGAGCCTCAGTTGAGTATTCAAACCCACAGATGACCGTTGAGGAAGTTCAAGGCGTAATAGCATCACGTCTGCTCGAAGCTTGCGCCAATCATTTCCACAGCTATGGACTGCATGAAGCAGACTCTAAGGACGTTGATGAGGTATGCGAAAGGTTGCATGACCCTCCTAAAGGGATCATAACACCCTTTCTCCTTAACACAGACGACATTGAGCCGGACAGGTACTCAATGAACCCGCTAAAAGAATCAATATTGAACAGTGGACAAAGTGCCTTTCCATCAGCGACTGTCAAAACGGAAAAACTGGAGATAGATCGGAATTTTGCCAAGAAATATGAAGGATCACTTGTTTGTAGCGGCGACATTGAGCAAATAGCTCTTCACCTTGAAACTTGTCACAATAGCTATGCGGACATGGTTGACGCGGTGAAATATGAACAGCTGGAGAATCTCTCAGAATCTTTTGGAATGGACCTTTGCATCTACTCAAATCAAATGCCATTGGCGATTTTAGAGAAGGAAACGACCAGTGGATTGCTTCACCACATCATAAATGGGACGCATGTAGGCTATCAATCAATTGAGCGCGTCTATAAGTGCATGGGCAGAAGCATGAAAAACCTTACCACTCTTCTCACAATTCCTCATTCAGAGAAGGGCTATGGCTCCAAACGGGCAGTTAGAGGAAGAATACACTTTGAAGGATCAAAACTGAAAAATGTAAAAGTAGACTACCGAACAGTACCACTCTACCCGAACGCCATAGACCCAAACGACGTCAGCGTGGCAAAAGCCGAAGATAGCTTCATCATCGAAGGAGCCAAGTTAGCAGAATATGACTTCAAGAAAACGCCGTCTTCACCGCAATTCTTCCTGTATTCTTTGGCATCGCCTGAAGATGCAGTTCTTTGGCACGGTATTGGAGCCTTTGGGGCGGCGGAACTGCTGAAAAGCTATACGACCACACGCTTAGCTTGCGCCAGAGACTCGTTGATCAACAATCTAAGGGAAATATATGGTGTTGCTGCCAAGATTCCATTGCAGTTCAATCTGGTGCCGAAACATATGTGGTTTCACCCAGTCCATCGCAACATAGACGCCAGCATAGGTTGCATCGAGAACCTTAAGGATCTTGTGGACCTTGGTATGAAGATGGAACACCTTCCAACCGATCAGTACATTCGCCAAGACTGAGAACGTGTCGATCGAAGCTCACTTATCAGAGAGCAACGCATTTTAGGAGCAAAGCGAGAAACTTCCATTTGATGTGTATGTTCTTCAAGCAAATCAAACATCGAGGCGACAACTTCTCGTATATCATCGCAGATGAATCCACCAAGGAAGCGGCAATTATTGATCCTAGCTTCAACACAGAGGCAATAATCCGAGTAGTAGAAAATGAAGACTTTGACGTAAAATACGTCGTCAACACACATTCGCATGTTGATCATACTGCCGGAAATGAAGAAATAGTATCCAAGTTCAAGGCAAAAATCGTCGCCTACAAGTCAGCCAAAGGCAATAACGACATCAGCGTAGTTGATGGGGATGTTTTGAAGCTAGGCGCGGTAATTATCAAAGTAATGCATACACCGGGTCACACTCCTGACAGTATATGTCTGTTGGTCGATGGCAAGTTACTCACCGGTGACACCCTATTCATAGGGGAATGTGGAAGAACGGATCTGCCAGACGGAAGTGCCGAAGAGATGTACGATAGTCTTCTTCACAAGCTTACGATGCTGGAAGACAGCGTTGAGGTTTATCCTGGCCACGATTATGGATCAACTCCTCATTCAACAATCGGCATGGAAAAAAGAACAAACTATACGATGCAAAAGCGCTCTCTACGTGAATTCATCAGCTTTATGGGCGCTGCCTAAGGCTTGCATGATTTCGTCAAGGTTGAGGTGCCTACACATGCGATCTTGGGTTAGAACGACTATAGTTCATGTCTATTGACTGCCTCGGAGAAAATCGATGTTTCATGTTATGTTACGAAGTGACGCATGCAGGGGTAACGTATCGAAGACATTATTATCGATTGTATTGAATAGCACTTGTGAATGTAGAATGGATGGAATGAAGGGGCCAATGAAAAGTTGACTTGTCATCCAAGAACGGGTGAACCTGCTTGTTTTTGTCGCAAATGATTCGTATCATGAGACTAAACATGTTCGTGATCGTCAGTCAAGCGAATTGTGTGAGAACAAAGGTTAAATAGTGTTCTCGTCTATACACTTATTTCTTAAACCTAGAATTTAATCGAGGTGATAATAGATGGTAAGTGAAGGAAGAGGACGCTTGTTCAGAAGAAAGGATGGAAAATACCTAATCTATATACCCGTAGACTTGGCTGAAGATAGCATGTTTCCATTCAAGAACTACACCAAAACAAAAAGAGGAGCCGACTCGATACCTCTGAAAGTGACCTTCAAGCAAGGAGAAAACAAGCTGTACATAGAGAAGTGGAAAGAATCAACCGACTAACATACCAACTGAAACACTGACTGACGTCACAACGGCATCCTCTAGAGCATTGTGTCGACAAGATCGAGAAAAACAAAGCCTGTTCTACGTTAACCCCAGAAACGGTTCTTTTATTCTTAATATCTTTATTTCTTGAGAATCAGAAACTATTACGTGTGGAGAAATAACCATGGATTTGGAAGAGATGAAGAAAGAGATCGGAAAACTCGTTTTGGAGAAAGGTTTCTACAACGAGACTAAAGACATCCCGAAGAAACTGCTTTTTGCATTCATTGAATTGGGAGAAGCCAGTGATGCGTGGAAAAAGGGTGAACGTGAAGAGGAAATTGCCGAGGAATTGATCGATACGATTTTCTATGTTTTGGATACTAGTCGATTGGCATGTCCCTCAGTAAACATGGATGAGATGTTTCAGAGGAAGCTGCAGAAGAACAGGGGCAGGCCATTTCAATATGGAGAAGGACATAGATCAAAATCATGATAACGCCTTCGCAAACCCCACTTTCATGAGAATGGTTCATGGTGAGCGATCGACACAGAGTTTGTGTCGAAAGCGCAGAGATCCTCTTACAAGTGAACGACAGGAAACGCCTTGTCAGATTAATAGAGGCTCCTTTGGCGGGAGCGGAATGAAGAATGTTCACATGTGAGGAAAGCTTCCAAGTCTGAGCAGCACACTTTCTCACATATCTTAATATGTCACTAAGTGCATTAATCAGCAGGTAGAATTCTCGTAGAGAAGAATATTGACAAAAAACCGTTCAACAGATTTTGTCATTTTTCTTGACCATTCTACGTAGGGACATGTGGTGAAAACTATGGAGTTGGTGGACAAGAAGGTAAGCATGCAAACTCGATCGTGGGTCAACCGATTGGAAAGAAAGCATCCGACTGAAGCAGACTATTATTCTGAAATGAGAAGTTGGCGGCAACATGCCTTACTAGAAGCAGAAAATGATAAGGGCTGCAAGAGGAAAGATCTGCTCCTAAGTCTTTTAAGAGATCTTTAGGTTGTCTGAGAATGGTTTCTACCTATGAGAACGACACAAAGAAAAGAGTGGAGACACCTTGAGAAAAGAGGTATCAGCCGGCGAATACGTCGCCTTTCTTTCTATAAAATACGAAGTCGACCCTGACGAGTTTTTTTACGCATTGAATTCAGCCTGGGAGGGACAAGAAGCCACATGTAGAGAGCTATTGATACAATGTCGCGGCAAGACACAAGACAAAGCGATCTTTTTGGTCTTAAAGGGCTCCAAAGTTGTTGCTCAATTTCCAATATCTACAGGATTCCTCTTGGAACAAAACAATCCCATTAGAAACTTCATGAAAACCGACATGATCCGCAGACATCTGGCTAAGAAAAATAGGGAATCGTGTTCTCTTCCCATCAGAGATTTGCGAATTGGAATGAACCATATTAATCTGAGGGCTAAAGTCCTAAAAATTCCGAGACCGAAACTTGTCTTTACGCGATTTGGAAACTACGCTAGCGTGGCCAATGCTTTGATAGCAGACGAAACTGGAACAATTAAACTGTGCTTGTGGAATGAACAAATAAACTCGATCTCCAATGGAGACACAATTCAAATTAAGAATGGACGGGCATCCACATTCAGAGGCGAAAAACAACTAAGCATTGGAAGAAAAGGGACGCTCAGTAACACTGGAGACTTGTACGCCCAACCAGAGGAAGTGCATAGTCCGTAGCACGCGAGAGGCTTGAATGCGTGCGGCGGACGTGTATTGCAGCTTAAGACTAGTTGATGAGGGATTATTTATGAAAAACATAGAAGGCTGGAGAAGAATAGACAATCAGAGAGGATATGTAAACGGGATAACAGGACAGAGTCTTATTGTTACAAAGAAACCATATGGAGAACATTACTCAGCACTACTGTTTCCTGAAGTGAGAAATGATGATGAAGGAAAGAAAATATCACCAGAGTTTTCGACCAAATCAAGAGCAGAATCATTTGCTATAGATTGGATGAACAAGCATCCAAAAGGAGCTGAATGAACCCTGAAGTCAGCTTACTTGGGTTCATTTCTCAGTAGAGTCTAGTGTTAACCACAATTCACGCGTGTGGTAGTGCGTCTGCATTTTCTGTCAATAAAGCATTTTTCTAGAACAGGCGAGACCAGTTTTTCGTAAGCATCTTTAGAACAACAAACTTGTGACTTCGAGTTTTCGTGCACGTACTGGTGAGACCATTCAAGTTTGAATGAAAGCTACCCATTTCTTGATCATTTGTTTGTTCGTCGTGCCCATGCTTGTTTCGGGTCAAAATTGAAGCTTGTGTCTGCACTTTCTCGCCGGTTAGACACGCGTTTCGAGAAGCATGTCTTACAGTAGACCGGCTTGCCCATCGTGGGCTTGAAAGGCACCGTAGTAGTTTTGCCGCATTCGGTACACTTCGTTTCGAACATTGTTCTTTGGAACGTATAGAATCACCTCTGCTGACTTGAAACTGAAATTGAAAATTTACATTTTCAATTATCACCAGTTCTACAGCTACGGCAGACTTAAAGGTTTCCGTCTTTTTCTTCCGTTCCTTTTTGCCTATTATTTGGAGATCGGGAACTCGTTCGTTGCCTAGTTGATGAAACATGAGTGTGATAATGTGAATAAGCGAAGTGGTTGAGCAGAGTATCGATTACAGAAGGGGCTGCATGGAACCTGGAGGTTCTGCAAAGACGTAGACATCATGTGCGAAGTGCACGCTGATTGAAAGTTTGGTCATGATTCAAGAAAGGGCTTTAGCGATAGGGACCAGTGCAGATGTTATCTCGGTTCCTTTCAATGCATGGAACAATGGTTTTCCAACCCGCTGTTGCTTCACTTCCAGCTTGCGTTAGGGTCAACAAGATTTTCCAAACTCTAATCTCTAGACTCCAAATGCACTACTTTGGGAAAAGGTTTTTTTTCGGAAAGGACACTATTAGCAATTGAAGGCTGAGGTGACAGAATAATGAGTACAGAGCAGAATCCCCGCAGGAAAGCCATCAGTAGCGCCCGCCGTGACAAAGCGAAGGGACATCAAATGAGAAGAGCTCGTGGGGGAAAGAAACAGAAAAGAAGGTAGAAACGCAACTTTGCCGCGTTCATCTTTATAAGGCACGCCGAGAACGCATATTGCAGGGAAGGCGTGCCGCTAAGTTCTAGCAATATTGTTTGCCTTAGAAATGGCTTGCTTCTATCTGAGAGGTTGCAGAACATGTTAACGATGAGGAAAGTCCTTGATGGAAACCGGAGCAAACTTGAAATCATAGCGGGAATTCTGAGGCAGTTGCACACGCCAACCGGCAAGACGAATATCATGTCTCATTGTAGTATGAGCTTTGCACAATCAGGGGAATACTTGAGTCTTATGACGTCAAATGATCTTATTCGGTTAGATATGATGGCAGAAAAAGCAACGTATCAGAGAACGGAGACTGGCCGAGAGTTTCTGGAGCTGTTTAGTAAGATGGTTCTGCTGCTTGGTCCTGCTACAGTTTCTTCCAAGCCGAGGATTTTCTAATCTCTGTTTTCTAAACAAGGAAAAATCAGATATTCTCAGGAGAAAGAGGTCTTAGTAGATGAACCGAGGAGGCTATAGGAAGTTATAAGATTTCAGTGGACAACTAGTGTTGAAGAACGACAAGTGTGAAAGGGGAGCATGTGGTATGAGAGCCAACTCGAATTCAAGCGAAAGGGTCGTCTACAGAAGGCTGTTTTTGTCGTCATTAGTTGTATCTAGCTTCGCGACTGGTCCGATAACGGTCTTAGCAGCTTTGCTTCTGATTGACATAGGCAACACATTCAATACATCGGTCGGCGTTACAGGACAAATAAACACAGCATACTCTGTTGCCGCGTTCATTTTTGCATTGTTGACTGGTGTATTAAGTGTCAGATTCAAGCATAAGTCACTGCTTCTTACAGGTGTGCTGCTGATGGCAATTTCTGCTTTGGGTTGTTTCTTAGCCTTGGATTTCAGAGTTCTGCTTGTGTTCTTTTCGCTGAGTGGAGCAGGATATGCAATGGTTAATCCTATGGCATTTACCCTAGTTGGAGAGCATTTCCCCTTGGAGAAACGAGCGAACGCAATAGGTTGGATCGTTGCCGGCGGGGCATTAGTCTACGTCATAGGAGCACCAATCATTGCGCTGATTTCAGGATTCGAAGGTTGGCGTTTTCCACTTCTATGGTTTGTCTTACCGGTTTTGTTCACAAGTCTGTTGATGGCTTTTCTTGGTCTTCCATCCGCCTCAAAGAACAGCCAAACCTCGTCGGACACGAAAACTCTTCTGAACTTCAAAGATGTTCTCTTGAATAGATCTGCTGTTGCTTGTTTGATTGGTGACATCCTTCGTTCTGCGGCCTTTGTTGCAATCGTGCTCTATGCAACATCATTCTTTAGACAGAGATTCTTAATACCTACGGATCTGGCGTCACTCATACTGTTGGGAGGAGCTTTGTCCTATGTTTTGGGTAGCTTAACTAGCGGCCTACTTGTGAATAGATTTGGAAGAAAAACTTCAACGGTTCTTACTGCTCTGTTGTCGGGAATATTCACTGTAGCATACGTTTTCACACCCAATCTCTGGCTTTCATTAGTCTTAATGTTGACTGCCAGCTGGTTTTTCGGCATGGTGGCTTCATCAGCCAACAGTCTGACTCTTGAACAGGTTCCAAGACTCAGAGGTACAATGATGTCGATAGACACTGCAGTCATCAACATTGGTTCAGCCCTTGGAACTATGTCAGGAGGACTAGCACTACTCTACCTTGACTATGAAGGTCTCGGAAGTGTTCTTGGAGCTATAGGCATTGTCGCCGCAATAGTCTTCTATCTACTCGCAAAAGATCCAACCAAGTCATCGTAGAACCCTGCACTTTGGTCATCTCTTCTGACTTAGGACCAAGCTTATAGCATTGAACTTGCCCTCGCATGCTATCCGTGGCAAACGCAAACGAATAACAAAGAAATGCCATGCTATACTCAGACAAGGAACTGGCCGGAAAGGCGCGTAATCTTGTCTGCAATTTCAATAAAACCTTCGAAAACCACTTGAAACAGTTGTTAATACAATTATCAAGCGCCAATTCATTGAACAACAACGGAAAGAGCGATATTCAAGGTTTATGGTGGGCCGGACCGGACTTGAACCGGCGACCTTCTGCACGTCAAGCACCTGGGTTACCTACAATAGAATTGCTAACAAGATTCAGAGAATTCTTGAAGGTTGATTTGAGACGCTCAGACAAGACAGCATACGAGCACACCTACTACATCAAGAAATTCCTGAATGCATTGCCTAAACCAGTTGAATCAACAACCGCCGATGATGTTCGCCAATACTTGAAGAACCTGAAAGTCAGCTCAGCACAATACAAGAATATTCTCATGGCCATGAAAGTGTTCTTCAGAGACTTCCGCAAAGCACCAGAAACGGTCTCAAGCTTCAAGTTCCCACATCAAGTGTTCAAGCCAAAACAGATACTCAGCAAAGAACAGCTCCAACAATTCTACAAACACCTTCAGACAAAGAAAGAGAAGGCACTGTTCATGCTTTATGCAACAACAGGCTTGAGAAGAGACGAGATCCTCTCACTCAAACCCGAAGACATAGACTTTGAGAAGAGAATGATTACACCTGATAGTCACAGGGGCGAGACAAAGAAGTCATGGGTAAGCTTCTATAATGAAGAAGCTGAACAAGCACTCGATGACTATCTGAGGACAAAGAGGCAATCAAGAAGTGAGAGACTCTTCCCAATGCAGAGGCAAGAAGTGATCGAGCTGTGGAGACACGCTAGAGAAGAGACAGGTTTTGACATTACTCCACAGAAGTTGAGACAATGGTTCTGCTCTGAAATGCTTTCATCGAAGTTCTGTGTTTGATGTTTTTGTTGTTCGTTGTTAGTGTGCTTGTGCTATTGTGCGAGTGACATCGTTGTAGCTGTCAGGATCTTTGCAAGGTTCCGCTTCGCTGTTTGAAGCGCGCGCACGCACAAGGACAAGAAAACCCCTTTTTTTCTCCCTTTTTCATTTAATATATATATAGCAAAAAAATTGGAAAGTCGGAGGCCAACGACCAACGAGAACAGCGCGCGCTTACAGCGAACAATGAATCAGGCGACGAGATCATTACGCGCACGCTCAGAGAGGCAATGATTATCGGAAACACGCGACTTTCAAAACCTGCGATTTGATAGACCACCATTCAATTGATGAATCTCCGAAGTGGATGTATGAAGATTTTAGTGTACTCAGTCTGATGGTCAATCATTGAAAATCGATGATTATGAATAAAGAAGAACTTGAACGCAAGTTGAAGCGTGAACGCGTTGAAGCATGCTTGAACTGTAGAAGGTTTGCTACGTGTAATGAGATTGGCAGGTTTGAAACGTGCAGTGAATTCAGGGAGGTTGAAGGTGAAGCTTGGGTGATACAGAAACATGAAAACAGTTCTTTGGAAGATTGACAAGTGATAATCTCTTTATATCGCTTGGCCACGTATATTCCGTTGCTTGGTCGTGGCAGGATGAACAAACGAATAGTCGCAGTCATTGCGATAATTGTGGTTGCTGCAGTTGTAATTGGAGCTGTTTCTTACTATAACCTTACACAGAAGAGTAAGGAATTGCCAACAAGTACTGAACATGTGGGTGGCAGGTACAACGCTACGCTCAGTTTCTTCAAAGATGGGTCGGCTCAAATAGAGTACACTGATGAAACTGGAAATCACTCTGAACACTACTTTGAGTCAGAGATGAGAACAGGTTTGGATTGGATAAATGGTAGCACTCCTGAGAATGCCACTTTTCTGTGCTGGTGGGATTACGGCCATGCGATCAAGGGATACGCTGAGAGAAAAGTGACAGGGCGAAATGTATCCCATGAATGGATTGAGATGGTGCAAATAGCACGGACTGATCCGAGCGCGATCAAAGAGTTTGACCCAAATGAGAAGCTTGTTGATGTGGCAAAGGCTCTCACCACAAGCAATGGCACTGAAACGCGGCAGATTATGGAGAAATATGGCGCAACATACGTCGTCGTGTACAAGGATGACGGCCCACCGGTCGGCAAAGTATGGTGGATGTTCAAGGTGGCTGGATTGGATCCAGCGAGCTATTGGAAACTTGAGAATTCCACTCAACTGTTTAATGACGCTGGAAAACAGACAATGCTTAGCAGGCTTCTGGACAACAGAGACACAGGGTTCACCTTGGTGTATCAGGATGAATCAATGAAAGTCTACAAGATAGACTGAAATGCGCTTGCTAGAGGGTTTGTGTATCGTAGTGATGTTGGCAAGTAGACGGAATTCGTCAACTTTGACGAAGTCAAGTGCGAAGCTTGAGTGATAAGGAAACTTCAGCCGCGTTTGTGCATAGCCAAGAATTTTCCGATTGATCTATCATAGGTTTTCTCTGCCTCGGGTGGAAAGTAACATGCTGGAAGTTCATTGTTAGCTCTATGATTTCTCAAACATTCACAGCATCTACCTTTCAAATCACATGAATACGTGCAAGAACAGTTCTTCAGGTTAGATTGAAGGTTTGGGCATTCACTCAATTTCCTCATTACCCCGGTGTACATAACCAGCCGACCTCTACGTATTTAGTATTTACAAAAAAATGAATCCAAGTTTCCAATTCCAACTAAGGAACAACCCCAGAGATTCCGTGTTTTGGGTATGCTAGCGCGCGATGAGCTCAAGGCTAAATACTGTATTGCGCGAAGGAAGATAATCGGTGAAGATTTGAACATGAGTTGGAAGACAAAACTCGTTGTGTTCGTAATCGTGTTTCTGTTGGGCGTCTATGTTGGTGCTTCAGCTTTCTCTAGAACGCAAGTTGAAAAAACTGATTCCACTATCTCCAGCGTAAATTTCTCTCCTAATGGCGGTTGCGAAAACCAAGTGGTCTCTTGGATAAACAGAGCTAACTCCTCAATTCACGTCTTGACATATAGTTTCACATTGGACTCGGTAAGAAATGCTTTGATTGACGCTTACAACAGGAACATCTCAATAGGAATAGTTTTTGAACACGACAATATCGCTGGCAGTGGCAGCGAATATCAAAATCTGAAGAATGCAGGCATTGACGTTCGCAGTGACACAGGGTCTGGCTACATGCATGATAAAGTCATGATAGTCGATGGCAAGGTTGTGCTGACAGGCAGTTTCAATTGGTCCTCAAACGCTGAGAATGAAAACAATGAGAATCTAGTGGTGATCACCAGCGACAACATAGCTGCTGTTTACGAAAACGAGTTTCAAAAGATTTGGAATAGTGCAACTCCCTAGAACTTCAGTGTCCATAGCCTCCACACTTATCTGCAAGGTTTGGCTACACTCGATTTCCTTCGAATGTGAATTCAGCATTCACAAATTTGATTAAAGCCCAAGCAGTATTTCAAAATCAAGCGCATGCGCTGTGGCGTGTGCCCCCAGAATCTATAACTGGGAATTCACGCACACCCCTCAAAGGGGTGCGTAGTTAGTTCTGCAATGCTTCTGTTTACCTCGGTCTAAATAACCTCTGGACCTGTCAGTATCGTGTATTTACACTCGAAAAATCCATTGATTTTCCAATTTCTATTTTCTAAACAAGAAAAAATCTTGGAATTCGGTTGAGAAGCTAGTTTGGAGCATAAAAAGAGTAGGGGTTTGAAGATTCTAACTTTTCTTGATTGAGTTTATGAATTCGTCTATGGGAATAGCTGCCATGCTCAGTATTTTGATTGTTCCCCTTGAGCCAAGCTCAATGGATACCTTAGCTACGGTTTCGTTGTTAGGGGCTTCCACGATGTTCACGAAGTCGTATGGACCTAAAACAGCATATTGGCTAATGACTCGCACACCGTAACCTTGAAGTTCCTTGTTGACTTCCTTGATCCTTTCTGGCTTTTCCTTGATTGTTTTCCATCCTTCGTCGGTCAGGCTGGACAGCAAGATGTAGTAGGGCACAAGATTCACCAACAGCTATTAGAGCCAATCAGAATTTCAGCTTTTCGACTCGGGCGGCAGAAAATAGGCACAGGACCTATCAGTAATTAGTGTTTTGCATAAATTTGGAATTTTCCAATTTCTAATTCTAAATAAGAAAAAATATTAGAAATTCTACTCTTTCATTCGCTTAGAAATTTAGAATTTAGAAACTAATCTGGGTTGTCTTGATTTGTGAAGTGTTATCGATGAATACTTGAAGTGCATTAGTGGTTGAATAGCGATATCGTAATAGAGAGGTTTGAAAGAACTAGGAGGCTTCAGAGAGATAGGCAGTCGTGAGCTCGAAGAGCTCGCTGAGAGATCGTCATCTTCTGGCTCTTTCTTCTGACAAAAGCCTTAAAGAAGAAGGAAGCTAAGCAAGTAGCTCGAGGAGTCTTGAGAGATTCACAACCAGCAAAAAGTTGGCTGCCACCATTTTACTAGGCACTATAACGTTTGTGTCAACTGGCTTTCTACCTACTCCATTTGACAAAATCTTTTTGGCTTTTCAAGCTCTCACATTTTCCTTAGGCTCGTTGATGATAAGGTATGGAGGAACATACACCTCTCTAGTCAATGGTATCCTCTTGAGCATATTGAGGACGTCATACTTCCCATTCAGTTTGATTTTCTCCGTGTTCTATGGACTAGTAATCGATGGACTCTACCAAGCGTTCAGAGTGAAGCAAAACCGTGTGCAAAGTTCAAGACTGACAGCTTCACTAATCATCGGAACGACACTAGTTGGTCTTTCGTCAATGTATCTTTCCACGTTGTTAGGATTGATGCCAATGCTACCCGCCCTGTATCTAGCTATTCTCGTCATAGGTGTTCTTAACGCAGTTGTTGCTAGCTATCTGACATTGTTAATATGGAAAAGGTATCTAGCACATTACGATAGAAGTGCGT
Organism: Candidatus Bathyarchaeota archaeon; assembly: GCA_022865885.1. Taxonomy (GTDB): domain Archaea; phylum Thermoproteota; class Bathyarchaeia; order Bathyarchaeales; family Bathycorpusculaceae; genus DRUK01. The sequence continues at coordinate 57,350 of JALHSQ010000219.1, read as the reverse complement.
AAAAAGACAATGCAGCGCGCACATCAATTCTTCTTTTCATTTTTTCTTATCTAACTTTCACTTTAAGAGTTATCGAAAAGATAGCTGGCGCGCGCTGCACTGGGTGGAAGAAAAGGAAACAATGAGTATGGTCAGAACATTCCATTCGTTGCAATCTACTTGACTACGTAGCAAGAAACCGATGATCGTTGATTAAGAGCGCGCTATTTGGTCAACCACTCGGATGTGAATAACCAAATTAAGCACTATTGCTTTATTTCTGGGCAGGATAGTTGCTGCTTTGAAAGTAAACCGTAGGTATTCTACATTGTTGACGGCATTATTCATGACATTAGCTATGGATTCCACAATGACCTTCACTATGAACATGATAATGACAGGCTGGACCCCTGGATTCCTGCAGAGGTTCTTAGGTGGCTGGGTAATAGGATTTGCAGTGGGTTTGCCGACAAGCCTGCTGGTCATACCATTGGTGAGGAGATTGGTGAACAAACTTGCCTCTGAATAGCTAAGCTAAGTCTACTGTGCCAGAAAGGATTCAATCAACGGACACATGACTAAGAACTTTGCCCTTTGTCACTCTTCAAATTTTCCAATTTCCATTTCTAAAAAAGCAAGAGTATTAGAAATTCTATCTTTTGCTCCGTTTGGAATCTAGAAAAGTAGAAAACCTAGACGTTACCTGAAAATGTGATAGACTGAACAATGATGCTGTTGTGTTGTTGTTCGGTTATGGGGAGGTTTTGAAGAACTAGGAGATTGTGAGGAGATAGACCATGTGTGCAGGAAGTGCACGCTATTTGAATTCTAGCGCGTGCGGGTTTTAGACACGTTCGCAGCTGAGAATGTAGAAAGAAACGTACGTACTTATGTTTGGGTTTGGGAGTAAAGTTTTAGTAAAACAGTTAATAGGATAGTAGATAGGGAGAATCTTAGCTTAAATGGGCTTGGTGTAGAGAATGAGAAGAAATATGATCACAACTCTGGCGCTGGCTTTCTTCATGACAAGCATATTGAGTACGCCATTTATAGAAATGGCAGCCGCTTCGCCCTCAAGCGGCCTCATTGGAGTGTGGCATTTCGATGAGGGAGAAGGCACGATTGCCTTTGACAGCACTGCATACGGCAATGACGGAGCTCTAGTGAATATGGGGCCTGAGAGCTGGGTTGAGGGAATGTTTGGTTACGCCTTGGACTTCGACGGCGTAGATGATTATATCGATGTTTCTGGCGGGCACTTCTTTGATATCTATGATTTCACGATAGAAGCATGGATTTATCCGCACGGCGCCATTGGTACAATGAACATATGGACGAAATCTGATGATAACGAAGGATACGCCCTAATCATCAAAGACGGCCAGCTGGGTTTCAGTATTGGTCTCGGAATCTCTTCGGTTACTTTTCTGGTTGATTCAGTGTCGCCAGATTCTTGGCACCACTGCGCTGTAACCTATGATAGGATAGACGCGGAAACCGTGCAAATCAAGATGTTCATAGATGGGGAATTCACTGGAGGCTTACTGTCGCTGAGCGTTGATTATGTACCCTTGGATTTGGGTCCCAGAATCGGCGCTGGTTTGAGTGGGGGAGGCTTGTTTGACGGCCTTATTGACGAGGTACATTTCTGGAACAGAGCCCTGACGGTTGAGGAGATTGAAGCAAGATTTGCGGCATTGACAGCGGCCTTGGATCTCAAAGGTGAAATAAGTGCCTTGTCCGAGAACGGTGTTGATCTAAAGAAACCTGCAGCAAATCGGAAGACAGCTCTTCTAAACAAAATTGACGAAGTGATCGAAATGATTAATGAGGGCAACTACGCAGAAGCCATCAACAAACTGGAGAAGGACATAACTCCAAAACTGAACGGTGACAAGAAACAGTCTTGGGCAACCCATGAACTAACAGACATAATAGATACTATAGAGACAATCGTTGATCTGCTCAAAGAACTACTGACATAGAATGAGAGCGCGCTCTCTGAACCGGTTATGCTGTTCCTGCCTGGTCCACGTCTCTGGGTTTGGGATAAGACTTCACCCCAAATCACACATTCCAAGAGAACAACAGTCACCAAACATATAACATAGAAAGTCCCATCGCCTCTGCCCGGGTGCAAAGGCAATGACTCAGAAAAGAAATGTTGTGTTGTATATAGACAAGGACTTAGTTGAAAAGACGCGCAATCTTGGCTTCAATCTGAGTAAAACCTTCGAAAACCACTTGAAACACCTATTAACACAATTCTCACAGTGCAATTCAGTGAACAACGGTGATAACAATGGTAATGTTGGTGTGTGGTGGGCCGGACCGGACTTGAACCGGCGACCTTCTGCACGTCAAGCAGATGTCCTACCGAGCTAGACTACCGGCCCATTGAGATAGTCTACTTTCGTTTCAGATATATAGCCACTTCGTCCTTGCCACTGTAGCGCACATATTCAAATCTTGCCTTTGCTAATTTGCCTTCCTCTTCCAGATTATTAGCTTGAATCAGCGCGCCCTACGCCTATAGATTATCTTTTCAAGAAACGTCAGGCCATTCTGGCTATTCGTTTTCTCCAGATTTCTGTTTCTTCTCTTGTTTAATCATGAGCACGTGATTTGCCAACGTTGAAAGAGTGAAGGAACGATAATGAACCTTGTCTTCCAAGTTGATCAAGAAAGTCTCCTGAGCAGATTCCAAGAATGCATATTGCTTTAGAACCTGCTTGTGCCCAAAATAAGTCGAGTAATCTTCGTAGAACGAAACAATCACGCCGTCATAACCCAAGCCTAGTCCTCTCTCAAGCATCACAATCCCAAAAGAACTCTTCCCTAAACTGATTCCAGCAGCTTCTCTCGATCTGTCCCTCTCTTCAGAGCTGAGATCTCCTTTCAACTTGACAAAAGTTAAACCCAGCAGTCGGTACCCAAGCTTGCAGAAGTCAGGAACCACAGTATACTCCTTGATTACCCCTTCCTTCTCCAACTTCTTTGCCATCCTGCTAACAGTAGGTTGAGAAACCCCGATTGCCTTCGCCAAATCCCTATCGCTTCTTCGACTATTCTTCATAAGCTCAGAAACGAGCCTCAACTCAGTATCTTTCATCAACCAACCTTCTTCTCAGAGACACCCTACACGAAATCAACGAATAAGGCTTACCCAAAAACATACGAAAAGATTCTAGAAGCTATGGTCCACCTGTATGGTTGAAACAATACGGAATGATTTCTATTTCAAGAACTCATTCAATACAATGGTAAAAGCCAAAGAGGAGTCAGAATTGAAGAAATCGCAGGAGTAACCTCATTTCAGCGGCTAGCAAAGAAACACATTGGCAAGATGCCACAAGTAAGCGTTTTAAGATGGAGCGAACTAGATAAGCTCGTCCAATTGTGCCGGGAAAACATGCCGGGATAATTGCAAGCAAACGCTTTGCATCCCGTGGGCAGAGTGGATAATGCGCAGGCCTTGAGAGCCTGTGGACCTTCAGGTCCGCGCGGGTTCGAATCCTGCTCCCGGCGCCACATTGTCACGATGCAGAAACGTGCAATAGATGCTGCTTGTTACAATTCCAGACCTAGTTCAAGCCTGACTTCTTTCTTCTCGATATCTTCATTTGAATATGCTGCGATGTCGAAGCCAATTAGCTTGAACCCGAAGCTCAGATAGAATCTGATTGCAGCGTCTTTGTTTGTCTGCGTTTCAAGTACGAGCATTCTCGCTCCTTTTTCTTTCGCGATCTTTACGGCATGATTCATCAGCAACGTTCCTATTCCTCGCCTGCGAAATCCTTCTTCAACTAGAAACTCCCAGACTCTCATTCTATTATTCCACCTATCGTAGCCTAGCTCGATCCACCCAACCTGTTTGTTGCTTAAGACTGCTGAAAAGACTCTGGGTTCTTCAACGTGATCTTCGAAAAGCTTGCCCTGATAGTTCTTTTCTAGCGTCTTCTCAAAGGGCTTAAGAGTCAGAGTTGTTTCCCAAGATCCGACTCCATGATGAACCGACAAATCATAGTAGTTGCATGTTGAGTATTTGGACTCAATCGCTCTCAGATATGAGTCATTCTTAGAGAGTTCAACTAGCACAATATCGTCTCCCTGATCCATCATTGTCACCGATTTCACAGTATTCAATTCTGCTCAAGCAACGCAACCATTGAACACTATCAATGGGCCATAAGAACATTGGTATCGTGTTAAATTAAGATGTGCGAAACTGAGATGTCGCAGAGAGGGGGGAGAGGTTAGAAAGAGACTAGCTTTGTGCGTTCGAAGAGTACTGTTAGTTTTAAGTATTCTGATGCTCAATTGCAGCATATGAGCAGAAAAAAACTACTGCTAGTTTTTTTCTTGTTTCTTTCAGTCTTGCTTTTGATCTGCTCGATCTACTACTATGCGCTGCTGCATCAAACGACGAGACAGCACTGGTTAGCAACAGGAACCTATGTGACTTATGAGCAATTCCTCGTCTGGAACAACCAGAATGAAACTCAGTATATGACATGGAATGTGACTAGACTAGGGGACTCAGCAGATCTGTATCTGGTTTCTCATGGCGTGAATGTAACCAACAGGAGCGTTGCGATAGTCACAGGCGAAGCGAATTGGACAATAGACACTTCTACTCGAGAGGTGCTTAGTTCTTCAGACTCCAACTACGTTGGAAAGAAGTGGCCTTTCTGGCTTCAAACGGATCTGAGAATAGGATCAAGTGTAGACACATGGTATGGCGTGAACACTGTCAGCAGGAGCGAAACGATCAATGTTCTTGGACAACAGAGAGATTGCTGGATCGTGGATTATGATTGGGCAACGTCAACGATGAGGCGTTGGTACGACAAGTCGTCAGGGGTTTGCTTGAAAATCCACGTTGTATTACATCAGCAAAACATCACGATTACGACTACGGAGACTGCTGTTTCAACCAACATTGACCTAAAACAGTAATCGAGGACACGCCAGCTTCTGCTGGAACAAAGTAAGCAGGTTTCCTAACTCCGCAGTTACTGTCTCAATAAGTCGAGTCTCGGATTCCCGTTTCTCCAAAGAAGAAAAAGGCAGAAACCACAAGGTGGTGCTTTGCCGCGCTTCAGGTGACTCGTTTTCCATTCCAAGGGACTTGTGGAAAGCGCGCGCTAAGCTCGCGTTACGAAAGCAATACAATCTTTCTAGCATGCTTCTGCCCACAGGAGGGCCTTCTGCGCGAATTTCAACTGCTATCATTTAGATTCGGCCCGCCGGAAGGATTTTACCGTGGCCAGTTTTGTTCCGCAAACTGAGCATTTACCTTCAGCAGTGATTTTTGGTTGCTCCTTCACTTCAGCACCACAAAGCCCACATTTTGGCATCGAATCACCTCCTCACAAGACTCTGACCAACAATCTATTGGCCCTATTACGAATAAAAACTTTGATGCTCGTGCCTAGGACGTTCTTGCACACTTAGGAAGTTTGATTCACGGCATGTAGTTCAGCGCGGCATGTACAAAGGGTCGGAGATTCAGATTTTTTCCGTGTATTTCTTGGTGTGCACGCGAAAAACAAGACCGACAGTCATTCTAAGAATGGAGAATAGGCAATTTCCAAAAAGGCTTTATTGGTTTTCATTCTTATTCCCTAGAGCATTTGGCGGGTATTGCACGCGTTAGGTTTGTGTGCTAGCTTTGAATGCAATTGGCGATGGCAGAGTTACCCTTCATGAGTCTCTACTAGATTGATTGATAATCCATCTAGTAGTAATCGATCCACGTTAGCAAATGGTTCCGAAATGGGTTACCTCAGAATCTCGGCCGCCGTTCTAGTAGCAAAGTGCTCACAAAAAAGAAAGAGAGGACTAGTTTATCGAGTCTATTGAATTCCTAGCAGCTTGAGCAGGTTATAGTTCACGATGAGAATCGCGAACAGCGAGGCAATCAGAGACATCACTGTGATCAGCGTGTTAAGCGAGGGTCCGGCAGTATCTTTAAATGGGTCTCCAACAGTATCGCCGACGACGGCAGCCTTGTGCGCGTCTGATCCCTTCCCACCGTACTTTCCAGACTCAATGAGCTTCTTGGCATTATCCCACAGACCACCAGCATTAGCCATCAGCAAAGCCAGCAAAAGACTTGAAAATATGCTGCCAACCAAGTATCCGCCCAAAGCTTCGATGCCACAAACAAAGCCAATCACCAAAGTCGCAACTATTGCTACGACGCTAGCGGGCATAAGTTCACGGATTGCTCCTCTGGTCGCAATGTCGACACAGCGGTTGTAGTCAGGTCTAACACCTGGTTTCCCCTCTTTCAACCCAGGTATTTCTCTGAATTGTCTTCTGATCTCGTCAATCATTCTGGAGGCGTTTCTGCCGACACCCAGCATAACCATCGCTGAGAACACTGCGGGCATCGCCAAACCGATGAGTGCACCTAGGAGAACCCATGGGTTCATGAGATCAAAAGAGATTATGGTGCCAGTTTCATTTCTCACTATCTCCTGAAACGCAGCTAGCAACGCTATTACAGTTAGTCCTGCTGCGCCGATTGCAAAGCCTTTGGTTATGGCTTTTGCGGTGTTTCCTGCGGAATCAAGCTCGTCCGTAATAGCTATCACTTCTTCACTGAGTCCAGCTTGTTCAGCCACTCCTTTCGCGTTGTCCACGATCGGGCCATAAGCATCGTTTGAAACCGTTAGTCCAACGATTGAAAGCATGCCCAGCGAGGCCATGGCTATGCCAAAAACGGCAAATGATAGAGGAGCGTAGGGAATTGTCGCACTGTATTGTTGACCGAGCGGCTCAAGCAGTTTGAAGGACACTGCAGCCGCAATCGCTATTCCAATTAATGGAAGGAGAACACTGCGTAAACCATATGAGAATCCGGTTATGATGTTTATTGCGGGTCCACTCTTTGAGGCCTCTGCTGTCTTCAGAACAGGAGCCTTATCTTCTGAAGTAAAGTAGTCGGTTGTAACCCCTATTATTACTCCTGCAGATAGACCTACGATAGCTGCCCCCCAGATCCTCCAGTCATATCCGAGATAGTAAGTTGCAGAAGCTGTTGTGACGCCAAAGATTATGCACGTAACGTAAGTACCCATGTTAAGCGCGTTACCAGGATTGCCTTGCTTACCAACTCTGACCGTTAATGCACCTATGATTGAAGACAATATGCCGAAACCTGCGAACACCAGTGGGATCTGAATGAACAGGTTTGCATTACCCGTAATTGAATCAAGAGCCAAGCCCAGAATCATCACCGCCACAATACTCGCCACGTACGAGTCGAAAAGATCCGCACCCATACCCGCGACATCGCCAACATTGTCACCTACGTTGTCGGCAATTACAGCCGGGTTTCTCGGATCGTCTTCAGGTAAACCTAACTCCACCTTGCCAACCAAGTCCGCGCTGATGTCTGCAGTTTTTGTGAAAATGCCACCGCCAGCTTTAGCAAAAAGGGCGAGTGAGCTTGCACCGAAACTGTAACCTAGTATTATGCTGGGGTCGCCGGTGAACCAGTAAACGACGCTTATTCCGAATAGGCCCACACCTACTACCATTAGCCCCATTACAGCTCCACCTCGAAAACCTACTGGAAAAGCACGGTTCAAACCTGACTTCGCGGCCTGAGCCACTTTTGCATTCGCCTTCGTAGCAACATTCAAGCCCAGTAGTCCAGCCAGTGCCGAACAAGAAGAACCAAACACGTACGCCAGCGCCAACTGGAAGTTCTTCCATTGATCCGTGGTTCCCCAAGTTTGCCATACTGGTGAAGGCAAGAAAATCAGCATCAGGATAGATACAACAGCGACGAACACTGCTAGCGTCGTATATTCTCTTCTTATGAACGCGTTGGCACCACTTCTGATCAAGTTAGAGATTTCCTTCATTCTGTCAGTTCCACTGTCTTGCTTGTTCACATAACGGAGGAAGTAAAGTCCGACTAGAATGGAAATCAAAGCAGATAACGGGGCTATGAACCACGTTTCAAATGCCAACGCTTATTCTCTCCTAATCATTCTCACATTCTATTTTTAGAAGGTGTAGTGTGTTCCAAGACCTCTTATAAACCTATTTGTCAAACTCTGCTCGTGCTGAGAAAAGAATATAACTTTATTGTGTTTACACCATAACCAAGCTCATTGAGGAGAGCAGGAAACGTGTCAAAGTCCTGGCATACAACTGAGACTGAAGAAACAATAAAGCAACTAAACGCAAAGGAAACAGGATTAAGTCAAGAAGAAGCACAAAAACGTCTTCAACAGTATGGATCCAATGAACTGAGGAAAGAAAAGGGAAACTCCCCGGTAAGACTGTTTCTTGAACAGTTTGCAGATATACTCATCATAATACTGCTTGTTGCAACCGGACTTTCAATCTATCTAGGCGAGTTCGTGGACGCAATAGTCATCATCGCGATTGTAATGGCGTGCGCAATCCTTGGATTTGTGGAAGAGTTCCGATCTGAAAAAGCTCTGGAAGCTTTGAAGAAGATGACAGCGCCAACAGCTCTGGTGCTCCGCGATGGAAAGGAAGTCAAGATATGGACTAGTGAAATCGTGCCAGGAGATATCATCCTACTTTACACTGGCGACAAGGTACCGGCTGACGCTCGCCTAACTGAAGCAGTCAATCTGAAAGTCGACGAAGCTTCGTTGACGGGAGAATCATCACCTGTAAACAAGGACACTAAGCCGTTGCCTGAGAGCACACAGCTCAACGACATGAGGAACATGGCCTTCACGGGAACTGTTGTTGTTTATGGGCGCGGCAAAGCAGTGGTTACCTCAACCGGAATGAACACACAATTTGGGAAAATAGCCAAGATGGTCCAAGTAACGGCCGAGGAGGAGACACCGCTTGAGAAGAGAATGGCATCTGTTGGGAAATGGGTTGGTATCCTTTCAATAGCGGTATGTCTCACGGTAGCAGGCATCGGAGTCTTAGAGGGTCGTAACATCCTTGACATGATTCTCTGGGGAATAAGTCTGGCTGTTGCAGCGGTTCCTGAAGCTTTGCCTGCGATTGTTACAGGTGCACTTGCGGTCGGAATGTACCGAATGGCCAAAGTGAACACCATCGTCAGAAGACTGCCCGCTGTCGAAACATTGGGATGCACAAGCGTCATATGCTCAGACAAAACCGGAACAATGACAAAAGGCGAAATGACGGTACAAAGAGTATACACGAATGACAAACCAATCAAGGTTTCAGGCGTCGGCTACCAGCCCGAAGGAGAATTTCTGTTTGAGGACAAAAAGATCGACCCTGTACAAGAGAAGGAGCTCACAACACTATTGAAAGCTGCGGCATTATGCAATGATGCCAAAGTGGAAAAAGAAGGTGACAGATGGGTTGTCAAGGGGGACCCGACAGAAGGCGCATTGGTTGTCGCAGCTGCTAAGGCAGGATTGTGGAAAGGGGAGCTTGAAAAGGAAGCTCCACGTATTGGGGAAGTTCCATTCTCTTCAGAGAGAAAGTGCATGACTACTGTTCACATGATTTCTGGCAGAAATAAGACAGCATTCACAAAAGGTGCACCGGAAATAGTCTTAGCAAAATGCACCAAGATCTCGATAGATGGAAAGACCCGAAAGCTAAACGAAGAAGAAAGGACAGAAATACTCAAAATCTCCGAAGCCATGGCTATCCAAGCGCTCAGAAACTTGGGATTCGCGTTCAGAGAACTGCCAGACTCCACTGAAACTTTTGATGAAAAAATCGAGAATGACCTCGTGTTCGTTGGAATAGTCGGGATGATCGATCCCCCACGGGAAGAAGTGAAAGAAGCAATCTACTTATGTAAAAAAGCCGGAATCGACGTCGTAATGGTGACAGGAGATCATAGACTTACAGCCGTTGCCGTAGCTAAAGAGCTCAGCCTGCTGAACGAAAATGGAATAGAAGGAAAAGCACTCACCGGCGAGGAACTTGACAAAATTACCGACGAGCAGCTTAGCAGCATAGTTCAAAATGTCGTGATATATGCCCGTGTTTCGCCTGAACATAAAATGAGAATTGTCAAAGCTTGGAAGTCAAAAGGACACGTCGTGGCAATGACAGGGGACGGAGTTAACGATGCTCCAGCACTCAAAATGTCGGACATAGGTGTCTCAATGGGAATCACGGGCACAGATGTTACTAAAGAAGCTGCAGACATGGTTCTCACTGACGACAATTTCGCTTCAATCGTAAAAGCCATCAAGGAAGGACGCGAAATCTACGGCAACATAAAGAAGTATTTGACGTATCTGCTGCGCTGCAATATCATGGAAATTCTTGTTATGTTCATCGTCATGGTCGGCCTCCCATACATTGCGGGTGCAGCATATAATCCTGACCCAAGCCAGAATCCAAAAAGCTCACCTCTAGTCGCTCTAACTGCGATACAGCTCCTATGGGTGAACCTGACCACGGACGGCTTGCCAGCAATTGCTCTAGGAGTGGATCCGGGAGACCCCAATCTGATGGAAAAGAAACCTAGAGATCCGAAAGAAAGTGTGTTCACAAGAGACGTTAAGATCTACCTGACTCTAGTGCCAATAATGATGACCTCACTGCTTCTATTCGGATACTTCTACTATAGACCATGGGAAAGCCTAGCTCAGCTGACTGAGGCAAGAACCCAGTTGCTGACAGCCATGATCTTGATGGAACTAGCAAACGCTGTATCTGCTCGCTCGTTGAAGTACTCAGTATTCCAGGTAGGTCTTTTCAAGAACAAGTTTCTGTGGCTCGCAATACTATCATCATTCGGCCTGCAACTTGTAGTTCTGTACACACCTGGCATCCAAAACGTGTTCGGTGTAACGTCGCCTGAACCGCTTGACTGGGCATTTGCCATACTGTTCACAGCAATAGTTTTCGGTTCACTAGAACTAGGGAAATACATTGCCAGCAAAAGGAGCGCCTAGCTTAACGCACACCAATAAACACGTTGGTGACACCGCTTGCTCAGATTCTGCTGAAACCAAAGCACGAACAGTTCACTCATGATTTCAACATTAAGCCAAGTGAAACTCCAATAAACCACAACCTGCAAAATGGAAGGAAAGTTGCACAAAATCACCACCTAAAGCAAGCATACTTGATTTCAGAAAGTTTCAGGAATGGCAAGGAAAAGACACGAATCTCTGCTATGTTTTTATTTCTAACCCACAAACATTGGTCGTGACTTGAGGTGACCCAAGTTGTCTCCGAAAAATGAGTATATTACAATGCTGCACGGTGCTGGCGGAACAGTCATGCATGATTTGATCGAGAATTATGTTGTGAAGTACTTTGGCGGTGCAAGCAATGCTGAGGTTCCACTTGAAGCAATGGACGACGCAGCTGTTGTGGGTGACATAGTACTGAAAAGCGATTCACACGTCGTTAAGCCCATTTTCTTCGCTGGTGGAGATATTGGGCGACTTGCAGTTTCAGGTACAGTCAATGATATTGCGGCTGTTGGTGCTGAACCTTACGCCCTGGCATGTGGCTTCATTTTGGAAGAAGGTTTGGCCATAGCAGATTTTGAGAGAATCTTGTCCAGTACACGAGAAGCTTGTAAGGAGGCAAATGTGAGCATTGTCACTGGTGACACTAAGGTTGTTGAGAAAGGAACTCTAGGCGGCTGTGTAATAAACATGTCTGGAATCGGCAGAAGAACCACAGCTCTAGACAAGAATTTTGTGGTCGTGAAGAAGTTCAGAAAAGCCCCCACAGCACGCTGGACTCTTGACTCCAACCTCAGGGCTGGCGACACGATTATCTTATCAGGCACAATTGGCGACCATGGACTAGCCATATTGTCTGCACAAGAAGGGCTAAGCTTTGGAAGCGGCATAAGATCCGACGTCAAACCCTTGAATCGCCTAGTTCAACGAATGTTCAAGGAAGTCGGCGGAGTAGTATCCATAAAAGATCCGACGCGGGGCGGTCTGGCTGACGCTTTAAACGAGTTTAGCTGGAAATCCAAGGTGGGCATACTGCTTTATGAGGATAGGATCCCCATAAGGGAAGATGTACGCATTGCATGTGAAATGCTAGGTTTAGACCCGCTTGAAGTTGGAAATGAAGGCAAGATCATTCTTGGTGTGGTAAAAGAAAAAGCGACAGATATTCTGAAACTCCTAAAAGCAACCAAAGAAGGCAAAGACGCGAGGATTATCGGGAAGGCAACCGCGGAGTTTGCGGGTGTAGCAATGCAGACAGTTGTAGGAGGCAAGCGGATAATCGCCAGACCTGTAGGAGACCCCATTCCCAGAATATGCTAGGAGACAGATCGCGTGTCAGATCTTGGCGTCAACCGAGATTGAAGAAGTAGTAAAGCAATTGTATGTTAGAGAAGTCGAATTGAGTCACCAAGAAGTACAGAAACGTCTTCAAGAATTCGAACCAGATGAATTAAGAAAAATGACAAAGGAATCTCCGCTGGAACGCTTTGTTAAACAGTCTACACACACAATAATAATACTTGTCTGCAAACTCTCAATTGGGTGAATTTATGGATCACATGGTCATCGTCGTAATAGTCTTCGCCTATGCAATTTCGGGGTTTGGAGAAATTCCGACCCTAAAAGGATTGAAAGCTTACCATGAAAAAATCGAGAACAATCTAGTCTTTGTGGGAAGAGTAAGCATGATCGACCCGCCGCGGGAAGAAGCAAAGCATGATTCAGAAAAGTTTAAATTCAAAACCGCTTGAGAAGAGCCCTTAATAGCAAAAATCGAAGGATTGAATGAAATGAGTGAAAAATGGGCAAACGCAGCACCACTCGGTCTATTAGGCTTCGGAATGACGACAGTTCTACTAAACTTCGTCCACAACGCCCGACTAGGACCACTCGACGGAATGATTCTCGGAATGGGCATATTCTACGGTGGTCTAGCACAGATCATCGCAGGCGTACTTGAATTCAAGAAAGGCAACACCTTCGGAACAACAGCGTTCACCTCATATGGATTGTTCTGGCTTTCATTTGTGGCTCTGAATTGGCTCGGAGGAGCTAGCGTCGCAGGCGCCGGAGTATGGCCATTTTTCGGAAAATACGATACACAAACGGGTCTTCCAGTGTATAACACGCCGTGGTTGGTAAGCTCAGAAGCTTTAATGGCTTACTTCTTCATGTGGGGAGTCTTTACGCTATTGATGTTTTACGGCACTCTGAAAAAGAATCGTGCACTGCAATTCATTTTCATGAGTCTGGCAATACTGTTCTTCCTCCTTGCAGCGAAATCAGCAATACTGGCCTACTATCCATCGTTCGCAACCGCAAACCAAAGCACCATTGAATGGTTCACGCGCATAATTGGAATTGAAGGCTCGATCTGCGGGTTAAGTGCCATCTACCTGGCCATAGCAGAAGTGTTAAACGAAGCCCATGGAAGAACTGTTCTTCCAATCTGCCCGGTAAGCCAGTAAGAATCCCCTTACCCCTTTTGTTTTTTGTCCAGAACGTATCATTGTCTCAAAGACTGTTCTTCCCCAAAAAGCCTTCACAAAAACAACAAAAGGGTTTATATTTCCGAAAGAAAGCCTTTTCCACAAATTCACAGAAGGCTATAAGATGTCAGAAACTAGCTTACCATTCAATGACAGAGTGTTTCCTGGAAAAGCATTGAAAGAAGAATGGGAAAAATCAATTAAGAAACCGCAGGAGTTTTGGGCTGAAAAGGCGAAGGCTATCGACTGGTTCCGAACATGGGACAAAGTACTAGACGACTCAAATCCACCATTCTACAAATGGTTCAAAGGCGGAGTCCTAAACATAAGTTACAACGCGTTGGACAGACATTTGGAGACACCGAGGAAAAACGCACTTGCCTATATATGGGAAGGCGAAAACGGTGAAGTCAGAACGTTCACGTATTATCAACTCTACAGAGAAGTAAACAAGCTCGCGAAAGTCTTCAAAAACGTTGGACTCAAGAAAGGAGACAGAGTAGCAGTCTATCTACCCATGATACCAGAACTGCCAATAACTTTGCTTGCAACAGCACGACTAGGCGGAGTCCACATGGTTGTTTTCTCCGGCTTCAGTGCAGAAGCGCTTGCGGACAGAATAAACGATTGTGAGGCAAAGATTCTGGTAACCTCAGATGGAGCTTATAGACGCGGAAAGATAGTCACATTAAAAGACACAGCGGATCGTGCACTTGCAGCAACCCCAACCGTGGAAAAAGTGGTCGTCGTAAAGAGGACAGGGCAGACAGTTCCCATGAAAGAAGGACGAGACGTCTATTATCATGATGCGCTAGCCAAAGTTGAAGCCAACGCATTTGTCCCGCCGGAACCGATGGAAGCAACCGAACCGCTCTTCATACTTTACACATCTGGAACAACAGGAAAACCAAAGGGAGTCCAACACGGCGTAGGCGGATACCTCGTATGGGGATACTGGACTCTCAAATGGGGATTCAATCCGAACGACAAGGACATCTGGTGGTGCACGGCAGACGTCGGCTGGATCACCGGCCACACATATAATGTTTACGCGCCATTGGCCATGGGAATAACATCATTGATCTTTGAAGGTACACCAGACTATCCGGCACAAGACCGATGGTGGGAAATCATCGAAAGACACGGAGTAACAATCCTTTACACTACACCGACTGCAATCAGAATGTTCAGGAAATTCGGTGAAGAATGGATAAACAAACACGACATAAGCTCACTGAGACTCTTGGGAACGGTAGGTGAACCCATAAACCCCGAAGCATGGAAATGGTACTACCGCGTAATAGGAAAAGAGAAGCTTGCAATAATCGACACTTGGTGGCAAACCGAGACAGGCGGATTCATGATAGCCCCACTGCCAGGCATAGAACTCGTCCCACTTAAACCAGGCTCAGCGACAAATCCACTGCCGAGCATTCAAGCAGAGGTTTACGATGAAAAAGGACAGCCAACTCCGACAGGAACGAAGGGTTTCTTAGTAATAAAGACGCCTTGGCCAGGCATGATGGAGACTCTTTGGAAAGATCCCGAAAGATACAAACAGACGTACTTCGGAAGATGGCCCAACATCTACTACACGGGCGACTATGCAGTCAAAGATCCAGACGGCTACTTCTGGTTACTAGGCAGAGCTGATGAAGTTCTAAAAGTAGCTGGCCACCGAATAGGCACAGTTGAGCTTGAAAGCGCACTCGTTTCGCACCCTTCAGTTTCAGAAGCAGCAGTCATGGGCAAGGAAGACCCAGTCAAAGGAGAAGTGCCAGTGGCATTCGTAACGCTAAGAAATGGCTTCTCACCATCAGAAGAACTGCGTGCAGACCTCATAAAACACATTAGAAACACGATCGGCCCAATAGCGACCCCGGATGCAATCATAATAGTCAACAAACTGCCGAAAACACGTAGTGGAAAAATCATGCGAAGACTCCTGAAAGCAGTGCTAGTCGGCGCAGCCCTAGGCGACGTTTCAACGCTAGAAGACGAAGCTTCAGTTGAAGACATAAAAGCAACATACGAAGAACTGAAGAGACAACTGGAAAAGAAGTAAACCAGAACCTTCTTTTCATCACGTTTTTTTAAAACTTTCATTTCTACCAGAGATCACGCCTTAGTCAATTATCGCTGCATGTTCAATGGAAAACCACTCAAGATTCCATCGCCCCAACTGGCTACACGAAATCAGCTATCTCTCGCAGAAAGGCTTGGCCCGAACTGCGACTGTGTGATGATCGCCCAACTCGTCATCCGGTCGTGCTGAGTCCTACGTCTTATGGATAGAACACTCTTGTTGTCCTTGGGAAAGGTATCGAATCTATTATGTTTCCCAGATCAAGCATCCACGTTAGCAGTCTTTCCAGTCCCATCCCGAAGCCGACATGTGGGACAGTACCATATCGTCGTAGGTCAAGATACCAATCGTAATCCTCCTCTTTCAAGCCCATCTCATTTATCCGCCTAGTCAGCATCTCCTTGTCGTCTTCCCTGACACCACCCGTAGATATTTCGCCAATTCTAGGAACCAGCAGGTCAGCTGACATCGCTATTTCTGGGCGTTGTCTGTGGGTCTTACAGTAGAACGCCTTAATCTTCGTCGGGTAGTCATATATGAAAAAAGGTTGCCCAAATGCGTCAGCTAGTGTTTTTTCATCGTCATACCCCAAGTCGTCACCCCAGTTAACGCTAGAGCCTTTCGCATTCAACCGGTCAATCGCTTCACTATAGGTAATTTTCGGAAATGGAGCCTTGACAGATGCGACTTTCGAAATATCTGCATGCAATCCTTCAAAATCCCTCTTGCAATGCTCAGCAGCCCTTTGGCAAACATGCGCCATTAACTCTTCCTCGAACCGCATCAGATCGTTCATGTCAGCGAAAGGCCACTCCGCTTCCATGTGCCAATACTCAGTCAAGTGCCTAATCGTACGACTCTTTTCAGCGCGAAATGATGGGGCAATGCAGTAAACCCGCTCTAACGAGTAGATCAAGATTTCCAGATAGAGTTGAGAGCTTTGCGTCAGATACAAGTTCTGGTCAAAGTACTTCAGGCCAAAAAGTGTGGAGCCTCCCTCAACAGCTGCTGAAATGAACATGGGAGGGGAAACTTCTGTGAAACCTCTGCTTTTGAAAAAGTCGCGGGCAAACGCCAATACATCACCTCTCACTTTCATGACGTGATTCATGTCAAGACTCCGAAGCCACAGATGGCGAAGCCTGCGCAGGTGCTCTTCACTATCCATTTCACTCTTCTCCTCAGCATCGCTCCCCGCTCTATGCTTGCCTTTTGTGATTGGAAAGAGTTCAGCGAGACCAATGATGGATAGCTTTTCAGCAGCGATTTCGTATCCACCGGGGGCACGTGAATCTTTCTTGACGAGCCCTTCCATGATCAGCGAGGATTCGATGGTTATCTTTTCAGCATCCTTCCAAGCTGAACTTTCTGATTTTATGGTGGATTGGATAATTCCTGTTGAATCTCGGACAACAAGAAAGATTGTTCGTTTTCCTTCTCTTTTACGATAGATCCACCCTCTAATAGCAACTGTCTTGTTCTCATAATCTCCCTGCAGGATTTCTTGTATTGGCACGAATATCATAAGCGTCAACCTTTCGACTCACTATTGCCTTCAAACCTAAATGTCTCTCCGCTTTTAAGCTTTAAACGCCCCTAGCTCGATTTCAGACACTTTAAGGAGCACAAGAAAAAGAGGAAAAAGACACTTACAGCAAAGAACACGCAGAGAAAGCCCATAATTCTTAAATTCCCCTACCTTAGTTTATATTGAGAGTAGAAATGCGAAGTGCCTCAGAGAGTAACTACAAGTTAAAGACGCTCAAATACTCAACTATAGCAATAACAACCGTTGTTTTTGTGGAATTAACCCTTGGTCTAGCCGTTGGCAGTCTAGCCATAGTAAGCGATGGACTACACGCAACACTAGACGCTGTGACCACTCTCACCCTTTTCATAGTCACTCGGGCTTCGCTCAAACCCCCAGACGAAGAACACATGTATGGCCACGAGAAATTCGAACCAATAGGCGGACTTGTAGGAGGGATTGCCCTTGTTGGAACAGCACTACTCGTCATATACGAAGCGGTCCTAAGGATAATCAGCAATCAGTCCATCGAATTCCGCCTGGAATATGTAGGTTTCATCGCAATCGGGTACACCTTCTGCATTGACTTCTTCAGAGTCGGAACTCTTATGAGAGCAAGGAAAAGTGAAAGCTCTACCATGAAAGCAGGATTCTACCATGCTTTGGCGGATCTGAGCTCAACAATCATAGCATTTCTTGGATTTGGACTTGCCACTCTAGGATTGCGTTTTGGGGACGCTTTGGCATCCATCGTTCTGGGTGTATTGCTGTCTTACTTCAGCGTGAGGCTGATCTGGGAAAGTGGAATGGAACTGAGCGACACTACTTCGAAAGAAGTTGCAGACAAAGTGAGAAAAGAGATAGTCAACACAAAAGGTGTATACAGATGCGAAGATCTGAAAATCAGAAAAGCTGGAGACAAGACTTTTGTACGAGCCACAGTACAGGTCCCAGACTACCTAGACGTTGAGGAGGCTCACGACCTCGCATCAAAGGTAGAAACAAACATCAAAGGGATTCTGAGTAATTCTGACGTCACGATACACACAGAACCATTTGCGACTGGAATGCCCACAGAGAAACTAATAGAAAGGCTAACAATGGAAACTGGAGGCGTGAAAGGAGTTCACGAAATTGACACTGCTTACACAGAAGGCAAACTCTACATCACACTACACATCTACGTAGACTCGAAGCTATCAGTAGAAAAAGCCGATGAAATCGCTGAGAAGATCGAGGACAGAATAGAGGAGAGAATAAGAGAAGTCGAAAATGTGACCGTTCACATAGAACCCTACAGCGCTAAGAAGCAAAAGGGCCCAATGGTGAACGAAGATGAAATCAGCAAAGCGATTCATGAGGCAACGCAGTCAAGCAGAGTTTTCCGAATCAAGAGAATAGTAACTTATGTTGCAGACGAGAAACGGCACATAAACATAGATTGCTGCTTCACAAAACAGATTTCAGTAGAGGACGCACACAAAATAGCTTCCGAAGTTGAAGAAAAAGTGAAATCACATTTCGCAGAGACAATAGTCACTGTACACACTGAATCAGAACAGCAATTATAGTCAAGAAATGGTTAGGCTCATCGTCTCTTGTGCCATGCGTAGATCTACCTGAAACCGCAGAATCAACTAGAAAAAGAAAAAATAGAGGTTAGGGAAGCTCTATCTCGCCTATGAATGACAGATCGTTCAGATTGTTCAGCTTTATCCTCTTGTTCGACACCGTATAGAGCACGTTTTCTATGTATAATGATCTTTGCACCCAATAGTCATCGTTGCCCACGTTTGCGCCACTACCAAGGTGAGTCACACCGCCCTTAAACAAGAAACCTTGTGTCAAAGAGACGTTGAAGACGTAGCATCCCTGCCACACTTGCGTTCCATAAGCACTTGGCGGGATCCCCGAAGGATACTGAGCTGGATCTATCTTTGCCACAGTAACTGGTATAGCCAGAAGATGCATTGCTCTGTCGAACAGAAAGGCCTTATGATCATCAAAGACCAGTGAGCTTGATCCTCGGTCGCCTATAATGTAGTTGGCTATTTGCTGTGGATTTGTAACGTTGCTAACGTCGAAAAGTGATATTTTGACTCCTTGGTACAAGGCAAATGATCCACCTTCCGTCACTGTGTCCTTGCCAATGCCAATCAAATGGTTCTCATCATATGGATGCAAGTAGTCTGAGTAGCCAGGTATCGTCAGGTTCCCCAGGACAGATGGATTTGAAGGGACGCTCAGGTCTATTACGAATAGTGGATCAACCGTTTGGAAGGTTACGAGGTAGCATCTACTACCCATGAATCTGGCGGAGTGAAGATTCTCTCCCGAAGCAAGATTCTCCAGCTTTCCGACAATGCTGAGGTTCATATCCAAGACGTAAACGTTATTCTGAATAGCCCCGTTCGCCCATCTTGTGGTCGCTATCCTGAAATGATCGCCATCCTCATCCATTGAGAATTGATTGAGTTCTCGTCCCGGGACGTTGCCATTAGCTTCGCAGGTCATGTTGCCTGCCTCTACGTGAATGCGGTATATTGTCGTGTTGCCATCCATGTCAGGTAGTGATATGTACAGATTGTTCAGGGAGACATACATGGTACTCATTTGTCCTAGCATGACTGTCAAGTATGTTGGTGCTTCTGTCGTGTTCTGCAGGTTCATTGCAACGAACGTCGTAAACTGGTAGTAGCTGTCAGAGTCGTTCCGATAGTAGATTTCGGATGGGGTGATCTCCTTGACTTGACCGTTTGAAGAGAATTCTGGGAGGTTGACGGTGTTATCCAACAAGTAGGCTGGTTTGTAGGCATTGAAATAGACGTAGTCGCCGATCATTCGGGAGTCTGAATAGTCGCCGTCGACGGTGAGATCCCGCAGTAATATTGGATATGTCCTGTCATGAATGTCGTAGATGTTCACGAAGGTCTTCGGTTCATCGTTGTAGTATCCGTAATAGCTTGCTCTGTAATATAGAGGGCTGGGTGTATAGGTGGCAAAATTCTTGCGGCCAAGCACGACTAGTCGATCGCCGTTGACGTAGATTCCAATTGGGGAAGAATCGCCAAGAGATATCTTGGAGACTATTCCTGCTGTCTCTGGAGGATAGGCTTTGATGATCTCGATGAAATTGCCAGAGATTACGTAGATGTATTCACCGTCAGTCTTTACTATGTCTGACTCGTCAACACCCGCAACTTGAACATTCGTGGATGAATACGAGTAGGACTCAATAGAGAGTTTACCATTTGTGCTGGATTCGCGCGAAAATGCGTCCGCCGACATTGCATAATAGTATTGCCCAACCCAGCTTCTTGAACCCGTTGCCAAAAAATCTTTGAGCGCTTCGTATGATGAGAACGACGTCAGAAAGGCCGTAGGTGAAGCAGATGAAGGCAATGCAGCCACTCGAAATTGTGATGTGTAGAGCCCGAAGTTGAAGCATAACGCTCCCAAAGACGCTGCTAGCAGAATTGCAGTAAGACCATAGATAACTGTTTGTTTCTTGATTTTCCGTTCCATCGTAAAGTCACCTGTCAAGAAACTACGTCTTGATCCTATTTTATACTAAGCTCTGGTACAATCCAATCCAGAGACTAGAACGGTTTCAAAGACCATACGCGAATCGCTTCATACCAGAGAATCACAGAAACCACAGCACCGAAGCTAATGATGAACAGGCTTTCCCGTGTGAGACTCTGAAGCAACAACAAAAGGTACGTGATATAAGACGCTGTGGAGAAAACAGCGTAGAAAAAATGGCGCGGGAAAAGAAGCCTACCCAACTTGACGAAGTGACGCAACACCCCAATCTTGACTTCACTCGCCAACAAATAGTCGCCACCTACATCCTGTTTCTGCACCAAACCCAATCCGCGTAGTTGCTCAAGATGGTGCTGAGCGACGCTCGGACTGCTAAAGCTTAAGGCTCGCTGAACTTCGCGAACACTCATCGAGTGGCCACTTTTCAGAAGGAGCCAGTAAACGTTCCAATCCTTTCCGCGGAGTGAATACTCATAGTCAGTTTCATCCCCTTCTTTCAAGAAACAGCACTCTCCAGATAGAACTAGCAGCCATGTTGCTTATAATTCCAATTTCTAGAACACGCATTCTGGTAAGAAGAGTTTGGTAAGAAGGAATGAAAACTCGGGTTTGGAAGAAGCGAGTCAAACGTCTATATGGGTGCAACCAAAGCAGAGAAGTATTATAACAGCGCTCTGACAAATCGCTGAACATCGGCTCAACCTGAGGCACCTGCTACAAAGGCAGCTAACCCGGTAATGAACCATAAGAGAACTAGTCTCTTGATCTTCCTTGCATTATTCCTCGAATGATCCCTCAATAGCATAAGCGAAGACAATGCCAGTCCAAGATCGGTAACTGACACGAAGGGGATAAACCAGGAGGAGACAAGACCCAAAAACCATGGTATCGGACTCATCAGAACCGAAGAAAGATAGAACAGAACAGCTACACTTACAGCCGTCTTCTCTCCATAGCGTACCGCCAGAGTCTTCACGCCTTGAGTCCTGTCGCCTTGGACATCGACGATCCCCTTGGTTATCTCCCTTCCAGTGTTCGAAAGAAACGCGATGGAAGCGAAAATTAACACATTCAGCTTCACGGTGTCTGCCATTGCCACGCTTCCATAGATGAAAGGTATCGCGACACATGAGCTTACAAGAAGATTCCCGGGCAAACCACTACGCTTGCCAACGGTGGTGTAGGCTACAAAAACCAACCAAGCGACGATAGCTGCGAGAAAACAGAGAAAGCTTGTCAAGTATGCAGCCAGTAAACCCACCAGCACAAGAATCGCCGCAAAGACCAATGCCTCCCTAGGCTTGATTAACCCGCTTGGAATTGGACGAGTTGGTTCATTTATAGCGTCTGCTTTCTGATCGTAATAATCGTTCACAACCATAGATGCAGCAGTCAGAACGAAGGCCGTCAAGAAACCGTAAACAAGATTCAGCCAAGAGGACCCAAGACCCATGGGATTCGACAGCGCCGCTCCAACTATGACTGCGCAACCCATCATAACACAGTTCACTGAACGCATCAAACGCAAGTAACCGCTGATCTTACCCATAACCGTCCAAATCCTGAAGGATTGAATAATGCTTTCACTGAAGCACGTTATAAAACCCACGTTACTACTCGAAAATTTAATACGTGCCACGTGAAATACTCATTAGAAAGCTTTGTTGGTGGCAATTGTGATTGACGATTACGCGCCAAACAGACTGAGGGTGATAATCCCTGTTGGGGGAAAAGCGAAAAGACTGCTCCCGCTCACAGCCGAAACGAGCAAGGCATGCGTTCGCCTAATGAACAGACCCATGATAGAGTTCTCGCTACTATCCTTGGCTCGGCAAGGCATCAAAAACTTCATCTTTGGAGTTAAGGGCTACACGAACTACAGGGACCTACATGACTATTTTGAGTCAGGTTACGGGTTCTCCGCAAGATATAACATAAAACCGCGAGTTCACGTGAAATACCAACCGAACGTCGATGATCTCGGAAGTGCTGACTCCGCTAGGATAAGCATGGAATACTACAATGTTAGAGACCCAGTTTTCGCCGTGCAAGGCGACAACATTTTCGATGTAAACGTCAAGGAACTTGCAGAATTCCATGAAAAGAAAGGAGCCACCATGACGATAGCCTTGAGAGAAGTCGAAAATGTCGAAGGTTACGGTATTGCTGACATAAACCGACAGAAGAGAATCGCAAGATTCGTCGAGAAACCCTCCATCAAGGAAGCCCCATCAAACCTGGCAAACACCGGCCTATACGTAGTTTCGCCGGAAATACGGAAAATATTCAGAGAGAAAGGAGTCAAGCAGATAATCAAAGAGAGAAACCGATTGGACTTCGGCTTCGACTTCATTCCCTATCTGATAAAAACCGGCAGACCAGTTTACGGATATACTCTAAGTGGAAGCTGGTATGATGTAGGCACACCGAAGCACTATCTAGAAGCCATGCATGACATGCTCAACGGACGCTTCACATCACTGACGGATTTCGGCGGAAGAGTAAGCGAAGACAGGAGAATATGGGTTCAAGGTGAAAGCTCGGAAGCAATGAAAAGCAAGAAGGAAATCGTCAGAAAGATAAAACATGGAAAGATCAAGATTCAGGGCGCAGTCTTGATAGGAAGACATTGCAGAATTGGAGATGGCGCCGAAATATCTAATTCGTGCATAGACAACTACACCCAGATTGGCAAAGATGCACTAATAGAAGATTCAGCGATAATGGACAGAGTCATAGTAGAGGAAAAAACAGAGATTAAGCAAAGCATCGTAGGAAGGCATGTAACGATCCTCTCAAGACCCAGAAGACGCACAAAGATAGAGTCAGTTTCAGTCATTGCAGACGACGTCATAATAGCTGAAGGATGCAAACTAACGGCAACGAAAGTTTATCCACATCAACACGTGAGAGGGGAATTCGAAGATCAGATCATCATGCAAGGCTAGAAGAGCGAGTAGCCCCGACGCTAGACTGAAAAAGCTACTAGTAAACTAGTGACCGATTAAGTCGCCATCAAGAAACGTATGTTTACGCCTTGAACCACTTGAAAATCAGGTAGTCTATTCTTCCTTTTTCCAGATCCGAAACAGCAATAATGAACCTTTTTCTAACGGTTGTGGCCAGTCTCCCAGCCTTAACAATCTCCGTAGCAGTAATCGCAGACTCAGTTTTTTTCACTGAAACCATATATGGTGCGTGTTCGACGCCAGGACCATACTTGTAAACTGCGAAGTCGCACCCAAATTTTATGCCCGGGGTGACGATCAAACCCTTGTCACGTAGATCGCGGTAGACGGCGTATTTTTCTTCAAACTCCTCGTATAGTCGCTTTGCCATTTGCTGGAGTTTTCTGATGCTAACTTTTTTTCTTTCTGAACCCTCGTGCACCGTTATCATTCGCTTTTGGGACAGGTATAGTCCTTCCATCATGTCCAAGATCAATGGAACATTGAATTCTGGAGTTTTAGGCTTAGCAATACCTAAGGGTTTACCGTAGAATCCCTTTCGGTAGAGCTCAGAGCCTGACGACGGGTTCCACACAACTAGGAAGTTCTCAATGAATTCAACGTCGATTTTCTCAGCCATTCAGCCATTCGCCTTTCACATGATAAGGGAGAGAATGCAAGCAGCGTCAGCTGCATCTTCAGCTTTATCTGCTGATTCTTCTAGCAACTGCAATACATCTTTCAGCAAGATCAACGCTGGAAAATCAATTTTGCTGCTGAGTATCTTAATTTCAAGTTCGCGGTATATCCCGTCGACTACCTGTTCAGCCACTTCGACATCCTTGGCTTTTTCCATCGTTTTTCCCGAACCGTAACTAAGAACCATCATCGTCTCGCTAAGTCTAAGCACAGTGTCTAGAACAGCTTCTGAAAGCTTCAACAAGTCTTTCTTAATATCTCCTGGCACGTTCCAACTGTGTTCCATGATCTCGACTAGACGGAAGGCTATACCTTCGGAGAAGTCTGCAATTTCACTTGTCAAGTTCGTAAGTCTCAGGAAGTCCTCCCTACTGATCAAGATGGCTCCGATTTCAGCCAGCTCGTGGGAAACGAGTCGTCTAGCCTTGTCAACTTCATTTTCACCGCTGTGAATTTCATTGAAAAGGAGCCTTGCTTTTTCCCTCTCGTTTTTTATGAAGCAATCCACGAGTTGAGGGATTTTTCTGGTCAGATCCAGAACTCTACGTAAGTGATCTTGACAAACATTCAGTGCCCTTCGTTTCACTCGCTCCTCGGTCTCTGCTGGAAGCACCAAATCCTTTTCCGTCCTCAAAAACGGGCGACGTTTTCTATCATATAATGTTCCACTTGGTTAAAAAAGGTAGCGAAAGCTTAGCCTTCAATCAGTTGACCTAAGTCGTCAAATTCGATCTTTCGCCGAAAATATTTGCGCAAGAGCTCCGGCAAATCCTCTATCTTGGTTCTTACCTGTCTCCACGAGTCACGATCTCGAATCGTTATGGTGCCATCCTTAAGCGTATCATAATCAACTGTCAAACCGAGTTGTACTCCAATTTCATCTGCACGTGCATATCTTCTGCCGATTGAACCAGCCTCGTCCAATTCGACGGTGAAGCCTTCATCAAGCAACGCTCTGTACAAGTCCATTGTCTTCTCGGGTAATCCATCCTTGCTCACTAGTGGATATATGCCGACCTGTATGGGAGCAATGTCTCGTGGGAAGCTTAGTATTGCACGGTCTTCCTTAATATTATAGGCATACTCGAGAACTACATAAAACAATCTGTCTGAGCCGAAACTTGGCTCCACGACGTGTGGAATGAAGCGTCGACCGCGTTCCACTATTCTTTCACATCTAATATCGATGTGTTCTGCCAGAATCTTGTGTTTTCCCAGCAGATAGTAACCATTAGCCTTTAGAGAAGACGCAACCTCTGTGGCGTTAGCCGTGGATAACAAGTCTGCAACCTTCGCAGCTTCCCCTTTGAATGCGGGACCCAGCTTAGCCATGATTGGCTTTATGATCTCTTGTTCTGTTTCCACAGGCTCCGCGTATTCTTTGAAGACATGCATATCAACGCCACTGCCTTTCATGTGGCTTTTCAAATCATAATCTGTTCTGTAAGCGTGTCCTGAAACTTCAACCCAACCCCACCGTTCAACATAAACCTCTTGATCAAAGCTCTGTGCAGAGTAATGCGCTCTTTCCCATGGAAGTTTCTCTATGAAGCGTTGTCTATCAGATGGAACGCCCAACTCCGTTAGCAGTCTCTGCGCAAAAGCCATGAAAACTGCTTGCCATTTAGACTTAACAAACCCCTTGTCCAACGCATCTTTTATAGTGAGCTCCGTCAGCTCCTCCGATTCTTTTTGCTTATTCTCAGCCAGCAAAAACTGCAATTTGCTATTTTCGACATCTTTCAAAAGGTAGCAGTCTGGTTCATCTGGGTCAAAGAAGAATTCCAGATCAGCTATCGTGAATTCTCTCAGTCGGAGCAAGCCTTGTCGAGGTGAGATTTCGTTTCTTAGGGCGTGACCTATTTGAAGGACACCGAATGGGAGTTTCTCACGTGCCATACCGTATAGGCGGTTAAACTCGACGAATATTCCTTGAGCAGCCTCAGGTCTACCATAGCCAATTGCGTTAGAGTAAGGTCCTATGGTCGTTTTGAACATAGTAAGAAACTGTTTCGGTTCGCCGAAAGTTCCGTGGCAGTCGGGACAACGGATTTCATGCTTCTCTATAGCTTCGTGCAGTTCCTTCAAGCTCAGTTTTTCAGCCTCTGCCTCACTCATTTTGGCAAACTCACGAAGCAAATGGTCTGCTCGGAAACTCTTCTTGCATTTATCGCACTCTACCATTGGTTCTTTGAAGTGATCAACGTGGCCTGAGGCTTCGAAAACCATGCTTGGAGTGATTACAGGGGATTCCATTTCCATAAAACCAAGCTTGTTGACGAAAAGATCTCTCAGTTTGTTCTCGATGTTCTGTTTCAGTCTTGAACCTAAATAGCCGTAGGTTGGAAAACCGCTAGCACCGCCATATATCTCATATGATTGCCAGTAGAATCCTCGTCTACGTGCTAGCTCGTTGAGCAACGTGTACTTGTCTGGTGTTCGGGTTTCTTTCTCCATTTTTCCAGCCTTTTTCCAGATTGCTCAGAGACTCTAAGACTTGCCTAATAATAAAGCACACGTCAACAACTGAACACCAGACTCTCTAATGTTCTTCACTGTCAGCGTATAACGCTGCTTTTGTCTCTCCTGAAGAATAGACCATGTTTGTGATTCATGGACGTCAGCCGCGGACACGGCATAGCAGTTTATAAGGAAAACACAAAATATGAAATGCCAACAACAGTGAGCGACAATGCCGAAAATAAGAGTTGCCCTAGTGGGGGTCGGAAACTGCGCCTCAGCCCTCATCCAAGGTCTACAATGGTACAGTAACTGTGAGAAAGAGGAAGATTGTATCGGATTACGTCACCTCTTTTTAGGCGGTTTTCACCCCAGAGACATTGAAGTCGTCGCGGCATACGACATAGATAACAGAAAAGTAGGGAAAGATCTTTCTGAAGCCATTTTCGCGGAGCCAAACAATACACCAAAGCTAGCCAACGTTCCCACGCTGAATGTCATTGTACATAAGGGTCCACCTCTCGACGGTTTAGGTGAATACACAAAACGCGTAATACGCGTGAGCAATCAGTCCGAAGATAACATGATAAGAACACTGAAAGAAAACGACGCAGAAATCGTGATTAATCTTCTTCCAAGTGGGGGAACGAAAGCTTCCCAATGGTACGCCGAACAGGCACTTGCAGCTGGCTGCGGTTTCGTGAATGCCACACCCAACTTTATTGCCAGCGAAGAAGCATGGGCACGACGCTTCGAAATGGCTGAAACCCCACTTGCAGGCGATGACTTAATAGACCAAGTCGGCGCAACAACGATGCACAAAACATTACTCAGACTTCTTGCGACGAATGGAGTTCGTGTTACTCAAACATATCAACTTGATGTCGGCGGAGGCAACGAATCCCTAGATACACTCGAACGAACCAAAGACATCAAACGGGCAGTCAAAACGGAATCTGTTGAATCTGCATTACCATACAAAGCCGAGGTTGTGGCGGGTTCAACTGACTATGTGGATTTTCTCCAGAATAGACGTGACAGCTACTTCTGGATTAAAGGAACACACTTTTGTAATGTGCCTATGCAAATGGATCTCAAACTCTCTACAGTTGACGCGCCAAACGCTGGCTCAGTCTTGTTTGACGTGATAAGGGCCATGAAGATCGCCATAGATAAGAACATGAAAGGGCCGATACTACCGATCTGCGCTTACGCTTTCAAGCGTCCCCCACAAAAAACACCGCTTGAAACGGCCGAAAAAATGTTCTCTGACTTCATAAGCTAGAAAGAGATCATTTCCGTGAAATCCTCTGAAGTTCACGAATCACCTTCTCTCTTATTCCATTTTTTGCGAGTTCATTTTTGAGCAGACTGATAGTTTTTACGGGTGTGGGATCGATTCCCCGCAATATAGCCAAATAGACGCTGGTAAAATCACCTACAGAGATAACTGAACACATCTTTGCCAGTGCACTTCGGCCTTCGCTTCGAACCTCGAAAATCTTCAAAGAAAGGTTCTGCATCAAATCCTTCGTATTCTCTATCCTATGACGTATCTCCATAGGTTCCTCCGTGTCTCTAATGATAATTGTTGAGAAGTGTTTTGCCAGATTCCCCAAGGCTTCCCAACCAACGATCTCATTGTGGTTGAGTTCTGGGAAAAACTCCCATTTGGCAGGAACCTTACTATTTTCGTTGAATTGCGTCTTGAAACGTTGAGCCACTGCCCGGAAAAATCCGAAGCCATAGGTAACTGGGATTGTTCCGACGATCGCTTTAGCTAAACTCTTTGAGAAGTTGCGGTTCGACGGTTTCTGAGGCGAATTTCCGTCACTAATCAATTCAAGAACCTTTGTGGCCTCAGAGATTTCGCGACTAACGTTTGAAGCCAAGCCAATCTTTTCCAGAATCAACGGCAGAGGGATGAACAAATAGGGCAAAGTGGCACGTGGAGCCATGCCTGAAGGAACACATATGTGCGGAACGCCTAGTTTCTCTGCGAAGCTCTGTAGTTTGCCACCAGAACTTACTGAGACAACGGTGCATCCTCGCTTTAGGGCGTCCAGAAAAGCGCTGAGGGATTCCTCAGTTTCTCCTGAGTAACTTACTACAAATACCAGTGTGCCTTTGTCCGCATACTTGGGAAGCGAGTAGTCTCTGCACACTTCAATCGGAACCGTTACTCTGTTTCTCGCCCAGTCTTTAAGAAGCTCGCCACCGATAGCGGATCCACCCATTCCAGACACTATGATTGCACTCGGTTCCTTGAAATCCAACAAGAGTTTCTCCGCCAACTTTGCGGCTTTCTCATAATGATTTGGGGCCTCAACACAGAAAGAAAGCATGTTGCTTTTGTCAATCTCACTCATTTGACCAATAGAGTCTAAGACTGATGTCTTCACCAATGTTACATCACTTCTATGCTTCGCTGCATGATCAATATTATGTTGTCAGCTTTTTAAGCAAAAAGTTGGTAATACGCAGTTCAGAATCCGCAGGCGGACACGTCTTTGCAGAGTAAAAAAATCTCGATAGCCATACCGGCTTCTGTGGTTTCCGACACGCCGCACTTGCGCGAGAAGACCGCCAAGATAGGCTTGATTGGAAGAGCCGCTGCCATTTTCAGAGTTGACAGAATCATAATTTATCCAGACCGCCCAAGAGTTAACCAGACATACGATGCAAACGAGATTGCAGCCTTGCTTTCTTACATGGAGACCCCACAATACCTGCGAAAACGACTCTTCCATCTTGAACCAAACCTACAGTATGCAGGCATACTACCACCGTTGCGAACGGCGCACCACCCACTAAACCGGCAAGTGAAGAAACTGAAAATCGGAGAATGCCGTGAAGCCGTGACACTTTCGCGTACGAAGCTGGGCATGCTGATAGATATGGGTGTGGAGCAGACTGCACTGATCATGAACAGACAGCTTCCTGCAAACAAGCGGGTCACAGTCAAAGTCGTAAAGAAAGACCCAAGAATTGAAGTTGAAATCGTGGATCGTGAATCGATACCTGAGTACTGGGGCTACTCGATAGTGACTGAGAAACATGCTTTTGGCGAAATAGTGCAAACCAAGGATTTCGATGTGACGATAGCTACTTCGAAATATGGTTGTCCAGTCAACAGTGTTGTTGACAAGGTCGCTGAAAAATGGAGGACTGCAAGCAGTATTCTTCTGGCTTTCGGCGCCCCAGCAAGTGGGCTGAATGAAATAGTCAAGCAGGAAGGACTGAAACTTGACGACATTGTGGATTTCGTTGTGAACATGGTCCCAGAGCAAGGAACAGAAACAATCCGAACTGAGGAAGCTCTCATTGCATCTCTAGCAGTCTTGAACACTCTAAACCTCTAAGGCTTAAATGCTCGTTCTGCCTATGTGCGGGTATGAATTTCGACCTCACAATGCCAGTAGTTCTTCTCCTAGTCAGCTTTGTAGCAACATTGCTCAACAGAAAAGTGGAGAGCAAGTTGAAGGGCGTCTTTGAAGAAAGGGAATTCAGAATCCGCGATGCTGTTATGCTTGTCGCCTCAATAAGCGTAACTGTACTGATTATCGTTTGGATTCCACAATTTGCGCTTATGGCGATTTTCCTGTTCGCCTATTCCATGATACTTTTCATTTTCAGTTACCTCTTCTCAGACTTCAGCAAGGGCAAAGCTAGTCTTTTCTGTCTCACGTTTCTCACAGCCAGTCTTGTCGCGGGCATAACTATTCAGTTCAACTATGTCTCTACCGATTTAGGTGTTTACGGTTTCTTGACTTTTTATGGATTGGCTGGCTTTGCGTTGGGAAGCCTCATTTATGAGCAAGTCAAGATAGCCAAGAAAGAAAGGTGGTACTTGGCAGTCTTGCCACCTGCTTTGTTCATATGTTTGTACGTTTTTTACGGAAAAACGACAATATGGTTTCCATACCTGCTGAACTTGTACGGAACGGTTTTTGCGGTTCTGATAATCCTTTACATCGGAAGCCTGTTCACATGGAAAACGACGCTGGTTTTCGCAGGGCTCCTCACTATAGCAGATATCGTGTTGGTCCTGGTAACCAAGTCAATGGTGTCCGCGGCCACTAGTGTCTCTGATCTCAGACTTCCTGTGCTTATTTCTCTGCCGATAACTCCATTGATGGACACCGGGAAGGGCTTACAGTACATGTCGTTGGGACTTGGAGACTTTTTCTTTGCAGGGCTACTTGCAACACAGACTTGGAGAAAATTCGGGAAGAGATCGGCAATCGCATCAATCGTGGCTATGGGGTTATCATTCTTTGTCTTTGAAGCCGCTCTGCTGACTTATGGACCAACGGCTTTTCCGGGTACAGTGATGATAATTTGCGGATGGCTTCCGCTCATGTTATGGAAGAAACTAGAACGCCAACATAACAGAGAAGTATATGAGAAGAAAAAGCCAGTTGAAACTGAATCGAAGGCGCTTCTAACCAAATAGTGCTCCTAGTCCCTCGAGTGCAGCTTCTTCTTTCTGTTTGTCCTCTTCTTCCTTCTTCTTTTTATCGTCTTCTTTCGGTTTGGCTTCTGCCGCTGGGGCTGCTGCGGGTGCTGCCGCGGGTGCCGCCATCATTGTTGGGGCTGATTTGATTGCCTCGTCAATATTAACCTCGGCTAAAGAAGCAACTAGGGCTTTCACTCGAACAGCATCGGCGTTTATGCCTGCGGATGACAAGACCTGCGTCAGGTTCTGCTCGTTTATTTCTTTCCCCGCTTTGTGAAGGAGCATTGCAGCGTAAACGTATTCCATATCTTTTCACCTCTTCATTCAGCTATTTTAACTTTTTTCAGTCTTTTCAGTTGGCGGAGACTTCTCCTCTACGGTTGGCAATCGACTACTTAAGCTTACCATCTCAAAATGCGCTTTTCTAAGCAAGTCCGCCATCGTCTCCTTAGTTGGTATTGCCGCTCCAATGGAAAGCGCGTATGCTTCCCGGTGGGCAACTTGTACAAGTGCCACTGTGCTTTCCATTGTTGGATACGCTATTCCCAATGATAGTGCGAAAGCATCGGCGTAGGCCGCTTCGACGCTTTGTTTAGTTCCATCAACGTCTACTCTAAGCTGGTCTTGTGTTATCACCAAACCGTCATCAAACACGACATACATTGCGAGACCACTTTCGACTGGCTTTATGCCGAGCTTTGACAGAACACCTGCAAGTCTTTCATCAATCGCTTCGCCTCTCCTAACCACTAAAGTGTCCCTGTTTATCCAGACGCTTCCAGACTCGATTCTCGTGGGCAGACCGACGGAGTTGAGTTGGCTGATTATCGGACCAGGCGGTTGCCCAGTGTTGCCCGCTGGAACAATAACATCGAATGCTGCTATATCCCCAGACTTGGCCGTTGTCTTAACCTTTCCTCTTTCCAAGATTAAGACCAGTTTGAACGGGTTTAGGTCTGTGAATAAGTAAACATTCGACCCTTCTAGATGCTCCTCAAGTTTTTTCAGTTCAGGTTTATCCTTACAGTTCTCGATTGCTCGCTTCATCACTGTGTTCTTCATAACTCTCATGTAAACTTGGCCTTGCAGGTTCTTCTTGAAAGCTTGAAGTTGAGCTGCCCTCACTTTCTGTAGATTGGCAATACCAAGGATCTTGTGCTGGTTTACCAGTTCTGTTATTTCTTCAACTTCGCTGATTTTTTCCTGCAAAATCTGTTCTGACGGCATTGGTTCTCCTCTCTTATGGTTTGACTCTTACGGGCGTGCCCATTGACGTTTTTATGCTGGCAAATCTGATGTTCTTCATTCCTTTCTTAAGCTTTCCTTCCACTATTTTTAGAACTGTTTGAATGTTCTCAACCAACTCCTCTTCCTTCATGTTCTCTGTGCCAATGCGGCATTGAATTATCGGTTGATTGCGCATTCTCACAATGACTGTTTTATGGTATTTTGTCAACACACTTGCTATGTCTGCTGCCGGTGGAACTGGTACAGGCATTTTTCCTCTTGGACCCAAAATCGGACCAAGTATCTTACCTACTAAGGGCATAAGAGGAGCTTCAGCTATGAAAACGTCATAATCATTGGCCGTTTTCCGGAGTTCTCGCTTTTTACCAGCTAAACTATCAAGCTCAGCCTTCTCAATGACCCTGTCTGCATTAGCCTTCCTGGCTTTTAGAGCCAATTCACCAGAAGCGATCACACATATTCTATTTGGCTTCGCCAGAGAATTCGGCAACTCTACGATTTCTTGGATTTTGCTTTCAGGAGATTTCATATCTATTTCTCTGAGGCGCAGAACTAGCTCTACTGATTGGTTGAACTTTCTCTTTTCAGATTTCTCCTTAGCTTCCTTGACTGCTATCAGTATTGTTTTTTGGTCTAGGGGCATCTTGAAGGCCTCGTGCCAATGATGGAATGGAATGCAGTTATAAAAATATTCTTCTTATGCTTAGCCCTGGCTAAATATCCCGTCATGTTTGCCTTCGTCAATTTCCTTTTGCACTTCACGCGGATCTTTGCCTTCCGCAGTGACTCCTATGCTGACGCATGCTCCCAAGATCTCTTTTGCAGCGCCTTTAAGATCTTTTGCCAATAGTTCTGGCCGCTTCATCTTAGCTATGCGTACAACTTGATCAATCGTAAGGTTTCCGACCTTCGCCGAGTGCGGCGTCGCTGAACCTTTCTCAAGTTTCAGTTCACTCACAATGAGTGCTGATGTGGTGGGGGTTCCGACAGTAACTTCAAAACCTTTTGTATCAGGATCAACGACAACTTTCACTGGAACTTTCATTCCAGCATAGTCCTTTGTAAGCTCGTTTATCTTGTTCACAATCATCATTACGTTGACACCCAAGGGTCCGAGTGCTGGACCTAGGGGTGGTCCGGCGTTTGCTTGCCCTCCGCTAACGAGCAATTCTACTGTTTTTTTGTCTGCCATCTATTTCTCACCGTCTTCTCCTTTTGATCTTTCCACTATTTTGACATAGTCAGAATTGACAGTTATTGGCAAGGTGAAGCTTGCCTCCAATAACTCCAATGTGACCTCCGTTTTAGCTTTGTCGACGCGTGTTATCTTTGCACGCATGCCTTTGAATGGCCCACCAATTATTTCCACTATGTCATTTTCATTTAGTTCTTCAATTATCGGTTTCTTGACAACGTATCTTTCGATTTCTGAGAAGCTCACGATGCCCGGCACCCTTGATCTCACATGCTTTATGCCTGCAATAGCCTCTTCGACATAGTGTGGTCCCTCGGCCTCCATGAATACATATCCTCTCAGGGCTTCAGGCACGAGAATGGCTTTGATTGGAACTTTAGCCATCTCGATTTTGGCGGCAAGAAGTCTGGCCACATTCTTCTCTTGCCCCGTTGTTGTTTTTATGGCAAAAATCTTTGCTGCCGACTCTTCGTTCTTCTCCATAGAGGCTCTTTCCCTAAAGGCTCATGCAGTACTACCGGTGCCACCTGGCTGCAAAACAGAAGACAACAATTTGATTACAAAACCAATCAGTCCAACTGCACCAATACCTAAGAAGCATATTTTTATGGATAGCCAAAGCTCGCTTCTTCCTGGTTTTACGGCAAGCTTCAGTGTTCTTGCACATTGAGTTAGGAATGATCTTAAACCCATGTTTCATCGCACACTCCACATTTTAGATCGAATATAAAGGTTGCTCTATAGTCGACGTTTGAAAGATAATCGAAGCACTTCTATTAACTTTTCCCCGTTTGCACGCTAGATCTTCTCGAACATTAATCCAATATCGTTCAGCATTCTGACAAGTGATGGCTTGTTCTCGCTCTTGATCCCTTTCCAATCCAGAATCGCGTACTCTACTTCTTCCAGTGTTCTATCCACGCATCGGCTGAGCATTTCTACGTCCAAATCTGGGATTGCGTATTTTGGGATCATATGGCTAAAAGCTACATCATTCTCCATTGTTATACGGGTAAATTTGGCATTGTAATGAGTGCCACCAATACCGATGACTACTTTGGATGTTCGATTGTCAAACTCTGAAACGGCTTCCATCGTGGCTTGAGCAACAGCGACTGCACCGCTCAAGTCACTCCATTGTTTTGGCGAGCTGCCAAGCTCAACGAACATTGTTGGAACATCTAGGGAAGGCCCATGATGAGTCCCCTCATAGGAAACTTCGTAACCAAGCTTCATCGCATCCCTTAAGCGCATAAGAGCTTTCAATGCATCCCTCATGGCATTCGCGGGCGAGATCGAAACTCTCCTTGGAACACCACCAAGCTCTGCGTCGCCAAGGTTTCCTGGGGTGTGTACTGATAGGGTTGGTGTTCCACTTTCGCTACTGTGCTTCGAAATGAAAACTATGAGCTCCAAATCATTGAAGAGAGCGGGCAGATTCTGAGCACGGATTGACTCTTCGTTCAAGGTTACAAGTTTGACTCGCCTGTTGGTGATGTTGGCTTCATATATTGGATTTTCTTGAAAGATTTCAGTTGTTTCTGTGAATGGATAGCTGTTTAGGATTTGTTTTGCTATATTCAGGCTTGCGATATCCTTATTTGAGGATGCTATGAGGATTAAGGTTATACCTCCTTGATGACCTTGCGGCAAGTGACTAATATGGCCATGTTGATAATGAAGCTGATGCCGGGTTCAAGGAAAAACCATTTATAGGAAATAGGTGGGTTTGGTGTAGAAGGTGACGATTATGCATCTCATCAGTTTTGAGGATTTAACCGACCAACAACTCACTGGAATTGTTGATAAAGGCATTGACGTCAAGCATCACCCGGAAAAATACCGAGATGCTTTGAACTACAAGTCCTCTGCTCTCATCTTCCAGAAAACATCCACACGCACTAGAGTCGCCTTTGAAGTTGCCATGACACAACTTGGCGGCCACGCACTTTTCATAGATTGGAGAACAACAAACTTCGCTCTCGCGGACATCTCTGACGAAACACAGTACCTATCACGCAACGTTGACTGCATAATGGCGAGACTTGTGAAGAACACTGACCTGCAGAAAATGACTCAAGCCTCACAAGTGCCAGTCATCAATGGTTGCGACGAAAAATACCATCCCAGCCAAGCTATAGCTGATCTGATAACCATCAAAGAAAAGAAAGGCACACTTAAGGGTGCAAAGCTCGTCTATGTGGGGATCCACAACAATGTCTGCAATTCACTTATCGAAGGGTGCACGAAAACCGGAGTCAAGATAACTGCTGTGACACCGATCTTTAACGAGCCATCGCGAGATGAAGAAATCCTGAAAGACGCAAAGAAAACAGGGTTATACGAGACGACCTTAGATGCCGAGAAAGCTGTCAAAGACGCAGACTTCGTTTACACGGACACCTGGATCGACATGGAATTCTTCACAGATCCAAGATTTGCAGCAGAAAAAGAGAAACGTATCAAGCTAATGATGCCATACCAAGTAAACAAGGAGCTCTTGAAAGGTAGCGACGCTTACATCATGCATGATATGCCTATTCATAGGGGATACGAAATAAGCGCCGACGCCATTGAAAACCCGAAGTCTGTTATATACGAGCAGAGCGAGAACAGATTATATTCTGCCAAAGCAATACTTCTAAAACTACTTGATAAGTACTAGAACAAGAAAATGGAAAACTGAGCTTACTTTAGGATCATTTGCACGAATCTTTCCG
The DNA here is from genome assembly GCA_022865885.1 of Candidatus Bathyarchaeota archaeon. GTDB lineage: Archaea > Thermoproteota > Bathyarchaeia > Bathyarchaeales > Bathycorpusculaceae > DRUK01. The sequence continues at coordinate 21,065 of JALHSQ010000219.1, read as the reverse complement.
GGTTAAACTCTTCTAGGTCATCATAGGTTTGTCCAGTTCCAATGAAAAGAATCGGCTTCTTCGTTACGTATGTTACGCTTAGGGCTGAGCCGCCTTTTACATCAGCATCCACCTTAGTCAGGATTGTGGCATCTATACCGATGCTCTTGTGAAATTCTTCAGCTTGCATGACAGCATCGTTTCCAGTAAGCGAATCTACGGTTAAGACCGTCAAGTCAGGATGCACTATGCGTTTGATCTTCTCCAGTTCGCTCATCAAGTTTTGGTTTGTCTGCATTCTTCCTGCGGTGTCAATCAAAACAACGTTTGTGCCGTGTGCCTTAGCATGACTTATCGTATCATAGGCAACAGCTGCAGGATCAGCGCCATACTTGTGTTTGATCATCTTTACGCCAAGTCTCTTTGCGTGCTCTTCTAGCTGTTCGATGGAACCTGCTCGATAAGTGTCGCTGCACGCGAGAACAACAGAGTACCCTTTTTTGTTGAGAAAACGAACAATCTTGGCTATGGTTGTGGTTTTTCCAGTTCCGTTTATGCCGACAAAAACTATAAGGTATGGTTCGCCTTTCTTGCGTTTTTCCTCAATTTGTTTGAGCAGGTCAATCTTGCCGTTGCTTTGCATAACGCCCAAGAGTATGTCTCGGAGGTTGTCCTCAACGATTTTCCTTCGATCTGTAAGGCGCTTGACTTGAACACCGTCTAAGCGTTTTTCCATTTCGTCACATATCTTCTCTGCAACAGGAAAGGCAACATCATTTTCTGCGAAACTCATCTTAAATTCCGAGAGGACCGGGCGCAGATTTTCTCCCTTGAGTTCAGTCGTTGTAACCTTGCTTACGAGTCCCTTCAGCCCTGATTTGAGTTTCTCAAACATTCTGTGGAGCGTTCCCCTCTCTCATTTTGGCCATTAGTCTCTCAACTCTCTCTCTATCTTCGTTTGCCTTGTCGACAACTTGGCTGAATTGCTGTTGAAGGGATAACTTGGCCTTTCCAAGATCGTCCAACCGCTTCTTTATGATGTCTCTTGACTCTGCCAGCGTTTTCTCAACTGAGACTCCTGCACCTACACCTACTATCAGCTTGTCAGGGTTCTCAAGTTTCGCCTTAACGTAAGAGTTGCCGCCAACCGGCACAAGGAGCTCAGTGTTTTCTTTTTCATTTTCCAGCCCATCCAACGCCATGTTGGCATAAGTCAGATCTGTTGCAACGGCGTTGATCATATTAAGTCTAGACTGTATGGCCTCGGCGGTCTGTTCAAGATAACGAAGCTCCACGCTCAGCCTTCGCAGTTCTTCTTCATCCTTGTTCGCCAACTTTTTCTTCTCCAAGAACCAGTTTCTTCAAAAGTGGATTAGTTATATCTTCAGGTGAAACTTCGTCAACGCTGTTTATCTTTATATGGAAACGTTTGACTCGATGTTTGCTGCCCAACTCAGCATAGACTTTTTCAACTGCGTTTTCAGGTTTAGCAGCTATAATTTCCTGTTTGAATGAGGTTTTCAGATTCGGCTTCCGAATCTCACCTGTGACTCTGAAAACTTTCAATTTCCTCGTTCTCCTTCACAACATCCAAGGCATTCCCAATTATAAACATCTCGGGTCCAGTTGTTAACGATCCCGCTATAGCTGCGTGGCTGTTACAGATCAAGCCTGTTCCGACTTGTGGCATTCCACAGTTGATGGTGCCTACGTCGACCTGGACTCTCAATACGTCTGCTAGAGTTTTCCGCTCTGAGTCTCTTAGCATAGGGTGCGCCAATACGCCTTTATTCGTTGCCATTGCCAGTGATCCAACAAGCGGCAAATCAGCAATCTCGCTTGAAACTGCTTCAACGTCCAGAGTTTCGGAAACTTCCTTGATTTCGGGTGGTTTTAGTCGTGGATCAACGATTGCTCCATAATCATTTGCCAAGATCATGTTGCCGTATGCTGTTTTCTTCGTGTGCATTATAGTGATGTTCCCCTTAAAAACTGACCTTAAAGCCTGAATCTCTTCATCTCGAACATAACTAGGCAACAAGATTCCATTCGAGTTTGCGCATGCAAGTGCTCCCACCAGGACCGAGCCTCCGATTGTCGCGTGAACAAGTTTCACTTTCAACCATTGCGCCAGTCGTTCAGCCTCCCTAAATGGGACATAGCCTGGAACTATGATTATGTCCTCTGTGGCGAGAGAATACACGCCTATATTTACGCTTCCGCCGAAGCTGGAAAGGTAAATGGCCAAGGACTAGTCTCCTTCGGCCAAATAAACAGTTATGTTGCCTTCTTTGTCTTTTGCCGCTCTAACACGGATTTTTCGCGGAGGCTTCTCTATTCCTCTACTCCAAACTTTCAAGTTCACATCGTTACTAATGACAAGCTTCTTAGGTTCCTCTTCCTCTTCCGTTTCAGCTTCCTTTTGAGCTTCGAACTTCATGTTCTTGATTATGAAGCTCTTGAGTATTCTGATTGCCCTTGGCGCCCTCTTGTTTGCAGGCATGATCCAAGCTCTGCTCAGCGGGATAGTATAGATTCTCTCTTCGACTATTTCTTCTCCTTCTTCTTTCTCTTTTTTTGACGGCTTTTGTTCTTCCTTGGCGGGTGTTTCTTCCTCTTCTTCGACTTTGACAGCTTCTTTCGGTGTCTCTTCTTCTTTCTCGAGTTCTTCAGTCAGTTCCTCAATTTCCTGTTCTTCAGTTGCTTCGGATGGTTTCTCTTCGGTTTTTTCCACGTTTTCTTCCTCCTTGGTTGCAGGCTCTTTTTCTTCAGCTTCTTTTTTCATAAGATTCAGCCTCTCCTAAGCTCTTATCTTCCTAGTTCGCCAATGCCTTCTCTGAGGGTGCGTTCTGAATTTCCCGCCTGTCTTGGCTATGACCCATGTTGGTACTGCTTTTTTCTGTTTACCAGCTTTCGCTAGTCTTCGCTTCTTCGCTGTGAACTTGTTTCGAGTCATTCTATCTCCTTCTTATTGTTGGTTCACGCTTTCGCGACTGCAGCTGAACCAGAATTTGTCTCAGCTGCTCGTCTGACACGGGCACTCGCATTTTTCCTTGTTGCGCTAGCTGGATCAACTGTAGCTCTAGTTGATCCGTGAATTCTGGCTTAACCATCTTCAGGTTCGTAAGTCTTTGTCGAGCTTCAGGTGAAAGTATGCTTCTAAGCAGAGCCTCTTTCTGCATTTCCAACTGCTGTTGTGATTGTGCGTTTCTCTGTTCTTCGGCAACTTGCCGCTGTAGCGCTGAAAGCTTTTTCCTACGGAGTTCTTCCAGCTCATTCTCGGACATCTCAATCACCTTTTTGGTACTTTCCTAGTTCTGGAAGCTCCTTCACCAATTCCTTTCCTAAGCTCTCAGTCAACTCTTGCAGAAGCTTTCTGCCTTCTTTTGAGACCTTTCTCCCTTTTGGTTTAGATGCCTCAATTAGACCTGCGGCTTCTAACTGTTGCAGGATCTTCCGTATTACCGATCCGCCTGCCTTGGCGGCATGTTTGGGAGTGCCACGGTAACTCTTTGCTCCTCCATAATCGGCCCTTAGTCTTTCGATGCCTATCGGACCGTGAACATATATTTTCCTCAGAATTGAGGCACATCGGGTGTACCACCAGTCAGGATCCTGGGGTTGTTTTTCCACATGTGAACCTGTCTTTGCCACGCTCGCCCATGCGGGCGGTGCTACTTTGTCCACATTTTCCCTTAGATATTTCGCCAATTTCTCGATGAGTCTCGATGCTGGGACATCATAGGGTGTTATCAAGAGCCTTTACCTTCGCATTTTTCCATCAGTAAAATCTTGAAGCACAATATAAAGGCTTTCACTTCTTGCGAGGCCTGTAAAGCATGAAAGTGTGTCCCCTAACGTCTACCAATGATGATCCTGTTTGTTCGGCGATTTTCAAAGCAAAAGGCTTGGCTTCAGTTTCTTCAAGGGCAGTTTTGAAGATTTTGACCTTGACCATTTTGTTCTTTTCCAATTGCTTCCCGATTTCATGGAGTAGTTTTTCTGACGCGCCGCCCTTGCCGATCCATATTGTTGGTCGCTCATCAGTCAAGTGGCGCTTGACGAAACGCTTCTTTCCTGCAGTTATCTCACTCATGGCTTTGATTTTTTCTCCTTTCTAACGGTATTCTTGTTTGTTTGCCGCAGTCTAAGCAGGTGACTGCTATGTGGGGGCTTCTCCTTTGTCTTATTCGTACACGACAATTTGCGCCAGGCAAGATAAAGCTTTTACAATGCTTGCACACTTGGCACCTGTATTCCTTGGGCAAACGGAGTTTGGCTGCCATGGCTATTTTTCTGGCGATGCTTACATAACGTTGAGCCAATGAAGAATCTGCATGATAAGTTTCACTTGCTAAACGGAAGAGCACTTGAACACGTTGGCCTGCTATGCGTCTTGTCTCAGGATCCATTTGCTTCCACGTTAACCTGTTGGCAGACTATACGCTCACGCTTTAAGATTAGTCTTTCCAAGATCAAAACCTCGTTGAAGACTGCGAGGAAGGATTCTTTCGCATGACTAAGAACGCGATGTCTCGGACTTTGACGAAACCGAGTTTCTCATACATATGGATAGCTGGTGCATTGCCTATTCTCACGAACAGACTCACAATTCGTCCCTTGCGGGCCAAACTCGATACTAAGGCGGCGGTGCAAACTGTGCCGAATCCACAATTTATGTAGGCCTCGTCAGTGACTATGTTACCAAGCTGGGCAATTTGAGGAGCGACCAAATGAACCCCCGCAGCACTAACGATTCTGTTATCATCCTTCACGCAGAAGTATGGTCCGGTTTCAAACTGTATGGGAACCCATGCCTCAGCATGATGTTCAATGTAAAACCTGTCCAGAGCCTCAAGTTCTTTCTTGCGGACTCTATATGCCCTTATGCCGTCGCGTTTAACGCGTGTTGGTGATTCCGTGATCATCTGGTGTTCAGGACGAAATTCCAGAACGGTTGAATGGTTCTTGAGTAGATCAACATCTTCTGGGGGACAAAGGGAAATAAAATCACTTCGTATTTCCGTTAGCGCCTTTTGGATGAGAGCCTCCTTCGCCATGGTAGTAGTTGCGTTGACAGTTAAGCTGGGTATTGCGAAAGCGTGATAGATCGTGCATACGCCAACTATTTCGCCGTTGGCAAGGGCGCAGTAAATGTCACTTACTCCAAAGAGAGGCAAATAAAGATCACCCAAGATCAGGACATTAGATGGAGGGTCATTCTCCAGAAACCTTCTGCAAGCTGCAAGCAGTCTCGCTGAAGCTACTTTCTTTATTTCCACAATATCACCAGTAAATCCGTGATATCTTGACAGAATCTGGGAACGAAGGCATAAACCTATAGCTATACCTAGCACAATTCTGCGAGCTTTAGAATTGATTCGCCATACTTCCCGAAATCCACGCATGCTGAATGCAAGGGAAGATCAATCCAATCGAAAAGAGCACGTTGCTGTGACTCTCTTTGTTCGGTCTTCTATTGACAGAGATACTTCCCCCTTTGCTGGTACAAGCAATACCCACAGAATCCCACAAAACCTTGGAAGCCTAATAAGTTAACTTGCTGTAGTCAAGTTGAGGATTGAACGTATTCCCAGCCTATTCGACTTCAACGATTATTATGAAGCATGAGTCAGATACTGACTGATGATTGTACTTGCTCAACCAAAAAAAGTATTACGGGACGGATGTCCCGAAAAATTTGCATATCTTTGCGATGTCCAAGATGTCAATTATGCCGTTTCCGTTTATGTCTGCCGCAGTTATTGCTGGGTCATGGGTCGAACCGAATGCGCTACTTACTACTGCGATGTCTCCTACGTCAATGGAACCATTATGATTAAAGTCTAGGTTCTTAGGATCTACTAAGACTGCCTTAGCTGGCTTAGTGTTCAATGCAAGCATTGAAACGCCAAAGACAAGCATCAACAAAGCTAATCCGCAAATCATCTTTCTCAAAGTCACTTTCTCTCCTTTCATTTTTCGAAACTCATCTTGAGTTTTAAGTAAATAAGACTTCTGGAGGAGTTACGAAGCATCAAGCCATTCACTCAAGCATGCTGAAGCTTCGGACCTGACTTGGCAAGCATTGCTGGCCATCTTCTTTCCTGTTCTTTCAAGATAGACACCTCAATGCTCTCAGCATACAAGTGCGAGGGGTGGGATTCGAACCCACGGAGGCCTTCGCCAGAGGATCTTAAGTCCTCCCCCTTGTCTTAGGCTTTCTGGCCCGCCTATTTAGACCTGGCTCGGGTACCCTCGCGTCAGTATCAGATTTGAAATGGCTGTTGAGTTTAAATCTTATGCAGCGTGCGGGGTGAAAAACTTCTAGGGAGTTCCTGAAAAGATAGGCTGGCAAGCTATTTTAGAAGAGAGCATAGAAATGTTTGGCAATAATAGGAAGGTTTAGCTTTGAATGAAAACTGGAAAAGGTCACTGGCAAAAGCGCGCGCGCTTACTATTTTAGTGAAAGAATCTAGAACAGAATAGGTGGTGGAGAAAGACAAAGTGAGACTTGCTCCTCCATGATTCGACCCTAAGGCTCCACTTACTCAAGAGTATTCGAAAAGCAGATTGCATGCATAGAATTAATAGTTTGAATTACCATGATTGGAATGGAAAGAACAACTGAAAATGAAAAGACTGCAGAAACTGGTTCTCAGAAGGAAAAGTTCACAAGTGAGTTCATTTAGTATAGAGCAAAGAACACATGTTTAGTCCAAGAAGGGTAAGGTGGATCTCTATGAAAAGGGCTGCCAAGAAACTTAGAAAAATGAAAAGACTCTTGAAAAAAACGCACAGAAGAGGAAACTGGAAAGATTGAAGGGATAATGATTGTGCCATGGAGTCGATTCCACTCCACTTTCTATCCATACTTAGAGAGCTTGCACCCTGACAACTTAAGCAGACACAATGTCTTTAATTATCGCAGTCTATGTTCTTCTCATTTCAGTTCATCGTAGATGAAAACCATTGAGTAGCCAACCGTCAAGAACCTAGATCACATATGGACTTCAATGCAATCATTATGGCTGTCGTTACATGCTTCTCAACATTGTTAGGCGGAGCCTTTGCAGCAAGACGGGGGGGAACATTGGAATTCGAAGAAACGGTGCACTTGTTGCTTTCGTCGTGCTCCTTTCCAGGATACTCTGCTGTCTCTACTCTTTTGCCCTGTAGGGACTGAGTGCGATGAGTATCGACATGAGTTCGACTCTTCCAATGGTCATTGCCACTATGAGTAGCCACTTGTAAGCTAAGGGCATGGATAGAGTTGTGGCGCCCATTGATATTCCGTTTGTCGTCAGTGCGGAGCCTACTTCGAAGAGTGCGTCCATGAAGGATATGCCGATGGTTGAAAACACTATGGAGAAGATAACGAGTGTAACGATGAATAACACGATGGAAACCATGGCGGAGAGATATTCAACGTTGTTGTTGCCACTATTTCGCGTTGGTTCAGGGATCACTTTTTCTTTCATCAATACCCCTTTGATGCTTTGTTTGATTGACTTGGCAAATGTTATCAGTCTGGCAACACGGATGCCTCCTGCCATCGAGAACGTGCAACCGCCTATTAGCATGAGCGTTAGAAATATTGATCTCGTCGTATCATCGAACAGTGAGATGTTCACGTAGTCGTAGCCTGTAGACGAAGACATGCTTACAACGTGGAACAGTGAATCCAGTATTTCCATATGTGTCAGATAGAAGATCAGTCCAGTTCCTGCAGCGATTATGAGTAGGAACACACAGACTTCTAGCGTGAAGGCCTTTTTCAATTTGCCTGTGAAAATGTGATAGTTGAAGGCGAAATTAAGTGAACCTATCAGCATGAGTATGACCATGCAGATTTTCGGTAGAATGCCCAGGTACTGCTGGAACTGTACTCCGGAAGGTTGGAAGCCACCGGTGATTGTGTCGGTCACAAACGAGCCCGTTTTGACCAGATCTTGGAAGCCTATGACATAGAAGATCGCAATGAAAACGATTATTATGGCGCTGTAGATTGCGAATACTGCGAAGAACATTCTCTTCAAGGTGTTTCCGGTGAATTCTATGCCTAGCGCGGTGCCTAGATTGTTTAGGGATTTTCTAGAATGAAAGAATGCTAGGAGGAGGAAGACTATGCCTACGCCGCCCATTAATTCCGTGAGGCTGCGGTAGATTAGCAGAGATCGTGGCAAAGCGTCAGTGTTCTGTATGAAACTGAAGCCTGTTGTTGTGAACCCAGATAGGCTTTCAAAGTAACCGTTTGTGAACCTGTCCACTAGATTTGGACTGTTGAACGGGTCGCTGTAGAAGTATGGTATGGCTCCCAGCAGGGGCAGTGCGATGAAAGAGATGACGACTAGCACGCTGGCAGATTTGAAGTCCACATCCTTCCTCTCGCAAAGCGCATTCATCAGAAAACCGCACGCAAGAAACCCTACACATGCAAGAAAAAGCGAAATCAAATGCTGAGTCTCATTGAAGTACAATCCAACCGCAATTGGGAGAACTGTCAAAATTCCAGTGATTTGCAGCAAGAAACCCAGATTGGCTAGAATCCGGCTTCGCATCGCGGTTCCACCTTCTCTACCTCCGGGATGGGCTAAAAGGTTTGTGTAATTCGTGTCATTACACGTGAACAGTATACAAACTCGTTATCAATACTAGACATGAAAAGGAAAGCCGGATTTGGGCTTGAACGTGAGAAAAGCAAGTGGAGCGCGCGCTTCTGAAATGAAGATTTTGATCTTAAAAATCGGGAATTGTACTATGTATTTTGACTCTCCTTTCCCAGTTATGGTGCACTACTACTTCGATGGGACTGACTAGTACTATCTTGCACTCCCTATAATGTTGCCGATCTTTCTTATGATTGCAGTATCTGTTACGGGAAAGATAGTTGGTCGTTTACCTAGAGACCAGATAATATCTTGATCTGACACCTTGATTCGAGGAACGATTGCCCATCTTACTCCTTTTCTATGCTCGAAATCCTTACCATCTTCGATGTATTCATACTTACCACTGATTTCTCCGATGGCAAAGATAGTTTTGTTTGAATATGCGACAACAATCTGCTTTTCTTTGGTCTCATCATAGAAACGCCAGAGTTGTTGGGCAACATATCCTGATGGGTCTCTTAATCCGCCATTAGGACCCTTTCTATTCCATCTTGTCCCCCAACTCTTCCTGTTGTCATTGATGTAATTCTTCAATTCTTCTTCGCTTGAGAAGTCTGATAGCTTTTTCTTCGGTCTCCACCAGACTGCTATATGACCACTTCCATCCGGTTCGATCCATTCACCGAAGTACTTTCCATGCTGTCCTGGAGAAATCTTCCATATCATCTTGGAATCCGAACTAAGACGCCGTAAAATATCGGTACTCCCAGAGCGATCAATCGGTTGATAGTCATCAGGTGGAAGATTGGTCTCTACTCTTCTTCTGCCAACTTTTTTCGATCTTTTTTCACGAGTATGGTAACGGTCATAATCTTTGCTGTATCTCTTGAGTTCATCCTCAAAATCCCTCTCAGCATGACGCATTATCTGATTGAAGAAATCCATCAAAGACTGAGAAAGACTTGATTCCATTGGTCTTTTGAGAAGAACATTAGCTTCTATGTTAGAACTCATTCCAGGCCAAGTGAGGTTCGACGAACCTATAATTGCATCAACCTCATTATCTCTTTCAAAAATGAATAGTTTCGGATGGAACGCTTTGTTATAGTAATATCTTATATCGACTTGATCAGAATAGTGCTTTTTTATTGCTGCCAAAGTTTCGAGTGCTTTAGGCTCTGTGATGAAGTAGCTTGAAAACCCAGCTATCACATCGAGGCGGTTTTTTCCATCTCTCTCAAGGAACCTTTCAAGATCACGAGAAATTCTATCGCAACCATTCTGACTCAGGTATGCAACTGCAAAGCGAATTTTATTGGAGCGAAGGGATAGCTGCCTGAATTCGCCAAAAAAATCCTTACTCTTTAGAAAACGTTCATCAGGTAGACTCATATGCCTGCATCTGTAGGCGAGCATTGATAATTCTTTTGTTAATTACGTTCTTTGGTTGACTTTTGATCTATCCATCGAGTGATAATTAGCAATACTTTTGATCCAATCAAATATATAATCTGTTCAAACCGTAGGAAAGGTCGCCGCGCGCTAGCATCGAAGGCGCACATTGAGTTACTTGAGGCATCATGATCTTGCTTTATATATACCTGTTTTTTAGAGTATTTAGGGCATTCTTTGGCGGTTTTTGCCGTTTTCGCTTGTTTGTTTGTTCTCTTTTTTCAAATAGTGTTTATCATAGGGCTCTTGGTTTTGTAGATGTTAATTTTGTTTTGCACACTTGGCTTCGCCATGTTTGTTTTTGCCTCTATTTTGTCACCCTCTAAATTCCCGACGGGTCTTTGTTTCTTTATGATGTTGGTGTTAAATTCTCCATCATTTTTGAGTCTCGATCGTCTTCGTTTTGCCCTGCCCTAGTTATTGGTATGTATATACTCGCTCTGTGGATAGGTGAGAGCAGGTCAGAGGATGAATGACAAAAGGATCACGACTGTGACACAGGTTATGCCCGTACTCGGGTGCGTTGGGATTGGCTTCTTTGCCTTTCCCAATTGCGTTAGGGGTTGGTTAATTGGCTAGTGAGTTTTGTTCTCACTATGATGCACCACCAACGTCGGCAAGTGTCGTTGATGAGAGTTTTGCTCGGCGTTTGCAGTTGAACAGGGCTATTCTGAAGAACAAGTATTGGTTTCTGCCTGTCGACAATGTTGGGCATGAGAATTACGTGCCTGTTGGTAGAGGTGCGAGAACGTCTGATTTTTGCGGTCGGTGGGTCACTTACAAGGTTTGTAAAAATGTTGAAGGACACAAAGGCGTTTCTGTCGGTGATTTGGATTGTACGGGTAAGGTTGTTGTTCGGCATAAGCATCTATGGTGTCACAAAAGTAGTTGTCCTGTGTGTTTTAATCGTGGCTGGTCAGTGCGGGAGGCACATGCCATTGTAGGTCGCATTGTTGAGGGTGAGAAGCGTGGTTTGGGTCTTGCTGAGCATATTACGGTGTCTCCGAAGGTTACTGATCATGGTTTGCCTGAGAGTGTGTTGAGAGTGAAGTGTAGGAAGGCTTTGCTTGATAGAGGTGTTGAGGGTGGTTGCATGATATTTCATGGTTTCAGGGAGAACAAGGAACGCGGGTGTTTGGAGTGGAGTCCGCATTATCATGTTCTTGGTTTCGTTGTTGGCAGAGAGAAGTGTCGAAAGTGCAAGATGACTTGTTTTAGGGGTTGTGGTGGTTTTGTTGATCGTAATTATAGGTGTGGTGAGGAGGACGGGTATCTTGTTAAGGTTCATGGTAAGCGTAAGACTGTTTTTGGTACTGCTTGGTATCAGTTGAATCATGCTACTATTCGACTTGGTGTTAGGCGTTTTCATGTTGTTACATGGTTCGGTTCGGCTAGCTATTGCAAGTTCAAGGGTCAGAAACCGGTTTCCGAGGATACTTGTCCTGCATGCGGTGGTGAAATGGTTAGATCAGTCTACGTTGGTAAGCGTCACATCGCGAAAGAGGTAGGCGATCCTGACTATGTTGCTTGGTTTGTTGATGACGAGTTAGACAGTCTTGGTGAACCTAACTATATTGATGTTGTAGGTGGTAGAATTGAGTAGCGGTAGCTCTGAAGGTTGCGATCATGGGTAAGATTCGCTTGTTTGTTCGTGTTCGTGCTCAAGGTTGTCGTATTGAATCTGTTCCTTTGAAGCGTTTGATCGAGCTGTCTGGTTATCGTAAGACACGATGGCGGTTTAAGGATGGGTGGTTGGTTCTCGAAGCGTTCTAGTATTGTTTTCTGTTTTTGCGTTGTTGATGGTTAGCGTGCGTGCTTGACGTGACAAAAGATTATTGCACTAGAAGAAAGTTTCACAACCTTTATCTTGAATCCGAGTTGCATTAGATTCGGGAAGGGAGCGAGTCAAGATGAAGAGGACGTTATCTGTTTTCATGTTTGTTTTGCTTATAGTCAGCACGTTATCGTTGGCAATTAGGATTCAGCCGGTAAGGGCTGAGCCCAGAACTTGGACTGTCAAAGGTGATGGTGGTGCTGATTTTGCAACGATAGGGGAAGCCATTTTCGCTGCGAAGAGTGGCGACACGATATTCGTTTACAATGGAACCTACTATGAACATCCACTAATCTATTCGAAGGGAAATCTTACGCTCGTCGGAGAAAACAAGTATGGAACCATAATAGACGGCTCTGGACTCGGTTCAATCATCAAGATTTCCTATGCAAACTCGGAAACAATCTGCAATTTTACCATCCGAAATGGTGGCTTGGAACGTCTTGACTGCGCAGTCAGCTTGGGGCCTGCTGACCATTGCGATATCAGCAATAATATCATAGCTAATACTAGCTTTGGCGTCTTGGACGGATGGGATTCTTGCGATGGCAACAGGATAGTTGGCAATCAGATTTCAAACTGTACTAATGGCATTTACTTCAATAGCCCCTATAATGTCCAAGTCGTTGGCAACACTATTTCTAACATGGTAGACATTAATGGTGAGTGCATATACGGCATACACTTTGAATCCCCGGAAGGTTCCAACAACACAATCATCGGCAACACTGTGATAGGCTACTGTGGTTATGGCATCGCAGTTCGCTATGCGGATAGAAATCTCATCACTGGTAATGTTGTCACTGACAGTTTCTATGGAATTGAGCTTAGCCTAGGTTCCTGCAATAATAACGTTACAGGAAATATCCTAATAGGCAATGGTGTAGGCATCCGAGTGGTAGGCGACAATAACTCCATTAGTAAAAACGAATTCTCTAATTCGGTTCCTGTTGACTCCTACATTTCAGACATTGGAATCTGGATTGAATCCTCACTTGAAAATACGATATGCGACAATGAGGTGACTGACAATGGATGCGGCCTTCTGCTGGTCTCTTCAAACAACACCAAAGTCTATCATAACAACTTCGTCGACAACGGGGCGCAAGCATTCGTTTCAGATTCATTTGGGACCATGTGGGACAATGGATATCCGTCGGGTGGGAATTTTTGGAGTGATTATCTTGGTGTTGACGCAAACGACGATGCAATCGGCGACACTCCATACGTCATTGACTCAAGCAACGTAGACAATTATCCGTTCATCAGCTATGGATGTACTCATCGCTGCGACATAAACGGAGATGGCAAAGTGGACATAGCCGATGTCGCTGCTGTTGGTCGTGCCTTTGGCTCCTACCCTGACCATGAAAAGTGGGATCCACTATGCGACCTGAACGGAGACTCCAGAGTGGACGTCAGAGACGTAGCTTTGGTCTGCCGTAAATTCGGCTGGCACAAACCCTGACCTGACACAGAAGCCATACATTAACAGCTCTTGCCTGAGCGCGCGCTAGTTGTTGTTCTGAGTCTTGCGGGTTGGAGCGCGAGCGCGACACGAAAGGGCATGCGGCAGAAGTTTTATCACAACTGAGTTTCAATTGGAGAGTCAGGTTAATCAGATATGAGAGTAAGGAAGTTCAAAGCCAGCGATGCGAATAGGGTTGCGCAAATCATCAGAAGATGCTTACTCGAAGTCAACATCAAAGACTATCCTAAGAGAGTTATTGATTACATGTGTGACCATTTCTCACCTCAGAATCTTATTGAACTCGCCAAGAGACGTGACGTCTACGTGCTTGTTCACGAAGACAAGATTCTCGGGACAGGAAACTTGAGAGAAAACAATGTGCGGTCTGTTTTCGTTGACCCTGATTTTCACAGAATAGGTGTTGGGAAGCGTCTGATGAAGCATCCCGAGAGCTTGTTGAAGAAAAAAGGATACAAAACTGTCGAGCTGTTCTCAAGCGTTACCGCATTCGAGTTCTACGAGAATCTTGGATACAGGAAGATACGCACCTTTCAAGATGAAGACACTGGCAAGAGCATATTAATGAGAAAGAGGCTGTAGCGGGGAGAAGTGGATTTGATTAGGGAAGGTTCGTTCCAGTGTATATTAAGAAGGTTGTGAAAAAGAAAAAAAGAGGGTTATTTGGGTTTTCGGAATATCATTGTTCCGTCTGGTGTCGTTAGTTGGTATTGAAAATCTTCTTTTAGTAGTTGTTTGGCTCGTTCTTTGTCGGTTGTTCCTTCTACTATCCATTCTCCGTTGTTTCCTGCGAGTAGGTGCAGATATTTTTGTGTTGTGTCTAGCTTTTTGTGTCCCATTAGTTGTCTGACGATTTCGGCGTTTTGTGTTCTGCGTAGTTGCTTTGTTGCGTATGCGTGTCTTAGGTCGTAGAGTCGTATGTTTCGTATGGTTGGGTCTTGGAGTTTTTTGGCTAGTCTGTTTCGGAATACTCGGTAGTCTTGGCCGTAGTTTTTTGCTTTTCCTGTAAAGAGTATTTCGTCGGGTTTTATGTTGTGTTCTGTTATGTAGTTTAGTAGTCTTGTGGTCAGTTCTTTGGTTATTGGTAGTGGGGGTCTTGCGTTGCATCCTTTTGTTATTCTTGCGGTTATGGTGTTTTGGTCGGGGTGTATGTTGTTGGCTTGTAGTCCTTTGTCTCCTTGTACTTCAACGGGTCTGAGTCCTGTTTGTGCGGATATGTCTAGTTTTATGGATAGTTCTAGTCTTGCGGATGAGATTAGCATTAGAATCTTTTCTTGTGTTGGTGGTTGTATTGTTGTTGGTTCTGGTGTGTAGATTGGTTTTTCCCATTCGATCTTGTAGAATCTGCAATATGTTGCGTAGTGGTCGCATAGTTTTGATTTGTAGTTGTTGGTTATGGGTCTGCCGTTCTTTTTCTTGTATCGGGCTATTGCCAGTTCTATGGCTTTGGTGTCTTTGAGGTCTGCTCTGATTGCTAGTGCTTTGAGGTTCTTTTCGTAGGCGGTTCTTGTGCTTTCGCTTCTTCCTTTTCCTTCGAGGTGCAGGAGTAAGTTTTCTATACTTGGTAGTTGCTGGATGTATTGGGCGGGTAGCTCAGCACGGATTGATGGCTTGATTAAACTGGTGGTGCTGGGTGTTATTCTGGTCGTCACGGATAGAGCACCAGCCTCCTAAGTTGGTGGTCGTGGGTTCAAATCCCACCCCGCCCGCCACGGACGCACCCCATACCTTTTAACATTTTTTGTATGGGTTACTTTCTCTTCCGGAAGATCTTGCTTCCGTTGTGATCGCAAACGTATTCAAAGCCAGCTTCGACAAGCTCACATACAGCCTTTTCCGAACTTGCCACTCTTGCAACGTACTCATCATCTTTGAAGTCAACGAGCTGAGTGTATAGGAGCGTGTTCTTGATGTTCCTGTGGCCAAGCAATTGCATCACATGGAGGATGTCTCTTGTCTTGTGGTATTCCATCGTAGCTTTCCAATGGCGGAAAGTGTGAAAGGTTATCTGCAGCAGTCTCGGGTTCTGAAGTTTCGCTGCAATCCTTTTGCGCTGCAACTGGTAGCTCTTTCTCATCGAGTCTGTTATCGCGTTGAAGACTCTTTGTGAATCCTTCGGCAAACCGTTTAGCATGTCGATCAACTTGCTTGACATCCTCAGTATTCTAGCATCGCTTCCCCTATCTGAATAATCCCATCTTCCTCCAAATCATCCATGGCCTCTAAAGAGAGAAGATAAACGTGTAATTTCTGGAAAGTCTCTACATCGTTTCGAACATAATCTTCTAAGTCCTTCATTCTATGGTACATGTCGTAGAGCCTCTGATCAAGTCTTTTCAGAGATTCTATTGCTAGTTTGCGATCGACGGGCATAGAAAAGAAAATGAAAGACTAGTAGCATCAAGCTTGTCGATGTACAGAATTCCGTTTTTGACAATCTGCAACGAGTGTTTGGCAAAACAGTACCATAGCTTGAGGGCAGAGAGGGAACAAGAGAAATCGCGAAGGTGTTACGGTCTGACTATGATCTATTAACAGTGGAAATTTTGGAAATCTAGACTCTTGCAGCATCTTTTTCCTCTTTTGCTAGTTCAAGGTCTTGATTGACTGACTGAAAAAGTGGAACAAGTTTCAGTGCTGTGTTGATACAGTGAGTTGATTGGCCAGAAGTGGGATTGTCTATGTCGCCATGCAACAGATGGTTTCTTACTCCCTTGAGAGTGTCAAGGTCGGTCTTGGTTTTCTTGAACATTTCGAGATCGGATCTTGTTCTCTTGAGTTCCTCTCCAACTTCGCCGAGGTACAACACCTCTATGATTGAGTCTGAATCCCACCGCATTAGATCGTCTATTCCAGTTGCAGACTTCAGTGTAAGGAACTGATGCCAAATTCTGTAAAGAGTCATTTCAATGGACATCCAACCGAGCAGAAAAGCGGCGAAAGAGTCTTTCTGCTCATTGTAATAGGTGCCTTCAATTGCTCTCAGGAAACACAGGTTCTTGTATGCTGGATAATGATACCATTCTGCTGATACTTTTTTGTCAAAGGCAAAAGCATCAAAGATGAGTTTTCTTGCAAGATCTATGTTTTCTTTTTTGACAACTTTGGTAGCGAGAATCTGGTTTAGGAGGGCTACCCCATAGTCATTCAGCAGGGTTGACTCGTTTGAGCCTTTTCTGAGCATCTCTTCAAACATTTTTACGGCTTTATCAAATGATCCGATTTGAGTGTAAGAGTTTGCTAAGCCAATGAAGAACTGCGAATTTTCTAGTTCCTTGACTGGAACTCCTTGTTGATCTTTACCTTTGACCTCCATAGCCCGTAAATCGTCTTCTTTGACGGCCTGGATGAACTCCGCAAAGCTCTCTTCAATGTTGTTTTCTATGGACCATCTAATCACAGTGATATCGTTTCCATCAGGGAGATGGCCAAGTTCGACGATCCTTCTCACTAAGTCGGCCAACTTCATTCAGATCCCTTTCTAGACTCCATCATTCTTCTTGCACTTCATCCTATTCTGGAGTTCGGTCAAAGCATTGTCACCAAGCTCTTCAATTAGTCTTGTAGCATCTTGATCAGTCTTGATTTGGCGTTCAGGAAACAACTCGACTATTTTATTTAATGCATCCTCATCAAACACTATGTTTTTGTACCATTTTGGGTTGTTATAATCTACTTCAGCCTTTGCTCTCGCAACGAGAAGTGATCCAAGCAATACTTGTTCTTTCCTCACAAATAGATCATAGTTCTGGAAAAAGACGTTCGAGCTTCTTGCGAATATTCTTGCATAATCTATTCCATGCTCGTCAAATAATTCTCTAATCTTTTCGTCAAAATCCTTCAGCATCTGTTCGCTTTCATGGTAAGCTAATAGTTCTGCAGTATTCGCTAGACTGTATTTCTCACTCTTGGTCTCATAGTAGCCTCTCCATGGGTCAGTGCTATGCCAGCTTACAGAAAAATCTCCTTCAGTCTCATCTCTTGCGTGACTAATGACGTAAGGTTGATCATCTCTCTTGTAAAGTACTGTGGCACAAGGTTCATCTTCATAATAACAAGTTTCACACAACAGTTTGCCTTCGTAGAAAGTGCCTTTGTCGCCAAAATAAGCCTCGGTCTTTTTCAGTCTCTCTTCGCAAATTGAACATCTCACTAGATCACCTCGTAATTCAGCGGAGATTTCACGACCAAGATCGATTCCTGCTTCAGTTCTCGTTTGAGCATCTCCAATCGTGGTTTGATAGCAACGTCATGATTCAGGAAGGCGTAGAGAAGAATGGAGTCCTCGGAAATGCCGTTGTAGTGGCCTTCACACTTGACAATGGTGTATCCCTCCGGAAAAGTTTCATTCGCCCATCGCTTGATCTTTCCTAGGTATAAGTCACTCATTCTTCTCGAGTCGTTATCGCTGCCTATGTATATGTCGACTTTGCAGGGCATTTAATCAAAAAGAGTTTGGAGTGCTGAGAAATGAATCTCATCGAGACATGCTATTCCGTAATTCCCTTATGCTCTTCAGCGGATTTGCGAACTTGAGTGCGTGGTCTAGAAAGACTTTTTCCACTACAAAATCGAATAGATCGCTCAATGCTTATAAACGAAGACTCGGCAAATTGTGTTGAGGTACTATAAAGATGACCGCTGGCGAATCAGAAGAACAACCTAGAGCATTACAGCAGACCGTCGGAGGAACTTACACCATTAGTTTACCGAAAAGATGGATTAGGAAAATGAATCTAAAATCGGGAAGCTTATTGAATACTGTTCCTCAGGATGGCTCGCTACTGGTTATTCCCTCCACGGCAAGAGCCAGGCCACAAATAAAGGCAACAATTCAGGTTACTTCTAAGGACAGGTGTGAGCTCATCCAAAGAATGATCGATTCAGCATACGCAGTTGGTTATGATGAAATCTCGGTTGAAACAAAGGAAACCGAGATAGAAAAGGATATGAGAGATCACTTGAAAGACCACGTTACGACTAAGTTGACTGGGATCACAATAGTGATAGACTCTTCGAAAAAGCTAGAACTGAAGGCTACCATAGGCTTTGAACAGCTTTCCATGAAATATGTATTGGAGAAAATGCGGGATAACATTATTTCTATCCATGAAGATGCTGTGAGACTTCTCGAAGAGGTTGGCAGACTTGACAATGAAGCTGTTTTGGACAAGGCTGGAGCCATACGACTAAGAGATAATCTGGTGGATAGTCTTCATTTGCTAGGCATTCGCTTGTTGAAAGCGGCAGCCGACAATCTGATCATAAGAGCAAAAATTGGATTGACCACAGGGAGGGAATGTCTTGGATACAGACTAATCATCAAGAGTATGGAAAGAATAGGAGACCATGCAGCGAAGATTTGCAGAAACATCAGTTCTCTGCAGAGACGCATAAGCAAAGAAATCCTGAACAACATTCAAGATATGAGCAAGCACTCTCTCAAGACCTTTTCTGATGCTATGGACTCTTTTTTTGAGTATATGGACAAATGCCCTAACACATTTCTCAGGGCAAATAGCATAATGGACGACGCGGCAAATGTGTCTTCTTTCGAAGAGAAAATAGACAAATTGCTCTTCGGAGAGGGAAAGAGGATGGAGACAGGAAAAGAAGAACGGATACCCCCAAAAGAACTGTCCGCTATTAAGATAATAGTAGAAAGTATTCGGAGAACTGCCGAGTACTCAAGTGATATCGCTGAAATCGTCCTCAATCTAACAGTGATCGATGCAATAGAAGGAAGGAAGCAGTCATAACCGACAGACCAGGCATAGACAAGACGCTTGATGCGGCCACGAGTACAACTCGTCGCGTACAAGACTCTTGTTTGTATGGATACGAACATATACGTTATATACATCATTTTTATATTACTTCATACACAAATAATAGTTAGGTAAAAAATCATTAACCAGGTAAAAATATGCAAACCTTAGATAAGGAAGCTCTTATGGCCGAGGCACGGCAAAAATTAGAGGTCTATGCGCAAATACATGATAAGAATAGGCTCAGCATTCTAGTTACATTGTTTTACGAACCCAACAAGGCTTTTAACGATTTGGCAAGAGAAGTCGGGATCTATAGGCAATTGCTCGCACACCATATAGGCATCCTGAAGGATATGAACTTGGTAGAGTGCGAATACGAAAAAAGAGGCAGGAAGTTGACCAAATACCGCTTGACTGATACTGGAGTGGATATTCTTCACGAACTCAAGCTAACCGGGAAAACCTAATCATAACTCGCCTTGTTCTTGTTTGCCTTATTTTCGTTATTCAGCAACCTGAAGCAAATCGTTACGATCAATAAGGGCGAATAGGCTGTTTCACGAGACAGGCAAAATCATCAAAGACAAGTTCTCTGGTAAATGACGATTTACCAGAAAAGTATTTATCTGCGTTGCCCCCTAAGGATTCAATTGGGCGAAGGCATGTTTAAAGATTCAAGTCTGAAAAAAAATGAGCTTCTTCGATGTGTCATAGAAAGCGTTAGAAAAATGGAAAACATACCCTTACCTTACTGGGTTCTGGAGCAGGTTCTCGACTCTGAAACAATTCGACTTGCGAATCTCTATGTGCGCAGCCTATCCGACGAATGGTCAAAAGGGGAAAGAAAATGGATAACAGAGAGGTTGATGCCCAAATTAATGAAGGAAACACACACGTTCATCAACATAACGAACATTCAAGGAGTCACGGTGATCGGAGAGGGTAATTATGTACATAGTCAGTATAGTGACCTTTACCAGAGTCTCGATTTGCTTGGGGAAGGAATTCGACAAGCCGATAGACTCTCCGACGAGGCGAAGTTAAATTATCAGGCTGAAATTGAAACCATCAAGAGCCAATTATTGAAACCAAATCCAGATCGGAGTATACTTAAAACAGCGTGGAATGCGCTAAAAGGCGTCGCTACCGTAGGTGGAGTCGTGAGTGCGCTGGAAAAAGTGAGAGCACTGATCCAACCTCTGTTAAGATAGCTCTTCAACAGAGCAAAGACAATCGCAGCTATCTAGGTTTTCTATGCTTAATGAGAAATGGTTCCGGATACCAATACAGATGTGAACCAACTGAAAATCGTTACGGAAGCGATTCGTTGGAAGGAATGTACCAAGAGCGAGTAACTGCAATGACTTATCAACTAAAACTGTAGTTTGAACAATTGTCTAAGTACTTTCTCGACAACTCCACGGTAGTCTTCGATCTGAGTGTCGTCCACAGCAACAGTTACACGTTCGTGTATTAGTTTGCAACGAAGTCTATAATAGTAATCGATCTTTTTCCATATCTTGTCGTCAATGTTAATGTATTTCTTGATTTCATTGTGAACATCGTTTCTAATATTGAACAACCTAAGTAGAGCGGCGTCGGCATAATTCTGCCCAGAGTCGTTGACAAGAAATTCCTTGAATGCGATCTCCAAGACGCTGTCCAAAAGGATAAGACAAATACGGTTTTTCTGTTCCAATTTCTGATTGAAAACCATGTCGACTGTGATTATACCCTCATAGAGTCCTGTGGACCATGGTTTTTCCTTAGCTATTTTTCGATTTGCCTGCTTAACTAAATCACCATATCGTGGCTTCGACTTAGGTAGTGGTGGGAGATACGATTTCTTTGCTTCTGGAAAATTATCAATCGTGACCTCTACCATCTTTCCAGTAGGATATTTGAACACTTTTTCTGGCCAGTCGCCT
>JALHSQ010000218.1 GCA_022865885.1 Candidatus Bathyarchaeota archaeon | reverse complement strand
TTTCTCTTCGTGGAAATGTAGGTGTGGCATGATTCATCCTTCCAGTGGGCTCCTGATTGTATATCGGTACTATTAATATTTAATAAAGATTTCTGTTTACATGTACAGCACAGATACACATCAGCGCACCCGCACTCAGAAAGAGAGCCCCGGGCGGGCTTTGATCCCGCGACCTGCAACTTACGAGGCTGCCGCTCTACCTAGCTGAGCTACCGAGGCACAGCATACTAACTTTTCATAATTCATCTATTTAAACAAAATCAAACCTGTTCCAGCTTCCTGCGCGTTGAATGCCTCTCGCTAGATATGGCTCGGATATGCTTGTTGGGCGAGTAACTTTCGATAGATGATGTTCTTCCTTGCAGCCTCAAACCCTAGCTTCTCGTAAAGCCTCTTGGCCTCTGTCGGATTCATCTCGTCAACGTAAAGCAAAACGTCCTCCATTCCCTGAGCCTTCAGCACACGCATCATATGAAGCATCAAGCGTGCTCCGACTCCCTTTCTTCGATACGCTTTCAGCACGCCGACCTCCAAAATCCACCCATATCGGAGGTTCTTCTCCTTGTTGAGCTCTTCGTCAATCCCTCCGACAACAAAGCCGACAGGCTTATTGTCCATAATGGCGAAAAACGTCCGTCCATTCTTGAACCACGGTATCTCCAAGAGAAAGTACTTTGTCTCCTCAAGAGGTTTTGGCCTATAGTTAAAGTGCTCTTGAAAAGCGTCGTTGTAGAGTCTATTTATCAACGTGATTTCGTTCTGATCCTCCAGGCACGCCTCTCTAATGGTTGCTTCATCATTCCCGTGAATGTCCAGCGAAATGTCACGCAGACTTCTTTTCATCATGCTTGTGACTCTCGCGGGCTTGAACCCGAAGCTTTCGAAGATGTGCACACAGCCTTCTCTGTCCGACTGCGCCCAAGCGTCAACAACCTTGATACTTCGCTGCTTGAAACTTTCCAACGCTTCTTCAACAAGCTTTTTGGCTATTCCGTTTCCTCTGAACCTTGGAAGAACTGCGAGCCATTCAATAATTCCCTTTTCTTCTTTCCTAAGCTTGTCTACGAGGGCGGTTACCATCCCAGCTGCTTCACCGTTCCATTCAGCTATGAACAGACCGTCAGTGTTGAAACTTGGCGCCTCGAACATCTTCTTCATTTCTTCAAGTGTCATGCTTCTAATGTCATCATAATCCGAAAAAGCAGCATTGAATATTCTGACAAATGTCTCCTCGCCGAATCCTTTTCTGAAGGGCCTGATGTTGAGCAACACTTTTTACCTCAAGGCTTCCATATCAACATACACTGCGGCATTTAAACACCATCAACCCACGATTAAACCGCATAGAACAAGCCAGAAAACAGCGCTGTCCAAAAAAGCGGAAGTGCCCACTTGAAAAAGGACGAAGAACTAGGAGAACGGAAAATAATCGAAATAATACAGAGCCGACTGAAGTTGATGCCCAAAACGCCAGTGCCATTTGGCGATGATGTTTCGGCGTGCAGCATCGGACGCGGCAGCCTTGCGGTCTTGAAGACCGACATGCTTGTGGACAAAACCGACATTCCATCGGGCATGAGTCTCAGACAAGCAGCGCGCAAGGCAGTGATCATGAACGTAAGCGATTTTGCCGCAAAAGGCGTGAAGCCCACGGCGATGCTGATCTCTCTCGGATTGCCAAGAAACCTGACGAGAAAAGACATCGAGCAGATTGGAGACGGGCTGAACGAAGGAGCAAGAGAGCATGGAGCATACATCATCGGCGGCGACACAGGAGAATCCTCAGACCTCGTGATCAGCGTCTCACTTTTCGGCTTGGCGAGGAAGAGTGCGCTGATGCTTCGAAGCGGAGCACGACCCGGAGACCTTGTTGCGGTGACTGGTTCTTTCGGAAAGACTGCCGCGGGGCTGAGAATTCTGCTGCATGGTTTGAAAGCAAGAGCTAGTGTTCGGAGCAAGCTTGTGGGGTCGGTGTTGATGCCGTGGGCTAGACTGAAGGAAGGGCTAGCCTTGGGTCGAACAAAGGCTGTTACCGCTTCAATAGATTCGAGCGACGGTCTAGCGTGGAGCCTCCACGAAATCGCTAGATCAAGCAGTGTAGGCTTCCTGATAGACACGGTTCCAGAAGGCAAAGAAGTGGAGGAATTTGCCAAGATGAACGAGCTGGATCCGATTGAGTTGACGTTTTACGGTGGCGAAGAGTATGAGCTGGTCGTGACGTTGAAGCCTAGGTTTTTTGGAAAGGCGAGGAAGGCTGTTGAGCGGGTTGGCGGAGAGCTTCTCCCCATTGGAAGGGCTACTACTGGTGAGGCGGTTCTTTTGAGGATTGGAGGAAAGAGGAGGGTTATTGAGCCGAGGGGTTATGAGCATTTCAGAAGCGACAAGGTCTAGCATGTAGGCGAGCCGTGCTTGGTTGACTTCCGTGTGCTGATCGTGATTCTCTGAGTGTCATCGTTTGAGTGTTTCTCTGAGTGTCAGATGGAGTGCGGCGACGGTTAGGCAGCCAAGGATTATGAAAGGTATTCTTTTCCTGAGTCTGTCGCTGAGTCTTCCCCAGGCGACTTGCATTAGGTTGTTTGAGATTTTTGATGATGATTGAAACCAGCCCATCAGGGAAGGGGTGGCCCCGAGTTTCACGGCGTATGCGCCCATGAAGGGGCTGACCATTCCTGAGCTCAGCGAGTCCACCACTGAACGCATATAAAGAGGTTTCAGGCTGGCTTCTGTTTTTCCCTCGGGGGGTTGTTTCTGGCTCATCGGTGTGTTCACGTTTTTTCGGGTCAGGTTTTGATTTTGCAGTGGAAGGTGGAGGTGCTTGAAAACTAATCGTGCTTGTCTCTGTCAGTTTTGGCCCTTGTCTTGATTCGGAAAAACTTGTGTTTGATGTCTGGTTTTTTGGTTTTTGAGCGAAAACTTATATCGAGGGGTTTTTGCTTTTATTCTAATTTCGTATCTGGGCGCTGATTTTTGGGCGGAATTCTGTTCGCGTAGCGTGGTTATTTGGTGGGCTTGCGTTTTTTCTTGTGTTTCTTTGCGACGAGGACTGTTCGGCTTTGGTTTAGTTGTCGGATTTGGGCGTTTGGGAATGCTTTTAGGATTTCTCTTCGGAGGTGTGAGAGGTTGACTTCTCCGTAGGTTTTTACGTCGACTATTGGTTTGTCGTGTTCGTCGTAGCTGACTGACAT
>JALHSQ010000217.1 GCA_022865885.1 Candidatus Bathyarchaeota archaeon | reverse complement strand
TCCAGGCTCTCCCCTCCGGCGCAGACCATGGTCTGGACGCGGGGATTATCGCGGGGGACGAGAAGCAGCCCCAGCGGCACGTCCACGGTGACGGGTTGCCCGGTCTCGTTGGCGATCGTGACCCGGATGCAGTCGCCGTAATAGCCGCCGGCGCCCCGGACTTCGGACTGCAATCCAGAGACCTGTCCTTTCATCACCTTGTCGAGGTCGAAGGATGTGGCCAGGCCCGGAGCGACGCCCCAGACGAGAAAGACGGCCGTTAGGATACAAAAAGACAGGATGACTTTTCTCGAGGCGAGGACCGATACGGATCTCATGAGCCCTCCTCTGGAGTAGATTAAACCTTAGTTATCATAAAAAACCAAGGGAGGCAAGGAGAAAAGGAGATAAATCCGTCAGCCCGACTTTGAATCGTAGTGGAGAGAGGTTTCTCGCTAGTTTTACGGGCTGGTCAGCCTGGCGCTGACGAAGCGATTGAGGCTGATTCCTTCTTCAGCGGCCTCAGACGCGAGAGCGGGAATTCTCTTGATTATTTGAGCAAGGCCGGGACAGAAATATCCTCATCGAGATCCGGCCAGTGAATCCCAATCCCTCGGCCAATCAGGCGCCAATTTTTCCTCTGTTTTGGAAGGGCTTCCTTAAGTTTGGGGAACCATTCAAGAGGCACGCTGATTTCCCTTCTATCCTTGAGTTGGACATGCATCATGTCCTTATCGAAGCTGACATTGACGGCAGTGATTTCAGGTTTTTTTGAAACCGAAGTACGCATCCCACGTTTCCTTAAAGTGTTTGACATTATGCAGAATAATTCCTCGGATCTCGCTCAGTTCTTTATTGTTATACCCGACAGACTTGGCCAGGTCAATAGGCTCGAGCCAGAATTTCGCATAATTTTCGCCTGATTCGACATGAATATGACATTCTTCAGAGCCTTCATTGCTGAAAAAAAAGAAACGGTATTTTCCAGATTTAAGCACTGTTGGCATGAGCCGTCCGTTTTTATTGAAGTTTCCTAGAGATTAGACGTGCTCAGAACGCAATTTTCTCTATTTATTGATTTTTTTCTTGGAGGAGAACTGCGCACGGCGAAACGAGGAAGAAGCAGATCAGGTAGACGGCGAAGCCGTCCTTCCTTCGGCCCGAGAGAGGATTTACAAGTAGCCCGGCGAGAAAAAGTGGGGACGTGTCCCCACTATTGTCCCAATGTTGGTTTTTAGTATCCTCAAATACTCTTGGTTTTCTCGCGGCCCCTTCCGCCCGCCGACGCCGGATTAGCCGGGACGCTATTTCGTTTTCGGATAGGGCAGCCGGTCCCCGTTGTCGTAGACGCCGATCATGGCGACGACCTTCCCGTCCTTCACTTGGAATTCCACCCGGAAATAATCCGGGCCCTCGACTTCGAACAAAGTCTCGGTCAGGGGCGTCAGCCTTATTTTGGGGCCGGTGCGCTGGTAGAAAAGCCCGCCGTTTTCGAAAACAACTTTCCGCTCCCCGTATTCGCCGGCCAAGCGTTTCAGCGCGGCTTCGTCGAGAAGGACGGGCTTGGCCTTGGCCGCGAGTCCGGAAAGAATCCACTCGTATTCGCGCTTCCGCTGGGGGTCGGTCGTCTTGCTTCGCAGCTTGTCCAAGGCCATGGAGTAGGCGCGGTCCAAGGCCTCAGCGGCCGGGACCTGGACGTCGGGGGTGACGCCGGTCCCTTCCCAATTGGTCTTGGAATAGGGATTGATGGCCCGGCCCACGGGGACCCTCAAAATATATTCGGTCTGGACGATCATGGCGTCGGTGGGATGCGCGCCGCCTCCCGTCGTCTCGCCGATCAGAGTCGCCCTCTTGAGATTCTTCATGTTGTAGGAAAATTCCTCGGCCCCGGAAAACGTGCGGGCGCTCGTGAGGATATAGAGATCTGCTCCGGCCATCCGCGGGCCGGGGACGAAGGGCAGCGTCCAGTAATTCTCGGTCGAGTTGGCGGCC
>JALHSQ010000029.1 GCA_022865885.1 Candidatus Bathyarchaeota archaeon | reverse complement strand
TGGCCAAGGACGTTCCAGTAGTTGGGCTGAATGGCTTTTCAAAGGCGTATCTGATGACTGGATGGCGGCTCGGCTACCTGTACTTCCACGACCAGAATGGCGAATTAGAGGAACTGAAACAGTGCATCGAAAAAGAAGCGCGGATAAGATTGTGCGCGAACACGCCTGTCCAGAAAGCTGGAGTGGCAGCGTTGAACGGCCCGCAGAACCACGTGAAGAAGACTGTTGAGAAGCTCAGGCAGAGAAGAGACTTTTCTTGGAAGAGACTGAACGAAATTGAAGGAATAAGCTGTGCAAAACCGGAGGGAGCATTCTATGTCTTTCCCAAGATTCATGAGATAGGGTCAAGGTGGAAGGTGGACAGCGAATTTGCCATAGAACTTCTGAAGGAGACAGGTGTGCTTTTCGTGCACGGCTCAGGGTTCGATCCAGTCTACGGCTCGGGACATGTGAGAGGCGTAATTCTACCCCCAATTGAGACGCTTGAGCAAGCGTTCAGCGAAGTTGAGCGGTTCATGAAAAAGAAAAAGTGAGACCGAGACCCTGCAGTTAGCTTCATCTAATCGTAGATCGGTACTCCTTGGCTTTGGTCACGAACCAGTTTAGCGAACTCTTCCATCAATCGCTTGGTTATCGGACCAGGTTTCCCGTTGCTTATTGTTCTTTTGTTTATTTCGCGCACGGGCACTATTTCTGCTGCTGTACCTGTGAAAAAGACCTCTTCGGCGTTGAACAGCTCATAAGGTGTTATGTTCTTGTCTTTTGCTTCGTACCCAAGCTTTCTGGCAAGTTTTGCTATTTCTTCAGCAGTTATTCCTGGCAGCGCCCCAGTGTAGCTTGGCGGAGTGAATATTCGTCCATTTCTCACTATGAAAATGTTCTCGGCCACGCCTTCACACACAAAGCCGTTCTTGTCAAGGCAGATGGCCTCGTCAACCCCGCTTATATTCGCTTCGATCTTTGCCAGTATGCTGTTAAGGTAGTTAAGCGATTTTATCTCATGCGACGTTGCGTCGACAGGGTCTCTTTTCACCCACGAGATCATGGCGGTGACGCCTTTCTCCTTGGCTTCACCCTTGTGTAATGCTATTGTGTCGGTTATCACGATTATCGTCGGTTTTGCACATTTTTTTGGGTTCAGCCCCAAGTCTCCTACTCCACGAGTGACCACAAGGCGGATGTATGAGTCTTTCAGATTGTTCTTTCGCAGCGTTTCCAAAACCGTCTGTATCATTTCTTCCTTCGACACTGGGATTTCCAGCATTATCATGTGGGCTGAACGGTAGAGCCTGTCAATATGTTCCTTCAGCTTAAACACTGAACCATTGTACGCGCGGATGCCTTCAAACACTCCGTCGCCGTACAGAAGCCCGTGGTCAAAAACTGAAACCTTTGCCTGCGATTTCGGATAGAATGCACCGTCAACGTAAACCTGCAATTCCTTTTCCAAGACCTTATCCCCTAAATTGAAGAACATAGTCTATTGAATTAAGGTTTGATATAGTTTTTGCCAAGAAAAGCTTGTTTCCTGATGTGTCTAACCGTAGAACTGTGGTCTTCTGGAAAGATACTTCGGCAGTGGCAACGGTTTGAAAGGTTTGCCAGCCAACTTCTCTTCAACTTCTGCAACGAGCTCTTTCAGTTTCAGTTTGCGCATTTCGCCTGTCGCCCTGTCTCTTACTGGAAGCACACCTGACTCAAGTTCCTTCTGCCCGACAACTATTATGTGGGGAACCCAC
>JALHSQ010000216.1 GCA_022865885.1 Candidatus Bathyarchaeota archaeon | reverse complement strand
CGGTGTTTCCAAAGTATGGCGGTGCAGTAACCATGTACCATGTTTTGCTTCGCCATTTGTCCCTTACCTTTTTCGTTTTTGACGACACGTTTATCCTCCGAAGCGCAGCTTGAGAGAATTGCGGCATAGTATTAAAAGTTTATCACGGATATGGTGGCGACCTCTCCCGCAACTCCCCTTTTTTCTCAGGAATTGAATTCTCCAGTGAAGAACATCTAAACGCACCCGATTCTGGAGAGTATCGTCTCGAAGCAGGAAAATCGGGGAACCACGGTCATGGAATTGATTTGATCCAAGATTTTTCATCTGAAAGGTTCGAAGTTCAATTGGAGGCTCAAATGGAGCGGAGACAGAGCGCTAATCTCGTCTCAGTATGATCAATGGTCTGCTGGAATAAACAAAAGACTCGTGAAAGTCTACGGTCTAGTCAGAACATATCAGCTTGACTGCGTTGAGCAAGACCACAGCCGACCACTTGCGAGGGACGGGACTCATTACTTGAGAAACCTTGTTCCGGCCTGCATTGAGTGTAACAGAAGTAAGAGCGACCTAACGTCACGAGAATTTGAAGGGTGCTAAGGGCGCATGTGTGTTCCTAAAATGGTTTAAGATGGTCTTAAGTCCGTTTCTTCATGTCTAGGTTCATTATTGGCTCGTTGCATGAGCGCGTTTTGGCTGTGCTTAGGGAATAAAAACCATCTTGTACTAATTTAGGAACAAGCATGCGCGCTAGTCTGCTGGCTGGGCATTACCATTTGTCTGGGCTTTGATACTTGACGACGGGGGTGCTCTCCTTTGCTTGCATGGCCTCTGTGGATATGCGAAGATACTCCTCCGTCTTCTCGGTCAAGAGCTTTCTTATCTTTTCCAACAATTCTGTTATCTCGAAAGGCTTCAGTACATATCCGTCGGCTCTTTCGTTGACTGCTTTCATAGCGCTATCAAGGGATGGATGCCCCGTGATAATTATCCTGACCATTTTGGGCCGCATCTTTTTCAGTCTAGCGAGCAGTTCAGTGCCTTTCATATCCGGCAACTCGACATCGATGAGGGCAACGTCAAAAAACAGTTTCTCGCAGGCTTTGATCGCCTTCTTGCCATTTTCCACAGCCTCAACTACATATCCCTCATCGTTCAGAACCGAGGAGAGCATATCCCTCACTCCTGTGTCATCGTCAACAACGAGTACGCTAACTAACAGAACCGTCACCCGTTCTTTTTTCGGTCACCGTGCTGCAACTAAAGATTCTGACATAGCCCACTTAAGTTTCTTGTGAAGTAGAAATATGAACTAAGCTTGGCGCGTCTTATAGATTCATAAGAACGCGAGCTTTTTTCATGAGAAATAGAATCGACAAGTTTAGACGAGTGCGCGCGCTCCCTAAGCACTGGTGCCCTAGACTGCATATGGGTCATGGCCATTTCTCATTCTCGCAATTGACTTTGAAGAATAGATTTTAAGCACAATGAAGGCAGTCAAAAATACCACCAAGATTCCTGCCGCCAAGTAGGGAAGATTGCTTTGATGAACCGGGGTTGAGATAGCCTCCGAGCCCAGCCCCAAACGCGATTAGGAAATTCGAGAGAAAGAATGATAGCTTCCACAGCATCGGCGGTGTCCGCGAAGCTTTTTTCGCCTCTCTGTACCTCTTTGTTTCACCTACGCCCAAAACTAGAGAAATGCCCAAAACACCGATTGACAAAGGGCCAATAAAGTTGAAGCTAAATTGGGGTTGGTAGAAATCGATGAAAGTCCTAACCCCAAACACAGACAGGAGAGCTAAAAACAGGATGAGTGCAGTGGAACCAACGAAAATTCCTATATCCAGGATGCCGCCAGAATAGAAGGGACCGTAAATCCTTCGCCAGGGCCTGAGAGTAAAAAGCTTCATATCCTCAGCGGTTTTTCTGGTGAGCTCGACTGGGTCGTTTTGATACATATACACCCTAGTTTTGATGTCGAACGCAATTTTCTTGCCGTCATGATCATACCTAGCTTTCTTCACTAGCCTTGAGAAAGGATAAAGCCACTCCACTCCGCGATCTTTTGCCGTGTTGATACCATCAAGAAGAGCATGACAGAAAGCACCTAGTGCAAGGTACGGATTAATCAGAAAAACGATCCCGATGAAAACGAAGTTGTGGTATAGCGCCCGATGGAGCTGATGGTCGCGGAAGTAATCTTTGCTGAAAAAGCCATACTCCCTATCCATATCAGGGAGGACTGACCCGATGGCAACAAGCAAGATGATGTCCCACCTCCCAAAGAAAAGAGCTCCGACTAACGCACCAAACGTTATATGCGTAGGAAGATTCATGTGAATTTACCTACCCGCGATTCGTCAAGGAACTTGATTTGCGAAAATCTGAGGTTTTGCTGACCTTAGCCATTCGAATCTAAGCAATCATACGCTGCAACTCGCTAATATTATTTTTGTGCGGGCGCGAAGACATGGGGAAGCATGCAGCTCGGATTAGTGCCCGCTATGATTACCGTACAAGAACCGTAAGGACTGGCAAGTTCCATTATAGAATAGACATAAGACTCGTTTTAACTGCAGAGCAAGCAAAAATCATATTAAACGACTCGGCAACCAAAATACTTCGAATATTCGGGTGGGATAATGGTGACTAAAGATGCTGAAATAGAAAGAGTAGATGCTGAAATAGACGAAATAGCACAAAGGATTTTGTTAGAGCTTGAAAGCGCAAGTTCCAAGGATTTATCAGACGCTCATTATGCAAAAAGGGTGTTGCGTTTATCAGACGTTCATTACGCAAAAAGGGTACTGCAACAGATAGGAAGTGTTACACCTGGAGCTGAAAGTGAGATAGAGAAAAGAGCAGTGATCAAGGTTCTGTTGTTTTCTACCTGGGTGCAGAGACTTTATTTCATCATAAGATCCTTCATCATGGGAGAGATGGGTGCGGCCGCTACATTCCTTTTCATATGGTATATTGGCTCAATAGACGCTATTACGGGGTTTATCTTCGGCATATTTGTGTTTTTGTTGACGTTAGTTACAACAAGACTGCTTGATGTGCAAATAACCAAAGCTACAAGAAAGATCGTCGAAATCATGGCTAGTCATAGAACCGTTAGGGACTTTATCATGAATCACTTCTAACTGAAGAGTATGACAGTCAAATCGTATTGCCCGTTAACACTAGCGCGCGCGAAAATGAGAATGTGGTTTAGCGACAGAGCGCGAGCTCTTCTGAGCAAATGAAATTGGGGATTGGAGTATTCTAGTGCGTGCGCCCTCTTGTGAGTAGTCCGCCTATGAGTCCGCCGATTGTTGACGCAATCGCTCCGAACGCAGCAAGTATGATCGCTATGAGTCCGACCCAAAGACCGGCTAGGCCGCCCAAGAGTCCGCCCAGGATTCCGCCTGTAAATGCGCCTGCCGCCACGAGGCCAATAATTGCGAGTACGGCAATGATGATCCCGCCGAATACTCCTGCGAGGAAACCGGCAACGCCTCCTTTTATCATTCCTCCAGCTATGAGCCCTGCCGCGAATCCACCGACTAGTCCGCCTATCAGGTGTCCAAGTCCTGGAAACATCCAGCCGAGGATCAGTGTTACAACGAAGCCGACGAAAGCTCCCAGCCATAGGCTTCCCATGTTTTCACCTTACCGTTCAGGTGAGTGCAACCGATATAAAAGATTTGTCTGAAACCAATTTCAAAAGAAAGAATCTGCCGCCCGCGCCATAGGCTTCATGGCTTATTCGGGGTTCTTAGGGCAGATCGGACCACTGGGTCGGTTCGTCGACATCTTGGTTCCAGTGATTATCATGCTTGGCAGAGTATGGTCGCAGAGTTCAAAATTAGCGCGAGCCAAAGTGGATTGCTTGGATATTGACGGATGAAAAGTCATAAATAGAGGTTTTCATAAACCAAAAACCAAAAGCTAGGGAGGTGGGAAATTGGCAGGAGAACGTTTTGAAATATTCAAAGATTCAGTGGGAAAATTCAGGTTCAGACTTAGAGCTCAAAATGGGGAGATTATAGCGGAAAGCCAAGGTTACGAATCAAAAGAGGGATGCCAAAAAGGAATAGAATCAGTCAAGGAAAATGCTTCCAAAGCAGGAATAAAGGACTACACAACCTAGAAACCAGCCCTTTCTCTTTTTCCGAACTTCTGCATCCGCATCAGTTCCTTTGGTGGAGCGATTACTCTCGCCGATTCCTCCTATTTATGCGCGCGCTGCACTTCGATTTGTTGGAAGTTCATGGACTTCTGAGGAATGCGTTTACGTTTCTATTATCCTGAAATTGTTACAGTTGGACAGAGAAAAAAGATCAAATGGAAGTTTTCCTGCTCAAGTTTTACCCTTTAGCGCGCCAGGCGCCCAGCTTTTACGCAAACAGAAATCCAAGCGCGAGGCCGATCAGGAATGAAATGGAAGAATAGGGTAGGACGTTGAGCCATCCGCTTCCGACGTCGTAGAGTTTAGGCAAAAACTTCATGGCCTCGCTGAAAAGGTCGGTGAAGGTTAAGCTCAGGACCCCTGTCGCGACGAGGACTATGATGAGTGCGACAACGACTATTAGAAGCTT
>JALHSQ010000215.1 GCA_022865885.1 Candidatus Bathyarchaeota archaeon | reverse complement strand
GAAATTCTGGGGTGGAGTCCTCATTGAATGTATTGCTTTAGTGCTACTGATTGTCGGGGCTCATCTTGGACTACTCTAAATAAAGATTAAAAAAAAGAAAAAGAGAGGCTTATTGGGAGTCAATTAATCGACTGATTAATTCAATTCACTCGGTATATCAGTAATGTTGCAAAAAGCGGTAAAAATGCGGGGTTTTCTCCCGAAGTCCCGAACTTTTTACGTTGTTCCATAGATATCCCATTAACACCATGCACTTCGAAACTCATAAATCATACGTTCAGACTGTTCAACATGAAAACACCTGTTCACAAAGGTTATTAGCCAAGTGCTACAAATCGAAGTATGTGAAACCATGGTCAATTGTCCAAACTGCAAGAAAGAATTAGCGAAACCAGCAAAAAAGTGGAAATATGGACACTTCATAGCAGAAGCCTATCGGTGTGAAAAGTGTGGCACTCGCTTCAATGAATACACAAGCAATGGAAAACATAGTTTCACGTTGAAATTGGCGACAGCAAATCGTTATGTGAAGGTTTGAAACCCTACTCTTCTTTCTTAAACTCAGACGGACTTGCGAATTGACTTAGTGTTTGTTGTTCATGCGTTTTGCGGGTTGATAAGTTAGCCAGTTTGTCGATTTCAATCGCTTCTACTGATTTTCTGTGACTGTTCTTTTTATAGAAAGATATGAACGCATCGTAGAAGATGAAATTCCATTTGTATGACTCAATATTTTCCTTTAGTATAGGCTCGGCAACTTTCATCATGAGGAGATTCTTTCTTTCCTCTGGAATAACTATGAAACGCTTCACATTTGTTGAAGGTATGTTTGACCCTCTGATTATTGCGTCTGATATTCCAGTCGAGTTTTCGACTTCAAATTCATAAAATATCTCATTGTTCTTCAACCATACTGCATCGATTTCCCTAATACGGTCTATTTTGTCCTTTGAAAGTGGCAAATCGAGTCTTGTTCCTCTGTATTCGGGCACATCGGCATAGGACTTCAAAACCAGTCTTATTTCCTATCTCAGCAAGCCACTTGATTATCTGGTCATGTTGTGTCTGTCTCAACCTCATTTCTTTCTTGAGTTGCCACTTTCCGTCTGTCTTTTCAGCATATTCTTCCAGTATGGATTTGATGCTTTGTGTGTCGGGAGTAAGTGCGTTTTGGAATTTGGTGAATATCTCTTCGAGAATATCATCGAAAGATACAACAATCCGTCTATTAAGAACGCCGATTATTGTTGCTTCGACTCTTTCACTTAACGAAGCACGGTCAAGAAATAGTTTCTCTTTTAACCACCACTTCCTGCCTATGACTTTTCCTTTATCGCCTCTCACGTCTTCAAGAACGAACTCTTTACCTAAGTGCTTTCTGAGAACTTCCTCTATTCCTTCTGGAGCACTAAAAGAATATCCATTTTTCTTCAGTTCTGCAAAGATTGTTGGATAACTGTTTATGACAGTTGAATAAGTCACCGATTCTCTGCGTTCAGCGATTATGTGTTTAACCGTGTCAACAACAATCCGTTCATACCTTTCCTTGTCAATTTCCGCATCTGAAAGTAGTTTCTCTTTCTTTTCTGGTTTTTTGAACCGAATGTAATAGTCACCTATTGCACTTCCATATGGTTGAAGAAGGGCTTTCGGAGAAACAACTGCTGGCGACTGATAGATAATCTTCTCCAAGTCGAAACCCGCAAGAATGCTTGCTTTGATGATTGAATTGTAGATCTTGATGTCCGTGTTGTGAAAAGTGACAGTCAACCATCTTCCAGACTCAAGAACATTGAATATTTGGTCGAAAGATGCCTTGAGCATCTTGTGGTAGTAATCGAAACCTTTCATCTGGTTATCATTTATCGTGATTTCCTTGTCGTATCTCATTTCGAATCTTGGGTCATTTTTTTCGCCCTTCAACCATGAAGTGTATATTGTGCTCAACTCCATGTATTGAATCGACCCGCCATAAGGTGGGTCTGTAAAGGCATATTGAACGCTCTCGTTAGGAATCTTTGCGGGGGCATCGTCCAATCGCAATGCTGATTCAGTGCAAATGAGTATGTTAGCGTCCTTTTTCAAATCCTCATATGATTT
This sequence comes from Candidatus Bathyarchaeota archaeon, assembly GCA_022865885.1. Taxonomy (GTDB): domain Archaea; phylum Thermoproteota; class Bathyarchaeia; order Bathyarchaeales; family Bathycorpusculaceae; genus DRUK01. Next base: position 4,018 of record JALHSQ010000215.1, on the reverse strand, counting down.
TGCTTCTTTGTAGTGAGGTATCAACTTGTTAGATTCTCTCTTGCCTCTCAGAACATGTTGAAAACGCTCATTGAAATAGAACCAAAAAGGCAACTCAATGCGGATATGTGGAATCCAGAAACTGTGCATTACCCATCCTCTGGATGGATGAACACCCATTCGCAATCTGAGATTATGCACGACATTCAACTTTGAGACATTGTGCAGGTTACTGCTGAAAACGAATTTCATCATGTCACGAATGTCTTCATCTTCAATTCTTTCGATTTCGTGATATACCATTGAATGAGCGATTAGGCTCCTTTTGTCAAACAAATCTTCGACACAATTACTCGATTCTTTTTTCTTGAAGGGTTTTCCTTCCTCGTAGAAAAGTTTCACATTCTTGGGATACCAATGAGCAATTGGTTGTTGTGCAATTTTCATTAGTCTTTCCTTGTCTTGGGTGTCGTTTTCACCAATTCTCTTTCTGATAAAACGCACTCTCTTCTTAGACTTCTCAAGACAATCCTTGCATTCACAACCTATCTCTATTGGTTCTTCACCAACTACATTGTTTTGATTAAGTTCATGTCCAGATGAACAGACAAGGGATTTCTCTTTCTTGACAGCTTTTGCCATTGCTATCCTTTCATGGCAAATGCCGCATTCCACTACGTCAGACCAAACGACATAGGCTTCTAGGCACGGTTGACCACAATCTGGGCATGTTGTTGTGTAAAGTTTCTCTACATTGTTCCGAATGCTTTTCTCAAGTTGTTTGAATGCATCTCTGAAGGATTTTAGATTAATGGGTTTGAGCGTCATGCGAGTAATGAAGGTCTGAAGGTCGAAAGTGGGTCTAGGTCGATGGCTATTGCTTTTCTTCCTCTTTTCAACGATTCAATTGCCGTGACTCCGCTTCCAAGAAATGGGTCAAGAACAATCTCACCTTTCTTAGAATAGTGCTCGATGTATTCGCCTACGACATTGTGCGGTTTTCTTGCCCAATACTTGTGCATCAAATACATTGGTGTATGTGCTTGAGGAGAAATAGCATGGTCAATATGAACGAATTCATGATTTCCATTTTCTCTCTCAGGCAAGATACTTCACGAGTAGCCTATCTGATAATTGAATATAAAAAATGCTTGCCGACAGGTTCACCGCTCCCAGACCGAGATACTGAAAGCCTAACATCCATTGGTTATCTATACCACGCAAGACCGTGGAGCGTGCCTTTTTTGCCCAGCTTGGTTATACTGAAGGTGGGGGAGATGGTTAAACTTGATGTTGAGCCGACCTTTAGTTTTGGTTCGTTCTGTCTTCTGGTGTAGGAGTCAATCTGAAGATTGTTTGTTGTTTTTATTCCGCGATTGTTCGGTGGCCTTTGCCTCGTCGACTGCTCTTTTCAACTCGTTGAGTCTGGATCGGATTTCCTTTTCGTCTATGTTGGACGCTATGCATTGTATGGTTAGCGCGGCGTGCTCCGCGACACGAAACCACCTCTTCCTCTGGACTAGCCCGATCGCGGTCATCTTTCCGTTGATTCTCTGGTGTCCGGTTCTGCATCTGGCCACTCTGGCTGCCACGTTGAAGACTTCCTCAAGCCTGCTAATGGTCCTCTTTCGAAGTCTCCGAATGTCTGCCTCAACATCGTTTCTGATAGCCTCGACACGGGTTGAGACGAATCTATTGACGGAAACCTTAACCAATAGATGACCCCCCTCCCCCTTTTTATCCACTGATTAATCAGTCTTTTGCCTCAATGTTCTCTAGTCGTGTAAGGTTGTGTTTCGCTGATTGTTGGTTGCGTAGCCTAGTTCCTTCATGCTTGGAAAAGCGAATTCATGAACACGTATGCGCGCTCTCAACGTGTTATTCTGCCCATTTCATCTGTTTTGCGCCAACCACTTCATATTCCTGTTTTGTGCCTGACATTAGATCGTGAATGGCTTCCAAATGCTGCGGGTGATCATACGTCCAAGCCCCATTCTTGAAAAGCTCGTACGGGATAGTCTCTCTGGACCACTTCCCCGGGCGCAGGTCCTGAAGCACGTATTCATAATTCTCCAAGAGCTTCATTCTCGCAAGTTTCGACAAAGCATCGATGAAGTTACGGAATTCAAGTCTAGGAAGATAAATCTGGGAAACCAACGAGTTTTCGTTCAGTATCTTGCCCAGGATGAACACGAAAGGCTTGTCCAAAAGAGACCGGGCAAACTTTCCCATTCTTTCGCCGTCACTGAATCTGAAAATGAAGAAGAGCATGTCAGACGTTGCTCTATCGAATGGTAAAATGGCTGTCTGGAAAGACTCGATTAGTCCATGTGTGACGACGTGTCTTTCATAGTGATAGCGAATGTTCTGTAGCGTCGTTCCGAATTTCTTGGCGATGCATGCCAAGCTCACAGTTGCGTTTTTCTCCAATTCTTTTATTATGAACAAGTCGGTTTTATCGGCTTTCAAGGGAAAACTCTCAGGGTCTCTCAGAGTATAAGGCAGTTCGCTCTCTGACGAAGAAACCTCATGCAGCCACTTTTCCCAAGGAAACATCCAGGTTTCTTTTTCATCGTCAAACCAGCTTCTCGTGAGATTAACCGTGTGAAAGCAAGTCGACCAGAGCAACTCTATATCCCGTGTCAGCCCCAGTTTCTCCACTTCCCTCAGGAAATCTTCGAATTCGCCCGTGTGTTCCACAGGAATAACGTAGATTCCTACGCATCCTTCAAACATGCCGAAGCATCGGCTCAAGTATATGTAGAACTTGTTGGCTTTCAAACAGTTGAAAAGTGTATCCTCTTGCCCAGGAATCGCTTTCGCGAAGACCACCGCCTTTTTCATTCCTAGGTTCGTATGATAAACGGTCGTGAGTAGTCTCAGGTAAAAAGAGGAGGACATGCGCTGGATCCTTGATATGATAGTTCCCCTTGGTACGTTGAGTTCTCTAGCGACCTTTGTGATGTTTCTCGGTCCGCACTCTGCAAGGCCTTCCAAGATCCTTATGTCAAGGTTGTCAAGCTTTTGGGGCATGCCTTTCCCTGCCTTTATCGTGTTCTTATTGTTGTTATATTTATCTTGGTCCGACCGGCGAATCGATTGGTTCTGCATGTGCGTTCGCAGCAACAAGTGATAAGGCAAACAATCCAATTGCAAGCGCAATCATGATTGTTTTCCAGTGTCGGGTGACGAACATTCTCCAGTTCAATCATACCACCTCCTTTTAGATTTGTCGACAATAAAGCTTTCTGGTCGACAAAAATAAAGCTTATATGCGTTCCACTCTAGAACTAAGTTCTATGTCCCTTGACCCTGAGATCCAGCGCAGAATACTGCAGTGCGTCGACGAGGTACTAGAAGCGCTCGGGAAAAGCGAAGCAAAACTCTTTATTTCCTATCTTGCAAGAAACCTCGGTCTAAAGAAGAAAGAGATTCCCCACAAGCCGGAACAATTTTCCAAGGGGCTGAACATGATCTTTGGAGAGCAGGCGGCCAACGTGCTTGAAACCGCAATCGTACGGAAGCTGCTGACAAGTCTGGGAATGGACCCAAGAACGAAACCGACACTCGCAGGGGCCATCGTCATCGTCAAAGCAGAGAGAGAAAAATCCTCCTAGGCTTTGCGACGTACTAATTCACACCCCTAAACACAGGCACTTGCATCAACATTGAATATGCGATATTCAACGAGACCACCGACGAATTTCATGTCAAAGTGGCGCCAGCATTGGACAAGAAGTGCAAGGTGCTGGGGGTAGAATTTGAATGAGCCGCGGCATGGAAGGCGAGAAACTGCTCGGGAAACGAGATAAATGAAACGGGCACATAATTCTAGAAGCGAATCAGTAGTCTTAAATATTTGTCCGCCTTCGCTCATACAGAGTTTAAGTGATTCGAGCATGCCTAAACAAGAAAGCGGTAAGTCGCATCAGATAAGGCCAATAAGCAAACGTCCTCCAAGCTGGTGCAAATACCAGCCTGAAGAAGTTGAGGCACTAGTGATTAAACTGGCCAAGGAAGGCAACTCCACAAGCCGTAT
>JALHSQ010000028.1 GCA_022865885.1 Candidatus Bathyarchaeota archaeon | reverse complement strand
AATATGGATGCGAAGACCCCAGACTAACGCTAATAGGCGACCAAATAGTGATGGCATACACTGCACTATCCGAAATTGACCACGAACAGCTCTACCAGATCGCCCTAACGTCAATCACAGTCGACAATTTTTTGAAAAAACGATGGAAATGGGACGAGAGATCATTACCTTTCAGAAACATACTCGACAAAGACGCAGTCATATTCCCCAGTAAAATCGACGGCCAATACGTCATGCTACATCGCATAGAACCAAGCATGTGCGTAGCCTACTCAGACAACCTCACACGATGGTACAACATCGCATCCTTAATGAGACCAAGAACAAAAAGCTGGGACTGCTGGAAAATCGGCGCAGCCGGAACCCCCATCGAACTCAACGAAGGCTGGCTCGTCATCTACCACGGCGTAAACTTCGAAAGAATCTACTCCCTCGGCGTACTCCTACTGGACAAACACAACCCCGAAACCATCCTCTACCGCTCCGAAACACCCATACTAACCCCCGTCACCGACTATGAACGCCTCGGAAAAGTACCCAACGTGGTGTTCAGCTGCGGAAACGTACTCATCAATGACGAAGTCCTGGTGTACTACGGAGGCGCCGACAGCGTAATGTGCGTGGCAACATATGAATTAAACGAACTAGTACCAAAAAAATGAAACCTCGAACCGTCCAAACACCCAGCCGAATTTGATGCCCCAGCAACCAAACTTGACAAGCGCAGCAACAATTAAGTCAACAACATGTCATGCTCCGCGGCGTCCCTTATCGGAATCTCCATTATCGGCGATTCCATGGAAAAATATTGATCTCCGCTTGCATACCCGCTGACCGAAAAGTAAACTCGCGCCTTAGAAGAGCCAAAAACCCTAAAGTTAACACTCTTCTCTGCACTGGGCATCAAAGCATAAACAAAACATCCAAAACCAAAGACTGAAAAGCCCGAATCCAAAGACCGGAGCCGCACAACCATGTTCTTCAAGATGCTGTTTCCAGCGTTTTTCAAGTTCAGGGGCAACAAGTGTCTGCCAACAACCCTCTTTATCGGCGAAATCTTAAACTCCAACCGACCCCTGACTCCCACTTGAACCCCCCCAGTCATCAGAACACCTACAACACAAGACAGTTATTATGCGGAACAGCACTCTTAAGACTTTGTGGCTGCAACGAAGCTACAACAAAAACGTCCAGAAACTCAAATCAGCTTAAGAAAAGACCTAAGCCCGAAGAAGACTCAGGGCTGCTTCATGAACTCCACAAATGCCTCCACGCTTCGCGGCTTCAGCATATAGTTTGACCACCTTTCTTCTCCAATCATGGAACTCGCCTAATTTGCGCGTCTCTTTGATAAGAAAAATCGTGGCGACTATGGTTTCTGAGACCAGAGGATTTAGGCTCATTACCCTGTCGTGGTCAACTTCAAGATGGCGTCTGCATCCGGATTGTCACCACATGTCGATCCTCCATTTAGGCTGGAAGTAAGCTGATACTGAAGACTGCCATACACGAATCAACGACTCATAACAGAAACTCGTGCCCATAAAGATAGTACGGGTCAGCAAGGTCCGTCTGTGGCGAAGACACTGATTCTGTATAGCTGCTCGGCCTTCAAGGTTACTGGAGTTGATGGGGTTGCTTCGGTCCATATCTGCGAAACAGTTGGTTGGTTGGTTGGATAAAACTTTACCCCAACCAACTCACGAACGGTGCATGAACCTGGGGAAAACAGGTTGTCCTAGCTGCGCGCGCTAAAAGAAAAAGAGGGAGCTCGATTTATGTTGCAGGCTTATGCTACTGCTTGGCTTCTACTATTTTTGCGGTCGGAGCGTTCTTCTTCACCGATTCTATGCCGTTGATGCATGCATCCTTCGATTCGTATCCTTCGCTTACGGCAATCGTCTGTCCGTTAGGTGCAACTAGACGGAATCTGAATTTTCCTGCTTTATCCTTGTACCATTCAAATTTTGCTTCTGGCAATGATACCACCTGACCAATCTTATTAACAGAACCTGCTAAAAAGACCTTCGTTTTAGCACAGTTGACGCCAGTGAATCTATTCTAACAAAAGAAGTGGACTGAGATGGGCTGCAAGGATTTGCTCAGAGTTTCTTTTTTGCCTTCTTAGCCGCCTCTTCTACTTTTTTTGCTCCTTTCTTTCCTAATTCAACGCCTTCTTTTCCAACTTTTTCAGCTGCTGAAGCGGTCTTTCTTGCAGCTTCCTCAGTCTTTTCCTTTGCTTTCTTCAAAATTCCCATATTGACCACGATTACTAAGAAGCCTCTGTCCTATTTCTTCTTGGGGTTTGGGGGTAAAGTTTACCCCCAAACCCAAACCCAAACACCAACAGCGCGCGCACACAACCATGCGATTAGCACTAAGAAGGGCGTGCCCTTTCTAAAGCGCCCGTAACCTATTTCGTTTCTTTCCTTTGCGTTGCAAGTTCGTAAAGGAACTCGAGATTGGTGACGAAAAAGTTGTCGGGAGATAGCCAAGTGTCGAATGGTGAGGGGATCGGTTCAGAAGATGCTTGCTCCACTGATTTGCCACACTTTATCATATTCACTACAATGTTCTCAAGTGACTGAATATATTGAAGCATCACCGAGAGACTTGCGGATCGACCCACAGGGCCATGACCAGGAACGGCAATCTGGACTCCTAACCCTTCGACCTCAGCGAGTGATTGTTT
>JALHSQ010000214.1 GCA_022865885.1 Candidatus Bathyarchaeota archaeon | reverse complement strand
CTTGAAGACATTGACAGAAGAAAACCAGATGACAAACCGATGATGAAAATGTAATACACACTAATCGCTCCCATTTCCTCGGCAGAAATATGAGAAGCGCGGGTCGCAGCTCTTTCTAATCTGAATGAGGCATTCATAATTCTTTATACTTTCTTTCTTCAAGAGTTCACCATTCGCAGTGCGCGCAAAGAGAGAAGAATACATGAGAATGCGAAAGAAAGTAATCATAATTGTTGCTGCTATGACGGTTTCCATATTCTTAGTTCTTAATGGTATTGCCAGCACCGTTATCCTGCGAAGTTTCGCTGCTTTGGAGGAGCAGAGAACCAATGAAGACACTAAACGGACAACTGCTGCATTGTCCAACGAGATTGCAGACGTCAGCAGCAAAGTAACTGATTGGGCATTTTGGGACGACACATACGTTTTTGTCCAGAGTAGGAATGAAAGCTACATTGGTTCAAATTTGGATGATGCAGTCTTTGCTAACCTAAGACTCAGCCTCATGCTCTTCATCAACAAATCAGGGCAGATTGTTTATGGAAAAGCTTTCGACTTGAGCAACAACACAGAAACGACTTTGCCGCAAGGCATTAGTGATGGAATGGCATCCGAATCCTCTCTCTGGAACCACACCACCACGGAAAGCAAAACAGAAGGTATCCTTTCACTGCCACAAGAGACCTTGATATTCTCATCCAAACCGATTTTGACAAGCGGGGAAGAAGGGCCAATCATGGGCGCGCTGATAATGGGAAGGTATATTGACACCACAGAGATTGTCTACCTATCGGACTCGCTACACCTCCCTCTCGCTGTGCGACGATTCAACGATGTGCAGGCTCAAAGCGACTTCCAAATCGCCCGTTCATCATTGTCGTCCAGTGCGCCAATCTTCGTGAGACCCTTGAACGGGGATTTCGTTGGAGGATACGCGCTAGTGAACGATGTTTTTTCGAATCCAGCTCTCATATTGAGAATAGACCTTTCAAGAGACTTCTATAAACAAGGCGTGACTACTGTCAACTTTTTCATTGCTATGGTGGCTGTTCTATGCATTGTGTTCGGTGCGACACTGATTATACTCTTGGAGAAGGGAATGCTCATTCCACTTTCTAAACTGACAATGGCCGTCAGAGAAATTGGAATGAGAGAATCCAGCGCCAATTCCATTTCACGCTTCGGTTCTGACGAAACATCCATTCTGGCAGAAGCAATCAAAGATGCCATATCACAGAGATTAGCAGCCATTGAGGAATTGGCGGGAATGGTCGGTCATGACCTGCGAAACCCATTAGCAGGCATCAATGGTGCTGTATACTACCTGAGAACGAAATACGAATCCAAAATGGACGCCAAAGGCAAGGAGATGCTGAAGATAATTGAAGATGACATTGCATACTCCGACAAGATTGTCAATGACCTATTGGAATACTCTAGAACAATCAAGTTGGAATACGTTGACACCACCGCCAAAGCGCTGATAAAGGAATCATTGTCCATCATGAACATTCCAAAAAACATTGAGCTGAATGACTTGACGAAAGATGAAACAGAACTAACGGTTGACGCTGACAAGATGAAAAGAGTTGTCGTCAACCTAATCAAAAACGCCGTGGAAGCGATGCCCCAGGGCGGGTCATTGACAATAAGAAGCATGAAAATAGACAACGGAGTCAAGCTCATTCTTTCAGACACAGGCAACGGAATGGCAAGAGAAACGCTGAACAAAATCGGTTCGCCGCTCTTCACTACGAAAGCAAAAGGCATGGGCTTCGGCTTGTCAATTTCCAAGCGCTTGATAGAAGCTCATGGAGGCTCAATATCATTCGAGAGCATTCCAGGCAAAGGAACTACAGTCACGATATTCATACCCACGAGGGTCAAAGCAGAAACGAAAGATGAGATTTGGGTAGAATTGCCCGCCCGTATGGCTTGATGAAAAGACATCTGCAAGACTTACAGTGCTAAGTGAAAATGAGAAATCATCTACCATGTTCCCAATTTCTGACTCTGCGCGCGCTCAACGGTAAAGAGAATCTGAAAGAAGACCTTTTCGTCAACG
>JALHSQ010000027.1 GCA_022865885.1 Candidatus Bathyarchaeota archaeon | reverse complement strand
TGACGGTTCTCACAGCGTCATGGTTTATGCGAACGATACATCTGGCGAAATGAGGGCATCGAACACTGTCAGCTTTTGTACAGACACTACTCCCCCGCACATGATCAATGTGGTTCAGAACCCTCCGGCAGAGAACGTCACTGCCATGGAGCAGGTCGCAGTCAGCGTTACAATTAGTGATGCCACAAGTGGTGTGAAACAAGCAGTTCTGAACTTCACAAACGGCAACGGAACATGGATTTCAATCCAGATGGCAAAAACGATAGGAGATCTGTGGAACGCAACCATCCCTGCGCAGCCATACGGCACCTACGTGAACTACACGATCCTTGCTGAGGACAACGCAGGAAACGCTATCAATACTCAAGACTTCTTCGGATACCAATATCAATACCACGTCATTCCAGAATCGCTCTTTTCTCTTTTCCCGCTACTACTCATTATGACAACACTACTGACAGCCATCGCCTACAGAAAGAAACGCAATTTAGCCCTATAGCCCAGTGAATCGGCAAGTGTCAAGCGGTTTGGGTTTGGGATAAAACTTTACCCCAAAACCCAAAACGAAGATTGAAAGAATGCACTTAGAAAATACTAAAAGATTTGGATAGCCAATAGCTTACCATATTAAACCCCCATCAATGGGGAGGCATAGTATATGCGCAGAAAAACAAAGCTAGAACCTCAGATATTTAGATACTTAGACGAAAAAGGAAAAACCCATTTTGAAAAAAAACCTTCCTGAGTCGATATCGCGTGTAAATTACCCCTCAGATTAGATTTCTAGCAATACTCTTCTTGGATATTTCATAGCTTTGTGTCCCCTTTAGATATCTATTGATTCGGGGAATCCATTCTTTTCTTTCGTTTCTCAGATACTGAGCAAACAGCAAAGCTTCTTCACAGACTAAAGTTTCAATTTCCTGGCGCTTGCCCATCCTCATTCTTGGAACTGTAACCATGCTCTGGAAGTATCGGTTCAGGTCTTTGATTAGATCATGTGTTTGAGAATCGTTGAGATATTCCCTCTTTCCTTTTCAGTCAGTTGACAAGTCTTCAGCCTTCACGACGAAATTATCTGTAGGACGCTGTGAAACTCGAAAATCCCAGTAATATCATATTTATCCCGAATTGAGCATAGATAGCATCCCAAGATTAGAACTGGATAGTTCAGGCTGGGGGATCATGTGAATGCAGGCGAAATGAAGATAGTCGAGCTTGCGAAGAACGATGCTTACCCTGAGAGGCTGATCTCTAGGTACTCGACGCCTAGTTACTATGACCTGTCTATTTGTCGCGGGATCGGATTCTGGAAAATGGAACTAGTTCTTACGCCTATGGAAGAGGTGCGTGAAAAGACCTTTGAAGACAGGTTGTTTGAAGATCATGTTGAAGAACCAAGAGTCTTTGCAGCATTGGTAAACAATAAGCAGGTGGGCTGGATCGAACTGGGTTTTCACAAATGGAACAACAGAATGCGAGTTTGGGAGTTTCTCGTCGAAGAAGAGTTTCGCCGAAGAGGGATCGGAACACTGTTAATGAAGCACGCAACCAAGATCGCGAAGGAAAAAGGAGCACGAATGCTAGTTCTAGAAACACAGACATGCAACGTCCCAGAAATCAGCTTCTATCTGAAATTCGGGTTCGAACTAGTCGGTTTTGACGCCACCGCGTATTCCAACGAAGACATTGAGAAGAAGGAAGTCAGGCTTGAACTTGGATTCAGGCTATAGCTGGAGAACACTTGCCCTTTTCCGAATACATGCAGTGCGCGGAAGGTTTCGATTCGACAAAAGAACACTAACGCAGCACAATACTTCTATTTCTGATTCCGCTTCGCTTCCAGCTCTCGCTGCATTTTCTCGCACCTGTCAAGCCATAGAACCTGATACTCCTTCGATGGTATGACTCGCTCTTTGAGGTCGGCAATCGTGTTGATTCCTTCTTTCTTGCACCAATCTACACAGACCTCGTATTCATCCCAGTCAAGCTCATCCTCTTCCCAGTACACCTTAACCTCTGACATGCCCTTCAGGAACGCTGCAAATGCCCTAGTATGACCATCTACGAAGACTATCTGTTCGCCGATTTTCTTCACAGGTATGGTCTCAATTGATCTGGGGTTCACGTCAAAAGTCTTCATTACTAAGGACAGTTTCTCCGAATTTATGAACAGTTGACTCGGCTGTATTTCATCCAGCTTCATCATGAACGACTTGGTCATTCTCGAGTCACACTTCTCACGAATAGAGCATCATTAATCGCCAATATCAGATTAACCTATAATGAACGTACCTCACGCGCTTGCTGATTTGTTCTCTCTCAGAACACTTGTTTCGCATGGCTAGAGTAGGTTGTTTAGAAGAGTTCGAGCCATATTCCGTCTGGGTCTTCAATGTAGGCCCATCTGCCGCCGTCTTGTTGCAGTTTCAGGATTGTTTTGTGCCCTGCTTTCCTTGCTTCTTCCAAGGCTTTGTCAAGGTCGTCGACTTTGAACGCTAGATGATCCAACCCTTCTCCCACGCTGTATTTTGTGTTGTAGGGGCTATCTTCTCGGTAGTAGTTGAGTTCCAAAACAGGGCCACCTTTCTCACATTGTAAGACAGCAGTCTCCCCTTTGGTTAGTTCAATCTTACTCCGATCTGCCAAGCTCATGCCGAGCACCTTCGTGTAGAAATCGATAGACCTCTGTAAATCTGTGACTCTTATTCCGACATAGGTGAATTTGGACTTCATAGGAATCACTTAGTCTTACTGCAACGCCCATATATTACAATTGTTCAGTGCTTTTCGTGCGTCTTAGTACGTGATCATCCTCACAAGCTTGAAATATGATGGGCGAACAAGCAGTCTTGATGGAAATGGCTGAGGAATTATACGTGTCTAATAGGAATGATTGGCGTGCTTGGCTTAAGGAAAACCATGATGCCAAGAAAGAAGTTTGGTTGATCTACTACAAGATGCATACTGGAAGGCCCAGCATCCCGTATGAGGATCAGTTGAGGAAGCACTGTGTTTTGGTTGGGTAGATAGCATCATCAAGAAAATCGATGATGAAAGGTGTTCCCGAAAGTTTACGCCTCGCACAAGCAGAAGCAGATGGTCAGAAACAAACAAGCGAAGAGTTGAAAAGATGATTAGAGAAGGAAAGATGACGGAAGCAGGGTTGGCAAGGGTAGCAGAAGCCAAGAATAGTGGGCAGTGGTTCAAAACCCCCTCGTTTAGGAAAGAACGGGTAGTTCCTTCGTACATAAAAGATGCCTTAGCAACGAACAGAAAAGCATCAGACAACTTTGACAAGCTAGCCAACGGCTACAAGAGGCAATTTGTCGGCTGGATTGGCAGTGCAAAGAAAGAAGAGACACGCAGAAAACGTATCGCCGAAGCCATGAAGCTTCTGGAACATAATCAGAAGCTAGGTATGAAATAGACTAAACCATTGGTGAAGAAACCTCTTCAAGAACCATTC
>JALHSQ010000213.1 GCA_022865885.1 Candidatus Bathyarchaeota archaeon | reverse complement strand
TTTGCTGGTAAGTTGCATAAAGGAGAATCAGTATATTATGAGATTGTCGGGTGGGCAAACAAAGATGTTCTCATTATGCCTTCCTGTAATAAAAAGAAACTGAATGATAAGGAATTCGTGAAAAAGTATGGGGAAAATACGGTCTTTCATTATGGGTGTAGTAAGGATGCTTTCGATGTTATTGTGTATCGGATGTCAATGACCAATGAGGATGGTCATGAAGTCGATTACGATTGGAATACCGTGAAGCACCGATGCAATCAGATGGCAGTAAAGCATGTTCCCGAAATGACCAAGTTTGTTTATGATGGTAACAAAGATAACCTCTTTGCATTATGTGAACAGATGGCGATTGGGAGTTCACTTTTCACTCCTGCACATTTAAGGGAAGGTGTAGTTGTGCGCGTTGATGGAAGCCAGTGGTACGCATTGAAGCACAAGTCATTTGCTTTCAAAGTGCTTGAAGGCATTATTAAAGAAGCGAATGTTGCTGATATGGAAGAGGCGCAGGATGTCCCAACATCATAAAAAAGTTCCAAGCACATTATATAATGATATTGTAACAGAGATAAAATATAAATCCTCTAAGTGGAGAAAGGCAAAACAATCGAGAAAACAAATTGGGGATGTTTAAATATGGATATGTATCAGTTTGATCATAAAAATATAATCAAAGTGTTTAAAGGAAGTTGTATCGGAGTGGTTCTTGAAAAACGGAAAGATTGGGAAAACCCAAGTGATCCTCATGTGTGTTTTTTCCTGATTGTAGAGGATGACGGAAATTGGTTTGAATCGAAAACAGGACATTCCAGTTCGTATTGGATTGATGAAACTATAGAACAATTACAGATTGCACGTGACTGGATGAATGAGTATTGCCGCAAAACACAACATGGGTGGGAATTCGAGGATTAACATGGTTGGATGGAAATATCACGTAAGGCATATTTCTGGTCAACTATCTCGTCAAGAACGGCATAGGCTGAATTGTCTTGTTGAGAAGAAACTTGCTTCATTCTGGACACGGTATTATACAATGGATACGATTGGGGATGCGTTGGGTGAAATATGAAAGAAATTGAATGTGTCAAAAGACCGGGTGAATTGACACCTGAAGAAAAGTGGAATGAAGTAAAAAGATACCTGATGGAGAACATTTTATGGTATCGGAAGCAACAGGTAAATCCAAAGGCAAGTTGGTTTTTCTTTGTTGAGCGTGAGAACAATGCTATGGATATGCTCTCGTACATGATGTATCTTGATGGTAAAGATTCCGAGGAAACAAAATTGTTGATTGCGCTTTTGGGAAAACCTGCGGCATATACTGTTGCACCACATCCGGGGCGTGATAAGTAATGACACAAAAAGGAAATTCGGTTGCAGGGGTATCAGGATCGGTATCAAGAGAACATCGTTATGTTGAAAGCCTGATAAAAAATAAACTTGCATCACGATGGACACGGTGGAGAACATTGAAAGAAGCAGTAAAAACATTGGTGATAACATGAAGGTTGATCCTAATTCAAAACTCTGGACGTATCCGGGTGGCGCACATTCGGAAGCACTTCACGAATTCAGGCTTGAGGCATTTCTTAATGCTCACGAAGAATATCTGGTGGATGAGTATATTGAGGCTCAGTTACAATTGAACAGGTGTGGACCACAGGATTGCCAGTTTCCTGATGCCAAATTGAACTGGTGGCTTGGAAGGCAGGAACAGATTGAGGATGAGGTAGCATATTTCAGAGAGGCGTATAATATAACACTTGATAAAGTATTTGAAGTGATGGAGTGTATTCCACACTATAAAGATATGTCGAGAAAAAGTCAGGAGAATTACCGGAGAATCAATGGAATTCCGATAAGGTATAATGATACCGGGTGATAAAATGATATTTACTCATCACTTTGAATGTGAAGATTGTGGTTTAAAGTTTAAGATTGAAACTACCGATGAAGGATTCTCGGCTGTATTTGGGACGATTGACTGGAGAGCCAGTTGTCCGAATTCAAAATGCAGGAGTGAAAATACGACCATGTATGATGTTACGGAGATGTATTAAATGAATCATAGTGTATCTAATGAAGATATGATGGATATGCACGATTTGATTGCGAGGATTGAGAGGAATTCTTTTATTTTAGAAGAAGATGTAAGAAATCTGAGTAACCTTATTCATGTTATAAAAGGCGATGGAATAAGGATCGTTAAATTCAGGAGGGAATGATTATGAATGATATGAAATCAATGTTTCCGAATATGAATCTTGAAACAGGAATTCATTTTGGATGTATCAGTCAGAATACGCTTGACCCGGATGCGTTGATGAGTTTGATCGATGGTTCAGAAGATATGCTTTATACCAGTTCTTTGGATGAATTTAAAGAG
>JALHSQ010000212.1 GCA_022865885.1 Candidatus Bathyarchaeota archaeon | reverse complement strand
TCAAAGATTCCTTTCGCCGTTGGGTGGTCTTGTATCAGTCCTTTTGTTACTTCGAAAGCCGTTGCTAATGATTCTCTTCTTAGCTGCTCTGATCCTTTTCCCTTGTCTGTAAGAACATATTCTATGCGTCGGTCATTGACATCCCGCTTTATCATGCCTTCTGTCTGCAATTCGTCCAAGTAATTACCCAATATCGGTTTGGACAAACTAGCTTCTTTCAATAACTCACCATGTGTGGGTGATTTGTCCCTGATGATGATCAAGATCTTCTGACGGTTTTTGGATTTGGTTTGATTCTGACGCCAGAAAGGGTTGTGTTTCAATTTATTACCTTACCTTAGTTAGGTAAGCTTACTATCTATATGCAGGATCTATATAAGATATTCTTAAGGAGATGATGTGAGTTGAAAGCTGATTACAAGAAAGAAATTCTCCGGATGTTGAGCGAATCCACTCAACCTATGGATGTTGAGAAGATACGGGTAGCCTGCAAGATCGGAAACTGGCAGACAGCTCTGAAACATTGCCTAGAACTTCAAATTGAAGGCAAGATACAGGGCATCAAATCTTCGAAGAGCTGGACATTCTGGATTCCTCCCTCAAATAACAAGACGACCAGAGGCAAAACTGTCCTATGAAGAAGCCTAATCGCATGTTCCGGATGACAGACTCGCCTATTCGCATGTTCCGGATGACCGAATCGTCCACCTGGTACGATGAGGAGGCACAGCAGGTGCGAGAATATGAAATACACTTTAAAGTTGCAAGACGCGGCAGAATCAGAAATATCCGACGATACCTGGCCAGAAGAGGAATCCCATATTTTCAGCAATCCATCCACCGTCTCTATAAACACTGGATTGTTAAGCGAAAAATTAGGGTTTCTTTTGAGCGTGAAGAACCTGCTCGCAAAATTGAACGAATGATTAGGATTGAGACGAGAAGAATGGAGGGTAAGGGGAAGCGGTGGAAGGCCTACCCAATGCCGTCTAGGGTGCTGAGCTATGCGAAGAAAAGACGTAAGCCCAAGCGTTGAGAAGGTATCCACCTTGAAGATCGACAAAGACTGCTTTGTTGATCGTGATTGGATAGAGAACTATATTCACGTTGTCCTCATACCTGTTTGCAGGTCTTTCGAGGTCACCGTCAACTCGATTAGAATGTGTAACAGCAGAAGAAGAGGATTGCATTTCTACATCGAGATTAGTCCACCCATAGACGATGACTCGGCGAATAGGCTTCAATGGCTATTGGGCGATGATTCAAGGCGTGTAGACTTCAATAGGGCTCGCGTAGAATCTGGACTTGATGAGTGGAACAAACTCTTCGAGGTTCCAGGGCGAAGACTAAGAGCCGTCTACAGGGATGCAAAGTATGAAAAAAGGCCTATGTAACTTTCGTAACGCGGATGTCAAACCCCCCATACTTGGAGGTATAGGGGGTTCGCGGAGTAGGTTACGAAAGTTACATTCACCTAAATCCTATGCTCTGCGACTAGAAAAATACTATAACGAAAAATATGGTCAGATCGTAACTCCCATAGGCATCCTAAAAACACTGGCTGTCATCAGTTCCACTTTTAAGAGGAATGTCAAGCTTTGGGTTCTACATGTCGCCCCCTCCAGACAGCTTAAGTCACAGACAACAAATGAACAGATGAAACTTTTTCCTAAGAATAAGATTGAATATGTTGGTTCTGATTTTACAATACATGGCCTCGTAAAGCAATCTGAAAACGGAAAGAAACTTGATAAAAAATGCGTACTAATCAACGACCTTACACTTCTTTTAGATAGTAAAGCAGACCGAACAAAAGCAAGACTAGTGGATGCTTTTGCTGAACTTGCAAGCGAAGGACGTTACATCTATTCAGCGCGCGCGCTAACCCTCTCTGGGAAGCGTTACTTGAGAACTGTACAAAAGATAAGGACTATGCCAACCAAGTTCTTGAAAAAATAGCGCTCTACAAAGATAAACTTAGGAAGAGACCTTCAGAAACCTATGAAGAACTGAAAAAAGCGACTCTAATCTTCTAATAATGAAACCTATAACAGCAAAATTCCCAAATTTTAGCGCGCGCTGAAAGGAAAAAATGATGGAGCTAGCTAGCTATTTCGCCTATATAATGACTACTTTCCCCAAAACTCTTCTGGTGTGACAGCCACCTCGTATCTCACTGGTGTTATATTGATCCCTTCTTCTTGCACCCTGT
>JALHSQ010000211.1 GCA_022865885.1 Candidatus Bathyarchaeota archaeon | reverse complement strand
TTCCGTAGGATTAGAAGAAATAACAGCAATCAAAATGATTTAGAGGCCTAAGTCATCCCCTATTCCTTTCAAAGCTTCCAAGGCAATTTTGAAGAGCTTCTCATTACTTAACCCGATAGATTCACATACCACTATTCGCTCACGTTCAGATCCTCGTGCAAAACTTCTATCCTGGAACTTCTTCGAAATTGTCCCAACAGTCACTTCCTCCAATTTTTTTGAAGGCATGACATGGGCACAAGCGATTATCAATCCGGAAACAGTATCTGCTGAAATCAAAGATTTTTCCATTACAGAATTAGGATTGACACCCGACTGCTCGTAGTTGTGTGCTTTTATTGCTCTAATCAATGTATTATCAACCTTATCGGAAAGAATCGATTCAACTGATAATGTGTGCTTTGTCATATCCCCTTGGATAAGTTCATAGTCAATGTCATGTAGTAATCCTGTACGACCCCATAACTCTTTATCTTCTGAATAATAATCTGCTAACTTTTCCATTATTGCTTCAACGGCTAGAACATGTTTTATTAATTTTGTATTTTTTAAATAATCCTTAACAAGAGCTAGGGCATCATTTCTATTCATAAACGGAGTGATGTAGTAATAATTAATAAAGCATATACCAACTCAATATCAAGAATTAAACATAAAATGGAGATCCCAACCAATTATTCTTTTCTTTTATAATGATGGTTTGGTGTATGGTACTTTCTGAACCTATACATCTTCAAGTCCAGTAACCGTCAGATCAGTAAAACTTGCATGGTTTATTCTAACTATATTAAAAAACATCTTTTAGAAAAAGCTCAGCATCTACAGATAGTTTTATGAAGCTACACCCATTGGCTAAGACTTCCGTGGTATCAACATCCCTTGCAGCCCAAAGAATTAGCAGCTTTCCTGCAACCTTTGTCTTGGTTTCTTATACTTTACCTATGATCATCTGAAGAGCTGACATGAATTAAAGGTAGACTGTAAGATTGTTAAGATAAAGTGCGAAGCATCATAGATCAAGTACTCAAACCTCATCATAACAACATCTAAATGATTCTTGCTACAGAATCAAGAGGAGTGACAAAAATGCCTTAGATATTACCAGTACAATTAATCAAATCAACTCTAGATTACATATCGGAATTTTGAAGGTAAAAATTATAATCCTGAAATTCAGGTAAGATAACTATTTGCCTTTCTTCTTCCCCTAAGTGTAGAAGGAATAATTGCGATGGCATTCAATATAGCAAGCCAGAAGTATGTGTTTTTGAGTCCGCCAACAAACAATAACTTATCTGCTTCTGGGATACTGACTATGTTCGTCGATGATATTAACAATGTGACTATCCTGTATGGTACTGTGAGGGTCATGATAAATATTGCCAAGTTGAAACTTATTGTGAAACCCATGTTGAAGAATATGGCGCTGATGGCGGAGGCTATCCCTCTTCTATGAGGGGGGACTGAGCCCATAATAGAGCTCATGTTGGGGGAGCTGAACATGCCCAGGCCTGCACCGAAGAGCAACATATAGACAGCGAAGTCAAGATACGGTGTAAATGCATCAGCTGTTGAGAGTAAGTAGAGGGAAAGGCTTGTTAAAGCTAATCCTGATGTTGTGAAGGGTAGGTGTCCGAATTTGTCAGAAAGCCTCCCACTTATGGGGCCTAGAATTAGGAATGAGATATCGATGGGTATTATCCTTATGCCTGCATCAAACGGACTCAGGTCAAGGACTAGTTGGAAGTAGAGACTGATCAGAAGTAGCACCGCACCCATAGCTATGCTGTTCAGTAGTTGGGCAACTAC
>JALHSQ010000210.1 GCA_022865885.1 Candidatus Bathyarchaeota archaeon | reverse complement strand
GGAGAGCATGATTGCCATGGCTATGGCCAAAGCCAACTCGATCTTCGTTCTTTTCCTCAACTTTCACACCCAGAAATAGTATGACGCAAGAACCGCTTAATGCTACGCTTTAGAACGGGTTTGTACTAGAAAACGAACAGTGCAAGAAGCTTTCTAACTTGAGAGTTCGTTAAATAGGTGAAAACGGATTGACTCATATTTTCACAGCATTCTCCGGGGCGATGGAAAGAGTCGGGCGACGCCGGTGTCGTTTTTTCCATAAAGCTTATGTGGGCACCAGTCAAGCTTTTCTCGAAGGGGTCACTGCAAAATGGGTTTCAATTGGGATCCTGTTTACATCGCGAATCTGGCATTGTGCATAGTCATCTTCATATTAGGTTACTGGGGCTACAGGAAAAGGCGCGACACGGTACCTCTTCTCATCGGCATAGCCTTTGGGTTATTTGGCATTTCACATCTTGTCACGCTTTTCGGCCTAGCAGCAGATTGGACCAACGTGTTGATCGGGATAAGAGTGGTTGCCTATCTTACAGTGATTTATGCCTTGTACAAATATGTAACAATGAGAATGAAGTAGTCCCTTTAGAGTTCAAACAACATGCAACTCTGCATCTTGAGCCAAGACAATTGTGGGCTAGGGCATCGCATCCTTCATAATGGATTTTTTCTAACGGTATTTTCCATTCGCCAGAGACCTGTTGCAGACATTCTCGCCTATCAGCGTAGGTTCTATTGCGAACGCGTGCTAGCGGATCTGGCGATTCGCCAGTACCGTCTAGTGCGCGTGTACCTGTAGAGTAAATTGGGAAATGATCCTTCGATTCTTTTTATGTGACATCCAACCTAAAGGAAGGGAATTAGCATGTTGTTGGTCGTCCGAGCAGCCAATGTTTGTGCTGGCACATGCACATATGTGTGCCGCCGAAATGCTCGTCTTGCTATGCAAATGATGCGGCTACGTTTACGATGATAGTGATCAGTCCGACAAAACTTCATGCAGCAACATTCCAAAGCTTGGTTCCTATTCTGTTCTCAATAATGCCTGCCTCTTGGTCAACTCGGCCAAGCCTGTGTGTCCTTAGTGTCCACCATGATGCTGAGATTGCAATCGAAAAGAGGAACACAAAAAGTACTGAGGATGGAAGGTGCGAGAGCAGACAGAAAGGACAATAATGGAAGAGAAGATGGAGAGCCCATCGTGTGAGAGTTTCAATCATCGTTTAATACCATTACTGGAACTAGAAAGACAGCAAGGAATCTTGCCGTGCATTCAAGCTCTTGCTTCTTAGCGCTCAGTGTACGCCACCTCAATAATTAGCTCTGAGCTCAATTCTGCGGTCGGAATAGCCGAGCAAATCCTGGTCGTGCGTTGCCACGTGTGCGCCTTTTTTTCTTTCTAATGCTCTTCTGTACGGCGTCAACCAACTCTCTTGAACCCCGTGTGAATCGTTTGATACAGGATTACCCTTTTGATCATTGTGAAACTTTCCATGGAAAGAAGTTTCGTGCACTTTATATACCTGTAATGGGTAAATATTTTGCGCTTCAAGGCGTTAGAATGGAGGAGAAAGGAAGAATGAGAGTTCAAACAGTGCTTTTGATATTTCTCTTGATTGCAATTGCTGCACCCATCAAAGTCAGCGATGTCATTGGTGATGGGCAAACAGCAGGTACGCATGCGCATATTCTGCGTTCAGGCGGCACAGCGGTCCAGGGAGGATATGCCGATCAGTCTTTTGTGTCGAACGATCTTTCCAATGTAGTTTCCTCAAGCACACCTACTAGGCTGTCAGACGGTCTGGTGCCTATGGCCTCTTCCAGTTATAGGTATGTAATGTGCCATGATGTGGACTCTAACAACAATCCTTCAGGTTTGACGCCAAATTTTGAAACCTCAGATTATAGGGCTTGCGAAAACGTGGAATGGTACACGGACGCTGGCAATCACGCTTTGGTCATAAAGTGGTACTATCGCACTGGTGACACATCCTGGGCCTACTATACGGAAGCCACGGTGAATGGTTACTTGAGTGCCGGATACTGGCTTTGGAGCTGTTGGATCTACATTAGCGGGAATTGGCCTGCGTCTAATCCCCGGGCTTGGAAAGCAGAGTTTTATGATAATAGTGTGTTAGTAAGTAGAGACTTTTGCGAAATCACATCGCCAAACCCTGGCGACAGCACGATGTGCAAGGATGTTCAAGGCAGCTATCCTTATGATCCCAGCGAGCGAACCTCGACTTTCCAGAGAGGAGTCGACACGAAAGCTTGCGCCTGGTTCAGGTGGGACAACATGTACTACTTCTACGAGCCCGACAACACTTGCCACTGGCTAAGATTCGAGTGGGTTGATCCCAGCGGTTCCACCGTCCGCATTGCCACCTATTATTTCGGAGACTATGCCGACCAAGGCTTGTCCTATTGGGCTTGGGGAAAAGCTTGGGATTCGTTACCGATATCCTCATCGACCCCCCTTGGATCTTGGTCTGTCAACGTGTACATGGACAAATTCCGTTGGGACGGCAGTTTTCCAACGTTGTACAAGAGTTTTGAAGGACCCATGTTCAGGCTCACATTTGATGTGACTACCGAGACAAACCACGCACCGTTCCTGTCAAATGGTCATGTAACTCCAACGGGCGGATATCCTGAGACTGAATTCCAATTCGAGGTCACTTATGCTGATCAAGATGGAGACAATCCAGGCGACCGCAAGCATGTGTACATTTACAACAATGGATGGAGTCGCTATGATATGAGCTACATATCAGGAACCCCGGGAAGTGGGATGCTATACCGCTATGCCACATCGGGCTTCTCAATCGGTGACCACAACTATTTCTTCCACTTCAATGACGAGCACGGTCTAGAAGCTTACTTTCCAGCTGATGGCAGTTACCTGAGTTTTCATGTCGACCCGTCTCTAGGAAAACCGAGAATCAGAGTTGAACCGACATCACTTTCATTTGATGCGTATGCAAGTGCACTCTATTGTAACAAGCGCGGCAACACTTCCAAGGATCACATGACTATTGAAGTTGACTTTGCAGGTTTGGTCACAGAGAATCGTGAGGACCATACTTATGTCACGTCATCTGGCTGCGAGGAAAGCACAGAGACTGGAAGACCGATGCTTCCTTTTAAATCCTTCTTGACACTGTTACCTCCAAGTTCCACGCTGCAGAGTATTACGTTAACCAACATTGACCAAGTCAAGCTGCCCGGTAAATATCAAGTTCTACTGACTGGGCAACCAGCGATAGCCAGCAACGACCTTTCCGTATCCGTAAAGGTTTCAGAACCCTTTTCTACGGAATTATGCGTCACAAGTGATGTCGGCGGATTCAGGGGATACCGAGTGTCAAATGTCGTAGTGTTTGCTGCAAGATATCTCTCTGACTCAGAGACTCTGATCCAGAACAACGCCATCACGATTACCTTAGAATTCGACACCTCGAAGGACAAGTCAGTAGATTCTATGTTCAGAGGCATAATCGAAGACAAGAACGAAATAGAAGGAATCGTCGCCAATCCAGACGCAACAAGTACGTATCCTCTGAAGAATACAGAACTGACTGCAGCTTACAAGTACGTCATAATCACGACCGACGATATGAGTAGCGCCTTTCAGCCTTTGGCTGACTGGAAAACTCAGAAGCTTGGCTCTGCTACAGTGGTCACGGTTTCAACAATCCAAAATCAGTATCCAGGAATAGACACCCAAGAAAAGATCAGAAACTTCCTTAAGTACGTCTACCAAAACTGGCAAACCCAATGGGTCCTCCTAGGAGGTGACGTTGAAGCTGTGCCTCAAAGGGGAGCGTACGGATATGTTTCATCAAGTAGTGGTCCGATTGAAGACAAGAACATACCATGTGATCTTTACTATTCGGATCTCGATGGAACGTGGGACGCAGATGGTGACCATATCTATGGAGAGACAACAGATGGCGTCGATCTGTACCCAGATCTTTACGTAGGACGTGCCCCCGTGAACACCGCGGCTGAAGCCACTAACTTTGTCAACAAAGTGCTGACCTACGAACAAAACCCACAAGTGGGCTACCTTACCAAAGCCCTACTTATCGCCTACTGGCTTGACAGTTCAACCAACGAAGGTAGTTTGAAAGATTACATTGCGGGCAACTATTTGAGCGGATACACGATAACAAAATACTATGAGCCCTCACTTGGCTCAGGAATAGACAAAAATGGAGTGATCAATTCAATAAACTCTGGACAAGGAATAGCAAATCAAGCGTCACACGGCAATGAATGGTCAGTTCCGCCCTTCGGCATATCTGATGTTGACAACCTTCAAAATGGCCAAAAATACTTCGTCTTTTACTCAACGGCCTGCTACACAAATGCTTTTGACACATCAGACTGCATAGCTGAACACTTTTTGTTGAACACAAACGGTGGAGCTGTAGCCTACATCGGGAATAGCAGGTATGGCTGGTACTACCCTGGAAGCCCAGGAAGCGGACCAGGAGATCAGTATGACAAGGAGTTCTTCAAATTGCTTTCGCAAGGTTATAACCACATAGGAGAGACTCTTGCAAAATCCAAGGTTACATTCATACCCCAAAGTGGAAGCGACGGGCCCTTCCGATGGACACAGTATTGCCTTAATCTGCTTGGAGACCCTGAGATGAATATTCATACAGAGGAATTTGGGAAGAGCCTGAGAGTATGCAATGACGGAGATGCAAACCTAGTAGTCTCAGACACTACAACAAGATACCAAGAAGGGGAACCGACAGGCTGGCTCAACGCAAATCCAAAGAGCTTCGCCGTTCCAGTAGGAACAACACCCCAACAAGTAACGGTTACAGCGAACCCTGCCGGCCTCAGCCCCAATACTTATCATGGGTGGTTGCAGATACGCTCCAATGATGCTTACGGCAACGATGTATACGAGGTATCGGTAACTCTAAGAGTGTACGCAGAGACGTACATTGCTCATTTGGAGTCTAGGCAGGATAACAGTGCAACGTCTGATTTGGGCACGATCACTTTTGATGGTATGGTTTACAACTTGCCGAGCGATGTCTCCAAGGCCTCTGGAAGCTATTCTGCCACTTATAGCCCGGCTTCAAACTACTTGTTTGACCATTGGGAAGTTGCAAGCGGTATTGCCGTCTCAAGCACCACTGCCAATCCAACTTCAGTTACTGTGAGTAACCCTGGGGGAATTTTGAGGGTTATATACAAGTACGTGCCTCCAACGTACACTATTCATTTGGAGTCCCAGCAGAATTCAAGTACTTCTTCCAACTATGGAAAGATAGTTTTTGATGGTACGCCGTACACTCTTCCAACGGATGTTTCAAAGGCGGCTGGGATCTATCAAGCATACTATAGTTCTGTTTCATGCTATACTTTTGACCATTGGGTGACATCTGGTGGAGTTAGTGTGCCGGAGGTGAATGTCAATCAAACCATGGTAACCGTCAGCGGTGATGGGGCTCTTAGAGCTACCTACAAGACAGTCCGCGCGCCCGCAATGTGGGCTAACCCAGAATCCGCAAACATAAACACGCTGCCAAAGAGATACAACATCAGCGTAATGGTTGAGAATCTGCCGCAGTGCCTAGTTGTCTCTTGCAGCATCAGAATAGCCGATTATTTGCATGCAAACATAACTAACTACTACAAAGGAGCTGATTTCAATACACTTGGCTTCAGCATCTTCACTATCGGAGTCTGGGATAAGTCACATTCCGATCTTCAGGGCTTGACAGCAGCCACATTAATCGGCACTGACATAACAAGCCCGGCTGAAATCTTCAAAGTCGAAATTGAAGTCGAAAGTTTCAACTCACCCATACTAGTTGACATCTACGACCAGTATGCGGGAGACATTAACAACAATCCACTACTGTCTGGAGACTGCCCGCATGACCACACAATATACGTTTCCAGTGCGAGCGCTCTCGTCGTAAGAGGTCTCGACAACCGAATATACTATCGCCTCTACAATTCCACGTCTGGATGGAGACCATGGAGTGCCCTTCAAACAGGTACAACTGTTGACAGCCCGGCCTCAGCAATATGTAACAATGAGCTTCACATTGTTGTTCGTGGCATGGACGGCATTGGTCTCTGGCACTGTTATGTCGATTTGTCTTCAGGTACGCCTTCAGGCTGGACGTGGCTCGACGGTTCAACACCATCACCGCCAACGCTAACGACGAACGGCACAGTCCTTGCGTTGGTTGTTAGAGGTTGGGATAACCGTATATACTATCGTACCTACAGCTTCGCTCCCAGAAACTGGGGAGGCTGGAACGTTGTGCCTGCGGGTTTAACGTGTGACGGCCCCGCAGCGGCATTGCTTGGAGGCAATCTACACATCGTTGTCCGCGGCTTCAGCACTGCCAATGTCAACGGCAACAACAGTCTATGGAACATCATAGTCAACCCAAGTTCTGGCGTAGTGAGAAACTGGGTGAGCATTTCAGGGGCCACTTCGTCGAAGCCTGACCTAGCAGTGAACCAGACAGCGAACAAGCTCTACTTAATTGTCAGAGGTTTGAACAATAGAATCTACTGGCGAACCTACAACGCTACAACAGACTCTTGGGCAGAGTGGAATGTCCTGCCCACGGGCACAACTCCCGACGGGCCTAGTGCAATGGTTGCAGACAGCAAGCTTCACATTGTTGTTCGTGGCATGGACGGCAAGACCCTCTGGCACTGTTATATCAATTTGTCTTCAGGTACTCCCTCAAGCTGGACGAAGCTCGACGGTTCAACACCCTCACCGCCAACGCTAACAGGTTGAGCTCCAACTCTCTGCAACGCAACTAGCAAAAAGCGAAAGTCACTGAGCTGGTCCAGTCTGAAACATCTCGATCATTGTTTGAGTTAGATTTTGTTAGTCGAAACGTTTGATTGCTCGCACGTATAGCTTTCGGACGACGGCAGGTCCAAATAAGGTACTGATTAGGACTTACTCCCTGATTCTATTCCAAGAACAGTTGGCTTTCCCTGATACCTAATGAACAGTTATGCCTTAAGAGTGAAGCTTCTAACCGTGACGAGCATCCTGCGAAGAGCAGATTCTAGAAGATTCATGTTGAGCGCTCGCAAGCCATAGTCCCCTACCAATCTGCTTAAGCTTGATCTTATCAAAGCCCTCTGCCCTAAGCAACTCGATGATGTTGCCAAGTTTGAAATGTACCTCTATGAGGATCAGACCGACATGTTTCAATGCACCTGCAGCTGCAGCCTCTCGCAAAGCATTGTGTTCGCAGCCCTCACAATCCATCTTCAATATATCTACAGAGCCCAGATCAGCTATCACCTTTGAAAGAGGGATCTGACTGATCTTAAGAATCTGACCGCTTCCAGCGGCAACTACATGCGAGTATCCGGGGCCGTCTGTTCTATATTCCACACCGACACTTCCAGCAACATCCCCTATCGCCTCATTTCTGGTTTGGATTACGCTTTCAAACCCATTGAGTGAAACGTTCTTCTTCAGGATCACGTATAGATCTGGGATCGGCTCAAAAGCGACTACAAGTTTGGCTCCTCTGCTTGCAAAAAAGACAGAACTATCACCGATGAAAGCACCGACATCCACTACAACAGCATCATGACAATCTGGGTCACCATATATCTTGTCTATGAAAATCTCTTTCAACTCATACGTGCCATAGGGGAAGGGCACTATGAACTTCAGACTATCAACTTCGCACAAAATATCCTTGGAAGAACTGCGATAGCATTTCATGTTTGACGAATAGGCAAAGAATCCAAGACCGTTGCTTTGATAGTCAAACAGAATTTGACCATGCCTAAACAGACCACCACCAACATATTGAACATTCCTATTTAGGAGAACCTTTGTCAACAGTCTATAATTACCCCACCTTCCTTTGGTTAGGGTAAATAGAATCGATGTGTGCCGGAGGCTAACAGAAGCAGCTTTCCTGATGCCAAACAATATCCCAAGCGCATCCCACCAATTCTTAGTCGTCCTAACCACTTCAAGCAAGCAGACAAACGATGCCTTTGCTTGAAACGCTATCATGTGTCCTCTCATAAGCGATTGCTCATTACAATGTCTGCGTACGTCATAGCAGGGGCTTAATTAACATTCTCAGTGCGTATGCCTGTTCCTAAATTGGTTTGAAGTACCTTATGTTTCTGGTTTTGCTTGGCTTGTGCGTGTTGATGGCTGCCTGGGCTGTGAATAGCATGATGAGCGGACAGAGTTGGGCGTGGAACGTGATTTTGGCAAGGGAATTTAGGAACACAAATGCGCGAAGGGTCTGTCACAACGTAGTTGTCTGAGACTGTATTTTGATAGAGAGCGAGCGCTCGGCTTTTCTTGGCAACGTCTGAAATCACGACGTCTAAGTCGTCCGCAATTCTGTCCCATGAGAATCTGTCGGCAGTTTTTTTGGCATTCAATCCCAATCTGTTACTATAGTCTCTATCTTCTAGCAGCTTTACTGTCGCCTTAGCAATGTCTTCCGAATCTTGAGGAACAAATACGCAGTTCGTGCCATTTATTGCCACGTCCTTGCTTACACTGAAAAAGCCTGTGACTATTGGTTTTCCGCACGTCATATATTCCAAGATTTTCATTGGCGATGCCCGCGTTGCCTTCAAGGGACCGACGCAAACGTCAGCTGCCAAGATTAAGTCGATGATTCGGTCTCGTGGACAGGGACCATACACCATAACATTCTTGCGAATTCCTAGCGAGTCAACTATAGCATTTGATCTACTTGTCAGTTTGTCGCCGACAAGGATTAAGGTGAGGTCAGGGATTTCCTTTATGATTCTTGGGAGGGACCCAAGGAGGAGATCAATCCCGTACTCTGGTCCTGAGAATCGACCTACGAAAAGAAGAATCTTTGAATCAGATTTGATCCCTAGTTGTTTTCTGGTGTTCATTTGGTGAGGTCTAACTATGTTGAACTCAGATGGGTCGACTCCATTTGGGCTTAAACCAATGTGGTTGGGAGGTAGATTTACTCGTGCAGAGACTTCCTTTTCGCCTTCGGATGTGGTTACCAAGAATCTGTCGGAGTATTTTATGAAATTTTCATTTATTCTATTTGCGGCTTTAACTAGTTGACCAGTCAATCCGAAACTGACTCCCATCTCTTTATACACGTCGTCAGCTCGTATGACCACAGGAATTCCAAGTATCATTCCTAAGAAGACAGCCATTACAGCGAAGAAGTGGTGCGGGTGATATTGTGAAATCACGATGTTTGCTTTCCTTCCAATCTTCAGCGCTGTTGGAAAGATGAAGAAGTTTGAAATTAAGGGGCCCGAAAGCCTAGGAATCATAATTTTAGGAACCTTGTGAATTTTCGAAAGGTTCTTTTTTTCGAGATTGTGCGATTCCTTCGGGGAAATTACAAGTTTGTGTTTAATGTTCGGAACCAATAGTTGTACGTCGTGTCCTTTTTTTGCAAGTCGCATAGAAAGACTATAAGTTGTCCATGTGCCACCCCCAACATGGGGCAAATAGTAATACGATAAGTAAAGTATTCTCATTTCATTCTCAACTGGTACTCGCTGATTTAGTTGATAAGCTTACTGCGTTCTCTACGTCATGTGATGCGAGATCTTGTTTGGAGCGATTTTCTTTCAACTCTCGATATCCCGGTCTTGCCTCAAGCTCCATTTTTGATAGAAACTCGACAATCCCCGATTCGATTGTGAATTTTGGTTTCCAGCCAAGAATTGCCGATGCTTTTTCTATTGACAGTCTTACTCCTCTCCTTGTCTGGTTTGTCTCTACGATCTTGATTGTGCTATGTGATTCTGCTGCTTCTATTACTTTGGCGGCTAGGTCAAAAGTATCAATTGGTGACTTGCTCCCGACATTGAATACTTCAAAGGTGCTCGCTTTCCAAGACAGAGCCTTTTCAAAAGCGTTTAAGACGTCATCTACGTATATTAAATCCATTTTTTCATAGCCCGTTAGATGCTTGTGGACAGTGATGACCTCGCTTTTCAATGCTTTAGCTAAAAAATTGGCAAGAACCAACGTATTCGGCATGCCTAGGCCAAACACAGAAGCCAGTCTCAGCGCTGTGCAATGCATCCCATAACATTCAGCAAAGGTCTCACAGACATTCTCAGCCAGAAGTTTCGATCTACCATAGTTTGAAACTGGTTTTGCAACATCTGACTCAATGAACAGGCTCTTGCGATCTCCATAGACTGCCTTTGATGACGCAAGTATAATTCTGCCTATGTCGAATCTTCTGGACATTGCCAACACATTCAATGCTCCTTTAACGTTTACACTGAAGTTTTCAACGAGGCTGTCTTCTCTGCCTGTTCTAACAATGGGTCTATAAGCAGCCAAGTGAATGAGCGCATCTGCTCCCTCCAGGTCTTCCCTGTAGGGTTCCATCTTATTCTGAGTCATGTTGCATATGTCTAATTGTATGCTCCTAGCAAGCTTACCATTAGCCGTCGACCTTGAGACTCCAATGATCTCATGATCAAGTAGACGTTCAGTAAGATGGCGTCCTATGAAGCCCGTGTGACCAGTGATGACTATTTTCAAAACATGCACCTATGAAAGTAGGATGTTCCTGCCTAGATCTTGGATGCTAAAAACCATCTGTTCGTTATCCATGCTTCTTATCGTTGCGATTCCGGACTTCAGTGCATTCCTTTTGGGCGGAAGCTCAAATTCTTCTCCTAGCGCAAGCTTCGCATAATAGTAGGGCAAGTTTAGGCCAGCCTCTGTATAAACGTAAAAGGACATGTGGAATCTTCCTGCATTCACTTCTGTCGTCACGGGTCTGCCATCTCCTTTCAGATCAACCGTATAGACACCGTTGGGTTCTCTATCTAGGGCTTGAACTGAATGTTCAGCCACCCAATTCAGCTTGCTGTCATGAATTGTCACGCCCACGTTAATCGTTCCGGTCACTCCTGAAGGGGAGATCTTCTCCAAATAGTACCTAAGTCTGTGATAGCCCCCGCTTGTTATCAACTCGCCGTTTTTGTACAAGCCTATCCAGCCCAAGTTTCTTCCTTGCAAAAATTCTGAAGCGATGATTTTTCCATAACCCCTGCAATACTCAATCCAAAACCTAGCCTGCTCTAAATTGTGCGCCAAAAAGGAATTCGCTCCTCCCGCCCCCTTCCTATCTCTCAACCATACAAGTCCGCTAATCTGCGTGAACGTATTTGCCAGATCTTCATGGTTGCTAATTAAGAAAGGTTTGGGTTGCATTACGCTATTCCTTAGAGTCTGATAGGTTGACCACTTATCCTGAGATATGTCCAGAGTCTTGTGATTTGGAAGGAATACTTGTGCGTCTATCTCGTTCTTGTGCTTGGATATTTCGTAGACCTCAGGGTCAGGTGATGGAATGACCAGATCTACGGATTCTTTTCCAACTATCTTGGATAAGGTTGGTATGTATTCTTCGTTGTTTGCGTGCGGCGTGAGATATACTTTCTTCGTGTAATTGAGTCCAAATCTAACATTGTATTTATCGGAATCCGTGCCTATAATCCTAAATTCCTCCGGGAATTTGAGGAGGGATCTTGCCACTCCCTGCGCAGTGTTACCGCCTATTCCGGTTAACAGGATTCTTCCTGGTCTGGGCATAATGTTTTTTTCCATAGAGTGGCGTTATTATGTTTTTGGGTTCTAGCCCTCGCGCGTCTTCGTTAATAGTTTGTTCAGTTAAGAGCCTCGCCATGCTTTGTGTAGGTAATTTTGCCCGATAACGCTTTTGAGGAGAACAGACTATCTTTCGATTCTATGGGCTGAACGCTGTTGTGTCACATGATATTCCGATTCTTTCATCTATAATTACTATGGAGGTACTGCAGTCAGGTTTATCTTTTGGTTCGTTTTCTGTCTTCAATGGTTTTCAGCAATTCATTGCCATAAGTATGTCTTTAGATGCAGTACTTCCAGGAACTCCTGTAGATCGATTATTGGCGAGCGTTTGATACTTCTTCCGCGATTTTCCCCTAGCCGCCCCCCTTATGACGCCTTTCAAGTATGTGAAGAAAACCTTAGGGTTATTAGTCATAATGGACCAGAAAAAAGCCACAAAGACCTGATATGAGAAGAAGACAATATTGTAGATGTTGTTCTTGACTTCATAATAGGTTTCATTGTCTGCTCTTGAGAAAAAGAAACCATCATCCTTACTGAACGCTCTTTCAAAATAGTTGGAGTAATGATAAGCCCTGGCTCTTGGATCAAAGGCGAGGATAAGCCCTTTGCTGCGGATTTTCAGACAGAAATCGTAGTCCTCGGCGATAGTCGGCTCGTAGAAATCTTCATCAAACCATATATTTGAAAGCATTTCAGAACGAAAAGCCATGTTTGATCCAGAGAGTTTGTCCACAGCCGCTGTATATTTAAGTCTGTTTGTCCAGCTGTACTTCCCTTCGATTTTGCTCAGCAAATCAAGTAGGCACAATCTGGACTTTGATTGACTTATAGGAGAACCGAGTCGATCGACCTGAACTGGAAGTCCGCCGACTCCAGCAATCTTGGGATTTTCAAAATCCTTAACCACTCTTTCCAACCAATCCTCTCCAAGTATTACGTCATCATCCAAGAAGGCAACTATTTCCCCACGTGCTTCGCTTTTCCCAAGATTTCTCGCATGACATCTACCTAGACCTTGATCTTCGAGCAAGAGTGCTCCATGCTTTTCAGCAATTTCTTTAACACATTTGTCGATCTTCACGCATATGAGAATCACTTCGAAATTTGTGAATGACTGTCTTCTGAGGGACTCCAGGAGATTCTCAAGATGCCCAGGCCGAAAAGAGGTGGCTACTATGAGAGAAAGATATGGCTTGTTCATTACTTCCAGTTCACCGTTTCTCAGTTGCATGCTATTTCACTCGCGAAAATCTAAATCCTCTAGAATCTATATACGTTTATTGATAAGCAATCATTACTCGATAGGAACAATACTGATTGCTCTTCCAAACAGCAAATCTTACATTACAAAGACATGATCAGTTTTTGTTCCCCAAGAGGTTGATGCTGGCTCCCACTGCCTGAATCCTTCTTGGTCCATCATGCCAGCAGATTCTTGGACCAAAGATTCCTGCCTTTGAATCCCTTCCTCTTGGTTAACTAGCACATCTAGGAAGTCTCGGGCCACTATTACGTCGTTGTTAAGTAGCAAGACATATTCAGTTCCTTTTTTCTGCAGCGTGTTTAATGTCGACGTTGTTTCCTTCAGTAGAACCAAGATTTCTCCTGCTTTCTATCATTGTTATACTTGGGTATTTCATTCTGAAGGGATCTTGAGTCATCCGTTGATCCGTTATCTACGATCAATATCTCAAAGTTGGGATAATCTATGTTCTTGACTGATTCTACGCATGCAGTTCTGTCTTTGCTGCCATTCCAATTTGGAATTATGATAATCACTTTTGGATTTCTTAGGGTTTCTTGCATGTCTTGTCTGGCTTCAGCCTTTTTCCCTCATTTTTCTCGCGATGATAGTGACTGTGCCAGCTCTTTTCGGAAATAGGTTTACTAGTAAGACTCCTAGAAGACGTAGAAGTCTCGGGCCTACACTTGGCGGATGTCCAACAATTTTCTCAATCTGGAAGCCATGGGCAAGCAGTAATCTTTCGACTTTGGAAACTGTGTAAAGAGCTCTATGAGCCAAGTATGAGCTTGCGGGATCGCCTAACAGCAGACTCTCGGAATAGGAGATCTCTTTCATAAGCCAGTCCAGTAGAACTGTGAAACTTGCCACGTTCGGGAAGCTTATCTCTATTGTGCCTTCAGGTCTGAGTGTCTGCGTACATGCCGACATAAGTTGCCTAGGTTTTATAGTGTGTTCAACTACAAATGTCAAGATTATCCTGCTGAAAGCTTCTCTTCTAAATGGAAGAAAGAGCATATCACATACTATGTCGGGTCTCACTCTTCGATCTAGATCTATGTTAACAGTGCCTTGTTTTCTTTTTCCGCATCCTACGTCAAGTGTTTCGCTCATATACTGTTTCTTCCACAATTTCACATAATGTGTTGCTCATCAATCAAGGAGAAGGTGTTTGCAATGATCTTGTTTGATTGAAGAGATAGATTCTAACTGATTGGAAGTCTCGTACCAATTCGAAATGTTGGGGATCTACAAATCCGAAGAACGGAAGGTCTTCGTTTTCTGACGCGGCAGTCACAATCGATTCTGGCGGGCTTCTAACCCATACCGCTGTTCTGGTAGTTACCACCACATAGATGTACGTGTACGTGAAGTTCTCTAAAACGACGCTTGCCTGAGCAAATGTCCTAGATGTGAAGAATGAGAAGATGAGTGTTCTGACATTTGGGAAGATAGACGAGGGGTCAGCTGGCATCCTCCCATCAGCAAGGATGAAGAATGAGGAAGCGTTTCGCAAGGCTAAACCTCTGATGACGTAGCCTGAGCCAGGATCCGTGAGGATGTAGGAATCTGAAGGAGTATTGTCGCGAATCCAAATTGCTGCGTAATACTCATCTTTTGACGTCAACGAATAGAAATTGGATGCATAATTCGTAAAAAACGGATACATTTGAACAATGATGATTAGAAGCAAGAGAAAGGATGCGACCGTACCGAAGCTGCCAGTTTTTCCTTTCAGTTTTTCATGTGCACTTCCTATCCTTATGAAACGTATCTTGTATAACAGCAAACTCAAACCGGAAACAGACACTGCTACGAAGACACGAAGGTAAAACTCAAAGCGATACCCAAACCACGTAGGAAGGAAGCATAGGCCTAGGCAATAAAAGACATAGAGCAACACATCCAAGTATGGTGTATCTTGGCCGAGAGCTTTGAGGAGAACAACGGAAACCGTGACTAGGGCAAGAATGAACCACAAGTAAAAGGGGTATATCGTCTGAAGAATTTCTGTAGACAATGCTGGAGGCGTGAGAGATCCGAATAAATTGGCAAGTATTGAGCGAGAATAGAAAGAGGAGACTGTGGACATAGCATAGTTGCTTAGGACAATGATCACAATGATGCATGAAAGAATGCCGGCGGCAAATATCCGGAGTATTTTTCTTTCATCACGATAAGTTGGCAGCCTATTCTTCCTCATTATTGCCCAAAGAAGAATTGGAAAAACTGCGATCACAGTGAAGTAGTTGAACAGCGCCAAAAAGACGACGGCGCAAAAACTCATTATTCCTCTCTCCATACGGTAATTGCCATAGTAGATGTTAAAGTCCAATATGAGAAGAAAGATTATTTGGGCAGTCATGTCCAGCGTAAGGTAGAGAGGACCTCGTACAACCTCGGCGCTTGCGGCACTTGTAAAGAAGGCTATGAAAGCCGAAGTAAGTGAGAGCCGCCAATCTTTTGAAATCCTCAGTGCCAATAAATATACGAGAGACATGTATCCGAAGATGAGGGCATAAACGCTAGACCAGAAAACCATGTATGGTTCTATTCCTAAGAATAGACTGTAGGACGAAACAAGGTAGAAGAAAGGTGCTGGATAAGGAGGCCCTACACCGCCAACCTGAGGGACTAGAAGATATTGATAACCATTGTGCGAAATAATCCAATTAATGTATGCTAAGGCGCTGTTCATGTCCCACCCGTTTATCGCTGGAAAAGGGGTCTTGTTCCTAAAATACGCTGCAAACAACAAGGAGGAGACAAGTAGGATGGCCCATGGAATAATCAGACTAGCTCTCATTCTTAGCGTCGCCGTATTTGTTGGAGTGCATGATGCTTTTTTTCTTGAAATATGAAGTGTAAAGACGTTTAGTATGATGATCAGAGTCACTGCGATGGCAACAAGGTTAGTCTCACAGAAAGAGAATGTTTTGATTAGAATCCCGCTTAATGTTATGTTTAACATAAGGCTTAGGAGTACATCAAAGGTCACTCCTGCAATGCTAAGTGTCGGAGGCAGTCTTTCCAGATTCGCCGCGGTTTTCAGAAAGATTCTCAGCGTTGTGCCTAGTAGATAAGTTAGTATGATAAATCCAAGAATGGGTCTGAACAAGTCTAAGGATGACGCTAATCCGCGTAAGGAAAAACTGATTGTATAGAGTACAGAGACTAGGATAGTGGCAACTGGGAGATGTTTGTTCGAGTTGAGATTGATCAATCAGGTTCGTCCATAAAATCTAGGAATCTTGTCGCTACCCTAGAAACATCGTATCGGTTTTTCACCGTCTCGTATCCATTGAACCCAATTTTTTTCATATTTGGATTGTTTAGAAGTTCAAGAATTGCCTCTGTCAAATCTTGTGAGTTTCTCGGACTGACTAAGATGCCGTTGACGTGGTCTGTTATGATCTCGGGTATTCCTTCTACACGCGTGGCGACTATGGGTTTCTTTAAGGCCATTGCTTCAAGAAGGATGATTCCGAATGATTCATTGTAGGATGGCAAGACCACGATGTCAGCTTCGTTCATCTTCTTCAACAGGATTTTGGGAGGTTGCCAACCCAAGCAGAATACTTTCCCCTTTTTGGTCTTTCTCTCTATTGATTTCTTTTTTTCTAAAACCCATTTTTCAAGTGGCCCTGATCCCGAAAGAACTAAAGTTGAACTTGTTAGTTGTGAGATTTGCTGAAATGAATCAAGCAGTTCTGTAATCCCTTTTTCACGGGTGAGTCGTCCTCCATAGAAAATCACTGATCCTGATCTCGTTTTCTTAGGCAAGTTGCCTGCTAGCTTTTCTATTCTACTAACGTCTATGCAGTGGGGAATTATCTTTATTTTATCCTCCTTTATGCCTATTTTCATGTGGGAAGTTTTCATATACTCTGTGTGAGCCAGAATCCTTCCGACGGCGGTTTTGGCTGCGAAGCGATCTAACTTCTCGGAGAGAAATGAGTCTGGATTATTATGCAAAGCATTATATCCTGTGGCTATTTTCGTTCTGGTTGCCCAATGGGTTTCGAACAGGGTGTCAATGCTGGCGTTGACGAAGATTCTGTTTGGTGGAATGTTTAAGGATCTGATTGTCTTCTTGATTTTCAGTGTGTTGGTTGGTGCGAACGCTAAGCGGGCTTTGAGACTCGGTGAACTGCCTTCAAGTATTGGGAGGGTTGGAAACCTGATCCATTTTGCGAAATCGCTATCGACATGAGCATTGTGTGTAACTAGGCTTACGCTAATGCTGAGCTTTGTATGTAGGTAGTTGCAGAGGTCAAGTAAGTGATTGTTAGGTCCTGCCCACTTGTTGAAATTTGAGGCAAAGATCAGATATTCTGGTGTCATGATTGATGCCGTGTTTTTGCGGTAGCAAGTTGGGCGCAACTGGTTGTCAGTCTGTTTCCCTTACCAATTCACAGTAGACTTTTTCGATTTTTCCAAGAACTATGTCCCAATCATACTTCTCTCTCATTGTTTGCCTAGCTTTCTGTCCCATTCGTTTTCTTAGCTTTGAATCATTTAGAAGCATCAAGATTGCATTAGCCAATAGCACGCGCTTCAACTATTCAACATTTCGCTGTAGACCATTTCTACTTCTCGAGTTACTGCATCCCAACTGTATTCTTTGACCATTAATTCTCTAGCTTTTTGACCAAGCCTTCTTCTCTTATCTCCGTCTTCTAGCAATTCTAGGATAGCGTTGGCAAAGGCTTCTGGACTTCGGGGTGGAACAAGAATGCCATTCTGCCCATGTGTTATTACGTCCCTGATCCCAGGTATGTCTGAGCCTATTACGGGCTTGCCACAGGCCATGGCCTCAAGTAATGCGTACGGCATGCCCTCGTTCAAAGAGGGAAGCACGTATATGGATGACTTATTCATGAGACTTGGTATTTCTTTTCGAGGAATGGGGCCAATAAAGGAAACGGTCCTACCTAGTCCGCTTTTTTCCGCAAGCTGGAGTATTCTGGGAAAGAGAGGTCCATCTCCTGCCATTGTTAGTTTGACTGTCTGACCGCCGCTTTTCCTTCTGATGAATTCAAAGGCTCTTATCAAGTACTCTAGTCCTTTTTCATGGACAAACCTTCCACACCACAATAGTAAGCCAGATGTCTCGCCGTTCATTGGGCGAAATTTGTCCACGTCAACACCGTTTGGGATTACCTGAAGTTTCTCAGGCGAGCAACCGTATCTGCTTACCTTTTCAGCATCGCTGGTCGTCAGACAGATTACTCTGTCAGCATTGCTAAACGTAGAATGTCCAAATGTGTAGTTGTAGGTTTCTTGAAGGATGTTGAAGAAAAAGCCTCGTTGGACTATCACACCATGGACTTGAAGTACACTCTTCCAGTGTGTCTTCTTTGCTACCTTGGCTGACTGAAAACTCGTCAAAAATGGAAGACAGTTAATGTGAACAATGTCTGGCTGTATTTCCTCCAGTAGTTCCTTGAAGGAAAGAAAGTATGGGAACTCTGTTACGAGACTTGGGATAGAAATGCTGACTGCTTCGGGGAAAAAGCACTGAATGTTCTCTTCTTTCAGTCTGAGCGCTTCTTCCTGGAACATCAGGCTGTTTTTGCGCCCAAGATATCCGACGAGAACGATCTCGTGGCCCCTTTTGGCTAGATGGCCTGCCAAGGTGTCAGAAACGACACCCGGGAAACCGAAATATGGTACAACAAACACAATCCTCATGAAAGTCACGATCGCTACGTCAATTACACGTGGTTCGCTTTGTCTTGTCTAATGCTTGAATGGTTGAAAAAGCGAATCGATTCGGTCATTATGAGCTACTGTCCATGGGTGGATTGACGACAGAGCTTGGGTTAGAGCTTATCTTCATAGAAAGAGCTATTCCTGCCATGATTGGTGCGTAGAAGAAAACTAAAGATAAAAGGTAGAATGGATCAAGTTGATAAAGGAAAACGCCAATTACAGATGCGGATAGTAGAATTACCTTCAAGTCAAAGGATCCAAATTTTCTGTCGCAGCCTAGGTGTTTGAATCTCAGATATCTGAGAGTTCTTCTTAGGACCTCAGGAATTATTATGAATACTGAAGTGATCATAAGAAATGTATCCTTGATGAAAGGGCTTAGGATTGCGATCAGCCTGAAAGCCTCTGTCCAAAAGTAGGTCAAACCTCTGTCCTCCACCTTTTCGTTGCTGTGCAACAGGGACAACACAAGCGCCAGACAGCAATAGAACGTGAAGTAAGCCAAGCTGAAAGGGAATAGAATGCTAAGAAAGTAACAGGCAAGGAAGAAAATGACGATCCTTGGGTAAGAGGCATGTTTGAGTTCTTCGCAATTTTTGAATCTTATCGTCGGTTTAATCTCCTTTCTGGC
The DNA here is from genome assembly GCA_022865885.1 of Candidatus Bathyarchaeota archaeon. GTDB lineage: Archaea > Thermoproteota > Bathyarchaeia > Bathyarchaeales > Bathycorpusculaceae > DRUK01. Next base: position 964 of record JALHSQ010000210.1, on the reverse strand, counting down.
AGCAACACAATCATTAAAGAAATATCCTAGTTCGTAAATTGTGAAAAATAAGAAGTAGAAGATGCTCTGACACGTGACAAAAACTAGAAAATTAGTCGATATCACCTTGGCAACATCTCTCTGAATGAGAATCCAAGCCATCAAAGTAGTAGGCAATAGTTCGCCGCCTAGAAGCTGAACCAGTCTTAAAAAGCTGCCAAGTCTTGTTTCATACGTGTACACAAACGGAAGGAAGTACTTGAAGCGCGTTAATTGTCACATCCCAATGCATGTATTTAGTGTCTGGAAAGAGATAGTCTGGAAGAGCTTCTCACAGACTCAACGATAGTGCTACCAAACCTCATAAAGTGCTTTGTAATGTCATTTACGCAAGAGTCGCGTGCGCAGAATTCTTTCCTGCCGGTCATTATCATTCGCCTGAGTTCTTCTTCATCGTTAGGAGAACCATCAACTGAGAAGGTGGTCGTTCCTATCTCCTGCCAAAAATGAGCATCGCTCCCTGCAACCATTGGTTTGTCGAATTTCATTGCGATCTTGTAGGAGTCTACGTTTTGCTTCTTTGATGACCTTCCATTGATAACCTCGACGGCATCGCATTCCGTCAAGACACTAGAAGCCAGACCCATTCTTCGCCTTGAAGGATGTGGTAGCACTATAATCCCACCCTTGTTCTTGATCTCTTCAGTCACTTCAAAGCATGTTCTTTTCATGATCTCTTCCTCCAAGAACAGACCTGTCAGATCGCCGATATCGGTCCTGATTTCCACTCCCGGAATGACAAGGACCTTACCTTTTGTGTTCTGAGCGATTCTCAGACATGAACAGGCTCCCTTGATGGTGTTGTGATCGGTAATCCCGATGACATCTAAATGGAGTTTCAACGCTTTCTTGACGACATAGCTCGGAGACAGGAGTGAGTCAGGTGAATAGATTGTGTGGATATGCAGATCGAATGTTGTTTTAG
>JALHSQ010000209.1 GCA_022865885.1 Candidatus Bathyarchaeota archaeon | reverse complement strand
GCATCTTTGTTCAATGCGTAATGCTGCCTCTATACCTCAAAAGTAGATTATATATACTTGAGGGGTCAGACTGGAAAGTAATCCAAAGATGTTGGCTGGTCTTGGTCAAATAACACTGAGCTGAAGGTCACTACTTGAAGGAGCTGAAAACGAAACTCCACTTGAAATCTGCAGAGCTATTAGTAGTTCTTATTCTCTTCCTTTTTAGCCTAAGAGTTCTTAACTGGTTTGAATATCCATATATAGTCACTGGGGGAGACCTCAAGCCACCTCTGGTTCATGAGGCTTTCATTAAGCGTGTCATGTACTCATGGGATGAAACAGACTTTGGCATGCCTTCCGTTTATTCACCTAGAATTCTCGATCCGTTCTATTTTTTTGTTACGGTTTTTCAAGCTCTTGGCGTCAGCCTTTACTTGTCACAGATTGTAGCAGTATTTCTACTGTATTTCTTTTCATCGATACTTATGTACATATATGTTAAGCAACTTACAGATGGTGATCTTATTGCGGCGTTTGTCGCAGCATTATTTCTAACAGCAAATGTCCACCTGGTGACTGACAGGGAATTAACGGCTATAGGATTTATGGATACAACATTAATGATTCTACCGTGCCTAGCGACATTTACGATGGGTATTAAAGCAAAATCCTACAAGCTGATGACAGTTTCTGCATTATTCTTCGTTCTAACATATGGAGTATTCCCCAACTACGCGGTAACGCTCTTGTGCTTCATAAGCTTAGCCCTAACATCCTTATTTATGCTAATACGCAACGGGTCAGAAGTAATCCATGCCAAAAATGAGCCTTTGAAGAAAAAGCTCTTGAATATTTCTCTTAGTGTAGATCGCATCCTCGAATACGTGAAACTCAAAGCAGTATTCGTTTTGTCGCTTCTGTCGGCTTCTATCTGGGTTATTGCAATCTTTCTAGAAAACTCAGGCACTTTTTTAGCGACTAATGAAGAACTGGGAGTATCATTGTGGGTTTTAGAGCGCATCAGTCTTGGTGATGTAGTAAGGCTCATTGCAAAATGGGGCTTCTATGAAAGTTGGTTGGGGCACCCTTACGTGTTCTATGCAAGTCGCTATTTACAAAACGGTGACCCTTTAGTAATTTTCTTATCGTACATTCCTCCAATCCTAGCATTTTCGAGCTTATTAACTTTCAAATCACGCAAGTTAACTATCTTTTTTAGCGGGATCGCAGTGCTCTCTCTTTTTTTGACTGCGGGCTTTAAACCCTATTTCACTGAGCTCTATATTGCCTTGATAACGAATATTCCTTTGATGATGGCATTTAGAGAACCGATGAAATGGATATTCATCGTTATACTTTCATATAGTATCTTAATCGGTATTGCACTTTCAAATCTGTACCATAAATTAAAGAGAAAGGCATTCCAGATACTTGCATTGGGTCTGACTATCTTGCTGTTTCTTTCGTCATCATATCCTTTAACAACAGGTGATGTGACGAGAAATTGGGTTCGCACTGAGATCAAAGGCGGATATTTCCCTCCCTCCTATGTTGAGCTTAATGACATGCTTTCTGATGAATATTGGGCTGTCCTAGTTCCAAAAAAACAAATATATCTTGCCTATAATTTTACCCAAGGAAACCTTACTGTCGGGAATCCCTACCCACTCATTTTTTCAAAACCCATAATATCTGGCGTTGGAACAGAATACATTAGTGCAGGAAGTCAAGACTTAGTGAACAAAGTCCATCAACTATTGCAGAAAAACGATACCTATGAGAACGTCGCGCTTGAAGGTAAAGCTTCAGTAAGTTCAATCGAAAGTGTAGGATTTGAACCCGACAAAGCTATAGACGGTCAGTTTCAAACAAGATGGGCTTCTTCAAAAGGTCTCCCTCAATGGTTCGAAATCGAATGGAATCAAACCCAAGAGATATCAAAGGTAACCATTTCATTCGAAGCTGCATATGCCGAAGACTTTAGCATTCAAACATGGAATGGTACAGATTGGGCAGTCCAAATAACGGTAAAAAACAATACTGAACGCCAGCGTGATTTTGAGAAACTAACCAATGCAACAAGACTTCGCATTTACTTCTCAAAAGCCTCAAGTTTCGATTCAGTAAGCATGTGGGAACTGCAAGTCTACGCTCGAACTGAAGGCGTTTCCAAGTTTCTAGGAATGCTTGGCATAAAATATCTCATCCTAGAAAAGAATATTACGTTTGGCAACGCGTATTCAGTCAGCGATTTGAAACTAGATGAGAAGGACTTTATCTTACACAAAGAATGGGAAGAGATCAAATTGCTTGAAAACTTGAATGCATTGCAGAAGGTTTACGTAGCCGACGAAATTCGCAACTAT
>JALHSQ010000208.1 GCA_022865885.1 Candidatus Bathyarchaeota archaeon | reverse complement strand
ATTATTTATTTTTATTAGGCTAGAATTTAGAAAATTGCATTCGAGGGCAAGCTCTGTGTTATGAGTCTGATGCTGAATTGTGCCTTGTGCTTACTCAGTGATCTTTGCCTCGAATAAACAGACAGCGCGTGCCTTGAAGTGGGGTGAAATTTGTTTTGCTGCTACTTGGGCTTGCCAGTGATTTCTTCTGCGGGAATGACTATCATGGTTTCCATAATGTATTCCGTTGCGAATCCTGTTTCCATTACAAAATTCATGGCTGTCCGCTCATCTGGAGCCTCAAATATTATCATAGTATCATATTTGCCGAAAGCGAAGAAAATGTCTCGAATCTTTATTCCTTTAGGCGCTTTGAGCTCCTTAAGATATTTGACTGCGCTAACACCTTTTCCTCTGGGTAACATCGAAGTCACGAATATCATTCTCTTCACCTCGACATCATTATTCCATGATGCTTAAAACAGTTTTCCCACAGCGCGCACCTATCTCTATTAAGCCTCTCTGTTACGATATTACTATTCAACAACTAGCGTATTCCACGCAGTCATCTATCACATTTCATCAATCAGGGTAACGCAATTTAGTTTCTAAAATTCTAATGCGCGCGGAACATCCTATATCTGTCTTAGAATCTCTTTTCCCATCAATTCTATCTCTTGAAGAGTAAACTGGATGCTAGATTTTCTTGTCACTATAAAACTCGGCAATTCTCCGATTTTCAAAATGGGAAGAGTAGGATTGTTGATGTTCAAATCTGCATTTTGGTTTGCGAAAACAACAATTCCCTCAACCCATATCCTCCGAGATTTGAAAGTCTTCGAAGACTCTATTATTCGTTTAATTCTCATAGAATTCCTCTTTGCTTGTTTGCTGGGGCTACCTAACTCGAAATGAATGAACCGACTAAAACTTCCAGGTTTTTTGCTTGTATTTTGCCTCGACCATTCGTCACCATAGCAGATTATCTTGCCGCCATAATTCTTGGTTTCTATCACAAAAACGCCATTTGGTCCCAGAACGACATGGTCAATATTGCCATAGCCATCAGAGACCATAACATCGTCAATCAGGCAATAATCGTCACTCAAGGTAGAAGAGAGAATTTTGTTGACCTTATTTTCTCCTTCATAACCTTGTTTGTAGCCAGAATATTTCCGAAAGAAATAGAAGGCAAATAAAAAAGGAAAGAATAGAAGCAATGCACGTGGGCCCTCATACCTGCCTACGTCGATGTATAAAGGTGAATGTGGAATATCCGATAGTATGATAACCGCGAACACAATTATGCAAAGGGCCGTTATAGTCAGGTTCTGAATAGCTTTCCTTTTGAGGTAACTCCCTGGCTCTTTAAAGACTTTCATCGTGAAGACAACCTGGCAGATGCACATACGGAGAAATTGATGTTCCATGTCCAAGTATTTTATATGTGCGGTATCGTTAGCCCAGCGGGTCACAATCTCCTTGTCTCTGAGAAGATGATGATTTCTAAATTCTAATTTTCTAAGCGGGGAGAAGAATTAGAATTTCTAAGATTTTTTCTATTTCAGAGTGCCTGCTAGACAATGTAGTAGTCAATGACTTTCTGAATGCTCTTCGGTGCCGCCTGTTTTTCGGTGAGCTGCTTCAGCATTTCTATCATTCTGGGCTGGAAGCGCGCAATGTCTGTTAGGGTTACTATGCCCACAAACTTCTTTGCGTCAACCACCGCCAACTTCTTTATTTTCCTTTGAAACATCAGTTTCACGGCGGCTTCCAAGTCCGTGGCTGATTCAACAACAACCAGCGGCGTCGTCATGATCTCCTTAACCTTGGTAGTCTCAGCGTTCTTTGCTTCTGCAATGACCCTTCTCAGAAAATCTCTTTCAGTAACAATGCCAACAGCCTTCCCTTTTTCCGACACTATAAGGCTACCTATCTGGAATTCATTCATAATGCTAACAGCCTCTTTAACCGTGGAATTCTCATCAACAGTAATTACTTCCCTCACCATTACATCTCCAACTTTCAATGGCAGAGGAGCTTTCTCGTTCTGATCTGACAACAAGAACACTCATCTACTCGTCCGCAGTAGTTGTATATAGGTTCTATTATCTGTACGCGAGTTTCTTGCACATGTAACGCTCGCTGCCCTATCTAAATTGATTACAAAAAGGATTATATTCGTCGTTAGTGTAAGCATGAACCAACAATGTATCGGAAACCGGTGAAAACTGTGCCTGCAGAGATCATGGAAGCCGAGAAATTCGTCGCGATAAGCGAGCGTGCAGAATACTGCCTAGTCAAGAGGCTGAAAGACGTCGTTAAACTCAAACTGCGAACGCGAAGCAGACTCTATACCCTGAAGATTGCACCTATAAAGGCTGAAGAAATCATAAAGAAGCTCCAATGTGAAGTCCGCGAGATCTAGCCGCGTTCCATTTTCACGCTACACGCATATTCTCTCCTTGCTCATACCTCAGAAATCCCGCACCTCTGCCGATCCTCTATCCCGTGTTTTGTTTTCAATCTAAAAGCAAAATAGGTAAACAGTCAATTAACACTAGCACAAATGCTTCTTGGTGAAAGGATGAAAGAACACAAGTTCGCTACGAGAGCTGTTCACGCTGGGCAGCATCCAGATCCCTTGACAGGTTCTGTTACTGTCCCGATTTACGAGACATCCACCTTCGTTTTCAAGAGCGCCGAACAGGGCGCTGCAAGATTCGCAGGCACTGAAGAAGGATACATCTACACTCGCCTGGGCAATCCAACAATAAAGGCTCTAGAAAGAAGCGTAGCAGACTTGGAAAGTGGGGAGGATGCAAGAGCCTGCTCTTCTGGGATGGCCGCGATAACCACTGCCGTCTTGTCACTAGTTAAGGCAGGTGACCACGTGGTTTCAACTGACTGCATCTATGGCGGCACTGTAAAGTTGTTCTTGGGCATTCTCTCACAGTTCGGCGTCGAATTCACCATGGTAGATACGTCAAACGTGGCAAACACTAAGTCAGCAATTAGAGCAAACACGAAGCTGATCTACCTTGAGACGCCAACAAACCCTACACTAAAGCTGACAGACATCAAAGCGACAGTCGAAGTAGCCAGAAAGCACGATGCATTGACACTTCTAGACAACACTTTCATGACGCCCTATTTTCAAAGACCACTCGAAATGGGCGTGGACTTGGTCATCCACAGCTTGACGAAATATCTTAGCGGCCACAGCGACGTAGTCGGAGGCATAATCGTGGGCTCCAAAACTCTTCTTAAGAAAATGGATCCAACCCTCAAGAATGTCGGTGCGACGTTAGGACCGTTTGAAGCTTGGCTCACTTTGCGTGGCATCAAAACCCTGCCACTTCGCATGGAAAGGCAAAACGAAAACGCCCTGAAAATCGCAAAATTCTTGGAACAACATCCGAAGATCGGAAAAGTCCACTACCCAGGCCTGAAATCGCATCCTCAACACGAGTTGGCCAAGAAGCAAATGACAGGATCAGGAGGAGTGATATGCTTTGAAGTACAAGGCGGTCTCGAAGCCGGCAGAAGACTCATGAACTCCGTTAAGCTCTGTACGCTGGCCGTGAGTTTAGGCGCAATAGAAACATTAATCGAGCATCCGGCATCAATGACTCACGCAATAATACCTAAGGAAGAACGATTGAGGGCTGGAATAACCGACAATCTGGTCAGGCTTTCGGTAGGAATCGAAGACGCCGATGACATAATACAAGACATAGAGCAGGCACTTGAGAAGGCCTAAAACCAATCAGCTTTTTCGTTCAGAAGCTCACCAGTGTGGTGAGTATTCCTGCCGTTAGCCCGAAAAGCACGGGAAAGGGCAAGCCGGGGAACATTCCTTTCTTTTCTAGCATCTTGAATGATAGGAGACATCCAAGCAAGATGCCTACTACCGATGCTGCACAAGGGGCAATGCCGAAATAGATGAACATGTGTGACGACAACATGGAATAGAACGTTAAGTCGCCCAGCCCTATCTGGGTGTCTCTAAAGGAGAGACTCAGACCTCGAAAACGTTCAAGACCGCTCTGGGCTATTTTCCCGACTGGCCCTCGATAGACGGCATATACGTCATAGACTGCCAGAAAACCTAAGATCAAGACTGTACTCTGCGTGGGAATTGAGAATCCTAGGAGAGCCCCTAAGCTTCCACCTACACCAAGAAGTATCAAGCTAGAGACCTTGCCACGCATTCGAAAGATTGCATAGTCAGCTGACATAGTTGTGAATATAGCGACGAATATTATCACCGCATCAGCATAAGGAACGTCAAATCTTGAGAGAATCGTCCACATATAGATTAGCGAGAGCATGAAAATTGCAGTTGTCATTGCAAAACCGGTGACCAACGTAATCAGTTTATGCTTTTTCCTTTTCAGGAGTAAGTATAGAAACGTTGCACCAACTAGGGCAAGGATCACAAAATAGAAAGCGTTGAACAAAGACCCGGCACTATCTTCTGAAAACGGAGTGACTGGAATGGCTTCAAAAGAAGATGTTAAGATAAGGTACCCGCATAGAATCCCAATCATTGTGCTAGCTACAACGGGGGCTAAGTGGATAGGCCTTGTTCTGAATTTACTGTTCAATGCTTTTCTCAGATCCACTCAGTGCTGCTTGGATAGTAGAACTTCACGCTAAAGAATAAGGTTTGGTTTCGCTAAATTCCCTAATCTTTGAGACTAAGACGCTGTGATCAATATGCTCATTGTAGAGTGTTGCATCGTTTACTTTGGAATTTCCTAATAGAAACAATGGTTATCTGTTCGTTGTCTGACGCTGGATACTCAGCTGATCTTGTTAAATCTTGAAGGTGTCCCCAGCTCTAGGCGCTGTTGCTTCACGACCCAATTCGTCTTTCGCCCATTTTGCGAAATATTCGCAGTTGCCTTCGGCACCATGGACCACGAATATCTTGGGGTTTCCACCAAGTCTCTTCACAGCTTCCTTAAGCTCGCTCGCTCCACAGTGCGATGAGAAGTCAAAATGCTGCACTCGAGCCTTCACTTTTCGCATCTTTCCATCAATGACACATATTCCCTTTTCAAGTAGCTCTTTGCCAGGAGTGCCTGGTATCTGGTAGCTGACTAGGAAGACAGCGCTGTTAGATTTCTTTCCTATCTTTGATATGTAGAACATTGCTGGCCCACCTTTGAGCATACCAGCAGGAGAGATTATCACTCCGGGGCTCTTGGCCGCTTTTCTACGATCTCTCCATCCTTCAACCCAGTTAGCTGAATGAACGGCATCCATGAACATTCTGGGATCTTTGAGAAACTGCGGATAGCTCATCATGACTCTGCTGACTTCACGTGCCATGCCATCAAGCACGATAGGATATTCGAAATGGTGTGCTGCCAAGACACATACAAGTTCCTGCGATCGTCCAACTCCGAAGGCTGGTACAAGAACTGTTCCCCCTTTTTCCGCGACTTCTGTACATGCATCGACGAAATCTTTCTCTAACTTCTTACGTTCTGTGTGTTCTTCAGTTGCATATGTGCTTTCGATTATGACTGCGTCCAAGTCTCCGTAATCCATCTTTGCCCCTCCTAGAAGTCTTGTTTCTGTGATGTTGAAGTCGCCTGTAAACAGTACCCTTTTTCCTTCCGCTTCGATGAGTGGTTGCACGCTTCCTGGTATGTGGCCTGCATCCTTGAACTGGAATGCCATATCGCCTACTTTCTGTTCAGTGTTGAATTCCAAGTGCTTGCTACAGTTCATCATTGATTTGAGTTCAAGGTATTCGAACGGCAGATAGTAGCTAGATAGGTGGATAAAGTCTGAAATGAGAAGCTGATTCAGCTCAGTTGTCACCCTGTTCGTGTAAAGTGTCTTTTTCCCTTGAATATAGAAAATTGGAATTGCGCCTGAATGGTCAAGATGGCTGTGAGACAAGATTATTGCATCCACATCTTTTGGTGGTATGTGCATTGGGAACCCGGGCTCATGGCTCAACATGGCGCCGTAATCGAGCAAGAGTCGTGTCTTTTCTGTCTTGACTGTTACTGCAATACGGCCAACTTCACGGGTTCCCCCCAGAAAGCCGATTTCTAATTGACCCATCTCTTTCCATCTGCTAATTCAATTATCATGCTTTCCGCTATTTTAAAAATGTATTGACTTAAGTGTTAAAGTCGTTCTGACAGCCCCTCTCTTTATGGCCTTTAGAATTGCATCAACATCAAAAGAAGCTTGAACTTCAGTACAGACAGTCCACAACTCCTTGTTTTCATGTGCATCGCTACCAGCCACTCCAGGCAACCCTTTGGTCTTAGCCAACTCCTCGGCCCTTCTATTGAGATCGAAATCCGTAATACCATTCAAGACTTCTATTGCATCAACATTCAATCTTCTTGTCAAGTCACCTAAACCGTAACCTCTGTAAGGGTGCGGAGCAACTGTCACACCGCCATTTGTCTTTGCAAATTCGATCACATCCTCTGCTTTCCAAGGCTTCGGTGGAAGCTCTGTAACCCCAAGAAGTATCAGTTCACCTTCAACCGCGCTTACCTCAACGCCTGGAATCACGAGAATGTCCTGATATGAAGAAGCTAGTTCTTGGACTTTCCGACAACCTTCGAAGGTGTTGTGATCTGTCACTGCTAGTACTTTGATGGTAGGATGAGCGTTGAGTTGTTCAACTATCGTTTTCGGCTGGTTTGTCGCATCTCCTGAATACGTGGTGTGAATGTGCAAATCAGCGTTGATCAAGATTTCTCCCTCAGCGTCTCCTGTAATAGTTTTGTCAGGCGAGCTACGGCGGAATCGTCCAAGGCTTCTTTGTAGCTAACCTGCTTAAACGTGATGTCCCTTTTCCGGCAGGTTTTCCGGCAAGCATTCAGTATCGTTCTGTCCCAATCTTTCAATCGACTAAGCAACACAACAGTCCCATAATCCGAGCGTCCGATGTAGTCGGTCACCTGATTTGCCACATAGTTGACTGTTTCCCTATCAAGAGGGAGGACTGTTTCATGTTGAGACAGCGGGTAAACCTCATCAAGCTCAAGAGGTATCAGCCCGAAAGGTGCCGCGTAGAAACAGGCGTGAACACTGCAGGACTGCTCTTTGAATTTATGGTTTAGAAGATTCGCTACTCTCTTGTATTCGTTTGACTTGTGGAATGGCTTCGTTTGGGTTTGTGGTACGAGTAAGAGGACACTCGCTTGCTTGGGCTTCGCATATCTTTCTCCAAGCTTTTTCCGGTATCCAGCAATCTCTGGCCTAATGAGGTCTATGGAGCTGAAGAAGAAAAGGCCGCTTCTTTTTGTGGCTGGATCATGCTTCTCGATGAATTCCTGATATTTGGCTAGTCTTTTTACCGCTTGCATGAGGGCCGGGTGTCCATGAGCGCGCATCTCCATATGCTCCCACAGTCGACCATCTCTTATGGCTTGTTTTATGCGTCGTAGCTCTGCAATACAGGCGTAAAGATTGTGTTCTGCTAAAAATATCTGCCTCTCTTCTGAAGCGAGTTCTGACACTTTTTTTGGGGTTGTGCGTGAGCATTTTGGGCAGTTGCATGGGAAGTATTCGAGTTCGCCAAGTCTAGATGTGCCGTTTTCGGTCATGTAACGATTCTCCTTGGCATATAACGTGTAAGCTGCAGAGTCGAAGAGGTCGCATCCAAGGGCTACAGCTAAGGCTAGCATGAAAGGGTGTCCTGCTCCGAAAAGGTGCAACGGTCTCTCGATGGGTAGATTCGTTTTGGCGGCCATTATCATGTCTACTAACACGTCGAAGCGGTAGCGTTCCATGATTTCGGTCGGACTCCCCAACGCATGAATATTGAATGGCAGTTTTCCCATTTTCTTGGCAGATTCGGCTACGACGTTCAAGTATCGTCCCCCCTGAACTGGGCCTACCCAGAGGATGTCATCTCTGGTTTTGAGCTTGAATAGCTCTGTTGCTCGTTTCAGCGTCTCTTTCACTGTTTGTTTTGCATACTCTTCCGAGACTTTCCATCCTGTTGGGATATCTAGAATAGTTGCAATGTCTGTGTCTATCTTCTCTTGGTACTCCACAATTTCTTCAGGGGTGACCTCTACATCGCCGTACACGAGGATTTGGTACGCGCCGGAATCAGTCATTATAGTTCCATCGAAATCTAGGAATGAGTGTAAGCCTTTTTCGATTGGCTCATTTTGGAAACGTTTCTTCAAAATATACGCGTTTGTTATCAGGGCTTCAAAACCAAATTCCTCACGAATCTTACGTGGAGACACTGACTGGATGACTGGATTTATCACTGGAAACATAAGAGGCGTCTCAACTGTTCCACTCTTGGTTTCGAGTTTCCCGATTCTTGCGAGCAGATCTTTTTCCTTTATCTCAAAAGACATTATCAAGCCTAGACAGAATCAGATACCCATTCATATAAAAAGCATTGACTCGCATACTAGTCTAGCAAGCGTGGTTCGAGCTATGAATCTGGAAAAGCTTGTCAAGGAAGAACTCTCAGGGACGATCGCCAAATCCTTCGTAGCTCAGATATCTCATTTTCACAGGATTCAGGCTTCCACGATGTTTCACGAAGCCGCCGAATACGTCAAGAATGAATCTCTCAAGCTAGGTTTGAAAGACGCAAGTATTGAGCAGTTTCCAGCTGACGGTTCCTTCAAGTATTGGACCTACACCTCGCCTGTCGGTTGGGAAGTAAAGAGTGCAGAACTTCATCTAGTAGAGCCTGAGGAAAGACTACTTGCAGCATTCCAGGATATTCCTCAGAGCTTGCATATGTTCAGTAATGCGACTCCGCCTGAGGGGATCACAGCTGAACTTATTGATGTGGATTCAGGAACGAAGTCAGCTGATTATCAGGGTAAAGATGTAAAAGAAAAGTTTGTGTTGGCCACGGGTAGAGCTAAACTTGTGCATGAGCAAGCTGTCTATAAGCGTGGTGCGGTTGGAGTCATAACTGATGCCGTAACTTATGAGATGCCGAACGTCCGCGAGAGCCTAGACGTTCCAGACGCGCATGCTTACCAAGCCATCTGGCCCACAGCAGAAGAACTTGACAAGGTTACCTTCGGCTTCTCGCTAAGCAAGCGCCAAGGAACCTATCTACGGGCCATAATGAAAGAAGGTAAGGCTGTTAAGCTTAACGCTAAAGTCGATGCTAGGATTTTTTCAAGCAAAGAAGAGTTGGTCACCGCCACCATAAGGGGTAGATCAAAGCCTGAAGAAGAAATCTTCCTGATTGCACACCTTTGCCATCCCAAACCCAGCGCTAATGATAATGCCTCAGGTAGCGGACTGCTTCTGGAAATCGCCAGAACCATCAAAACACTAATAGACACTCACAAGGTTCAGCCTCCGGAAAGAACCATTCGGCTCTTCTGGGTTCCTGAAACCTTGGGCACAGTCGCCTATTTGTCTCACCATAAAGACGTTTCTTCACGGCTTGTGGCGGGAATAAACCTCGATATGGTTGGCCAAGACCAAGAGTTATGCAGATCCACGTTGAACCTTGACCGCACACCTGACTCCGTTCCATCCTATCTAAACGACTTTGTCTTCAATCTGATTGAACAATCTGTGAAAGAGTTCGATGCGCCAACAGTTTTCGGTTCAGGTTCCACATTCCGCTATCGCATGACAGCATTTAGCGGCGGGAGCGATCATGCCGAGTTTACAGAAGCCACGACGAAGGTACCGTGTGTTATGCTTCTTCAGTGGCCAGACCTGTACTATCACACGAGCATGGACACTATAGACAAGGTCAGTGAGGACAGCCTCAAAAGAGTTGGCTGGATAGCGGCCGTTGCAGCCTTGACTCTGGCTAATGCGGCTGTTGAGGATGCTTTCTTGCTGGCGTATCAAACAGCTTCAAGAGGCATGGCCAGACTTGAAGAAATCGGCGTAGAAGCAGTTGAAACACTGTTCAGAAAGAAGGAGCAGCTGAAGATCAGTGAGGGACGAGTTGATGTGGCTCAGGAACTTGCGAGAACTGGTCTTTACTATAGGAACAAGATTGAACATGTCGTTTGGCGGGAGCAGGAGGCAATCCGATCTGTGAGGAGACTTGGAGCAAGTCCTGAATTGGATGCTTCAACTGACAATTACTGTAGGGACACCGTAGTCTTGGGTAAGAGTCAGATAACAAGACTTGAGGAAGCCTTTGCTTTCATTGGCAAGACATTAGGCGTGATGTCTCCTATGAAATTTGAAGAGTCAGAAGAAAGCAAAGAGATTGGAAAACTGATTCCTCGCCGTCTATTCAAGGGCACGCTAAACAAAGATGTATTGAGAAAGGCTTTGACCGAAACAGAGTATGATTGGTATCGGGAGATTGAAGAAAAAGACTTGGATTTTGACAAGAAAATGGGAGAAGCCATTAATTTCATGGATGGAAAACGAAACGTCCACGACATAGTCAAGGCTATCTCGGCAGAATACAGCCTAACGCAGCCTGAACACATGCTAAAGTTTCTGCACGATTTGGAAAAAGCGAAACTTGTGGTTCTCCAATAGTCTGGGCGAAATTGCCGTCAACACTACCGTGGAGAAGTACTTGACCGTTTGAAATCTGACTCCGTTCTGCAGATTGAATATGCTTATATCATGATTCTTGTTTTACCTATGATCCTTCGCAAGGGAAGTGGCAAAGATGGTCTGTACAATCGAAATCCGCGAAAGGCCTCAGTTGAGCAATCCTGTCTTAGTTGAGGGTTTGCCAGGAATAGGTTTTGTAGCTAATATTGCAGTCTTGCATTTGATTCATGAGTTGAAGGCGAAGCTTTTCGCTGAAATCCTTTCTTCGTCTTTTCAGGACTTAGCCATAACTACTGAAACTGGTGGCACCCGTTCTCCTACGAGCGAGCTCTACTTCTGCAAGAGTGACAATGGTAGTCGTGATTTGATTTTGTGGTATGGTAACACGCAAGCTTTCACCACATTCGGGCAGTACGAGCTTTGCGGTCGCGTACTGGACGTTGCTGAAGACTTGGGCTGCCGCAACATTATAACTTTGGGCGGTTTCAAGCAGGATGAAGTGAAACCGATTCCGCAGATCTATTCAGCTGCCTCTGATGCTGAAACGATAAGTCAGGCTTTGAATCTTGGGACGAAGATAATGGTTGGACAGATATTCGGCGTCGCTGGTCTTCTGATCGGACTAGGAAAGATCCGGAATTTTAGAGGATTCTCGCTTTTGGTTGAAACCTTAGGTACTTACCCAGATGCGAATGCTGCACGTCACACGTTGTTGACGTTGAACAAATTCCTCGGGTTTAATGTTGATATGTCACGGCTTGACGTTGCGGCTGAAGAAACGAAGAAAATACTTGAATCTTTTGGTTTGATTAGAAGCAGCTCTGAAGAAAAGAAGAAAGAGGAGCAACAGTTTCGCTGGTTTATCTAGCCTTTGCCTTTTGCTTCGCCCATGAACTGTTCATAGACTTTTTGCACTCGCTCTGCAGCTGGTCCTGAGCCTTCAATGACACCCTTTTCTGTCAGTTTCACTTTGTCCATAACCCAGATGAATCCCTTATCCTCATAGAGCTTGACCATGGTTGGAAACACTTTCTCAAGCCGGTCTGCCAAGGATTTCAGGTCGAAAGGTCTCTCTGCACTTGATATTTGGGCAACGACACTGCCGTTGACGAAAACCCGGTGCAGCATTTTGCCTTCATCGTTCTTTGCTTCCGCGAGACACAGGCTTAGTGTGTCAGGGTTAATGCCGATCAGCGTGCCACTAAACATCTTTCCGCTTGTAGTCGCGACTATAACGTGTCTATCTGCCAGCGCCGAAACTTCGGTGAAAAATCTTCTTTGCGCTACTGACAATTCTGAACCTCCATTGTTGTCTTACGAGATTGTAAATCAACTATATACCAATTTCTGAGATTGGTCTATAAAATGTGGTTTAAATGAGAGTGAACAACAGAAAAGAGCATTTCGCAGCGCTAGTTATAACATAGTGAAGAAAGATTGAGGGGGAGAAACATAAACGGGCACTGCTACATACGATAAAAGGCTTTAAGTTCAAGAGCGGACCAATACAACTGCTCAAAAATAGGAGAACACATATGCTTACAGAATTGAAAATCAACAATTTCAAAGGAATTGGTTCTTGTTCTATCAAGGACTTGGGGCAAGTGAATCTGTTTATCGGGAAGAATGATTCAGGCAAATCCACGGTATTGGAGGCTGCGTACTATCTATTTCAGGAATTGACTCGCCCACCACATTTGCGGGCAACAATGTCCAAGCGGTCGGATGTCCCAGCAGGCATAAGCGAGCTTTGGTTCAACTACGAAACAAGTTCGCCAGTTGAAATAAGCACTGATTTTGACGGAGTCAGAATTAACTGGAGAATCATATTAAAACATGCACTTCCTGAGAATACCGTCAGCTCCAATCTGTTTGCTGGCAGGACTCAAGTCATTCTTCTGGGTGAGAATCAGTATAGGGAAAGGGATTTCGTGCCGTTGGCAGCAACTACCGGTAATGCTAATATTGCCAACATCAAGGAGAGTGTGGAGTTCAGAGACAAGCTGACGCAATATTCATCAAACATGTTTTTCATAGATTGTACGCTCAAGTCACATATAAGAGAAATAGAAAGCATCTTGGCAAGATTCAAAAGAGTTCCTAAACTGGAATCAGGATTTGGCGAGATACTTGATGATGTGTACGGTAAAGGAAGGAATTGGGAGTTTATTCCTCAGCTTGAATACCCTGAAGAAAAACGACTGGCCATAAAAGAGGCGGGACGACAAAAATACTTTGCTGGGTTTGGGGACGGTTTGAGATGCTGCGTAGGAATATTGGGAGCAGCGATGTCCGTCAAGAGCACAGCCATCTTTATCGAGGAGATTGAAAGCCACCAGCATTCTGGGTCGCTGAGCAAGATAGTCAAACATCTGGTCAGAATCTCAAGGGAAAACCACCTTCAAATATTCCTTTCCACGCATAGCAAAGACGTATGGGAGTCACTGTACCGTGGAGTTTATCTTGATGATGAGAAGAGAGAAAAAGAAGAATTCCGATGTTTTCTGCTGGAAAGAAATCCTGACGATGGAAAAGTCACTGCTGAATGCACGAACGACCTTCAGAAGATTACTCAAGCCTTGCAATAGAAACAGATTAAGGGTTGCCACGCTATGAGGGTACGTTGGTCCGTATGGTCGAACTCGGCTTTCCTATTACAACTATCTGAGAATTCATGGTCCATTCACCCTTATGCGCGCATTTGACGTCCTGAAGACTGAAGGCACCGCGGAAATGAACAAGTTCGCCGCGCGTGTCCTAAGAACAGCTTAAAAAAGGCTGGAAAGCTTTTCCCAAAAAGACTAAGGTCCTCTGAATTCTTAGGGATACTTTAGGAAAGCTTGGCCCTTTTCGTTTCGTGCGGAGACTCTTTCCAATATAAGCTTTATTAATCGATCTTTGTCTTTCCATTTTTCTGCAAGTCTGGAAGAATCAAAACTATGTTTACGGACGATACTCTTGAGTTCCTTTAAGTCTAACTGCTCCAGTCTCTGCCTTAGGGCAAGTTCTCCTTCTTCTGAATAGATTTTGGAAATATCGAAATCAATAGATTGTTCCGTTTTCTTCTTTCTACTAAGAACAGATATATCTTCAATATCAATACCTTTGATGAATTCCGGATCTTCTTCTATTTTTCCAGCAAGCATTCTCAGCAAACGAGCTACTCTTCTTGCGTTTCTCAGGTCATCAGACATATTTTAACAACTCATTCGTCAAACTCTGATAGTCTTCAAATACTCTCCCAGAACCGTATTTTTGTTTTAATGTGTTCACCTGAGCGCCAACATCGGCTGCTTCAGCAATTCTAACAGTCAGAGGGATAAGCGTATTAAATATCCTTGGGTAGTCGCCACGGCTGGCTTTGCTCCTCAAATCGCTAATGACAGAATCGAGCAATCTGCTTTGTGCACGATACATTGAAATGATAATTCCAAGAGGTTCTATTCCGATTTTCGTTTCTCTCTTGAAATTGTCCATTCTTCCAAGAATTTGGGGAATGCCATAAGTGGACAGTATGTCTGGAATACATGGAATTAAGTAGTAATCAGAAAGAAAGATTCCATTCAGAGTAATTATCCCCAAATTAGGGGGACAATCTATTAGAACAAAATCATATTCATCTAAAACGCTCGAAATTGCTTCTTTTAATATCGTAACTGGACTCGTTACGTAGAACCTTCCAGCTGTAATGAGGGGCAAGGAATCTTGGATCTCAATCAGGCCTAGACTGGATGGTAATAAGTCAAGATTCCTAATTCCTCCTCCAACATTTGACGCTTTTCGCACAATAGCCTTGTTTATGGCAAACTTGGACGTCTTTTCGAGTTTGTCCTTAAAAAGCTGCAAGAGAGTCTCCCCGGCTTGATCTTTAGAGAGCCATTTTGTCTCATCAATAAGAGAAACAGTCGCATTGGTTTGCGGATCCAAGTCAATTAGCAGCACTTTCTCATTATGCTCTTGTGCCAAAAACTCAGATAACGCAACAGTCATCTGAGTCTTTCCAACACCCCCCTTCAAGTTAATTGTGCTTATTATCTTCGTCAATGATCCATTTCCTCTTTGATTCATGTGCGCGTCTCAGAGTATAAATTTATTCGTGAGCGCGCCCTTTTGTTCATCTTATCATCCTTTCTACAACGCAATTCTATGTTTGTTCTCATTGATTTCAAATAAGCGAGGCAAGCCGGTCGAATGATTTCTGTCCTGTTCGTCTTGAGAAGCTCAGCTAGTCTATCGATGCGATCAACCAAGTTCGCTTTGAGTTTGCATTCCACTTGCTTCTTCGCTATGCCTCACTCCGATATCAGTACGCGTGCCACTAACGTGGGCACCAAGGCAAATTCGACTTCCACGATGAATGAAGACAGATTTAGGGGATAATTTGTCTTGAAGAGATGAGTTGGACTGTTCTCAACACATCGTCCCTGTAGGCTTTCGTTTTCACTTCCTTGGCTAACTCGCTCAGAATGTCAGACATTTTCCAAATCTCAATGTTATATGGGCTTCTTCTAGTTTGTTCAATTACGCTCTCGTCTTCAACATCCCATACGACCAGCACCTTCCTGTAATTAGCAGTGCCGAAGATTTCCTTTACAGCATTGACGACGGTTGGAGGGATGAACTTGATCTTGTTCAGCGTGTCTAGCCCTCTTCTGTGTTTGCGGCCATCCTTGGTTTGCGTGTCTTTAAGCCTTATTCGGAAGCCTTTGTCGATTGTCACTCGCACCTCAATGTGGAACTTCTCGCCAGAAATCGGGTTGACCGCGAGCAAGTCAATTTCTTTGCCGCCTTCCAGCATGACGTTGGTCATCGTGAAGCACTTCTTGACCAGTTGCATGTAGCGGTCTACAATGTGAACTTCAGGTTCCAAGGAAGCACCTATGCGCCATATGTTATCCATTATTCTGATAAGATTTGCGGTTGAGTTACCATCAAGATGATTCTAGTGCGCAAACGTTACGTTAATGTCAAGATTCCAATCGAGCTTGCCGACGAGGTTGATAAGATTCTTGAAAAGAAGCTTCTGGGATACCGCAGCCGAGCCGAGTTCGTGGCAGAGGCGGTCAGAGACAAGCTCATTCAGGTTAAGAAGTAGCTGTTCTTTTTTCGAAGTACACTTCGAAATTCTCAATAACCGTATTTCCTTGTCATGTTTTGTAACCGTTTGACAAGAGCATTGAAAGAACCGCCAGCATTCATATGTCCATAGTGATCTACTAGCTCTTTCAACTCCTTCATTGTCTCTTTGAAAGCTTTTTCGTATTCTTCGTTTGTTTCTGGTCTGTTCAGCTCTCCCATAACTTCATCGGTATTCTTTATCCTACCAATGAAACATCTATTCTTATCGTGAACATAAGCAAGGTATTGTAACTTGGGATTGGATTTTGAAGGCTTGTAGGTGATTGACTGGGTTCCTTCCTTACCGCATTTTGGGCAAATTGATCTAATTGCCTTCATGGTTTCGAAATATACTTCGAAACCCTATTAAACGTTTTTTGACACTAAGATAGTTTAATGGCTGTACTACAGAAAGAGGATATTGGAAAAGGTAATGTTGAGGGGAAGTAGATGGTGCGGCTTGAACATAAAGCTGGAATCGACATAGTCTACGAACTTGCGTTAAGGCTTTACCCTTCATGCCTTGAGTCATTCCGTGAAGCCGTTTCAAATTCGTTAGATGAAGGTAGTAAGAAAGTGGGGATACAAGCCTCACGGAGCGAGGTTATCGTAGAAGATTGGGGCGAGGGAATCCAAGACCTAGAGAAATTTCAAACATTCGGGGACTACACAAAATCAAAGCGCGGTGGTGAAACCATAGGAATGAAAGGACTCGGAAAACTCTCACTTCTACGCATGGGCAAGAATGTTGATTTCAGAACAAATAACGGTAAGTATGGTATTGAAATCGTCATGACACCTGAATATCTTGACGCTACAATGGGTGCCAAAGAAGAATACTTGGAACATCAAGGAACACGAGTCAATATCCTAAATCCTGCCGAAATTCCAACAAATGACGAATTATCAGAATATTTGAAACGTGCATTTGGGCTTCGCATTGCAGATGGAGTAGAGATAATTCTTAACGGAACATCTCTCACATCAAAGGTAGACAAAAACGAAAGATTCATGTTTAGACTCAAAGGTGGAATTGACATCGTGGGAAATGTTAAACAGGAGAAGAAAGGTCGTGGCTCTCTAGATATTTATGTAAAGCATGTCTTTGTCACTTCGATCTTGGTGGATCCTGAGAGAAGCTTTGGAGGGTGGGTTAACTGCAACGATTTGATTCCTACTACTTCAAGAAATGAGTTAGTCAAGGATAAGACGTACGACGATTTTCTCGATCATTTGAAAGGGTATGTAGGACGATTCCCAAAAAGGGAAGAAGAGCTTGGTAGAGATGAGGTAGTGATGGGGAACGAACTCTCTAAGCTAATGAAAAGTTACCTCAAAGATATGAAACTCTTCCCTCAAGGGAAAATTCCACTTGGAAAAGGGACAGAAAGCACACTTACCGCGTTGGGAACCAAGAAATTGATGCAAAAGGCGACATCAAAGAAAGAAGAGGAAGATAAAGTGTCAGAGTATGTGAAGTTGCATACATTAACTAAGACAAGCAAACCTATCAGAAGAACAACAAAGACGGATTATGGCATTATGTGGATTGACCAAGATTATGGAAGCGAAAAAGAGCCTCTATTTTATGTCGAACCCAACATAATTGTACGAAATAGAACAAACGCCCTTTACAGTTTTGCCTTGAAAAACAAGCCTTCGCTTGGTCCAAAGTGGCTAAGACTTCTACCATATCTCTCAAGGGTGGCAGTGAGCATCAACCCAGATTCTAAGAAGTGGAGTCGTGAACAAACAAACCTTGAAGTGGATAAAGCTACTTGTTACTTCCTAAAACAACAAGGGGAACTTTAACAAGGCAAAAAAAGACGTGGACTGCCTCGCCACAAATAACTTAACAGTATCCTTTACGGAGGCAACCCATAGCCTATTGCTCAACTTGAACGGCGAAGGTCGCATAAAGCCCAAGAGCGCATCGCACTACTATTCAAGGCACAAGCTTATTGCGCCCAAGTACCTCAGGAAATTCGCCTTCGACAAGATGGTCAGCCTAGACGTTCCAGAGAGCGTAGGGGACTTTATTGAGGGGAGGGTCGCAAAGCGCATAGGTGCAAGGCATTACATGGCCTTGAGGCGTCAGGCGGACAACTTTTACGGGCGATACGCGGACTATCTCTGCAAGCTCCGGTCTAAACTTTCATGAGGTTCTGGCAACCACTCTTGAATTCAACTTTTTCAATGCCTACCCTCACCAAGGCTAAGCGAGCTTGCAAAGTTGCGACTCTTCGCCAACGCCCAAGTTGTTGGGAAAGAGACTTTGTAGAGCGCCTGTTTCTGCAAGGTGGATAACAGGATTCTTGAAGTTGCAATGCTTGAACCAGCGGGCATTTGGTGCGGAGAATAGAAGTAGGGTGGGAACGGCGCTTTTACGAGATGGCGTTCGCCGCCTACCTTGTAGAATTGCAGGACGGTTTCGCCATTTATAACTCTTGGTTTAACTTGTAATAGCATCAAGATTCCTCATTCAAAATTTCCCTTGACTTTATGAAGCGCTAAATGAAAATCATTATACAATTGCTTGCCCTTGCAAGTATCTGGACAATCTGCAATTTTTAGTAAGTTGGGGAGACTGTTAAAGTTGCTAATGAGTGCGAAGCAAGAATGCTTGCAATACTGAAAGTGCGCTTCGAACATGAGGCTTAAGAGGAAGTCGTCCATCTCTGAGCTTACCCCAAACTTGTATTCAACTTTTTCCGAGCCTTCTGTTATTTTTGTTATGATTGTTATTTTCCTCATTTTCTCAACGATAACGTCCAACTCATTCATGCGATCCCAGAACCCGAAGGAAGTTTCTAATCTGTCCCTTATCCAAAGCGTTGTGAGGATTTCTATGCTTAATTCTCTTTCTTTTCCCGTTAAAGCGACTTTTCTTGATTCACGAAATTTCTGCAACTTTCTGACCATCCTTTCCTGTTTCCGTATGTTGAATTAATGAAATTTCTGCAATTCTTACTTACACCAGTTTTAAGCCTAACTAACTATACTAGAAATAAATAAAAAAATTATAGTATAGTTAGTAGGGGTAAAAACTGGTGTAATAGTGTACGTCAACCTTGACATGGGGGGGACGGCATTTCTGCAATTTTGGAAATTCTGCAATTTTCTGACCTTCCTTATTTTTCTGCAACTTTCTCAACGTTGTCTAACCATCCTTGCGCTTGCTTCCCATCTTCCCTTGCAGAGAATTCAACAATTTCTTGAATTGCACT
>JALHSQ010000207.1 GCA_022865885.1 Candidatus Bathyarchaeota archaeon | reverse complement strand
GACCTGACCCCACTTTACTCTCTTTTTTTATTCACGCTGTTCTTGATGGTCGGCGAAACTGCGAAGATTTTTTACAGCAACGGCTTCTGGGAACCCAATGAACAAAGCATTGAGGAAAGGGTGGAAGCAGGTGAGGTTGGGGGATGCAAGGAGCTACAACTCGGAATGCTAAGAAAATAGACCCGACCCTCTTTACTCTGCCATTTTTTTAAAAGCTGACCACTCTATAAGAAGTGGCGGTTAGTTTTTTAGGTGGAGAGAAAGTGTTTTTTAGGAATCTTTCCGTAGAAGGTATGATGTGAGATCAATATTTTTTTCACCCTTCTTTCGATGTAATGTGTATTTATCGTCTTTACGATAAATACTAACATGCCAGTAAAAACGATCATCTTTTTGTGTGATCCACGTTCCATCAAGCCATGACTCAAAATCGGAGAAGGGAATTAACAATAAACGCCTACTCGTTCCACAGCCAAATGCAACATATGATTTTGACGTATTTTGTAACGCTTCCTTTTGATGAGGGTGGAACGCGAACCAGTAGTTGGGATTCATGTCAGGATCGTGCTCTTTCGATACAGCACAATTTACGACCACTGATTTATCAGGCGATGAATACAGTGATCGTGAGCGTTTTATGAGTGTTTCCTTGAGAACAGATTGAATTCTTGCAATACATGCATCGTGAAAGGCAACGGGAGTAAACTTTGGTTCCTTAGATTTTTTGCCAACTATTTTTTCTTCATCTGGTGTAACTGTTTCTTGTTTTATGTCCTCGGCGGCTGAGAATAAGATATCTGCAATCTCATCAAGTCGTGTGAATTCGCGGGGCACTAAAATACTGTGAATCCGTTGAATAATTTGAGGGTCTTCGACTTCTTCCTTTGTAGACATTAAACGCAGTAAAGCATCAACGCTAATTATGCGAATGTCCCATGCGTAACGGGAGCCGCGAATTTGTGCTTCCAAATCTCCCGTATCCTGTCTTCCAACAACCAAAAGCATTGACGATTCTGTTTTTGATATATCCTTTGACTCAATTAATGCTTTTCGATAATCGGCGATTGTATTCAAATCTATACGGTATGTATCTGTAGTTTTAACTTCTACAACGATAGCTTGACCATTGGGGAATTTCCACAAACCATCAAACCCGACTTGCTTAGATGTTCCTCTATAACGACCAGGCGAAACCTCTGCACCTATTCTGGCCCCAATTTCATTTACGACATCCTGTAGCGCTAATCCGGAATCAGTGAAGGAGAAGTTCAGATATTGATCGGCAAAGACCTTAAGATTTTCTGATGGAACAGACGCAAGGAATGTACGGAATTCTATAGAACAATCGCTGTCATCAAGAAGTTTTCCAGAGCCTGCAAAGGCTATCAATTGGTGAACTTGTTTGTCTTTCAACTGATCTGGTGTGTTATGCCATAGGTCTAATAGAGCCATTAATCGTACCGTCCCATATTGGACATTAAGCTGATAATACAGTCATTTATAAAGTAATACCTTCACTGAGGCTACGAATTTTTGTCTTCTAACAGTTTCAACATCGTGCCCGGCAGTATGAAAGCATTGTTGGGTTCGAGTGCCAAAATTCTCGTCAAG
>JALHSQ010000206.1 GCA_022865885.1 Candidatus Bathyarchaeota archaeon | reverse complement strand
GTGAAGCAGACATCCTGGACAAGGAGCACACCGTGCTCACGGCGTTCAGAGCAGCCATCGAGCGCCTCCTCGAGGGAATCAAGAGCCTAGAGGTTGCGGAGTCGGTAGAGAAGGCCTGCAACAATGTCCTCGAAGCCTTCCTAGAGACAGACCACAGAAGCAATGATGCCCCCCCTTCAGAGGCACGGACCGACACGTCCACAGGCAGCTTGCAGGGGGTGAATAGTGCCCATCCATGGGAGGCACTCATCTTCCCGGAAGGCAGTTGGCTGGAGTCGGCTCGAAGGTCCGTGGGCATAGGCGACCTCGCCAAGCTTATCCGCATCAGGAATGCCCTTGCGACGCTGCTTGACGAACTCGGATCGTACATGACAGGTTCCGACGCAGAACTCACTCGCCTGAAAGAGGCACTGACGGCCAAGCTTGCAGAAGTGAGTGCGCAGGCAGAAGGAAAAGATGCCATGGCAAGGGAGGCCCGCCAAGGGGCCCGGCAGAGATATGAGGGATCGAAGGGCAAGCTCGACGAGCTCAAGCGCAAGCTTGCGGAAATCGCGCAGGCACTTCACGCGCGGAGCAGTCTCAAGGCTGCGATTGACGATGCAACTCGCAAGCGGACGGAGGCGAGGCGAGACATTGTCGCGACCGTAAACGGGCGCCTGGCCGAAGCTGTAAACAGCCCGCGAATCGCAATCAGAATTGATCTCGAGGAGAATTGCGACCGAAGCAAGTACATGAGACTGATGCTGCAGTTTCTGGACCGAACAGGAAGATCGATCCATTACAAGGAAATCAAGGCAGCGCTTCTTGCCAAGTCGCGCAGGCCCGAAGATATCAAGATAGCCTTGCTCGACACCAGGGATACAAAGGTCTTTGTCCTTGATGGCGGGCGAACGGAAGAGAGGATAACCGCCGACCCTCAGGCCATGGCCATCGTGAGGGAATGCGCTCCCACAAGGGATTTGTACCTATCTGACGATGGGAGGGATGTGGTCGAGTACTATGACCGGGACCGTCTGGACCAAGTACTCCAACTTGATGAGGTGGTCCTGGATGACCTGCCCAGCATCTTGCTCAACATGAGTCCAGCGGAGGATGCGCAGTTCGCGCCGATCTCCGAGCTTTCGCCCGGGCAACGGTGCAGCGCTTTGCTGCCGATAATCCTGCTGCGCGGGAACTGTCCCTTGGTTATCGACCAACCGGAAGACAACTTGGATAATCGACTCATTTGCGATGTGGTTGTAGATGTGCTCCAGAAGCTGAAAGAACAACGACAGATAATCGTCGCAACCCATAATCCCAACATCCCCGTGTCCGCTGACGCTGAGCAAATTATCGTTACGGAGGCACTGTCACGAGAGCGGGGGGCGATTGCAAGACAAGGTCCGATAGACGACGACGAGATCATCAGTTCAGTCAAGGACATCATGGAAGGGGGAGAAGAGGCGTTCAGACTGCGTGCCCGGCGGTACAACTACGACCTGACTCCGCGGCGGGCTTCGCAGTAGCGACCCCTCGGCCTAGTCTTAGTCATTCGGCATTCGGGGGTGTAGTGGAGTGGGTTTATTCCCCGAGTTTCCTGGACTGCCCCCATGCGGGTGCAAGGATGGTCTGGGCCTATATATTCGGATTGCAGCCTCAGACAACTCCCTCTAGGCGGGTTGCCTGGCCCACCACTTACCCCGCCGAATGGTTTGTTCGATAAGAGCTCGTAAGGCTTGCATTGAACGGTGCTCCACGATAGTCTTTGCCACCCGAACCCTGGGCTTCCACCTACGACTTGTAACGTAAGGCCGTTCTGAAATGGGACGAGTTCGATGGGCAGGAGCAAGGCCGCAAAGCTGGACTTATACAAGGAGCACAAAGATCAATACGTCCAGGCCAGGAAACCTGTACTGCTGACCATCCCCCCGGTGTGGTACCTGACCATTGAGGGCCGGGGCGAACCGGAAAGCCAAGCCTTCACGTCACGAGTGGGGACGCTGTACAACGTCGCTTTTACCATCAAGATGACGCGGAAGCTCGCCGGCAAGGGCGACTACAAGGTCTGCGGGCTGGAGGCTCTCTGGTGGGCCGAGGACAAGAGCAGGTGCTTCCTTGATGTCCCGCGGGGGAAGTGGTGCTGGAAGGTGCTGATCCGCACGCCGGAGTCCATCACCAAGGCCGATCTATCGGACGCACATGCGGCCTTGGCCAAGAAGGGCAAAGGACCTGAGGTGGCGCAGGTCCGGCTGGAATCCATGGAGGAAGGACTTTGCGTGCAGATGCTGCACGTGGGGCCTTTCGCGGATGAACCGGCGACGTTGGCGGAAATGGAGCGATTTGCCAATAAAAATGGCCTGGAATTCACCGGCCCGCACCACGAACTGTACCTCTCCGATCCCCGCCGCACCCCGCCGCAACGACTCAAGACAATCCTCCGAATGCCGGTAAGCAAACCATAGGCAGAACAGTGTGCGCCTGCTGCCCTGCCCACAGGCCGAACCTTGGGCTGGCGGGCAAGAACCTGCGTGCCCTATCCCTGCTTTGGGAAACCAGACCACCACAGGTCCGACGCCTGTGCTACCTCTTCTTCCACGGGGGGGTGTCGGGCAGGTGGGCGAGGAATTCCGCGATCAGCTTGTCTTCGTAGCT
>JALHSQ010000026.1 GCA_022865885.1 Candidatus Bathyarchaeota archaeon | reverse complement strand
GAAAATTCCGTCTGTTACAACAGCACGGCAGTATTGAGCTTCTTTTCCAAGCAGCTACCCTTTTCAGAATTGATGACGTAGTTTTTAATATTGATCCCACTAATACTAGTCTTCCAGGCGTCTGCATTGGTTGACATATCAACACTCTCGATCGCGATTGCTTCTGCCAGTGTTGTAGTTGGAGTTGTCTATTATGCTCTTCAGATACGACATCAGGCTAGGATAAGACAGACAGACCTTGTCATGAGACTGTATTCCACTTTCAGCAGCAGAGAATTTCAAGATGCATGGACAAAAGTCAGAACCAGCGACCTTGAAGGTTTAACTGATATCTAAGACTATGACCAAGCACATGGCCTCGCGGAAGTGAACCAAGTATGCTTGTTCTTTGAGGGAATAGGAATTCTCCTCCACCGAAAACTTGCAGACACCAGCATGATTGAAGACCTGTTCGGAGGTGCGATAGCCAGAGCATGGGAGAAAGTAAAAAAAGGAGTACTAACCGCTAGACGGCAACTCAACGACCCAACAATATACGAGTATTTTGAATACCTCTACAACGAAATGCAGAAAGTTCCCAGAATCACCAAGCAAGGTTGAACAACGCGCTACGCGCAAGCCCCCTGCTGATTCATGATACGCCCGCCATTGCATACACACATCAGGTCTATTTCGAGTATTGATTCAGCATTCATAAAACTGATTAGAAACAGATGGATATTTCAGAATCAAGCGCTTGCGCGGTGGCGTGTGCCCCCAGAATCAATCTGGGAAATCACGCACACCCCTGATAGGGGTGCATTCTTTTGCATGGCAGGATTTCTGCTTAGGGCGCGCTGCACGAAATCTACGTTGTTCTTATCAGTATCAAATGTCATTTACTAATCATAGGATGACTTAAGATGAATACTCGAAACTACCAGTATGGAATATGTGGCGTATACTGCGGTCAATGCCCAAATGGCAACGGGAGAGTGAAGATGATGGCTGGAGAGCTGAAGAGGCTTGTTGACACTGTCCGTTACAATTGGGTCAAAGACGTGGTCAAATCATTCGATTTCGACGAGTTCAGAAAAGGTCTAGAATGGCTTTCTGATTCACAGTGTCCAAGTTGTCTGAATGGCGGAGGAGCGCCTTGCGAAAACAGAAAATGCGCTTCTAGGAAGAGCCTTCAAAGCTGTCTCTTATGCGACGACTATCTAACGTGTAAGAATACTGAATATCAAAGAGACGTGTATCCTTTCGTTGTAGACAACTACAACCGTGTTAAGCAAGTGGGATTCGAGAAACATCTTGAAGAGGAAGAGGAACGAACCAAGGCTGGCATAGACCTGATGGGTCACTTGGAACGAAGGTGCTGCAAGGTCGTCAAACTAGAAGACAAATAGTGTGCACGAAGTGCACGTTGCTTAAATTTTAGCGCGCTGGCTTGTCCCTTAAATGGTTAAAAATGGTCTTAAGTCTTCTTTTGGCTTTTCGTGTTTGATTTGGGCTTGTTTGGTGAGCAACTCTTGGCCGTGTTGAAAAATGGCAACTCACGGGGTTCCAACGAAACTGAAAGAAAGCAAAGTCTTTCCATAACCCGTTGAGGCTGCACCTAACCCGCTTGGAACGTCAAGGCATGCAACAGGGCTAAAAACAGATGCACACCACAAAACTGTCACCAAACCCAAAAACAAGAATTAAAACCATTTAAGACCAATTTCGGGACAAGGCAGCGCGCGCGGCGAGTCATTATAGGGTAGGGAGATAGGTAGTATCGGAATCGAGTATACGCCCTATCTCTATGTTGCGGAAAAGTTATGGCTGAACCGAGATAGACTACATAAATCGGTGTCAATAGTGGTTGATGTACAGACTGCTTCTGGCGCGCGCGATGAAGGGGGCAAGCAGGTTGGACCTTAGAGGTAAAACGCTGATCGTAACAGGAGCTTCAAAGGGAATCGGCCGAGCTTTAGCTTCAGAACTGGCTCAAAACGGTGTCAACCTTGTCTTGAACGCCCGAAGCGAAGCACCCCTCGAGGAAGTGGCTACTGCTGCCCGAGGGAAAGGTGTGAACACATTGACAGTGGTAGGCGATGCCGCGTTAGCCAGCAACGCCCGGGAGATGGTGAAAGCCGCGGTTGGCATTGGCGAGTTCGTTGGTTTCATTCACAACGCGGGAACTCTTCATCCTGGTCCATTCTTGCACGAACTACCTGAAGCCATGTTCGAGGATGTCTGGCGATCCAACGTGTTAGCTGGTTACCAGATCGCGCGCTTCTCCTATCCAGAGCTGCGCCGGAGCAAGGGTAGCCTGGCGGTCTTCTTTGGGTCAGGAGCCGCAGAGATGAACGTAGAAGGCATTGGAGCATACTGCCTCTCCAAAGCAGCGGAAGAACATTTGGCGAAACAACTCGCCGCCGAGGTCCCAGAAATCACTTGTTTCGTGTATCGACCCCCAGCTGTCGAGACTGAGATGCAGAAGGGTGGTCGCGAAGCAAAGGGCAGCGGGGCTAAGGTGTTGCATCGCGTCTTCGGAGAGTTGAAGGAGCGAGGGGCCCTCCTAACTCCCGAAACAGCCGCGCGAGCATTAGTGCAGATATTACAAAGAGACCCGCGTCGCTTCCATGGCAAGATAGCTACCTATAAGGACGGAGTGTGAAAGTAACGCGCGAATGCCAAGGGCTTTCTGCTCGTGTTCATACTCTGACTAGCGCGCATCGATTTGTTTCAGTGTGAATCACTCTTTAATACTGATTTCACCCAATCTAACCTCTTAGGTGTCAGTGTTGTTTGAGTTGGACATACCATCCATATCTGCGATAATAGCAGCAGTGGGTGTGTTGATAGGTGTCGTCCTGACTGTTCTGGAGGTTAGGAATCTGGTTGAAACGAGGCAGACAGACTTGGTCATAAGGCTGTACTCAACATTCGGCAGCAATGAACTGCAAGATGCATGGGAGAAAACTCAAACAAGAGAATACAAGGACTTCAATGCCTATAAAACAGAGTATGGGTTGCGGGAAGTAAATGAAGTAGGCTGGTTCTTTGAAGGAGTGGGTATACTTCTACATAGAAAACACATAGACATTGGTCTAGTTGATGACCTCTTCAGTTCACCAGTCAAACGAGCATGGGAAAAACTCAAGCCAATAGCAGAAGGAGAAAGAAACCAAACACAACGTCCTCAAATATGGGAATGGTTCGAATACCTCTACAATGAAAT
>JALHSQ010000205.1 GCA_022865885.1 Candidatus Bathyarchaeota archaeon | reverse complement strand
TGACCTCCTGAAAATCACACGTAACCCGGATGTGATTGGGTGTGACCAGCATCCAGGCTATATGACATCACAGTTAGCCGACATGATATCACAGGATACGGGTGCACCTGTAATCAAGTCTCAGCACCATCACGCTCACATCGTTTCTGTCTGCGCAGAAAAGGGCATCGCATCCGATGAGCCTGTGATCGGAGTAGCATTAGATGGTGCCGGATATGGCACGGATGGAACTATTTGGGGTGGAGAGGTCTTAATATCGACTTATTCAAATTTCGATAGGGTGGGGCATCTAGAGAACATAGCCATGCCTGGAGGGGACCTTTGCGCCCTTTATCCATATAGGTTCCTTATATCAGCCCTAACAAAGGTGAATCTCGATGATGAGGAGATCCGTGATATCACAAAAAATCACGTTTTAAAGGGCTTACAGTACGGTGAAAATGAACTGAAAATCGTTCTAAAACAGGCCCGAGAGAGTTCAACTATTAAAACAACGAGCTCAGGTCGTTTTCTAGATGCGGTATCGGCTCTACTCAAATTAACCTATAGAAGAACCTATGAAGGCGAACCAGCGATGAGGCTCGAGTCGATAGCAATAAACGGCGATCCAAAGAGGATCGATTTCAAGCTCGAAATCGTCCAAAAAAACGGTAAATACGAATTATTAACAGCAAATACGTTAAATTATCTGTCTAAAAACGTAAAAAAATATAAAAAAGAAGATATTGCAGCTTTCAGCCAATATTATTTAGCTAAAGGAATCGCTGAGATAGTTAATAGGGTTGCAGAAGAGCAGGATATCAATAAGGTGGCTTTGTCCGGTGGTGTGTTTGCCAATGCGGCCATAACAAATATAATTTTTGATGAACTAAAAACTACTCTAAATGTGTTGTATCCGAGTCTCACACCTGTCGGGGATGGAGGTTCAGCGCTGGGACAACTCTGTATAGGATTGAATAATGTGATGTGATATGATGTGATATCACATGACTTTCAGGCTTGTTGGCTTAGAAAGAGCCCTTATTCCGGCCAATAACTCCTCTTCGAGTCTCTTTAACATAGCCGGGGAACGTCCCTCTTTCTTATCCTCAATGGTATCAAGGTAATCCCTTAATTTCTCCGCCAGTTCCTGATATTCCTCAAAAGGCTTGTCGAAAACACCAATATAACTTAGCAAAACTATAGTGAAAATGGAAGATATAACACTACTTCTAGCCTGTGCTAACGTACGACTAAATGAGCCTCTACTGACTTTTTCTTTCCGGAAAAGACTTTTTTCATAAAATGAGAGTTTTTTATCAGATAAAATGTCTGTCAGGAGGTCAATAATAAGTGTTTCAAATTGAATCCTCGTTAAATTGCTCTGTTTTAATAATAAATCAGCAATAGGGTCTTGAAACGTCTTATAGATAATTTTCTGGAGATTTTCATCTGAGGTCATACCGTCTCACCAATTTAGTGATATCATTTGTGAAATAACTGGCTTGTATACAATTTTGTATACCCCGGCATAAATGCTTTCTAATAAAACGCTCTCTAGGAATATTGTATAATAAATTAAAAATAATAAAATTAATTAAATATATTATAATTATGCATAATTTTCACGAAACAAACCATTTAATCCATCGTCGCCACTAAAGAAATCCATGATAACCCTCCAAGACCTGACAATAGACCCAATCAAGGTAGAGAAAATGATCACGAAATTCATAAAAAAATCAGTCGAAGAAGCAGGATTAAACGGGGCCATCGTCGCCGTAAGCGGCGGGATCGATTCTGCAGTCGTCTTATCCCTCACCGTGAAGGCGCTGGGGCCGAAAAGAGTAACAGCATTGACACTACCAGAGCGTGATATCACCCCGAAGCAGGATATAGACGATGTGATGCAACTTGTGACGGAGCTTGGGCTCACGTGTGATTGCGTAGATATCACGCCGACGCTACGTGTGATGAGGGAGGACCTCCCACTCTACAGCCCGTCGAACAGGGTCGCCTTCGGAAACGTGAAGGCCAGGACGCGGATGATAATAGTCTACCACTACGCCAACATCCTGAACAGGATGGTCGTGGGCACCTCGAACAAATCCGAGCTGTACACTGGCTACTTCACCAAGTACGGTGACTCGGGCGTCGACATCATGCCAATAGGGGACCTCTACAAGAACCAAGTAAGGCAGCTGGCACTCCACCTTAATTTGCCTGAGCAGATAATCAAGAAGGTTCCCACGGCGGGTTTCTGGCCCGGCCAGACCGATGAGGGGGAGCTAGGGATAGACTACGATGGTCTGGACCTAATACTATACGCGTGGAGCAAGGGGTTCGAACTCCCGAGGATAGTAGAGGAGACAGGCGTACCCATCCAACAGGTCGAGATGGTCCTGAGGAGGGTGAGGGGCACCGAGCACAAGAGGCGGCCTCCAACAATCTTAAGACTGAGCAAAGCACCCATCTAATCGCAATCAAGGAAGGCATGTGACCATGGGGCGCAGAAGGAAACAGGAAGTAAAGATCATTAAGAAGAAACTCCCCGAGTTCTACCTCTGTCCGAAGT
>JALHSQ010000204.1 GCA_022865885.1 Candidatus Bathyarchaeota archaeon | reverse complement strand
TATTGGTGTTGTTAATGATCATTTAAAGAATATTAAGTTGATAAATGAATCATTTAAGAATCAAGAATGTACAGAGTTCAGCTATCATACCATCCAGAATCCAAAAAATCAAGCTGAATTTGAAAAAGTCATGGATAGTGCAGTTTCTGAAATGCGATCTACCAGAATTCAAAAAGTTAGCTTGGGATCACACTCATTAACAATGGGAAATCCAATTTATGTTACAGAAAAACTTTCTTCTCTTTTTGGGAATGCGGAGATCACTCAAACCCAAGTTCCAGAGTCCGATCAAGGAGTCTCAAGAGAATGGAGGGACAATATATGCTTTTTGGAAATTGATGTCGCATTTGCTATGCAGGCTGTTTCAAAAAGTATTGCTGATATTTCTAACAAATCTATAAATCACAAGACTCTCTTGTCCCAAATGATTGATCAAGGTAACCAATTTACAGCAAAATACAAGAAGCTCATTCAAACATACAAATCTTTGAGATCAAGAAAGATAAGTGATGCTAAATCTCTACATGCAACTATTAACCAATTTTACGAATTAATTCGTGAAGTACAAACTCTTTCTAATATTACATCTGAAAAGGAAGCCTTTGCCATCAAGACTCAAATTACAAGAAATGCACGTCACAATGATTCCCTTTTCAGGCGACTTGTCAAAAATAAGGAAAAATTCTCTAAAGAAGAAGAACCATTTTCTTTTACATTAACAGATAATAAAATTACAGCCACTAAAGATCAAGTCACTAAGACTTATGAATTAGTATCATCTCTAGACACACTAAACTCAACATTCAAATGTTTTTGGACATTGGCAGAGTGGAATGATATAGTTGAAGAAGGAACAGTCTTTGGTTTACCAGTGAGTTATAATTGGAAGGATAATGATGATTGGGCTCCATCAAAGGCTTATGTTAATATTCCAGAATCAGGTTTGTTAATCTCTCTACAAGGGATGGAAGAATCTCAAATGGATATTTTTTCTCAAAACCCTTTGCATGAAAATCTTTATAATGCTAAGAATCCATTTCTGAAATTGTTTGGTGATACAAAATATAATAGTCTGATTCCATTGGCTACTGATCCAACTATTCTAGACAAATTTCCAGTTACAAGAAATTACCTTTCAGGGGTCATCACTGGCAGTGAATATGGCTTTAGAAATCAACATGTTCTTTACTACATTTCCATTCTCAAACAACTTCTCAACATGCAAATTGACAATGACACAGAACACACTCGTCATATGATTTTACTTACATTGAATACTTTTAGGATTTTATCATCCAAGTTCAATTTAGTATTTGAGAAGGATGACAAGGCAGTATCACAAGCCAGAATGCTTTACTATATCTCTATTGGAGATACAAATCGTCACTACTTTGCTTCTGGATTTGATTCAGCAATTATGGCTCTTGTGGCCTCAGATAAGAATTATCAAGCTGCCCACGAAATCTACAAACAAGAACAAAAGAGCCAAATTACATTTGATAATTTCAAAATCAAAATTTGGGAAATGGTATTCAGGAATATTTGGCTTCATGCTATTGATACATCAGATCTTCAAATGAAATCTTGGACTTCTCCATTTTCATGGGGTATTCCTGATGAGAAAATAGTGGCAAAGAGAATTCAAGCCGAAGGGGACAGTGCTCTTAAAGACTTAATTTTAACTAATGAAAAGATCAATAATTCAGACATCCCATCTACACTTCAGGCTACAGTACTTGGATGGCAAAAAAATCATAAATTAGTAAAATTATTTTTGGCATTGGTAGAAATTGCTGATTCGACTGATTCAGTCTTTTGGGATAAATTCAATAGATCATTCCTATTTACAAAACTTACTCAGTCAGGACTATTAACAGAATACTTTAAAAGTCCTAAAATCATTCAAGATCTATTATATTGGACATCATGGGAAAAAAATATTTATGGTGAGAAAGATTGCTATCCTTATAGAAATGCAGAATTAGTTATTCCACACATTGTCAATAGAGTAAATGCCTACTTTACAGGTGATTTAAGAGCTTTAATTAAAGATATTCAGGAACTAGAATTATTTAATACCAG
>JALHSQ010000025.1 GCA_022865885.1 Candidatus Bathyarchaeota archaeon | reverse complement strand
GGAAACTGCTCCGGCTCATACATAGCCTTTCCAAGACTGTACGCTGCCTCCTCCAAATCTATCATTCCACCCAGAATTACAGAAGCCACTATATTCTGTATTTTTAGTTCTGGCTTGCTGATGATTATTATTCCGCCTCTCTTCAGTTCCTTGATGACTTCATAACCGCTCTGCGTGCTTCTTTTTCGGATTTTGCCCCTGTGCAAACCATTTTTCCAGAGTTAAAAATCAACGTGGCGGTTTTTGGCCTTTTAAGCCTGAAGACTAGGCCTGGAAACTGTTCCGGTCGGTATTCGACACCAGGATAACCCTTAACGCCGGCGAGGAAAGCTGTTTTTTGGTCCCTTATGCCGGTTTCTCGGTGTACTTGCAGGTTGGATAGTTGCTGCATCCATAGAACTGTGAGTATTTTCCATTTCTTAAAATGAGGTATCCGTATTCGCATCGTGGGCATTTTCTTCTCTTGAATGAGCAAAGAGTGTTGGAGCAAATGATTGAGCTTGCAGACATGCCGCTCTTGCGGAGGAATCCTTTGCCGCATTCGGGGCAGACGCGGGGTTTGTATTCACAGTATGGATAGTTGCTGCAAGAGTAGAAGTCTCCATTCCTTCCCTGTCGAGACATGATTAGTCCTGTCTTGCAGCCAGGGCACATCGTGCTAAGTTCTCCTTTTTGTCCTTCGATTTCAACCTCGTATTCGCCGTTCCCGACTTCTGAAATGAATGCTGATGGGTTCGTCTTGCTTGCGACAAGGTAGACGTGCTTTCTTGCTCTCGTCACCGCCACATAGAATAGTCTTCTCTCTTCAGCGTTGGGAACTGGCTCCTTCTTCGCCAGAACAACGTCCAGAACGGGATCATCTTCGATTCGTGAAGGAAAAGCATGGCCTTCAGAAGTCAATCCTATGACGATGACGTAGTCTGACTCTTTTCCCTTTGAGCTGTGTGCAGTCAAAAACTCAATATCCATCTCTTGGAATTCCTTCTGAAGAAGGGCGAGGTTTGTGGGCTGCTGATGATTGTATCTTCCAATTATGAGAACTTTCGCCCTATCTCTCTCTGAAGACCTTATGCGCCCTAAGGCTTCTGCGATGGCGTCTTCGATGCTTTCGCTCCATAACAGGGTTACCGCTGGGCTTTTGGACTTCTTGCTGGAAATGAGACTCTTCCTTATCTGATTCGGGTTCTTGAGAATGAATTTCGATGAAAAATCGCAGAGCTTGTCGTCAAACCTGAAGGTCATATCCAGCTCCAGCCTTTCAGAAAGGTCAAAATGACCGTTGAAATCAGTCATGATTGACACGTCGCTGCCATTGAACCTGTAAATGGATTGCCAGTCATCTCCCACGCAGAAAAGCCTCGCAGACGGGTTGCTCAACAGCAATGCCTTCAGGAGACTCGACCTATTGTGTGAAATGTCTTGAAACTCGTCGACAAGAACGTATTTGAAACTGGAATGGTAAGAGCCGTCAGAAACATACTGCACGGCCTTGTTTACCATGTCGTTGAAGTCAATTTCACGGCCGAGGCTCTTCTCATAGTCTTCGTAGATTTCCGAGAAAATATCAAGGAATGCTTCGTACCTATCCCGATTCGGAAAACTCCTGACGAGTTCACGCAGTTGGCTGATCGATTTCCACTGGGACTTGTACAGGTTGAGGAAAGATCCCAGCAATCCCGTGAAGGGGTGAACTAGACCCAATTGGTTCAGCTTGTCAAAAATCTGTTCTTGCTGAACCGGAGCGAACTTCACTCTGGTTGAAACTAGGTTCCTTTCGAGGTTCTTAAGTAAAACTCCTTCAGTTTTCTCCCAGCTGTACGTTTCGATCAGTCTTGTGCTGTTTTCCTTGTGCGTGCGCCTCTTCCAGCCCATCTCCTCTAGGTACCTCTCTCTGTCCACAAAGGGTGCAGTCATGTTATTCCTGTCCACACCAAAGTGCTCTATGTAGATGCCATACTCTGGCAGGAAGAAATCGGGCTTATACTGACGACGTGTTTTGGTCGCAACCTCAACGCCATAGTCTTTCTCATACAAATAGCCTATGCCGTTGATGTAAAGGAAATTGGCAATCTCGCATTCTTCCAGACTCTTGACGAGCTCTCCGTTCAGAGAACGAACCTGATTGCTGCGCAGGAAATCAATATACTCGCCCATGGATTTGAAGCCAAACTGGCTTCTGTAAGGCGTATTG
Organism: Candidatus Bathyarchaeota archaeon; assembly: GCA_022865885.1. Taxonomy (GTDB): domain Archaea; phylum Thermoproteota; class Bathyarchaeia; order Bathyarchaeales; family Bathycorpusculaceae; genus DRUK01. The sequence goes on along the minus strand of JALHSQ010000025.1, from coordinate 5,118 downwards.
TAAAAAGCGAAATACCAGTTTATTTTCTTGAGAAACTCTGGTTCCCCAAGCCTTTTCTTGATATGCTCCATAATCGCGTTCCGAAGCCTCACAGGGTCCGTAGACAATTCGGACACTGACGGTTTCCGATTTTCGACATCTGCAACTATCTTCAGGCCCAAACTGTGAAAGGTCTCAATCGCGATCCCATTCCCCAGCCTCCTGAGGGCCCTCTCAGCCATCTCGTCCCTCGCCTTTCTAGCAAAGGAGATCAGCAGGATTTCATGAGGCTCTGCGAATCCTTTCTTCAGTATGTACCCCGCCTTGCCAATCAGGGTGCTAGTCTTCCCAGTCCCCGCACCTGCCACGACCATGTTGTGCTTTTCCTCAGTAACTATCGCAAGTCTCTGTTTCATCGTGAGCGGCCGAGCTTCAACACTGTCAAAGAAAGCTTTGAAGTCCCGCAGTTCATTGTTCATGCATTCCTCGTTCTTCTTCCTGACCAGCGAGTCGCCATTATCAAGAATAAGCTTCAATTCACTCAGTTTGCTGCCAGACTTCTTTCCTATGCTCTTCTTCTCACATTCCTCGATGAGAGGTTTCAGATAACTCCACTTGCTGAGCCAAGCTGAGTACTCAGCTTTCGACAAATACCTTTCTGAGCTGAGCAATGCGCTGAATGAATTGACTGCAAGCGTGATTTCTTGTTGTTTCGCATTCAGTTTCTCCAGCAGGCGCGTGCGTTGCTGTTTTTTAAGCACAAGGAATGCTGCTAGACACGCTGCAACTGCGACGAACCCTAGGGCTATTTGAAGGAGAGTATCCAATCGGCCAGCTTCCGATTCATCTTATCATACTTGGACTAAAAAGCTATTCTTGGTTGGGCGACAGCTGCACTGATGGCCTTGTTTTAGTCTGACACTATGGCTTAGTACAAGAATGTTGATGCATCAAACCGCATTGCTGATTCGGCGCATAAACTCATTTCTGCAGAGGGGCAAGATCTGCGGATTTCTCATGCAAACGAAAACGTATCTGTTCCAGAAAAAAGAAAGTGGAAGATTAGAGTCTGGCTGATTCTTCTTTATGAGGGTCGTTGTCAGCGCGCTCAAAGTAATAGCGCGCTGTGCGGGTGAAGTTAGCACGTGCATCTGCAATGCAATCGATAGAATCACGCAATCCATCAGTCAAGTGCCAAATAGTCTGAGCTGCCTTAACTGCTCTTCAGTCAGAATTAACTCCTTGTTGTTTTGGTCTGGATAGATCTCTGCTTGGTCCCAGTAGTCCTTTGCCCCGCTTGTAGCTGTACCGATTTTCAGATTTCGATTCGTCAGACTTTTCACCAAGGTTCTCATCTCAAAAAGATAGACATGGTCGATGACCAAAGGCCTGGTTGCTCCTCTTGATGTTACGGGAGGCGATTTTGGGCCTGTCAGAACCAAGTAGTAATCGGCAAGGCTATGCGTTGTAATGTCAAGAATACCTTCCTGCTTCCCATATAACTTAACGTTTACCGTTTTTCCCTTCATAGTGCCTTCAATAAACACGCCGTCGATTCCCTTTGCGGTGGCTGAGACTTCAAGCTTTATTCCAAATATCCTTGAGGCAATGAACTCTCCTATATGACTGGGCAAAGAGGGTCGCCTTATGATACTCGATATATCTGAATCCATTTGCCTTCTCTTTGTAAGTAAATCAGCAAGTCTTTCAAGCTCGTTCATACTGGATGCCATCCATGTTTATCTGCATGTCCGCGGATAAGCACATAGTTATTTCCAGCTTTGGTTCAGAAACACCGGTTGGGAGCGGCAGGTTTGTGACTCTGGTAGCGAGGGAATGAACGTGACATCCTCAGATAAGTCAATAATCGCAGGCTTTGTGTCCGAACTGTCGACGAAAGCTGAATATGGCATAAGGGGAGAGAAACCCTTGGCAATTATTGCTGTCCTCAAATACACACATGAAAGCAAGATTCTTGGCAGAACGCTCTTGGAGCTTCTGTCCGAGCCTCACGCTAAGTTTGTCAGACGTGTCTTTCTCGGCTTGGCAGAAACGTATAGTTCAATCGTTGAGCCGCAAGTATCTTGGGATTTAATAGCAGGCAGAAATAGAGAGCTGCAAAGCAGCATTATGCAGTTTCGCGCCGGTGATGTCAACAAAGCCTTCTCAAACTTGACAGCAGAAGAAACGGAGTCGCTTATCAATAGTTACATTGGCTATCTGTCCAAAGAAAAAAGATAACAGTCCTGTCATCAAATCGTAATTCCAAAAAGTCGTTGAAGTTAGTTTGGTAGCGCGCGTGCGCGCTAGTCGCCAAATCTCGCGTACTTAGAAAGTTGAAAATTCAAAAAGGGCGAGGGCGAGTTCGATGTAATAAGTCTGTTGCATGAGCTTGCGTTCTAGGCTAGATTAGTCTTCTTTGTTCGTCTTCTCCATAGGGAGTAGGCCACAATAATAACTATGGCAAGTATTGCTGCGGTCATTGGCCAGAACCAACACTGATTCCACAATGCAACGGTTGCGCTCACGTCACTGCTCTTATAACGGTCACCGTTTTTCGTATTAAATATGTTGTATTCATCAGAATCGCTCAGAGTTCCTATGACCGTAACATTCTCCCAACAAGTAATCGTATAGGAATTACCAGCACCATTCGTAAGCCTGAGCGAGCAATTATTACCCAGCGTTTTTGCTTCTATCATGACTCCGCTGGGACCATATGTGTCATTTCCGATTTCTATCGCGCATCCTCCTCGGTTGTTGTAGATGTGGAGAGCAGACAAGTGAACGTCGTTGTGCAGAATATAGACTCCTCTTCCATCGTTGCTTTCACTTTGTATGGAAGATCCCAAGAAATACTCATTTGACCATATCCCATCACCGTGGTTTCCGTAGGAATGGAAATTCACTAGTTGAAGACCACCACCGGTGTACACGGAGGTTCCTTCTATCGAAGTGCCATTTCCATTGTTACAGTAAGTCAGGGTATTAACAACAACCGAATCGTGAGGCCCGCGCATCGTAATACCATTTCCATTATTGAAACATGAGCGGACGTTAACCCACATACTCTCCATGGCATCTGTCGGAGAACCTACATCCGCAGCGTTTGCCCACTCAGAGTAGATACCGTCACTTCCACAGTTTCTGACCTCAATGTTGTCCAGCGTATATCGCTTTCCATACAGTTGAAAGCCACATCCAGAGCCGTTGTTATTTGCCCTGTTTCCGTCGTATACTCCTCCAGTGAACTCCACATCTTGAACCCCCCCATCTGTAGAGTTCTTTCCAGTCAAGTTGTCAAAACCGTAGGATTTCACCAAATCCGTGTTCGCATTGTTTGCTAGAGTTATTTGTCCATCTAACTGTAAAATCGTGTAGCTGTGAACTATTAGAGGGTTAGTGATTTCTATGTTCCCAACGATCAGGATTTTCTCTTTCCATGTCCGACCACTCGTCAAACCAGACAAAGCATTGTTGATTATCATACTTGCGTTTGAACCCTCACCCCAAGGGAGACCATAAGCATCCTCGGCATAGTACGTTGAACCATTTCTCCAAATCGTGTAACTGGACTCAAGGTGGAGCGATTGTTCAGCGTAAACCGATTGACTTAATCGCGGAGTTAAGAGAAACATGGATGAACCCGCTGCAGCTGCTGAAATAATGCATAGCGCTAACATCATACCAACAAGTTTCCTTGCGTGCCGCGCACCTAAAGCAGAGTCGAATGATTCTTCACTCATATTCACTCCAACTCCTTGTGCGTGCTTTTCGCGCTTCAATAGGCTCATCATACTACATGCAATCGTTCGATTCTTAACACTTGTGTGCACAGACAGAGAACGTTGTAAACGACAATGAACAGAACCGTACACAAACGTGGCTTGATGACAATAATTAAGAGCGCGCGCTTACATCATCTTAGCTAGCTCTGTGCCTAATTGTTTGAATGTTTCTTCCGCGCCCTCTTCGAGCGGCCCCTCTCTACCCTTCACAACCGCCGAAGCATGAGGCTTAACAATCGTCAAGCCCAAACTCTTCAACTTTCCCTCAATCTCTCCTCCGGCACTTCCAGCCAACCTACTCCTACTCATCTTAGTGTCTAGCGCAAACGCCTTCTTTCCACTCAAGCCTTCCACACTTTTCAAACGCTCCAGAAACGCCTTTATTGGTCTCGAAGCACTCCAAGTATGGACAGGACTACCGACAACCAACAAATCATACCTACTCGATTCATCAAACTTCGCCGCATCAACCCGCACACAGTCAACATCAACTCCACCGTCTTCCAACCCCTTCGCCAAAGCCCTCGCAACCTTCTCAGTATTACCATACACGCTGTCATAGACAACCAACGCCTTACCCAAACTCAGCTACCTCACACAAACACACCAAACGCCACACACTATTTAATCTCACCGCACACTCACAGAACCCAAAAAGTGCCTAACATGTTTGCAGCGAGCCGCGCGTGCTTCACTTGGGGTGGGTGCAAATCCCAGCAATTTGAGACGCAACACGGTTTCCAGTAGAAAAAAAGGGATTTTGCGGGAGATGTCTCCACTTTGACATTCTAAAGCCTTAGGTAGAGGGTTTTCCATCTAAACAGAAGTTTTTGCAGGCAACGGTCTTCCCGTTTGGAAAGATGATTGGAAAAGCGATGGGTCACGGAGGTTCGACGCCCAGAATCCGCCGAACCCTCAAAGCCCTACACTCGTACCCGCACCCCCCTGAGCGCCAAACGCCCAGACTTAGGTTGCTCCCTCCCGGGCCTGGCCGGATTCGCCTGGCAAACACTGAAGACGGCTCCCCTACGGATGCCGCTCAATGATCGTCAGCCCCAAGGGACGGATAGTCAACGCTTCGGAAATAGAGGTTCCAACGGCCTTAAACGCCTCACCCTCCGCTGTCAGCCCGTCATATAGAGGGTTTACGGTACAGAGGACCCCTACCCCCCCGCCTAAGACCCACCGCAAAGAACAGTCTAACACTAAAACTATAAAACTTTACCCCCACACATGTTTAGATTAGGGATGGAATTGGGTCTAATTCTGAAAAACCCCTTAATAAGCGCCTGACTTGCTGTTTGCATCGAGGTGATGTGAAAAGTGAGAAAAAGTTTGAAGATAGCGAGTT
>JALHSQ010000203.1 GCA_022865885.1 Candidatus Bathyarchaeota archaeon | reverse complement strand
CACAAGCGAAACAGAAACAGAAATAACATCAGGCTCTCCTGTAGCTACGGTTATCCATGCAGGAACTTCAGATGATGATGGCGAATATGATGCTACTTGGGCTTGTCCAGAAACGGTTTTGGTTTCAACTGACCGCATAGTTGTAAGAGTTTATTCAAGCAAGGTTACGCCTACTTCATGGATTCTGATTCAGACTTTCATAACTGGGCAGTTGGGAGCAAGCAAGATAGACGGTGCAACATGGACAGTTCATTATTGCCTCTACCTTTCAGGAACAACTGTGTCTTTCTGGTATGGTTCAAGCACTTATCCTAGCAGAATAACAAACTTTGTATGGACACCTGCAGTCACAACAGCGTGGCATGACGTTTCATCATGGACAGCTTCTTTGAATACAAGAACGTGGTCAAGCGGAACGCCATGGACAGAAAATCTGCAGACAAGAATCTGGGCAACAACAAGCACATTTTACATCACTACAGGGGAGAATGATGGAGATGTTTACGGTTGGAATGTGTCTTACGCTATAGCACACGATGTAGCCAAATATGCGTTTGATTATTATGATGATGATACTGTTGGACAATATAAATATAATCTTTATTATAGCGTTTATCGGACATTTCTAAAATTCGATACTTCAGCAATCCCTTTTGGTGCAACAATAACGAATGCTTCGTTAGGGCTTTATGGTGACCCTCTTTACGACTATTCAGATGCTGATTTCATTGTGAGCTTGCAGAAGTGGACTGATGATACTCCGATAACACTTGATGACTTTAACGAGTTCGATGGAATAAATTATGATGATGGAAATTACAACTCAAGCAACTTCATAAAAGGTTCATACAACATGATAACCATAAGCAATTTTGAATTGATCACGGAGAGTGGAAATTCCTTAATTTGTGTAAGGTCAAGCAAAGACATAAGTTCGACTCCACCAACACAAATTGAACAGCTTAGCTTCATGAGTTATGAAGAAGGACATAGTCCTAAACTCATAGTTACATGGGAAATAGTTGCAGGGTTCAATCTTCTGACACGGCAATATCTGACTGTTGCAAGTTGGCTATTTGACTTTGGAACAAGGATTTGGGTGGAGGCAGTACCATGGATTTTTAATCTCCCAACTTCAATTTGGAATATAGCATCGACTTGGCTTTTCTATCTCTCTCCTCCCCAATGGGTGAATGTTGCAGTCTGGATTTTTTCGCTTACATCCCCTGAATGGATGCTTGTCGCCCTTTGGAATCTTCAATTGGGGGCCGGTGGAATTGCGTTCTTGTTTATTGCGATTTTGCTTTTGATTGTGGTTGTGGCCGGCATAATCGCAGTAGCGTATAGAAGGCCAAAACGGTAGGGAAAGTTTGTGTTGGGCCCTGGGGCCCTTTTGGCACGTGCTAACGTTTAAGAATTGGGCAGCATATACTCTCTATTGAGGGATAGGGCATGAGTGAAATGGGATTGGGAATGATTGAAATGGCCTTGGGCTTCTGGTTTTTCATAGGCATAATTTTTTTGAGTGTCATCATATATCTTTTTGTATCATCATTCAAGAAGAAAGAAGACCCCTTAAAAAAAGGAAACCTCGTAATGTACTACGACGGTCCTTTCGGCTTACTCGCTGAACAACCTGATCCAGAATGATAGGCGCGCGCATGCTGCTTAAGTCTTCTGTCAACCGTTAACAAGAGAAAATTGGCGCTCGAGACACACACAAAAGAAGCAAATTACAGCAAAATTGCAATACCCTATATTTTTGAAGCACTACCACGTGATATACTGTATATACACTATTTATTTAGTTTAGTTTCATAATTAAGAAAAGAAGGATAAGAGAGAAGATTCATTGAACTAGTTAGCGGTCAGGGGGGTTTTTCCTCCTCGCCCAGAATCCACTGTCCCCAAGCGGGTAACCATCTCAACATTCGGGCCCATTGCAAGGCTCTACTGATTTGTCGTGTCTTGTTTGGCATATTTCTTCTATAGTCTTTGTGCGATAGGATGCCGCATTTTTCTGCATTGTCAAGGATTTTCTGGATGAAACTTGTGCTTCTATGGAAGCCTTTCGCCAATACGCTTTTTGAATAAGCGTGGTCACGCCTGAACCTTATTATAGCAGCTGCTTCTCTGCGGGCCCGTTTTCTCATTTCCAATTCTTCACCTTCTCTATTTCCACACGTTTCAACTTAGAACTGGCTAAGTCAAAAAGTACCGCTTCTATTGCTTCGTCAAGGTCTACCCAGAAATCGCATGTCTTATCGTCGATTAACTCGTTTTTGAAGTTGAAAGTGCGTATTCTAACAGAAATCATTTCTTTCCCCGCTTGAAGATCCATGCCCAAAACGTCTTGTTATCCTGGAAAACTGGGCACATTGAAATTACGCCTAAGAGGAACCCGATAACAAAAGTGAAAAACTCAGTCGTTCCGATCCCCCCTTATCCGCAAAATGAAAATGAATGTTCGGATCCAGCAAACAAGGCATTCCGGCCGGTAATAACACCTTTTCAGATTCTTGCCATGATACAACCACTCAAACATGTTTCCAGGTCACCTACTCGTAATACTTTTCTCCGTGTGGAGGAAGCTTCCATTTTCTTCTGATTTCACAGTTAACAGCACAACCTAACATGCAGTTTTTGCACGTCAAAAGGCAATAGTTCAACGCTTGCATCTTTGTTCTTATGTTGCGAATATTGTCAACAATACCTTCCCTTAGCTTCATTCAGGAGCTCTCCTTGCCAGCTTCAACGTTCCAAACAATCAGAGGCCCGCCACAAACTGGGCAAGCCTTCCAGACGTTGCTGTCTTCCACACTGCTGCTTTTTCGGCAGCTGGGGCAATAAGACTCGAAGCAGACCGACTCTTCTTTGGGCTTCACTGCCTCGAGGATCTGTTTCAGCAGCTCCACAACCTCGTCATTTGCCGGTGCAGGTGAAGGCGTAGGTAAAGGCGTAGGTGTGGACGTAGGCATCGGCGTATCCACTGGTGAAGCAACTTCCTTAGCCTTCTTCGGTCGGCCTCGGCCTGTTCTCTTCTTTATTTTGCCGCGCTTTTCGAGGCGCTGGATCCGCAGACGAATCGCTGTCTCGGTCCTGCCGGGGAAACTAGGAGTCATTTTTTCGATGAGGCCGCCTTCATTCCACAGCTTAACCAGCACTTTGTCTTCCTCAGGCCTCCACTTCTGCGATGGAGGTGAGCGCGCGCCTGGAATGAAAGTCTCTTTCTCACCTTCGGCTTCCGCAGACGCCTTAGCCGCTGGAGGCGGAGAGGGAACCGTCTTCTCACCCGAACCCTTCTCAGTTTTCACGACGCGAACCAAAGTCACAGGTTCCCCGCCAACATCAAGGTCAAAGCATTTGTAGCCATGGTCGACCAACTCCGCTTCCCAATCCGGGTCAAACTCAGCTCCAGGCACTACGACGCAGAAGCCGTACGGAGAAAATTCTTTCATGGGAAACTTTAGCTTCAGATCCTCAAGCAACTTCATTGTTTCGCATCCTTCATTTTCTCTAGTTCTTTGAAGTTAGCAAACATTTGGCAAGTATCATGTGCGAAACATTCTTCGCAAGTTGTCGGTTTTCTTAGTGGCCTAGCCCCTCTTGCTAAATAACAAGCGGTAGTCACGGTTTTGCTTCCTTCATGTTCTCAATTCGTTCTTTACATTCATGGCACACGCCGTCCGAGCTAATTGTTAAATTTTGGCAGTAAACACATTCCTTCATGTGTTTATTCCTTCCAGGCCGAGTTTTGCGCGGATCAGCGCATCGACTATCTTGTCGAGCTCTCTGGCGTCCAGGTGAAGCTCCATCCACGTGGTCCACTCATACGGGTTTGACTGGTTGTAGCCCAGCAATTCCGTGTGGTAAGGCCCGTTGACGAAGAAAACTATCTGTGGATGCGGAGCCGTCTTTCCTCCGTTCGGCAGCAGCTTCACGCTTAGGCGGTTGTCCTCTCTGTGCGTGTTGCGGTCCGCATAGGCGATTCTTGGCGCGACGTTTAAGCCGTCAAAAATGTGGATGGGGTACGCCTTGCAGGCCTCGAGCGGCACTTCACCGAATATCACGCCTTCAGGGATTCTTTTGGCTAGGCTCCCCCTTTTAGGAGAAAAGAGAGGTGAAAGCGGGCCTTCCGGGCGGATCCTGCCTCTCTGGTCCGACTCTCCAGTGTTAGAACCCAGTTTTTGGGTGGTCGTGGTGTGAGAGAGGCCCATATTGTTACGACTCCATTTCATTTTCCTAGGAGGAACCTAGCTCTGAATCCTGAAGTTTTCCATCAGGTCTTTTTCGGTGATTTGACAGGATATTTCTGTGCATTTGCAGCGCATGACGCACCTTTCGTCATCGTAGATCACGGCGCCGCCGCAGATGGCGCACGTAAACTTGCGTTTGTGAAGCGTCATGTCTTCTTTCTCCCAACTGTGCTGCCGTTCTGGAACACCCAATAGAAAAATGCGTTTCTCTGAAGCCTGCCCTTGTGTTCCTGGAGGTCCTTGAGCATGGTCTTGAATTCAAGGTTGTTCAGGTCTTCGCTTTTCTCGTAGGGCCCTTTGGGGCCTGGTTGGTCTGCCCACTTCCACTGGATCTTGTCAGGGTTCCAGGTCCACTTCACTTGTTCAGGCGATGCTCCGACGTCATGCTTGAGCTTGACAGCTGCGGCCTCGAGGGCATTGCAGAAGTCTATGATTGCTTCTCGCTCGAGGTCACTCATCAGGAGCCTCCTCAGAGTCCTCGCGCGCGCTGTGGGCTAGACCGTGGTAGGCGCCTTTGCACCTGCATCGGCAACGTTTCTTGTCGCTGTCTGCATGGAAGCATCTGCTGCAACATGCGCTTTTCGGGAAAGAAAGAGGGGGTTTGCCCTGCAGGGTAGTTTGGACTTGCAAAGTTTGCTCGCCTCAAAGTATCGCATGTACAAGAGCGCCAACAAAGAAGGCCAAACCAATGAACATGACCGCATATAGCACGCGGTTATTGTTCCTCGTGGTAACCTCTAGGTGCAGATGACATGTGGGGCATTCAACTTCGAAAAAGCTTCTCCTGCCGCCTACATTTTCGAGTGTGGCGCCGCAGTGGGGACATTTCCCGTTGAGGCTCTGCAACAAGTTGGCGGCCTGGTGTGCAACGTCGTCGAAAAGCCTCAAGCTTTGACCTCCTTGAAGACTTCCTTGAAAACTTTGGCAAGGGCATACTCGATGAGGCCGCTGCGAGTGCTTATCCCAACGATCAATCCGTCGCTGACGATCTTGTCAGCTTTTTCAACAATGTCTTTCCTGATCCTTGTGCCAACCTGTTTTTTATTTTCATTTATTCCTTCCATCTGTTTTGCCTCATTTGCTAACAATTAGCTATAGGCAATAGCACACGACATATAAGTCAAGCGTACTCTTTCATGTTAAAGGCTAATCGTTAACAGTCAACAATTGAAACAAAACTGATATATCACAAAATACTATTAAATATTACAGTCGTGGAATGCTAATTGTCGGCAATAGGAGAACTTGACGATTCAAACGCTGCCCTCCGTCTGCTGATCGCGCTGCACCGACTGGGCAAGCCAATCATGCTTTCAGAACTTTATGACCAAATGCGATCCAAGTATGGCCTGGGGAGAAGAACGGTAGATACGGCCCTTGAAACCTGCGCGAAAACGGGCCTTGTCAAGAGGGAAACAAAACGAATCGGAAAGAACCCGATGCCCAGCATATTTCAAGCTCTCACGCCGAAGGGAAAGAAGGCCGCGGAGATCTGCTCAGAACTTGAAAGGGCCCTACTGTAGATAGTGTCCGAGTTCACTGGCTATTTTCTCGAACTGCCTGTCCTTGGCCAACAGCATCAACTGTCCAACTTCCTCCACAAACTTGCAGCTCTCACATTTAGGCAACTTCCCTTTTGCCTTCAACCGATTGAAGATTCCCAGGACATACTCTAAGGCATCCGTGAATCCCCTTGCATAATCATTCGTTGACATTGAGCATCCCAAAAGTACGCTTCATTAAACAGCATATAAGAATTGCTAACAAGCGTAGCGGTTAATCCCGGGAGAGATAGGTTAAAGTGAAATCACGCTTCAGCAATCAGGGTAATGTCAAAGCTGAAATCCGCGATGCCGCTTACTTGATCGGAAACCTGCAAATAGAACGTAGCTTGCCGAGGGCTACCAACCGTCAAAGTCGCATTTTCCGAATCACATGTCAAAGTCATGAAGTCACTTGCGTTAGCAGGGTTCCAGTTTGTAACGTTCATTCTCAATGTGGCATTGGCGTTGCCAGTGTTCAGAAGGTATCCTGTGAAACTGTACGGTTGGCCCGGCGTCAGATCTCCCCACTGAATCTCGGTGAGTGGAACCGTGCAGTTTGCATCCTGATACGCCTCTAACCCTACTGTCTTGACCGTTCCGTGATTGAACAAAGTGACAATATTGCTCATGGCAAAAGTCAACGCTAGAAGAGATATGATGACAAGGGCGGCTTCAACTGTGATTAGTCTTTTGTTGAGCGCCATGACAAACAGTAAGGGCGCTCGTTGCTATATAACATTTGTTAACTGTTAGCAAATAATAAATCTTATATACTGAAAAATACATACTAACCATACAAGGAAGCGAATAAATGAAAACAAAAGCAACCATCCTAATAGATAAGGAAACTCTTGAAACAGCACATGAAATTGGTTTGAACGTTTCAAAGACATGCGAGAACGCCCTAGGCCTCTACATACAAGCCATGCAAAACACCAACACAAAAATGAACCCCACCTTTCTCGGTGAAGCCTCTTTCGCCAAAGAGGGTTCTTTGGTGCGGTCGCCGAGATTTGAACCCGGGTCGTCAGCGTGGCAGGGTGACGCTGATGTTGATTGTGAGCAGCTGACAGTTGACTGGCAAAAGTTTCGAGACTGGCTCGATCAGAAGGACTACAAGAGAGACGTCGCGTCAAGCATGTTTAGCTATGCCAGACAATTCAGCTCGTGTTTGACTGGAAGAGATCTCAGCAAGGTTGCGGAGCTCAGAGACAGTTTCAGGCCGAACGTTATGAAGGCCCTTTCTGCCCTGGCAAAGTTTCTGGGTTGCTATGAGGACTACAAGCAGCTGATCAGACAGTACGGTTTGAAGTGGGGCGGCCGCAGCGCAGACGACCTGATCATCGATCGGCTAAACAAGGTTGAAAATCCTGACGAAGTGTTTGAGTGGATCCGCCAGGCCAAAGCTGCAAGGCCCGACTTAACTGACTTCCTAGATCTGATGGCGGTGACTGGCCTGCGCCTGGTAGAAGCTGTCTCAAGCTACAATTTGATAGTCAGACTGTCAAGAGAAAACAAACTCCAGGAATATTACCACGTAGAGCATCAGACTCTTGAGCACTTCAAGTTCAAAGAAATCTTTATTCGCAAAAGCAAGAAGGCATTCATAAGTTTCGTTCCCGGCGAGCTCGTCAAAAGAATCGGCGAAAATGATCTGTTGACTAGCCCCGACGCAGTTCAAAAGCTCCTGCAGAAAAGAGGCCTCAAACTGCGGTTCGCAGATATCCGAGAAGCACACGCGACTTTCTCAACCAAGTTTCTCAAGGACACTGAAATCGACTTCCTGCATGGCCGCGTAACGACAAACGTGTTCATGCGGAACTACTTCAACCCAGCGCTTATCACGGATCTGCAGGCTAGGGCCCTACAAGGAATCCAAGAGATTCAGGAGAAGGTGAAAACTTGACTGGGAAGCCTAGACCAAACGACACTAGAAAAGAGACTCTCGGTATACCTGAGGTTCTGAAGCAGATCCAATTTGAGAAGTTGACGGCGCCTCTTCCTGTTAAGCTGTGGCCTAGCCTGGCGAACTATGTCAGGCAACACGGCGGGTCGCAGCTGATCCGCACTGCTCTCCTCGCCTACCTGCACCACAATACAGAAGGAAGCTGACAATATGGAAGTAAAGACTCTTGACCAATTCTCCATTCCAGTCACCAAAAAAGGATACAGCAGGGCCTATTATCTGAAACATAAGCAAAAGCTAAGCGAATATCATAAGGAATGGAGACAAAAGCATCCCGAATATCGTTTGAGGCAAAAGAAATACCGTCAGCAAATGTGGAAAAATGAACCAGAAAAATATGAGGAAATGAAAAAGAAAGCTAGGGAAAGGCAAAGGAAGAGGAGGCAGAATGAACAACTCAGAGAAAAGGAAATCCTGCAACATAAAATATATAGGCGTACAGATAAAGCGAAAGCTGCAGCTAGAAGAAGATACAAGCGACTCATGGAAAAGGCGGCTCTCTTAATTGGGGATCAATGTTTTATCTGCGATGGCAAGCAGAAGATTGTATTCCATGAAAGAAATGGCGTTTCCCATTATCGTGGTTTTCGATACGACAAGCATGTAGAAAGATTTATCCCATTGTGCCAAAGGCATCATAGAATGCTTCATTCCCTCATCGCATTCACCAAGCTTACACTCACAGAACAAACTAAAATCTATGAGCTGCTACCTCACAGCATTGAAATGCCTATTAAGAATGTAGTCCAACCCACTTCGCCAAGCCTAGCGCGCACATGATGCTCCTAGTACACTACGAGGATCCCCCTCTCTTCTTATGGAGTCCAAACACCAGGGGAAACTTAGCGAGTTAGGCTAGCCTTTCCTGTGCAGAAACACCTACTCATTCCATGGCACCGCCTAGATCGAAACCCCTAATAATTTTATGATGTCCCCCACGGACGTAAGCCCTGAACAGTGACGACCTTTCATGATGTTCCCATGCATGCGCGCTCGACTAGTGTCTAACTTTCTCAGCATCTATACCACCACGCTATCCTTGCCACTGTGACACAACTTTAGTTTCTTGATCCCTCTACGTATCCTCCGACTAACGTCCTTACGTGTGTGAAGAAAGGCGTATCTCTTGATGATCTCATCATAACTTATCCCCTCGCCATAATCAAACAGAATCTTGAGGTCATCATCGTTCAAGTTCTCCACTGTGTCAGGCGCCATTTTCCAGGTTGCGCTTCTATACGGATCGAATATGATTTTTGTGGAGGGTAGGCTTCTGAAGACAAAGGGCTTCGGAAACTCTTTCCCGCGGAGCCGAACCATCTTTCTGAATTGAGGATGATTCCGACCCAGAGCTATCTTTTCCCAGCTGGCCATGTGAAAGGTGGGATGGAAGAACACTTTCTCCGTGAAGCTCTCTTCCTGAGTGATCACTATCAAGTGGCAGCGGCCCTTGCTGAGCTCCGGGATGAACTTCAACCATTCAGTGTTCAGCTGACTCATGGCTCGCCGTGAGGGAGTACTCGTGATTGCCTCATCATAGAGCATTGCCTTGCGATACCCGGTGAATAGCCAGGGCGGGAGCTGAGCGAAATTGTCAATATAGGTGATGTCTTCGTCGCTGCGGACCGTGCAATCTTTGTCTTTGAAGCATTGAATGTTCGCAGCTGCCCGGTTGATCAGACCAAGTTCTTTGAGTCTTTCAGTTAGAAATAATGCAAAGTCAGTCTTCCCTGTTTTCCATTCTCCCTTGATCGTGGTGACGCTGGCCGGGCCGCCATAGATCTTCCTGAGAGTACTTTCCCATGGCGAAGTGGCCTGCTGCAGCTGTTCAGACATGTCATGTCACGTCATAAGTTGTTGACAGATCACCCAGTTTCATGGCCAAATGCGTAATGACGTCAGGATTCCATTCTGCTTGGCCCATATATTGGCAAACTGGCTTCAGAACCTTCTCAATATCCTCCTGCAAGGCCTTGTCTTCTGGCCACAGTTTCTTGAGAATCTCGAGGAGCGCCATGATCTCTCGCCACTCAGGAGTCATGCAAGCGATGTCGCGCATGAAGGGATTATCCTTGCCGACAAGCGAGCCCAGGTAACAAGTAATCTCGAAAGTCTGTCTGCTGAATCGACTGCTCATTTCTCCTTGTCACCCTTCTTGTCCTTCTTGCTTTGCTGCTGCTGCGTAAGTCCTGGCAGAAGCAGAGTCGACTGGATCTCCTTGTTCTCGCTGACCATGACTGCGACTGCTTCTTCGCGGCCCTTGCCTTCCCTGCTGATACTCCATTTCGCATAACCCTGTGTGAATTCTGCGAGTCCCTGCAAACTCGGAAAAGTCACTCCCAACCACGCGCATTCGGCGATGGCTTGAAGCTGAGTCTCGCTGAGACGTGCGGAGCTGCTTAGGGTTTCAGGGTTCATGAGATAGTCTAAGCGTTTTTTGAGGTCCTTGGCGCCTTCTATGCGGCGGAGGATTGCTTCTAGAATTCGGTCCTTGAGGGTTGGCGGATCAGGCAAACCCTGCGCCTCTCAACAACAAAATTTGCAGGACAACCACGACGATCAGGAGAACTACTATTATGACAAACATGAAAGGCTTCATCATTTGGAATCGGCCCAAGGCCTTGGCGATTTCTTTATTGACAATCTTTTTGCGGTCCTCATCCGTTAGGGGCTCAATCAGTTCATTGCTGCTTCTGAGCTTCTCACAGAAAGGTTTGCCGTCAACATAGATTAGAGCTTGCTCTCTCTTCCGATGCCTATTGATGAAGCGGCCCAGAAGAGGGATATCTGAAATTACCTTGACGTTGAAAATGCATTCGCTATTGAATTGCGGTTCCTTGTCGCCGCTTTTGACTTCGACTGACTGCTCATTGACAGAAGCATTGAGGATGTCGATGTTCTTGGTGTGCTTAACGTGCAGAACTTTGATCTTGTCTTTACCCATCAAAACACTCTTCCAAATCTTCCAAATCTTCTATCTGCTCCAACGCCTTATATAATTTATGATGATTCATGTCTTGCGCATCGCTATACCCTTGATTTTCCTTCAGTATCGAATAGAAAACCCATAGGCCATGAATCCATGTAAGCATCCCGAACAGAAAAGCAAAGCAATAGATGATTTGAGCAAGGTCCGACATTGGGGGGAACAATCTAAGCGATATTAGACTTCCAAAGGTCAAATACGCCAAGATTCTGAATGTTCGGAAGTCCCTTTGCAACATATTTCTTAAGTCATGTTGCACAACTAATAAGTATTGTGATGACAGACAAGGGGGTGATTGCATGAACAAAATAGAAGCATTGATCCTTTTTCTCATGGCATTGGTGAGAGCTGAATTCGGTAAGTTCAAGGCTTGGTACTTGAACGCGTACGTCCCAAAGATTTCAGTTTTCATCAACAACAGATACGGCATGGTCGGCAAGGGAGGCAAGGAAGGGGGAGTTACAGGCAAGATCGGAGATTGGATCGGCCTAACCGTTTCCCTGATCTTCGGCGTCTACCTGCTTCCAGTCATAGTCGACACGATAGTAACGACCAACTACACCAACTGGACATTCACAGGCGCGACCGGAGCCAAAGTGCTGTACCAATTGCTGCCCTTCATCTTCATTGTCGGCATGATCGTCTATTTCATAGGACGACTGCTAGGCAAGATCTAAGCCACAACAACAAAGCCTTTCCTCGAGCTCCCCTCTTCCCCCTTTTGTTAACAGATAGCAAAAAATAAATCTGAAGAGTTGCTACATAAGACAGGCAGGATCCTAAATGCGAAAATGGATAATTCCCGTTACGGTATGCCTTTTCCTAGTGCTGTTTCTTGTCCGGGCCGTTCACGCCCAAGGAAATGAAACAACGGATTCTTCTCAGGACGTGAATCTGCTAGATGTGCCCAAGAATCTGGCCAGTGCCTTGGGGATCCCTGAGTACGCGGGGAAACTTCTAATGTGCGCGCTGTTCACTTTTTGGTTGCTTTTCCCAACGGCCATATACGCAAAGAAGAATCTTGAATACATCTTTATCCTGGAAGGGTTCCTATTGCTTGGATTCTTCATTGCCGTTGCCTGGATAGAATATTGGTACATGCTTGTCTACGTCCTTGTCGTTGCAGGACTATGGGCAGGCAAAATGAAGGGGATCTTCTACTAATGGCCGAACAAAGGATTGTTCCGCTTCTCGTCCTCGCGGTAACTCTGATGGGAACCTGGGCCGGACTGATCGCTACTATGCCCCCGAACTTGATCAGCGCAAGCACAACCACTAATTATTCAAAGCCTTCCGTTCCCACACAGTTTTCGGCCCTGGATATTACCCAAATCGCTTGGTTTGACAATCACACTATTTCCCCAAGCAACAAGGCCAATCCTGTTGGCACTTACGGATCCGTAGTTGTAAAGTTTTTTCTTCCCCCAGGGGCCGGGGCCCAAATTGAAGCTTGGGTTTTTTGGGGAATGTGGGACGCCACACCGACTTTATATCTAAAACATATTTGGGTTACATGGGGGGTATTCCTTCAAAGTCATGTAATAACGGGAATGAACAATCAGGGATTTGGATGGGATAAAACCGCAATCCTGAAGGGTTGGGATCCCAACAAGAATTATTCATACATCCAGGGCCAATGCGCTTGCGGAACGATCTATTTCTGCTACATGACTTACAACCAAACAAAATATCAAAGCTTCGGCCAAGCCATCGATGCCTATGACATTGAAATGCTCATTGGGGTCGGCATCAAAGATGCCGTTGCCAAAATCAACGCTTGGAACATCATAGGGGCCCTTTTGATTTTCCAACTTCCAGACATAAACCCACTTCTGAATTTCTTCATAGCACTGCCCTTTTATGCGGGGATAGGCGTAATGATATACGTCTTGATCCTGATGGCCATGCCTTTCGTGGGGGGATAGCGTTGGATCCAGTAGTGAAAAAGGCCCTTTTCATCCTGTTAATTCCGATGATACTGATAGGTCTTGTTATTGCCCTTCCATACATTTCCCCCCATCCTTCCCCCTTATGGGGTTATCCTTGGATGGGTCAAGGAACCGACACTATCATCGATATGCTGTGGGATCCTATCGCTCAAAAATTCAAGGAAATGCCCGAAAACGCGACGGCCTACTGGGTTGATGATCAAGCAAAAATCTTGTGGTTGATGCTTGAAGATCCACAGCGCTACCAAACATACATTGACAAGACAATCTCAAACTTGTACAGCGTTTGGAGCCAAGGATACTTTCCGAGAAGATGGGTAATCATCAAACCCGAGGTCATGAACAATGACACGTCAAACGTTGACATTCAGAATGGTTTCTTGAAGATCATGGGCGACCTAACCGGGGAAAACGCAAGCAACCCCGTAAGGGTTCGCATGTATGAAGCAGCAGGGGGCAACGATGTTATTTATCTTGGGGGCCAAAGCTACATTGTTGATTGCAAGTACATCGGATACCACATGATCTCTTACGACATCGCCCATTTACGGGCCGAACAATGCCAAAACCCAGGTTTCGACGTTTGGGATCCAACCTGGGACAACGCAAGCATGCTTATGCCCTGGGCCTTTTCTTTTCCGGAAGGTTGGTTTTATAGCCATGAACCCCCCTTCGGATGTGTCTATTCAACAAAGTTCCTTTACGAAAACGCCCCACCCTGGAGCATGGGAACGGGCCGATGCATCGGATTGGAAAACTATGTTACCGGATCAACAAAGAATTGGAGATCCCCCGAATTCACGGTTACCAATACCACAAACTACACATTGACTTTTCAGTATAGGGGCCAATACTTTAGCGGGGGAACATTCAAGTCATTCGTAAGATGGTTTGATGCTTCCCATGCCTTCATAAGCCAAAACTTTGCGGAATTCAATTCCAATCAAACATCTTGGAACGTGTCAAGCAACACGTGGGCATCCCCAGCAGCTGCCAAGTTTGCTGACATTCTGTTTTGGGCCGAATCCGACACAAGCGGGAACTACTATTTCGACAACGTGGCAATGACTAGTTGCACAATCCCGAATGCGAATTTTGAGGAGCCGTATAAGATGCCCTTTTCATCAACAACATATCATTCAACAAGCAAATACATCGGAAGATCCGCACAGTTCTACGATAGCTATGATTATATCAATCAGTGGTTGGCCGTTCCCGTTAACGTTTCCAACCTTTACAACTTCACGTTTTGGGCTAAAAGCGCAATCCCAACAACAAACCTGAATTTCTACGTCTTCTATAATGATTCTACATATTCAGAAATAACCAGGGCGATCAACTCAACGGATTGGAACGTCTATGCCGTTCAACCAGGTGAATTAAGCGCAAACAAGATGATTGTGGCCTTTGCAATGAAAACGGGCACGGCAAGCATTGACACTTACGTTGATGATGTGGCCGTACACTATAAGCCAACGAATGCGGTTAAGGCCCAATCGGTTGGAACGGGCATTGCCCTGGATGGATCCTTGCAATATGCCGAAACAATCCAAACCTATCAAGATGATGATTCAAACTTTACGCTTCGGTATCGGTTGGAAAAGGACACAAACTATGTTCAACCATTCATGGATTATCGCAACTTGCAAAACTACACAACCGACATATTCTTCACCGGGGCCCTTGATGGGTTGTCAACCATTACATCCGGGGAAGGATCCCAAACAACCGCTTACTCGAGCATCTGGATCCCCAACGTCGGCCGAAGATCACACACGCCAGGCGCCTACATTGATGATCTGTTTGATGCGAGTGAAGCCTATTTGTGGCAACCCGAACATAACTATTTCATCACGGAATTGAAGCAAATACCGGAATGGTCCGGATGCTATGGGATCGCATTGAAGGTTCCCGTTCAAAACATAATCAGCATAGCAAATTCAAATGCGGATCCATCTTCCCCATACCTTCATTACTTAACCTATACGTTCCGATGGCAAGGCATTGGGGCCCAGGGCAACAAGACGTTTGCCCCGCAAATGTTTTGCTTGAATGGATACGATTTCACAAACCCGGCAATCTATGATCAATACTTCATGAACATTGACAAATACAAGACAGTGGATCTGAGCATGTCTTTCCACATCGGCACGATCCTTTACGCCTTAACCTACTATCTTGAAAAGACAGATACGGATCCGTATGGCATGGCCGCCAACACCTGGAATTACTACAAGTACGTCTTTTCAAGCCACAACAATGGAAGCTATCTCTTGACAACTGGGAAAGTGATGGAAGCGGGCATGATGCTATATCAAAAATACCAGCAGGATCCCAAATACTTGGATTTCAACAAGGTCCTTGCGGATTACCTGGTTAGTTTGCAAATCACAAGCGGGTTAAGAATCGGAACGTTCCCGATGAAACACAACAACGCTTCTTACCTGGATTGCCAAGCCGCATGCTTGATCGGCCTAAAATTGATGCAAGCATACAACTCAACTTATGTCGATGCCTATGCTTCCGGGATAAACGCGATCCACTACGATTATGAACCTGGGGGATTCGGGAAGATCATCAACCCGGTTGACTATGGGGTTACTATTCCAAACATCAAAAGATTCTTCATCTATGCCAACGACTCATACATTGACGATGATTTTTTCACCTTCAAAAGCGCATATGTTGCTCGAGCAGCTACAGGTATGAATGATTCCCTCGCGATGCTTGCCGTGTCTAGGGTTTGGCGAAACATTGAGTGGAACGACACAAGCCTAGTCGTTTACGTTTCCGAATGCACACCATCCAGGTTCTATCCGGGAACAAGGGCCGATTGGATTTCAACAAACAGCGAAACCCAACCCTACGGCCTTTACTGTTGGTTGCAAATCGCCCGGGCCCAAAGAAGCGCATGCAATTACTACTATGAATTCCTCAAATTCCATTATGGAATTGAACAGTCCAACATAACAGCAAACAACCTGGATGCGGTCATAACAGGCGAGAACAATTCAGGATCCATTTCGATGTTCTACCTTGCCAATGATGCCGGGGATAGATATGTAATCCCAATAAGCATTCGGGCCAACGGAACGGATATTGAGAGAACTGACAATCCCCAAGCATTGCTTGCCATGAATACGAATTGTTATTATTACGATCCAGAAAACTTCACGTTGATCGTTAAGGCATTCTTGGCAAACGGACCCGTGGAGCTGCAGATAAATTGGGATCAGCGGGTTGCGGAACCGTGGATGCCGATTTTGCCGATCCTCGGATTCGTTGGATTCATAATGTGTTGCATCGCTCCGATCTGGTTGATCCAGGAAGTCAAAAAGGGCAAGTATCTTGATGCGATGGCCATCCCCTTCATTCTTTTCCTCGTTGGTATAGGATTGATAATTGCATGGTTGTGGAGATGATTTAGAATGGCCGGGGAATTCATAGAGTTTTTCACGGAATTGATGTTTGGGTCCGGTAGTTGGATAGGTCTAGTTCTGATAATCGTTCTTCTTTTGGTCATCACGGGCATCAATAAGTACGGGGGAATCATCGCCATGCCCATTGCCATTTTGGTTGGCATGGAATATGGCCAGCATAACCTTGGATGGCACGCGGTCATTCTAATCATTGAAGGGATCTTCACATTGTATTTAGGCATCAAGGGAGCTGAAAAGAAATGAAGGCAAAAGAAAAGCTAGAAGTAATCAAGGTCTTTTCTGATACACGTCTTAGTCTTAGCGACTTGATACGGATCGCCTGTGACAAGATCAAAGCGAAATTCGAAAGCAAAGATTTTATTACTGTCTTGGATGCACATTTCTTTGAAGCTCACGACGTGTACGTTGTGTTGTTTAAGGTACCATTCGTTTCTGATGCTACGAGTGAAGGTAGCATGGAAATTGAAAGGTTAAATGAAAAGTAAGAGAACCATAAAGAAAAAAATATGCATGCTTGCAATGCTAAGTTTCCTTGCATGCACACTATTTCCCTTGAACATTTTCAACATTCCAAAGGTGAGTGCTGATGCCCAAGAGGATTTGAATAATTCTTTAACTTGGGCAAAGGCTTACTTGGATAGGTCCTACACGGAATTCAATTCTTCTTATGCTGCCATGCGGGATCTGCCTGGCCTTCCTTTCGTCATGGAAGACGTGACTGACGATAAGTGGATGTGTCCTGCCAAGGCAACGCAAGCAGTTCAAGATGGCAATGATGGGCCAGACTGGGGATACTATGGAGGTTGCGGAATCGATGCCTTAGACTATGGTTATGATTCGGACAGATTGAAACTTAGGTATAGATGGGACACTGAATGCGACAGTACGTTTGACGGAGTAGTCATGTACGTTGAACTGATAACGCTTGACAACGTAAGCATGAAATGCTACGCAAACATCACGTCTAAAGCTGATTCTGACCATTGCGCGTTGTGGCTTGACAATGAAACAGTCATAGATCCCGTGACTCTTGGTTATACATTTGAAAGAACAAAGGATTACGGATGGTTCACTACTAGGTTTGTAGTCAGGCATGGAACCAAGATTGCTGCGAACATGTATAATGCTCTCGGTGAAACGGATAAAGCAACAAAACTTTTGAACCTGTGGTACGGTTCAGGATACACGAAAGACACATACGATGGAATATGGGGAGCCTCAAACAGCTATGACTATTATGAGGGGGGCTATCCTTGGGCAGCTAACCCTTTTGTTGTAATGCCTGACCCTGACATGTGGGGAGATATTCCTTGGTTCCAAATGAGTCAAGAAGGCACAGAGCACTCGGGCATTCCTTATAGAAGCCAATTACAAAACGAGGTTGTCCGAATGCTTGGGTTCCAGACGGGACCAGGCATTTCGCTTGGAAAGTCTTGGTGGGAATGTGGCTTTACTTTTAAGATGGCTTGGGCATGTTACCTGCTCAATAAATACAACACGAGCGATGCTTCGAAACTTGCAGAAGCGAAGCAATTAATTGATGACGTTTCTTGGAATGGACTTGGAATAAGCAGCGAAACACTACGTGTTGGCCCTGCCCTTGTTTCTCTCTACGCTTATGCTTGTTATGTTCCGTATGCGAACGCGGAATATCTAGCTGCCCTGACAAAGTATTGGGAGTTGACAGGCGATGAATGGTATGGGCAGAGAGCTGATGAAGTCGCGGGAATTTTGTTAAAGGTTCAGGTGAAGCCAGGAGACAAAATTCGTGTTGCAGATAGCAACGGAGATATTCGTCTTATTTGGCGTCCTGACAACACAGGCGGTTTCATGTGCGGATACAAGTATGGTGGCGGTTGGGATTTTGGCAGCTCACCATTTTGGTTGGCAGATAAATACTTCTGGGCAACCAGTGCTGCAGGTCTTTATAATAGAGACTACGCCGAATTGTCCTCATGCGGATGGACTAATCATGAGACTACGCTGATGAGCTATGCAGCGTTGTATAAATATAATCAAACTGGAAGAACCCCATTAACTCCAAGCGTAGACTTTACAATGCCCTTCTTTGATGCGCAAGCATCAACAAGCCATTCAGACCACGGTTGTGACTCTATACAAGCTGACAATTCTGGCAACATTAGAACCT
>JALHSQ010000202.1 GCA_022865885.1 Candidatus Bathyarchaeota archaeon | reverse complement strand
CCAGAAGCGTGGTGAAACTTCTGGGTTTGCCGTCTTTAAGCGCAGCCAAAACGCGTTCATCAAAGAAGTCCATTACGGGTTCAAATAAGCAAAAACGGACTTATAACCATTTTTAACCATTTATTTAATGCGCCCGCGCGCATAATCCTTTAAGGGTTATATGCTTGAAAGAGTCTAATTAAGAGGGGAAACCTGATGGGGTGCTGCTGTGAAGCCCACCTTCAAACCGCAGTAAACGAATGTGTCAAACTCGCTAGGAACGGGGAAGTAACCGTTTCTAGGATAACTCCGCCAGACCGTGCTGTGCAGGCAACTGAAGGTTTTGAAGTTCCGCTGGCAAAATGCGACTACTGTAACGCGAAACCTGCATATCTCGTTTCGTACGCGGTTAGGTAGTTTCTGTTTTTGTGCAGTTCTTCCGTCACCAGCATAAGCCCGCGCACGCTATCAAAAGGGATGCCGTCAATTTAGCCCTTTTCATGAGTCCCCCTCCCTATTCTCTGACCGCCAAGTTATTGCTTTGATTGTTCGTAATACTTTTTCAAAGTTTCTCGCGCACACATATGTGAGAATGACTATTCCCGCTAACAAGAGGAAAATTCCTAGAGGCGTTGACAACATTGAAATGGAGGCGTTGACCTTTTCCAAAATAGCAATAGCCGAGCTCGTAGCCGTGCCAGTGAATACCCATAAGCCGAGATACAATGCCAGAACTGGAACTATAATCGTTTTGTCTTTCATTTCTCTCCTCCGTCCTCTTTCTTTTATTTTGTTCTCTTTCTGCCCCTCAATTGGGGCTGGGCGGTGACGCGCCTCCAGCACATTCAGCGTTGGCTTAACCATTCAATCTTTCCCCCATTTAACTGTTTAAACATTTCTGCTAACACTTACCTAGCGCGCCCCACGCGGGCCCTTCCCCGCCCCCTGCAGGGCACGTAATGCGATCTCAAGGTCGTAAATTGCTGAACCCGCCGAGAGCAACGCGATTGACATGCCGCAAGCTGCCCTGCTCGGTTTCTCGTTCCTGCCCGGCCCGAAAATCGGGGGGATGGCGCGCGCTGAGGCTTTCGATGGCGTGCGGGAGGGGCATAAGAGTACAGGCGGGGGGCTTTTGATAACATAAACAAAAAGCCGGATGTAGAAGGTAAAGTTCTATCGGAAGGGGCCCCTCACGCCCCCGGCCGACGCTATCGAAAGCCCCCCTGCGCGCTTGCAGAGAGTACATACGTGCTTTTGGACAGATCTGTGGGGGCGTGGGGGCGCCCTTCTGGACGGACATTTGTTATCATAAAGGTTGTCTTGTTCCCTATTCCCATGAATGAACGGCCCCCTAGGGCCTGATGTCTGCGGGCTGCCGCATCCGTCCATAAGCCCCCCTCTTGGCTTGCCGCGCCTCATTTCTCGTGCTCCTTGCGCGCTTGCAATAACACGGTGACAATGGCTGGAACCTATAGAAGATTCCTCCGCAAGTATTATCTAATGGTTGGACTATTGCATAGCTGGGGGAGAGGGCGAATGTATAGGAGGCTTGTTTTGTTAGTTTCTGTCTTTGTTTTATTGTTTTCGATTGTTTCTGGGACCGCATTTATGGGAAGGAAAATTGATGAAAAAGACAATTAGTGCTATAATGGTTCTTCTAGCAGTTGCTCTACTTGTTGCAATGCAGCCTCTTCCAACAAGAGCTGCCAACGGTCCACGATGGACTAAAGGCTTAGACATCAACTTCTACGCGACCCCCGGCGCAGCTTTTTGTGATCTTGCGATAGGAAGAATAGACTTCCTCCAATGGGCACTAACATACGAGCAGTATACATACGCTTTCACCGACCCTATGATACAGTTAGCTCTAGTTGACGAGAACGGCATGTGGCAGATTGACGTTAACAACAACTACACCATAAGAGACTATCCAGGCATACGCAGCCCGACAAACGACCTGAACTTCAGGAAGGCTATCGCCTTCTGTGTAGATAAGGATTGGATAATCAACACAGTCGTGAAGGGCATGGGGTCAAGAATCGATGTGCCAATTGCCGCACCACAGACTTCAGGATGGGCTGACCCAAGTGTCATAGGCGTCAACTACCCGTACAAGTTCAGTTTGACAGACGCAGCTGCAGCTTTGACTGCTGGAGGCTTCATAGACACGGATAGTGACGGTACACGCAACTATCCAGTTGGATGGCCAGGCAGAGAACTCGGCCCGAACCTTGACCCGCTTAAGGCCAAGGTCAGGAATGACCTTGCCCCAATGTTCCAGGCTGGAAGAGCTTTGGTCGACAATCTGAGAAGCTTGGGCGTACCAGTTGATGAGCAGCAAGGCCCGAGTTCAGTGTTGTTCCCAATAGTCATGCAGGGCTATTGCGACTACCACTTGTACACTGGTGGTTACAGTGTGGGCAGGTACCCAACTTACTGGTTGACCATGTTCCACAGTGACTACTGGCCAATGCAAAACTACGTGACAGGCATGAACGCTGACGGACTGCCAAACTACCCAGACTTCGACACGGATATCCACAACCTTTACTATGCGGAGAACATGTCGATGGCTGTGGCAGCGTGCAAGCAAGGATGCCTCGATTTCATGGCTCACTGCATTAACGTTCCAATCTGGAGCTCAAGATCATTCATGGCTTACAGAAAATACGCAGTGGCCATCGTAAATGAAGTCGGCTGGGGCCTGGAAAACACCTACACATTCCTGCGCGCCTACAAGGTCGACGACCCAAACACGCAGTGGCACAACGAATCGCTGGATCCGCTGAGGTTTGGCACTGTCAACGCGCCAGTAGCGCTGAACCAGCTCTATTCTCAGTGGTACTTCGACTACGCAGTTCTGGACAGAGTCTTCAACGGTGGCCTGCAAGTCGAGCCGTACAACTTGGCGATTGATAACCCAGGCATAATTCAAGACTGGGAAGTTTCCACGTGGACAGACACCACAGTCATACCAAACGTAGTGAAGACCAAGGTCACGTACTGGATCAGAAAGGGCGTGGCCATAATCGCACCTGTTACAGGCGCTGTGGTTCGCAACTTCACGGCCCATGACTTGGAGTTCACAAACTGGTATGGCTATGCGTTTCCAGACGGCTGGAACTTTGCAGGCTGGGCAGACGTGGAGAAGACTAACATCGTAAACGACTACGAGATCGAGTTCTACTTTAGCTCAAAGAACATGTGGTTCTGCGGCGCTCCCCTGTATCCGCTGATTCCTGGAAACAAGTGGTCGCTGATGCCTGGAAACGAGTGGTTAGCCGCACTCTGCGGCGCATCCTCAGACACGATCGTCTCAGACGGATCGAACGCCTTAGCCTCCACAAAAGTCGAACTGCCAAAGGGCGAAAAGGTCGTCAGGATGATCAGTGCAGACAGAGGCGGAACACCCCTTACTGAAGGAGTCGACTACGAAATTCTAGGAACAGGCAAGCCCACGTACAAGCATGACGTCGTCCACTTCCTGGTTAACCAGCCAGCAGGTGTGATAACGTTCAACTACTACGAGCCGACGGCAGACCCACACGGCTACTTCATCGGCGGTTTGCCATGGCAGACCACATGGTACGGCGTAGGCGGCCCATACTACCCAATAAACATCTCGACCGGTGTAGGTGGTGTGGCAAGCCTCGGAGCCAACACCCACTTCTGGCACGAGACCCCGCCAAAAGGCGAGATCGACTGGAAGTGGACGTGGGTCGGGTCAACTAAGCCTCGCAGCGGGTACTACAGAGTCTCGGTCTTTGACGCAGTAAGATTACTCCACGCGTACTGCACGCGTAGTGATGGCGCTTTTGACCCTAGAAACTTCCCAGGAGCCGACATTGACGCGAGTGACCTTTGCCACGTGGGCTTATTCGATGCCGTCACACTATTGGGGCACTACGCGGTAAGATTCGGTGAGCCCCCAGACTCGTGAGTCCTTATGGAGGAACCTAGAATGAAGAAGAATAATGTCTTTAAAGCGAATGCAGCACGGATACACAAACGCATGGCTATTGCTGCCTGGTTTGTTCTATTTCTTACAATCTCGATAATTGCAGAATCAACAGTGTTTTCGATTAGCCCGACAGGGAGCGGTGAGACGGCCAAAGTCCTAGTAGACCCGGAGATTAATTATATCCCTTTGTTGAACGACACCTTTACGATAAGTGTCAAGATAGTGAATGTGACTGGTCTTTATGCGTTTGAGATACAGTTCACGTGGAATCCAGAGTTCATTAGACATGTCAGTCATGCGGTGAAGGTCCCAGTTGAGAACTACCCAGGTGGTGTTCTCCATAAGGGGTCCTTGGGCATTCAGGAATTGGCGTATCAACTGGACGAGAACGCCAGCATACCACGGACCGAGCCAGGCACCAGATATTGGGTAGCCTATTCTTCGAAGGGGGAGGCGGAAAGTTTCTCTGGCAGCGGCACGGTCTTTGAGATGACTTTCAGAGTTGTGGGTGAGGGTTATTGTCCGTTGGAAATTCTTTTCTCAGAGCTTTCAGACAAAGATGCGCAGCCGATTTACCACGAAGTGATGAATGGACTCTTTTACACACATGAGTACAGTTTCGGTTTCCGGTATCCTCTTGACGAACATTGGACTATCAGTCAGCGTTTTGGCAGATGGAACACCGACTGGCAAGGCTACCATCTTGGAGAGGACGTGCTCAGAAGCTTTGAGGCTCCCGTTTATGCTCCAGCAAATGGTGTGGTTAAGCACAATGCGAAACGTACGGGTTATGGCTACGTAGTGATAATCGAACACCAACTCATGGATGGAACCTCTGTCTGCAGTGTTCTTGGCCATCTAAGAGAGGCGGGCCGCATACCGGTCGGCGCAACAGTAGCTAAGGGGCAGATAGTGGGGTATCTTTCCAGCGTTCCAGAAGAGAACGGCGGCATCATTCACCTTCACTTTGGAATAAGAAAAGGAATGTACAGTGAAGAGCTCGATTTTGACGGGAAATGGCGTTACAGAGGCTACGGACCCGCAGCCATCGTAGATTACTGGCACCCTCCTTCACAATTCATAGACTACTACAACATCCAAAAAACGCCAGCCTTACCAGAAGAAGAAGGCCTTAGAGTAACGATTACATCAGATAAAACCTTCTACCAACTCGACGAAACAATAAACTTCAACGTTACAGTTACAAATCCAACAAACGAAACAGGCATCAACATAGTAGCCCATAACTCTTCGTTAATAATAGAGCCGCCAGCCGAAATAGAACTCGAGAATCCGCAGACTTTTCATGACCTCGGAGACATCAATCCAGGCGAATCCAAAACTCTCAGTTTCACCGCCATAGCTAAGAAAGTCGGTGCACTACTCAAAACGTGGGCAAAAGCTGCAGGAGAAGACCTCCAACTTGGTCTTTCAATGGCAGGTGCCTGCCTTAAACAATTGTTCATAGGCAACACAATCCCTACTGAATGGTCTTTCGCGGTAATCACAGATTTGCATATTGGTCGGCCTGGATGTTCAGAAGTGGAAGGGCGGTTGCGGGAAGCAGTAAGCGCGATAAACCTCGCCCTAAAAGATGAGCATAACATCAAGTTTGTGCTTGTGCTCGGAGACATTACCGATCTAGGCGGAGAGCATTTCAACAGCGATTTCGTGAAGGCTCGCGAGATCCTGAATCTGCTAAACGATCCAAACCAAGATGGCAACATGGAGGACGGCGTTCCATATATCCCGTTGATAGGAAACCATGACATAAAAAAAGATGGAGAACAGTATTCTGGCCCCACATTCTGGGGAAGCGGCAACGATAGAAACCAACAGCTCATAGAAGCAACAGTAGATGACGAAACCTTCGATCTGCAGGATCAAGATAGCTTATACCTTCAAAACTGCTACTTCAGCTACGATGGGTTAGACTTTCTCTGCCTAGATTTCGCTGCGAGAGACTTGATAGCGGAGATAGATCCGACCGGAGTGTACCCCATCCGAACACGCGAGTTTCTGCAAAACTATTTTGGTCTAAACAGTGGAGAGAGTTTCGTGCTAGCTTCACACTTTCCTTTGTATGAGTTCGGTGGGTTTCCGCCGCAATTTATGCTCGAAGGGGACATTGATGCGCACGACTGCAATGTTACGAATTTCGCTGGCCACACACATAGAAATTATGATACATGGTGGTCGGATCGATTCAGGGTTATTGAAACCGAGGCAGTAGCTCAGGTGGAGTACGATGTGATATGGGATTTTCCCAAACCAATAGTTACAGGTAGCACAATAAGAATCGTAACGGTGAAGGATGGGGAGATAGATGACTATTCAACACTGGAAAATCCTGAAAAGGTGTTGGAGGAGTACAGAGTTTTTTGGGAGCATATTGCCTTTCTAACGGTTGAGGGTTTCGGATCCTATTTTGAGCCAAACAAACCTGCCATCTTCACAGCTTATTATCCTGCACATCACGGGTTTGAAACTTCTTTTCAGTGGACGTTTGACGACGGAGACTGTGGCTCAGGCGTCACCGTATCCCACAGCTATCTGCAAGAAGGAGACTACAATGTAGCACTGAATATCACAAGGCGAAATCTGATCACAAACGAAACGATCACCGAAACGATATATAGAAAACTCTGCGTTCGGACCAAGCACACGATCTCTCCACTCCCAGCCAACTCGTACGCGATTTCTCTCATATCAGCCGTTGATCTGACCAAAGTGCCAACAAACATGCACTTTCCAGTACTAATCGGAAAGAACAGCACGGATGGAGAAAACCCTGTTGCCATCATAGGTGTGCATTTTGAAAACGCAGATGCGAACATAGACTTTTCGAATCTTGTCCTAGATACGGATACTACGACCAAGAAATCGATTGTTTTTTCATCTTCTTGGCCATTAGAGGCTGACTGCGGCAAATGGTTGTTTGTTCCATCTTCAGGAGCAGGATCGGTTTACATATGCTTGAATGCCACGACACTAAACGATGTCAAGTTAGAGAACGCCGATTTTGTAGTGAACGACGGAGAAACCGTGAATAACATTAGCTTGGCAATCACATATCACAATGGCAAAGAGTACTATCTTGTGTACGGAAACGTTACTGGATTTGGGGGCGGAGAGATTTTCCACGACATTACAGTAGCCAATTTCACAGTCTCAAAGACATTAGTAGGGGAAGGGTTCAGTCTCCACGTGAACGTCACAGTCCAAAATCAAGATCCCTTTACCGAAACATTCAACGCAACCATCTACGCCAACACAACAATCATCGGCTCAATAAACGTCACCTTAGCAAGCGGAACCTCTTCAATTATCACTTTCACGTGGGATACCACTGGCTTTGCCTATGGCAACTACACCATAAGCGCCTATGCTTGGCCCGTCCAAGGCGAAACCAATACCGTCGACAACACATTCGTGGCAGGTGTAGTTATCGTGACTATTCCGGGCGACGTTGACGGAGACCTTGAAAACGGACACTACGACGTAGACCTATTTGACGCCGTAAAACTGCTCGCCTATTACGGTGCAAAAGAAGGCGACCCCAACTTTGACCCCAACTGCGACATAGACAACTGCGGCCAAGTATTCCTCTTTGACGCGGTGATACTGCTGAGCCGCTACGGGCAGAAGTACCCATAGCGCCACCAACGCGGCCGACCCCCATTTCGCTATCTTTCTTTGAAAGCGCTAAGAAAGAAGAGGGGATTGTGTGGGAGAAATCTCCAGAAGCGACTTTTCTGCTTGAAAGGACTGATAGAAGTTCCTTCTATAGGTCAACTTGAAAAAACCTTTATACGGCTTCCGACCAAACAAGGTGTGCCGAGAGAGAGTGGATAGGAAATGAAGAGGGCATTCTCATTATCGATGATTTTCCTCATTGTTCTACCCGCATTTGTGGTTCTCACCCCGAAAGTGCAAGCTAGCGAGAACGTAATCTTTCAGGACGATTTTGAGAGTTATTCTGTTGGGACTTTTCCTTCTTCAGGTGGATGGCAGATTGTCTGGAATGGTGCTGGGGATGCCTATCAAGTCATAACTAATACCTACTATTCGTCCCCGACGAAGTCGCTTCAGTTGAAAGGAGCCTACGGCTGGAGCGTCGTTGTCAAGAAGGATTTCTCATCCAGCAGTAATCTGATCGGATACGAGACTCGTTTAATGGCATCAGAAGGAGGTGGTGGCAGCGTTGCCTTCTGCAACATACCGATCGAAACATGGGGAAGATACTATGCTATGGTCGGCTTTGGTACGGATGGCTTCATCTGGGCATGCAGCCGCAACAATGAAGGATACCAGCAACTACAACCATTCACACCCTATTCTTGGTACAAGATTCGGGTCTTGATTGACAGATCAGCTAAAGCATACGACGTGTGGATTGACGATGTTCTAAGAGGTCAGGATATTTCTATCTATTATGATCCTTGGGAGATTCTCTCGCTGCAGTTCCAAGTCGGATGGGTGAGCATCAAAAACTACTTTGACAATGTCAAGGTGTTCGGGGTATCAGGACAACCCGCTCCTGTCATTTCCTCGGTAAGCACGATTACAGCAACCCGATTGCAGACTATACACATCTACGGTAGCGGCTTTGGCGACACTCCACCGCAAACCGTCAATCTCGGTGATGGCTCCGTAGACACTGTGAGCAGCAGCACGACTCCTTACATGTGCATTTCAGACAGTGGTAAAACGGAGAAGACTGGGGATACTTCCGATGGTGGCGAAAATTGGGCTGCTGGGATTATTTCGCCAGGCTGTTACGCGATGATCGGCATCGTCCTAGTGAGTTGGTCCGATAACGAGATAGTACTAGGCGGTTTTGGCACTGCACTTGGAACTAATGGTCAAGGCACTTGGTACATAGAACCCGGAGACCCATTATCCATAGATGTGTTTACTCCGAGCGGGCATGCTGATTATCACATTAGGGTTGCAGGCGGACCTGTGCAGGATTTCAGCATGCATTGGTCCTCTCCCTACTATGGTGTGACTGCGGGTGGTCAAACGAGTTTCGTGATCCATCTTGACTATTCTTTAGGTTTTGACGGAACAGTAACCCTTTCATTTCAGGGTCTTCCCGACGGATGCACCGCGTCGTTCGACATTGACGTGGTCGGCCCCCCAGTTTCCTATAGGACACTAACTGTCTCTACATCATCAACTTTGAGCAATGGAACCTACACTTTTGTGGTCAAGGGAGAGAGCGGTGGTCTTTATCAGACGATACCCATTACTCTCACGGTTGGAACAGGAGAAATAAGTGGAGTCGTCTACAGAGATGACAACGGAAATGGACTGAGAGATCTGGGGGAACCTGTCGTTTCTGGTGCCACGATAGGGTATTACGCAACTCAGAACTACGTGAATCTCTACGTTGCGGGGGCGAATTCCAATTCCTTGGGAGAATTCACACTAACCAGTGTTCCCTTCAACATATACAATGAAATCACGGCAACAGCAACAGGCTTAACGCAAAGATGCATTCCCATAAACATAATGAATCAAGCAGAGACGCATGTTGACATAGGAATCAAACCACCCACAATCCTCTATAAACCAGTTATGGTTGATGGCTGCAAATACCAACTAAAACTGTTGCACGGATCAGGTGGCCAAGTCACAGGTGGCTTTATTCTGAACCTCACTGCATCAAAACAACCAACCTACGTTGACCCTACAGACCCAGCTGAAAATAACTACGCAACAGGTATAACCAAGAGAGTTATCCGAGCTATGCTGATACAGGAATTGGCGTCTGATTCAATCAATATCGGAGCGTTGCCCTACGAGCAGATCTTTGGTCAGAACCCATCACTTGAAAACTGGCTGTCAAACGCCGCCACGAGCACAACCTGGTACATTCTGATGCCACTGACAGGATTCAGCATTACTCCTGATACAACTCTTCAATGGGACATGAGACTCAGGACTACCATATTTGACAGTATTGATGACCATACTGAGTCTCTCCTCAATTTACACGAATTGGAGGAGACGCCAGGCTTGGATCCAGCAGTTGCGACAAGAGACCAGCTTCTGGAGCTTCCAGGGTTTGAAGCACCTTCTGACGACATTCTCTTCTGGAATACTTTGTCCGACTACTACAACAATTATGGCCGTGACTTGTACAACGTATTTGTGCTGAAGAAACTCACCTCTGACGAGTTGTCTTACTTAGACAATATCTATTTGCAGAGTGAAAGTGCAGGGGTTGTTGCTGAAGTGAAAGATGCTGTCTGGCAATGCTACGCAGCGAGAAGCAACTACGCCTCAAATCTACTGAGCAATATTCAAGACTATGCCGTAAACATTGTTTGGCAGGAACTTTTGGATCCTTCCATGTTGGTTAACAAAGCCATTGAAGCTGGAATTACAGCCAACTTGCTGCCTATAGGAATGATGGAATTGGGGCCATTCTTGCTAGCACTCAAGGCAGCGACTATCCTTTTGCTGAATCCACAGGAAACGTACGACAACATAAGAGACGCTGAAGCCGCACGCGTGGTGCTGAAAGAGCTGGAGAAAATCCATGAATCGTATTTGACTCTGATGAAGTCTGCAAGCGAAGTGACTGAAAGTCAAACTGAAACAATGTCCATGCTTATGGAAATGGAGTATCATATCGGAGCAAGCACTGCACAGTTGGCAAGATCAGCTTTGGGGTGCAGTGTTATAGGACAGGCAATGGATAATCCTTTGAATCCTTGGGGTTCGTCATGGCGGGCTACAATGAGCTACTTCGAGAACGAAGAGAATTGGGCAGAAGGTTATGCAGAATTTATCGATGAAAGACTCAAGAACGAAGTGAACCAAATTGCAGGTAAGATAGCAATTCCTACCCGAGCACTTGGGTTCGTTCTCCATAGCCCAGCAACGATGTTAGTCTTCGATCCGCAAGATCGGTGTATAGGCTTTGATCCCGGAACCGAAAACACAATCAACCAGATCCCAACAGGTGTCTATAGTGGGCCTACCATTGAGCCTCAGCTTATCTCTATCGTGGCCCCCTTGGAAGGAGCGTATCGCGTCTTGCTCACCGGAATAGGCACGGGGTCCTGCACTCTTGATTCAGTGTTGACAACGCCTACTGGCACGATAACAGAATCATGTACCAGTTCTGTTGAGGCTGGTAGGACTTATGTCCATTATGTCTTCATCCCTGAATCTGGTGACAGCATCGCAGTCGATTTGAACGCGACGGTAACCTTCGACTACGACACACTTAACTTGAAGAGTAAGGGAGACTGGATCGCTGCATACATTGAACTTCCAGAAGGATATGATGTCAGCAACATTGATGTTTCGAAGATTAGACTGAATGAAACTATCCCAGCAGAACTGGAACCTGCAGCGATTGGAGACTATGATAACGACGGCATCCCAGACCTAATGGTCAGATTCAACAGAACACTAGTCATCGAACATATAGTTTCTGAAGGCGTGACACATGGCAACGTGACATTAGCTATCACCGGATTTACACAGACTGGAAAATCTCCATATCTTATAGCTTTCGAAGGAAGTCGCGACATTAAAGTGTCAAGCCTGATTGGCGATGTAAACTGTGACGGAACAGTCAACATTTTCGACGCCACACTGGCTCTCCAATGCTATGGCTCCAAAGAAGGAAGCCCCAACTGGAACCCGAACGCGAACTTCGCAGAGGAATGGGACCGCATAAACCTCTACGACGTAATCACGCTGATCTATCACTACGGGCAGACCTCACCCTAACAGAAAGAGTCTGAGAACACATCATTTCATCTTTTCATGTATGCACGAGGAATAGCGCGCGCCCGGCGAGTTTTTCTAGACGCTCAATACTTCTTGCTGCTAGAACAACGTTTGCCTTACATTCAGGGGGTGCTTCTGCAAAGGTTATTCCCAAACCACTGCTTGCGCCTGTAACAATCGCAGTCTGGCCTCGGATGTTGAAGCAGGTCTCGGTCTCTGTTTTTTCCGTAGCGCGCGCTCTAGCCCATACGGCACTCGCGCGTGTCATTGGCTTTTCAGAATGTCTCCAGCCCCGTCCAAGGCTCGATCCTCCAGGTCGCCTATCCACGCCGGGTTGAAGTAGTTCCTCATGAACACGCTCGAGCTTATCCTTCCGTGCAGGAAGTCTATCTCGCTCTCCCTGAGCCATTTGGTCATCAAGGTGCCGTGCAGCTCCCTGACGTCCGCGAACCTCTGGCGGCCGACCCTGTTGGTGGCCAGCTTCTGCACCCTGCCGTACTCGAGCTTCACCCCGTGGCTGACCCTCTCGACGAGCTCGGCTGGCGCGAAGCTGATGAACGCCTTCTTGCTGCCCCGCAGGAACGCCTCCTTGAACCTGAAGTGCTCCAGCACCCTCCTGTCCGCCTTGTAGTAACTGTCCAGCCTGCCCTGTGACGCGAGATCGATTATCAGGTTGTGGCAGTCAATGGCCTCGTTCAGCCTCAGGCCGGTCGCGGCCAGCAGGTCCATG
The DNA here is from genome assembly GCA_022865885.1 of Candidatus Bathyarchaeota archaeon. Lineage (GTDB taxonomy): Archaea > Thermoproteota > Bathyarchaeia > Bathyarchaeales > Bathycorpusculaceae > DRUK01. The sequence goes on along the minus strand of JALHSQ010000202.1, from coordinate 532 downwards.
AAGTCGGACAGCCCGGGCGCCTTCAGCTTGACCTTCCTGATCCACTCGAAAATGTCGTCGGCGTTCACCGCCTTCGTCAGCCTGCCTATTATCAGGTCGTCCGAGTTCCTGTCCGTGCACTTCAGCCCGTAGCCCCTGACCAGCCTCCTCCAGTCCTCGCACACGCCCAAGAACTTGGACAGGCTGGTCAGCGCCTTCAGCGCATGAACCCTCTGGCAGTCGTTCAGCATCGCCAGCTCGCTCAAATCGCCGCTTGCTAGGCAGCGGGCGTACTTCTTGGCGTGGAAGAACCTGTCGCGAGCGGTGAAGGGGCGGTACTCCCTGTACGCCCAGGCCCTGAACCTCTCCCAGTCGACCTCGCCATCATGCAATGAACGACTAGCGGCATCACGCCCTGAGGCGGCTATCTCGCAGGGGTTCGTGGGTTCAAATCCCACCCCCCGCACTAAGACTAGACCTTGTTTTGAGCGAGCGAGACAGATTCAGCGCGCGGTTGTGACTGGACAAGTCCAAAATGCTTTTTATGTCTCTT
>JALHSQ010000201.1 GCA_022865885.1 Candidatus Bathyarchaeota archaeon | reverse complement strand
TTTAGGTAATGCTGGCCCTTGGGTATATAAGGGGGGGTTCTTTGTTGTGGGGTTAGGAATATTTTATACTTTTATGGATATGATGGTAAACATGATACCGTCAAGCGTTCCAGCACCAATATCTTTCATATTGACACTACCACCCCTTGTGGGGTTAGGATGGGTAATGGTTGATAAAGTTATTTTAAGCGATCTTGGCGGCGGGGGTAGCTAAATGCCACTTATACCGACAATCATAACATCTCTTTTTATGATATTAGCGATAATATTTGGCGTTGGCTGGTTTTATTTAAAAATATCAAATACCGAAACAGTTCAGGATGGATTAGCCAATATTGCCAACTTGTTTTTATTGATCGTGTTTGTTATTATCGTGATAGTCATTAGCACGGCTTTAATGGTGGTTTGATATGTTATTATTCCTTGTCCGAGGCATTTCTTTCGAGAGTTGGGCGGCCCTCGAAAGGTTATATCTCGGCATTTTGCCGCGCCTCGGACATCTCAAGGGGGTTAGTTGATGGATCAGATTTTAGCCTTCTTTATCCCGATAATCCTGTTTGCCATAGCGTTAGCTTTTGATAACCGGGTGTTCGGGTTTTTCGGTGGTTGTGCGGCCTTGCTTGTGGGTTTGACATATACAGATCCACTATGGCTAACCTTTATAATGTTGGGGCTTGGTATGTATTTTATAATAGCAAGCGTGTTTATGGAGGACTAAAATGTTTAAAAAAATAGTAATTCCATTGGCGATATTGGTTTTAATCGTTTCTGTTAATGTAGTTGGGGCTACTGAAGATCAAGTGGGATTTAAAGAGAGCATTGAAGTTAAGATAGATCGGTATGTTCCATCAACAGAACAACAACCAGTTAATTATATTCCATACCTTTTAGGCGCGGCGGTGTGTATTGGGTTTATAAGTATTGTGGCTTATAGTAGAATAGTAAAAAAAAGACATTTAGTGGGGGTGAAACATTGAATAAAAAAATAATGGGTTTAATAGCTATTGTCATCGTTTCAACAATGGCCGCGGCAACCCTCGTAAACGTCAAACCAAATTATAGTGTTTCAGAAGTGGCGATGTATGAGGGCAAGATAACCGTCATATTTGAACAACCGGAACAAACAACAACTTATGAAACCCATAATAAAGTTACCCATATTGGTTTAGAACGGCTAACTGATTTCATGGAAAATGGCGCGGCTGGTATGAGAACCATTGACGGTAAGGATAACGTGCTTAAATATCTCTCATTGAGTAATGACGCAACTCCATTAGCAACTTGGACAGTTCTTCCGGGAGAGATAGCAACGGCTGGTTTGGCAAGGGCGGCGGCAACGGTTCAATTTGAGAACAACACACAATACAGCGTTGTTTATAAATGGACATTCCCTTCAACAGCAACCGTTCAATGTGTTGGTATTCATTGGGCGGCTGAATCGGGGTTGGTTGGCAACTTGTGGGGCGCGGGAACGTTCACTTCGACAACGGGCAACCTAAACGACAACATAACCATAATTTACAGGATAATCGGCAACAATTAAGGAGGGGGCTAAATGAAATGGCGATATGCCCCTTTCCTATTTTTAGCTGTATTGTTAGCGTTAGCCATAGTCCCGCGTGCTGTTTCCGCAACAACATACGATAACAAACTGTTCAATTTTAACGGTATA
>JALHSQ010000200.1 GCA_022865885.1 Candidatus Bathyarchaeota archaeon | reverse complement strand
CTATTCTGAGGATGCCTTTTTGCTTGAGCTCATCGACCTGTCCCGCGGTGTAGCGCCAGAATATCTCCCCGCGTTCGTCGCTCTGGAAGTCCCAAGGGCTGACGAGTACAATGTCGCCCTCCCTTATCCAGGTGCGGCGCTTCATCTTCCCCCTGATACGGCAGACACGTACATAACCATCCTGACACTTAACGCTCACCCTATCGTAGCCGAGCATTTTCTGAGCTATCCCTAGAACGTCGTTCTTCGATGGGAAGACCATCGTGTGGAGACTCTTCTCGCTGAGTACCTTCTTCTTTCCCAATAACCGACCTTCTTAGCTTTCTGCATACGGCGTAGCTTAAAAAGGGGTTTATGTTAAACCCTCAGAAAGTCCCTTTTTTAAGCATTCGCGCGCGCGAATATTGGGCAGGAGCTTGTGTCATCGAGTCGTGTTGTTTAGGAGCCCACTCTTCAACCTCATCTTCTCAAGACCAAGGCTGTTGATCAGCTCCGAGTCGCCCTTCATTCTCTCCTTGTACCTGGCTATGCACTCCCCCACCTCGACGCTGTTTCTCCTGATCTCAACCGTACTGTTCAAGTCCTCTGGGGAGCTGACTACTATCCTTCCCCCGCTGCTTCTGGCGTTCTCGAGAGCCTTAAGGTCCCTCTTCGCTATGAGGTAGTCCTTGCTATGCTCTATATTCTTGATATTAGTCTCGATCTCTAGTATCCTAAGTAGGGTTGCTCTTCGCTCTGAGAATGACATCAATATATAATAGGTAGTCGACGCTTATAGGTCTTTCAAATTCCGCCACTCCTTTTTTCGAGGAAGCTTTTTCATCACTTCTCATAGTCACCGGGCTTTTTCCAGGGACCGAAGCTGCGCAACCCCTCCTCCTCGAGCTGCCTTCGAAGGACCTTGGCCTCCTCACAGGCTATATCTCCCTTCTTCTCCAGGTAAGCTATTATCTCCTCGGCCTCCTGAGGCTTCTTGCATCTTCTAATGAAGTCGATGGCGCCGGGTTGGTAGCCTGTGTACTTTCTGTCCTCCTTGTAGCTGGGCTCGGTGGAAGGCGGCAGCCCGTTTGCCTTATTCAGGTCGACTTTGGAGGCACCCGACTCTATTTCTCCGGTTAGGTGTGGGAAGAGCCTCTTGAAGTCTTTCTTCTCCATTGGGCTAGACGCTGTAGGCGTCTTTAATTAATTTGTCTTCTTTTTCTCGCGGGGACCCTCGAGTGTGAGAAGGATTCCCTCGGGGACATCCTTGTCGACTGTGACACCGGGTGCTATCCAGGCTCCAGCGCCGACCTTGACGCCGGGATGAAGGCTGACGTTGACACCCGTCTGGCAGTCGTCCCCCATGACCATGCCGAGTTTCCGGAGTCCCGTGTCGACGGGTTCCCCCTTGATAGTCATCTTTATGTTCTTTTGGTCAAAGCGAAGGTTGGCGGTGATAGTGCCCGCTCCTAGGTTGCAACGCTCCCCGATTATCGAGTCTCCCACGTAGCTGAGGTGTGGGACACCTGCTTTCTCCATGAGGATACTATTCTTCACCTCGCAGTTCGCTCCGAAACGATTCCCCCCCACGAATGTCGTTCCAGCGCG
>JALHSQ010000199.1 GCA_022865885.1 Candidatus Bathyarchaeota archaeon | reverse complement strand
TGTTCAATTTTGGACTCTTCCATTACCTGAGCTTCATGAGAATCTCAACATTTCTGGTTGCTTCACTCTGTCGACAGCTTCTTTTTCAGTACAGTAATGTCAAGCAGATTTTTGAAAGGAATTGCTATTGAAGCGCGCGCGTCAGGAACATCCTCAGTCTATAACCGCTATGGCAGAAGTCAGAAACACGCTTGACCTAGAACGGGAAGAGACAGCTCGGAACTACGTCAGGAGATACTCAGCGCAAGAAATCAAGAAAGAGACCTAGCGTCCAGTTTCATGTCAGCTGTATCTCAGCACTCTATATTGAGTCAGATCTGGATTGAGTATGGTCTCAGGACTCCAATAGATCTTAATCACTTCTACAATACCTGCCATATTGGAGAAGAGATGTGTCCATTCTTCCTTATCATTTCTGCTGGTATCTGATTTAATGATCTCCAAGACAAATCTACTGATCTTGCTTAGGATCTCACATCTGTTCTTTGTCCATCCAACGGTATCTCCCCATGCGTGATATTGCGAGAAAGGAGAGCTTCCACATGGATCAATCTCATGCTCATAGTCCTTCAAGAATTCCTCTAACAAGGATTTGATGGCTGTCTCATGTTCCTTCTGTCTCAGGATCCTGAAGCTAACCATGAGAGAGTCATTTGATGCGTCAAAGAATCTTATGGTATAGTGAGGCATCAAAGAGAGTCCTTGCTTGTCAAGCTCAGAATAGATATTTCTTAGAGTTTCAGTCCAATTCCTCCTTGGGCATCTGAACACTACCACAGTCCAATTGCGCGCCTCTTCGGTTGAAAGAGATTCAAATTGCGACATGCCGTCTCCCTCTGAAGTCAATCTTGTTCTTAAGATCAGAGGATATCGTCTTGACTCCAAACAAAGTCTTGGAGCGTTCTTTCACTACTCGCTCAAAGTCCTCTTCAGCCTTGAACTCTGTTTCAATGAACATTTCGCTATCCACGTAAATTGCAGATTTCATGATATCAGGTTTCTATCTAACTTGTATAAAATAATAGCTAGGCGCCAAGGATGACTATTTCCAGATTAGGTTTCTCGTGCGTTTCATCAAGAGTGACTTAACGTTTATCTATAGCGCGGGCTAACTTTGCCCCAATCCCCCCCCGCGTTCTTGGTAGCGTGCTTGAACACGACAGACTGGACAGATATCGACAATTGTCGATGTTTCTCACTATTCTCCTTAACATGAAATTTGGGCTTTTTTTACGTCTACTGACGAAGCTAAATGTTAATAACCGAGTGCAAGCAAGAATCACGTGTCAAATGCAAGCCAGAGTGACTCTTGGTTTGGGTCATCACCACTCTGACACATAGCGCATGAATAGATGAATAACCTTGCACATTTAAGATTTGTGTAAGAGTGACTAGCATAGGGTGATCCAGAGTCTCTCCTTGCAAGACAGGAGTGATGTAGAACGGGTTTAGACCTAGAGAATCCCAAAGATTTCTTACCATTACTACTGTTCATTGGCTTCGTGTTCTCATTGATAGGTTTTGGCTTATACACTCTGACGGCGAATACAGGACTTGTAATTGCAGGTTGGTTGACTATGATAATGGCAGTATTTCTATGGATTCTTGCAAACCATAGACGATTCTAGCGTGCATATAGGCAAGAAACTAAAGGAACTCGTATTCTTTCTCCCTTTCTATTATTTCTAGAAGCTGCAGCCAGAGGTTTATCTGACGATGGCTAGTAGCCAAAACACTATGAGGCGAGGTAACATAACTCAGAAGATGTTTCCCGAATAACAAAATAGCAGCGCTACGAAAAACGGAAAAAAGGGGTTCATTAAACCACCACAGTATGACATTCTCAGCGGGAAATGTAGAAAACTAATAAGCTGACGAGCTGTTTAGTTGAATTTCATGAGTAAAGAAGAGATACTCGCAGTTCATGAGAAGAAGCTAGAGGAATTTCTGAGAAGCCTAGAGCTATGGGACTCACTTGTGAAAGGTGAGTTAAAGTGTGTTCTATGCGGAGTGTCTATTTCCGTTCGCAACATCGGTCTGATAATTCCTTCTAAGGACAATATAGTTGTGTGCTGTTCAAAGCCAGAGTGTATGTTCAAGGCAAAGGAATTGAGAAGTGACAGAAATGAAGGCTAAGTGGATAACATTAACTATTATTGCAGCTTTGAGTTTCATTGGGCTAGTCTATTTTTTTGGCTTAGGAGGTGCAATAGCTGGAGTATTTGAGAGTCTTCTTCTATTTGCGTTGAGCGACATTGACAAGACTACAGGTTACATGGCATCTTCATATAAATTGTTGAGAACTGTTCACTTCTATTTTGAAAGAAACGCGGTCGAAAAAAGACTCGAAAGCACCATCAATCTTGCGTCCAGAAGAGTGAACGAAGAAGGTGTGAATCTCCTTCCTCATCGCATTGATATCAAGTGGGTTGAGCCAGAGGGGAGAGATGCGTTCCTCAAAGACGGGAAATTAGTTGTATGTCTTGAATCAAGTTTCAATGAAGACAGAAATCTTGCTCGTGCGACTATTCTTTTTGCATCCGAGGATTTCCTGCGTGAATCTCAAAGATTTATTGACAGAGATATTCTAAAATCAGCATGCTTTGCACTAGCTCGTAAGATGCTCATGTTTGATAGAAAACTGGGTGCTCTGAGATGTCTTAACGAAGAATTCATAAAAATCGAGACCTTGAACAATCCAAGAATTTCCGATTATATCACGACGATGGAGAAACTAGATGCTGAAGGATGTCTTACCAGAGTCTTACTGAAAGAGCTCTCTGAAATAGACGCAAAACTTCCGTCTGTTCTTTCAAGTCCAACTGCAGAAGCGGAAACGGTAACCTTTCTTCAAATGATGAAGCAATTGGCAGAAAAAAAGAAAGGAGTGGACATTAACACTTCTTTTAGAGGACAAATCATAGACATGAGTATTATGTTAGTTGCAAGAGAGGGAGTTATTGACCCTACACCGTATATTAGCCATGCAGAGAAATGCTGGTCGAATGGCTTACCTAGGCTTTACGTAATGGCACAAGGAAACAAGATTGGCATTGCCAAAAATGCCATAATAGGGATAAAGGCGATGGGAATATATGGTGTTGAATCAGAATGGTGCTTCAGAATTCCAGACGAAAGAAGGAGTTTTGATTCCTATATCGTGGCTTTGTCAAGAATTCACAAATAGAATATAATCATGATGATGCTCAGCACACATCAATTGCTAGTGTCGTCATTAGTTTCCGTTCGCACTCTTCACCTCTTTGGATGATGTTACTTAGTAGGCTTTCACGTCAATAGAAACAAGACCAAATAGCCTTGTTGGTTCTTCATATATCAGACACAGAGTGAAAAACGAATTGATCCATGACTTTTTATGTTATAATGGGACATTTGGTTACCTTTCTCCGATTTCCGACTCAAATCGGGTTCCGTTTGCTCTTGCTATAATATATGACAACTTAGGCGAGGTTACGTCTTGACTGCCGACCAACATGATAAGATTGGAGAAGTTGTCTATAACCGAAAGTATACAATTCGCGTTGGGGATGACAAGCATGCCAAGTGGACTGATACATATGGCTCGCTGCTGCCGATTCAACTTCGCGCGCGCAATCCAATCCTTCTTCAAAGTTATGCTGAACAAATCTCAGTGTGATTGAAAAATCGTAAATTGAACAAGAGAAAAGGGCGGGTACTGCGTTGATTCTCTACGTTCAAGATTGAGGCTATCCTCTTGGAATTAAAGGAGAGGGATGATGGCCACGTTAGCCTTCTCAATTGGTTAGGCTAGGCTGGAGACTTTGGAAAGTCGAGTGGTGCAAAAAAAAGATGCTACCTGTCGATTACAACTTTTCCGCTTGGCAGAACTGCCTTAACTTCCCACCCCAAACCGAGAAACTCAGCCAACTCAGATTCGGTCACGATTCGTTGGCAATGCTCGCCGTCGGTGCAATGCAGTTTACCGCGTTCTCTGAGCCTAATATCGTAAGTTCTCATATTTCGCCGATCTTCATCGTTTAACGGTTCCCCTGCCATGAGTTTGCTGGTTATCTCTTCGCTTATCTGCGCTCTTTTCTCTAGATCGACTTGACGGCCGAACGTGGTTTCTTCCATCGCCCTCGTATAGTCTTTCCTAAGTTCATCTGGGCTAATGTAAGCGCCTTCGCTAATCTTCTTACCGACTACCTGTTTCCATTTGCTTTCTGCCATATAGCTTGCCAAGTGGTCGCTGAGAAACTTTCTTAAGCAGTGGAATCTCACTTCTTTATTGCCGACTTCTAAGCCCGCTTTAGCTACGAGTCTCTTCAAGATTCTCGTAAGTTGGATTGCTTGGCTAAAATCCAAGATTCTGTCGTTCGGGTTCATCTTGCCTTCACGCGTCAACTTTTCGAGCATGAGCTTTATTATCGGTTGAGCGTCACTGTCGATAAACGGATAAGCGGCCACTTTCTCTTTCTCAGTCTTTATTCGGCCGATGCTTGCGGGGGGTTCGTTGCTAATGTATGGTTCCAAGTCGCCGCGTGTAAGCGCTAGAAAATCTCCTGCTCGAAGGCCGAAACTTTTCCCAGCCGTTATGACATATCTTTCTTGCAGATCGCTGACTTCGTAGAGTTTCTTCAAGTCTGCAAGGTTGAACCTGTAATCTTCTGTGACTCTGCTTCTCTCCGAGATTCTCTTACTTTCCATTGGTCGGAATTGCAAGGTTTGTCGGTGGTAACTAAAGAATCCGCGTGCGGCCATAGACATCGCTGTAGCCGTATATTCGCTAAGTTTCTTCTCTGAGAGCAGCCAATTCTTGAAAGCGAGAACTTTGACTTCCCAAGTGCCCGGCTTGTCTACTGCCTGCTTCGCTAAGATTTGGTCTCCCGTCATCTGCGTAAACTCTTCGAACTTGGCGAACCAGTCGCGGTAGTAGCGTTTCGTTGGCATCTTCTGCGAATTAAGCCAAGCCTCTTTTGCTTCGTCTTTCTTTTCCATTTTCCTCACGATTTTTATTTGAGGTAGGAACCTTCGCCGAACCGCCGAGCCTCAGAGTGGTTGACGCTCTTCGCGCGAACCTTTGCTCCAGTTTCTCGCTGAGGCGTTCGGTGGCTGCTACCCCAAGATGAGAGTGAAGGCATCCGAGTTAATAACCATTTGGCTAAAGTTCCTTTTAACGTAATCTAATTAAGATTATTAGTAGAAACAGATGAAGCACACACACTCTTAATGACTAAGAAACGCTGATAAGAATGGTTTAGAATTCCACCTGCTCTTAGATTTATAAACCGACGACCGGCTTTCTTGTTCAGGGAAAACTGTGAACTCAGAACTCGAGTATGAAGCTCCAACGTGGGATCAGATATACAATATGTTACTGAATTTATCTGAGAGAATACGAAAAACACAATTCAAACCAGACGTAATCGTAGGAGTGGCCAGAGGAGGCTGGCCACCAGCGAGAATCCTTTCGGATTTACTAGGTAACTCCAATCTTGCCAATATCAGAATCGAGTTTAATATGGGAACAGCTGAAACAGAAAACCAACCTGTCTTGACGCAACCCGTATCGATACCAGTCGCAGATAAGAAAGTGCTCGTTGTCGATGAAGTGGCTGACACTGGCGAAACTCTCAAACTCGCTAAAGAACACGTCATTGATAAATGCGCTGTAGAAACTGAGACAGCAGTAATCTACTACAAACCATGGAGCATAATTGAGCCAGATTACTACGAGAAAGAAACAGACCGCTGGATAGTTTTCCCCTGGGAAATAAAGGAAACGATCAGAGAAATCTCCCGAAAATGCTGTGAAGAAAATGTGATGCTGGAGAAAGGGAAAGCGAAACTTGTGAAAGCAGGTGTCCCCACAAAACTCGTCAACAGATTCTTGAAAGAGATGCTCGAGGAAGAGAATTGCTGAAAACAATCAAGGAATTCAAAAAGCAGATCCTTGTAACAGGCCTCAGAAACGCGAAAATCAATGATGTTGATGAGTTCCTGAAAAAAATAAACGAAGATAAAACATCGGAGGCAGAGATTCAAGTCTTCAACGCTAAACGAATAGCCACATGGCAACACATGTATTTTGCAGCGTTGAATGCAATATACGCATTCAAAAACAAGAAGAACATCTCAAATAGCCTAGCAATGGAAATCATGTTGTACGCCTCCGCGCAACACCAGATCCGAAAGGCTACTGAAATACTTGGAATTAAACCCGACTCAACAGAGATAGCGTTATTGATAATCGGAGAGAACACTGAGACTATAAACCAGACGCTGGCTGGAATAATGACGCATATTCAGGCCAAAAGGGACGAGACAGTCTTAGAGTTGTCCGACGACAAGAGGACAGAAATCCTGCAGGTCTTCGGAATTTCGGATGTAGAAATCAGGACAAGGATGAAAAGTAACGAGTTAAATGAAGCATTGATTAGTTGTGTGATTGAACGGGTTGCATTACTGGCAACTGAGCATTAATTCAAAGCATTTTCTCTTTAACAACGGCCAATATGTCGCTCGGTCTTATTATGGAAACACCCGTGAACCCGCCGATGATTTCGATTAGCAGAATTTTGGCAGGGCTACTCAGGTTGACTCTTTTCTTGATATTTGGCGCAACGGCCTCAATGATGTCGTGGGTGGATATGGTTGAGAAACGTTTCTCTATTGTGATACGAAAAGTTTCGTCATCTGCTATTCTTGAGCTGAACTCTAAGGCTGTCTTTGCGATTTCGTCTAGATCTGTGTGAACGATTCTTTCGATTGGAATTATCCTGAATATGTACCGAAACTCGTAAGGACGCGTAATTAGAATTTCACGCAGCTTCTCCACTGCATCAAAAGGATTTAGATCACTCTTTGCGGCAATTAGACCCGCAGCACTACTCTTATCGATGTGAGGTGCTGAATCTCCTATTTTCTCAAGTAAGTAGCGCAATTCTGAGCAGGCGTTGCGTTCATTTCGCCTATTTGTTGTGGCTAGAAGGTTAAAGTCTCGTAGCATGTTTCCACCTTTTCATCATATGCTAATCATTGTTTGTCTTTCATATGAATCCAGCCTACAAAATCGGTTTCAAGGTCAGTGCAGGTTAGTGGCTTTATCACAGCTCTCAGCTCTTAGCCGTCGCCTCACATCATCCCATAATAAACTTAGCGCGTCGCAGATTTATCTATTATCTATTTTTGGCAAGACTCGAAGCTATAGTATACTGATGAACAAAAGAGAAGATCAAGCAATGCTTTTTGGAAATAGGAATTGTGAAATAACTCCTCTGAAAAAATACTTGGAACCATCCTTTTTGCGTCCTATTCTCGACAACTGACGAACAAGAACACTTAAAACACCCCAAGCTGGTTTCACTAGCAACCATGAAATTGGGAGGTGGAAAACGTGGTAGATGAGGAAGAAGAATGGGAAGAAGAAGACTGGGACGAGGAAGATTGGGAAGACGAAGAGATGTAGGATTCTGAGTGCCCAATTTACATTTTTGATTTTTCTTTACCTAATTTTGCAGTTTTGCGTGATTCTGGGGTTCACGTTTATAACTCACCAAATATGACCATTTCATCGACGGACCAACAATGACTAGAGTTGCGATACTGGACGCTGAAAGATGCAAGCCAAAACACTGTAACAGATTATGCCATCGTTTTTGTCCAATAGTACGAAGCCGAATAGAAGCTATAAGATTTGAAAAAGACAAACCTGTGATCGTCGAATCCTTGTGCACAGGGTGTGGCATATGCGTAAAGAAATGCCCCTTCAGCGCCGTATCTATTGTCAACCTTCCAGACGAGTGGGATAAAGACTGCAGCCACCGTTTTGCACAAAACACATTCAAGCTTTTCAGGTTACCAACTCCCTCTCCAGGCCTTGTGCTGGGCTTGCTTGGGCAGAATGGTATAGGTAAAACTACGACACTCAAAATACTCTCTGGCGACTTCAAATTGAACTTGGGAAACTATGAGAAGCCACCTGAATGGAACGAGATCGTACAGCATTTCAGAGGCTCAACACTTCAAGACTATTTTCAAAGAATGGGCGAAGGCAAGCTCAGGATCTCGCATAAGCCGCAGTATGTCGACAAAATCCCTAAAGTTGTTTCTGGAAACGTTGGCGAACTCCTCGAGAAAGTGAACGAAAGAGGAAAACTTGAACAGATTGCGGAAGAGCTTGAACTCGGGCAACTCTGGAAACGCCCACTGGAGGTTCTAAGTGGAGGTGAACTACAACGCGTAGCAGTAGCTGCCACACTGTGCCGTGAAGTGGATGTTTACCTTTTCGATGAGCCATCAAGCTACTTGGATGTCAAACAGAGGCTCAAGGTGGCCAAAGCGATTAGGAGTTTGAAGAACGAGCAAAAGACTATCATAATAGCGGAACACGACCTTGCAATCATTGACTATCTATCTGATCAAATCTGTGTTTTCTATGGAGACCCGGGTATTTACGGTGTTGTTTCAAACGTTCACGGTGTTAGAACGGGCATAAACATTTACTTACAGGGCTATATCCCTGACGAGAACGTTCGATTCAGAAAGGAAGCAATAGTATTTCACGAAAAACCGCCAGCAATGAACGCTAGCAGTGGCGAAACGCTATTGTATTGGGAACAGATGGAGAAAACGTTTGAAGGCTTCAAACTTCTCGCTCATAACGGTGAGATCAAGAGAGGAGAGATCATTGGAATCCTCGGAGCGAATGGCATCGGCAAGACAACTTTCGTCAAGATTCTAGCAGGTATTGAAAAGACTGATGATGAAAGAGAATTCGGTGAATTAAAAGTAAGCTACAAGCCGCAGTATATTTCGGCGGAGTATGAAGATACGGTTCAGATGCTTCTGATGAGCATTGCTAAGGACAAATTCTCTTCAGGTTGGTACAGAACAGAGATCCTTCAACCCCTGAAGATAGATCTACTGTTGAACCGGAACGTAATGGAACTAAGTGGTGGTGAACTGCAAAAGGTCGCAATCGCTGCATGCCTCTCTCGAGAAGCTGACCTTTTCCTGCTTGATGAACCAAGCGCATACTTGGATGTCGAAGAACGGTTGAATATGGCTCGAACCATTCGAAGAGTTATCGAAAGTCACAATGTGACTGCCTTTGTCGTTGAACATGATGTTGTTACGCAGGATTTCATAGCAGATAAGCTGATGGTTTTCATGGGAGAACCTGGAAAAACAGGAATTGCTCATCCACCTACTAGTCTAAGAAAGGGAATGAACATGTTTCTGAAGGATATGGAAGTGACTTTCCGAAGAGACCTGGCAACCAAGAGACCAAGAGTCAACAAAGAGAACTCGAAACTTGACAAATTTCAGAAGCAGGTCGGAGAATACTACTATGTACGCTCCATGCGAAAAGGAAGTGGCAAAGCACAATAATGACCAAGAACGAAGAGAACACGAAGCTACAACTCCTGAAGCAAAAGCGACCCAAGAACCGCTACTTTCTCTGAATAGGAAATCATTACTTTTTGCTGATGAGTTGTAGTTAGATTAAAGAATGAGCAGAGCATATCGTAAGTTCGATTCGAGAACAAAGGGTGTCGGTGGAGACTGGTTGGCTCAGACAACGTTTGAGGAGATTAGTGCTGCAGATTTCTTCTATCGTAACAGAGACATAGCAGGCTTCACAAACCCTTCTAGAGCCATTTTTGCGGCGATAAGAGAGCTTGTTGAAAACTCTCTGGATGCTGCTGAAAGCCTCAAGATCCCACCAGACATTTATGTCAGACTTTCATACGAGGGAGAAGCTAGTTCGGAAACACAAATCTACAAACTGAGAGTTGAAGATAATGGAATAGGAATTCAGCCGAGACACATACCTTCAGCTTTTGGACAAGTGCTTTTTGGCTCAAAATACAAGCGGAAACAGCAAAGAGGAACTTTCGGTCTTGGTGGAAAAATGGCCATTTTGTACGGCCAGATTACGACGCATCAACCAGCAACTGTAACGTCGAGCACGGGCACGGCCAAGATTTACTCCTACAGACTCATGATCGACATTCAGAAGAATCGTCCACTTATAGTTGACAGGAAAGTGCTCATAAACAAGGAACAGTGGCGAGGAACCTTAGTAGAATTCACCTTGGAAGGAGATTACCTGAGGGCCATGCCCAAGATCTTGGATTACTTCAAGCAGACAGCAATGGTCAACCCTTATGCAAACCTGACCTTTGTCGATCCAAAAGGCAGACTTTACAGATTCACCCGAGTCACGAAAGAAATGCCTACGCCACCCAAGGAGACCTTGCCTCACCCATATGGTGTTGACGTAGAGCTTCTCCAACGTCTCATACAGGTGACACCTTACAATAATATGTTGGAGTTCCTGAGGAACCATTTTCACAGAGTCGGAGAGATAACTGCCAGCAAGTTTCTGGAATTCAGCAGTTTAAGTCCATCAAAGAACCCGAAGAGACTGTCGCATGAAGAGATCGTCAGACTGATGCATATGCTTAAGAAGTTTAAGGATTTCTTGCCGCCTGACGCAAGCTGTCTTTCACCGTTAGGTGAAGAGCTACTGAAGGCTGGAATAGTCAAAGAGCTGAAACCAGAGTTTGTCGTGGTCCACCAACGTAAGCCGGCAACTTATGCTGGTCACCCCTTCATAGTTGAAGCAGGAATCGCTTACGGCGGAGAAATACCGAAGAGAGATAGTTTCCTCATTTACCGTTTTGCTAACAGGATTCCATTGTTGTACGATGAAGCAAGCGATGTTTCAGTCAAAGTTATAACTGCCATGAATTGGCGAAGATACCGAGTCTCGCCTGACATGCCGATAGCCATTTTAGTGCACATTTGTAGCACGAAAGTGCCTTACAAGACTGTTGGGAAGGAGTTCATTGCTGACAGACTTGAGGTTAGAAGAGAGATAGCCAATGCGCTACGGGAGGTTGCACGCCGAATTCAGCATTTCATGTCGAAAAGGGAACATGTGGATCGAGAAAGAAAAAGACTCGGAGTCTTCAGCAAATATCTGCCTAAGATAGCCCAGTTCTCGATGCAACTTGCCGGTAAGAAGAAGCTACCGGATATAGAGAAGTTGCTTGTGAGTGTGAAGAAGTATGGAGCAGAAGAAACGTAAGAGCAGCATAGTGGAAAGAAGAAAAGAGGTTTTGGCTAGTCTAGGAGACCTTGGAGTGCGGACTTATGATCAACTTGAAAATGGACATTTTCCATCAATAGATATGCCCAGCCGCTCAACAGAAAACATTGCTTACGACCAACAGCTTAGACAATTCATTCTTGGTGAGAGAAAAGTACGAAGAAGTGCTCGCAATATTCGCCATCTAAAACCTTTCACACAACTTGTGTGGGCCGCATTCTTCTCCAACGAGCTTTCCTCACAGCGCAAGACCTCAACCCTCAGAGACGTCTACTACTCCGCACAAGCTTACGAAATGACGTTCAAGGATCAACAAGAATCAAACAACATAATAACGGATTTAGAGACCATCTTGGGAATGTCGCGAGAGGACTTCAACATATTTCCTGAAGAGCGTTCCGCAGTCTTCGGCGATCTCACGATAGAATACACAGTGCCTGGATATGAAGGGAAAACGCTGAATTTGAATTCTCATCCAGATGGAATCCTGATTGGACCTGCTTTGACTTCGTCCGAATTTGTGAAGACGACGGCGGATAAGGTAATAGCAATAGAGAAAGGCGGTTTGTTCACCAGGTTCATAGAGGAAAATGTGCACCGCAAGCATAATGCGTTACTCGTTCTGACGGCGGGACAGGCACCAAGAGCGACTCGACACTTCATTAGACGATTGAGCAATGAGTTGAAACTGCCCGTCTACATTTTCACGGACGGTGATCCATGGGGAATGCACATAGCTATGGTTATCATCTCAGGATCTGCAAACGCTGCACACCTCAGGGAGTTGAATACTCCTGATGCAAAATGGAGTGGCGTATGGGCTACTGACATCGTGAATTACAAGTTGCCAACAGACCCCTTGGATGAAGTTGACATGAAGAGGCTTAGCGAGTTAGAGAGAGACCCACGCTATGTGGATCCACTATGGCGAAGAGAAATCAAGACTTTCATGAAAATCAGGAAGAAGGCGGAGCAAGAGGCGTTCAGTAGATATGGTTTAACATACATTGTGGATGAGTACTTGCCTGCCAAACTTGAAGAAACAAAGTGACAATAATGGGAAATTTAAAATAACCGTTTAATGTTCTATCTAGAAGACACTATCTAGAAGGATTTGACATGAGTGAAGAAGGCAGTTTCGGAATAAAATTAGTCGAAAGATTCTTTGGCCTCATTCTCCTCACCATAGGTGCTCTCACACTCTACTACGTCGCCACAAGCATTGAAGCCTTTGGCAGTTTCGCAGGATTTTTCGGCTTTCTAAACGTCATACTAATAGCTCTTGGATTATTGATGATAACTGCGAAAACTGAATAGCACAATAGGTCTTTCTGAAGTTGAATGCTAATTTCTGGATAGGCTTGCCCGAAAATCGCGGGTGCCATATCGATTTGTCAACCACATGCAGGTTGACAAATTGGACCCAAAGATAGACTATTCTCTTCTCTCAACGACGATCTTGCATTTGGTGGCCAAAGCGGCGATAACGCCTAACGCTGCCAGCCAAGGGGCGATGGCTGTGCCAATAAAACCAACAGTAGCAGGTATTTCAAGCAAGATTTTTCCTCGTTCATCTTTGACGATTATACGAGTCACATTTCCTTCATGAAGTAATTCCCTGATTCTTTCAACCAAATCATCAGCAGAAACTGAAAATTCCTCTTGAACCACCTTGACAACGGGGCTACCGCAAGCAAAACAGAACATGTCATCCTCTTTTAACTTCGCCCTGCACTTCGAACAATAAAACAACGCGCTTCACCGATTAGATCAGGGGTTTGCTGTCTTTTAAAAAGGTTATGAGAGATTTGCCCTTTTTTCTTGGGGGTAATAGTTTATTAACTGAAAAATGCGTCATTGAGTAAGTGGCTTATCATACGCAATTAAACGGAGCTTGCCCAGATTGCCAACTCGCCAACCAATCGTCTGTGTTCTTGGTCACGTTGACTCAGGCAAGACTTCCTTGCTAGATAAGATACGCAAGACAAGTGTCCAAGCGCGGGAAGCTGGAGGAATCACCCAGCATATTGGGGCAAGTTTCTTTCCAGTTGATACTATCAAACAGCTGGTCGGCTCATCACTCTTGAAGGTTAAAGCCGAAATCGAGATTCCAGGCTTGCTAATCATCGACACGCCCGGACACGAAGTCTTCACGAACCTGCGCAGAAGAGGAGGAAGCGTCGCTGACATTGCTATCGTTGTAATCGATGTTCTAAGAGGTTTTGAGGCTCAAACCCACGAATGTATAGAAATCCTCAAAGCTCGCAAAACGCCATTTCTTGTTGCGGCAAACAAAATAGATCGCGTACCCGGATGGAACTCCTACCCTGACACGCCATTCTTGAAAACGTACCAATTGCAGGATCCATACGTTAGACAGGATTTGGACACCAAGATGTATGATATTATCGGCACTTTTTCACGTCTTGGACTCAATGTAGATCGCTTTGACGCGATAAAGAACTTCACCAAAACAATAGCAATCGTGCCTGTGAGCGCAAAGACCGGTGAGGGAATAGCTGAGTTGCTCATGGTTCTCGTAGGTCTCACACAACAGCACCTGAAAAAGCAATTACAGACAACTACAGGCTCTGCGAAAGGCACAGTTCTGGAAGTCAAAGAAGAGCCGGGGTTGGGGTTAACACTCAACACTATAATCTATGATGGAGTGTTGCAGAAGGATGATCTCATTGTCGTTGGCGGAAGAGATAAACCGATTGTTACACGGATTCGAGCGATTTTGGTTCCTAAGCCTTTAGATGAAATTAGGGATCCACGTGAAAAGTTCTCTTCAGTGAAAGCGGTCTCAGCGGCAGCTGGAATCAAGATTGTAGCGCCAGATTTAGATGGGGCTCTGGCTGGTGCTCCATTATATGCAGTTGCTCAGGGTGAAAAGCCTGAGAAGTATGAGAGACTCATTTTTGATGAGATTGGCAAGATAAGGATTGCGACAGATGTCAATGGAATCATTCTTAAGACGGACACCTTAGGTTCACTAGAGGCTATTGCAACCCTTCTGAAACAGAATGAAGTACCGATTAGGCTGGCAGACGTTGGGGATATTTCGAAGAGGGATGTTTTCGAAGCTGCTGTGGTGAAAGGACATGATCCGCTTTATGGTGCGATCTTGGCGTTTGGTGTCAAGGTGTTGCCAGATGCTGAACAGGATGCAGAGGTCAAAGGCATCAAGATTTTCCTCGACAAAATAATCTACCATGTCATAGATGATTTCTTGGCGTGGTTCAAGAAGCAGCGCGAGACAGATGCTGAGCAGCAATTCGACAGGATTACAAGACCTGCCAAGATTCGAGTACTGGAAGGTTACATCTTTCGAAGGGCAAAACCTGCTATTTTCGGAGTGGAGATACTGGCTGGAAAGATAGCGCCCAAGGTTACGCTCATTAGAGCTGAAGATGGCGAAGAAGTTGGTGAGATACAGCAAATCCAAGACAAGGGGAAAGCACTAACAGAGGCTCAGCAAGGCATGCAAATAGCAGTATCCATGGATAAACCAATGGTGGGAAGACACATTTTTGAGAAAGACTTGCTTTACGTTAGAGTCCCAGAGGTGCAAGCAAAAGCGTTGTCAACCACATTTCTGGACAAACTAACTGCTGACGAACAAGAGGCGTTGAACGAGTATTTGGGCGTAATGAGAAAGAAAATGCCGTTCTGGGGAGCATAAGAAATCAACCGGCTAGAGGGGAAGCCTAGTGCCTGCACCGTCTTCCACAGCCCTCTGATAGATCAGGATAGCGGTGGCGACATCCTCTATAGCCAGACCCAGATTCATCGACATAATACGCTCTTTAGAGCTTTGCCGGCCACATTTTCTTCCGCTCACTATCTCGCCCAAGTCCGCATACACATCTGGAATATCAGCGAAATACCCCTGCGTCCTGTAGTATGCCAGCTGTTGACAATCATCCGTACAGAACTTGTCCATGGAATGAAGAGCTTCTGGCTTCCAGTACGAATCAAAGTCAAGGGGACACGCGAATCCGCCATCTTTGAACCATGAAGCCTCAATCACAGGTTCTGGATGCTTCAAAATCGGACCCGCAGTAACCACTATATCACAATCTTCAACAGCTTTCTTAGGCGAACTAGCTGGGATCACACTTAGACCATGCTTCCTAGTCATTTCATCCACATATCGCCCAAGGTTTTCATTGCTCACGTCGTATGCCTTGACCTCTTCTAGGTTCGTGCACACAATGCTCAAGGCTTCAAGATTGCTTCTGCCCTGAACACCACAGCCAAGAATCCCCAAGGTTTTCGAGTTCTTGTTGGCTAGGTGTTTTGCTGCAACGGCAGTCGCTGCGCCTGTCCGTTTAGCCGTTATCCAAGTACAGTCCATAACACATAGAGGGAAACCGGTTTCGACATCGTTCAAGATGAGCAAGCCGGAGATGTATGGTTGTCCATGTTTTGGGTTGTCAGGAAATCCGCTTACCCATTTGAGTCCCGCAGCTTTCATCCTTGGCAAGTAGGCTGGCATGGCATGTATGAAAGCGTCTTTTTGAGGGTGTATCCCAGGTTTTGGAGGAGCTTCGGCTCTGCCCTCTGCCTTTTCGCAGAATGCTTGCTCAACCGTCCTGATAATGTCGTTCATGGGCACGTCTACTTTCTCCACATCACTTCGAGAAAGGTACAGGACGCTATTCGGTGGACACATATCGGATCTGGTATTAGAGTTGTGGATGAAGCAAAAAAATCTTGTTGAAAAGCGCAACAAAGATGTGTCTTTGAATGCTAGTTAGCCGCCAGCGATCGGAGGTATTATCGCTAATATGTCGCCATTCGCAAGCTCTATGTCTAGGCCATTAGTCGGTGAAGAGCTTTTTCCATTTATCAGGAATTGAAGAAAACCTTTGACCTCTCCAGTTTTGCCATCATAAATGTAGCTGACGAAATCTTTGCCGTAACGCTTAGCCAACTCCTCCAGTATAGTTTTGAGAGCGACTTTTCTGTAGTTTTCGAATTCCAGCGTTTCCTCTCTTTTGCCAGTTATTTCTCTCAGGGTTGTGAAGAATCGTACGGAGATTCTCAACGTTCGTCCCGTGACTAGACAGTGCGAGTCGCAAATTAAACTGTTGTGCAGTGGAATGTGTGACTTGT
Source organism: Candidatus Bathyarchaeota archaeon (assembly GCA_022865885.1). Classification (GTDB taxonomy): domain Archaea; phylum Thermoproteota; class Bathyarchaeia; order Bathyarchaeales; family Bathycorpusculaceae; genus DRUK01. Next base: position 3,044 of record JALHSQ010000199.1, on the reverse strand, counting down.
GTATATCAAACTAAAGGTTTATATTTCCGGGTATTTTGCATATTCGACTAGAAAAATCCTGTTTTGAATGGAGGGTTTGTATGGCATATTTAACAACTACAGCATCGGGGCAACCAGTCCTTATTCTCAAGGAAGGAACGACACGGAATAGAGGGAAAGAGGCTCAAAGAAATAACATAATGGCTGCGCGGATAATTGGTGAGGTTTTAAGAACCACACTAGGGCCACGTGGCATGGACAAGATGCTTGTCGATAGCCTCGGAGACATAACGATAACGAATGATGGAGCAGCAATATTGGAGGAAATGGAAGTAGAGCATCCGGCAGCCAAGATGATGGTGGAGATCGCTAAAACACAAGACGCGATGGTAGGCGATGGAACAACTTCGGCCGTAGTGTTGGCTGGTGAATTGCTGAAGAAAGCTGAAGAGCTTTTGGATCAGAACGTTCACCCAACGATATTGATCAGCGGCTACCGCAAAGCAGCACAGAAAGCGATAGAGATCATAAACAACAGCTCGATAAAAGTTGACAACGACGACCGCGCGACGCTCAAGAAAGTTGCACTGACATCTATGGGGAGCAAGGGAGTAGGCACCGCGAGAGACCTTCTTGCAGACATCGCGATAGACGCTATAGGACAAATTGTTGAAAAACGCGGAGATAAGACGGTTGCTGATATAGATAATGTTCAAGTAACAAAGAAAACGGGGAAAAGCCTCTTAGAATCACAACTGATTCAAGGAGTAATAATAGATAAGGAAGTCGTCAACACAGGGATGCCTCTGAAGATAGAGAAGGCTAAAATCGCGTTGCTGGATTGTGCGCTGGAGATTGAGAAAACAGAGATTAGCGCCGAAATAAGGATACGTGACCCACTTCAGATGAAGGCTTTCTTGGATCAAGAAGGCAAAATGCTACAGGAAATGGTTAACAAGGTCAAGAAAGCAGGTGCAAACGTCGTTTTCTGCCAGAAAGGCATAGATGACATGGCGCAGCACTTCTTAGCGAAAGAAGGCATTTTGACTGCGAGAAGAGTGAAAGAATCAGACATGGAGAAACTAGCAAGAGCAACAGGCGGAAGAGTGACCACAGACCTAACTGACTTGACATCAGAAGACCTTGGATTTGCAGGCCTTGTTGAGGAACGCAAAATCGGCGACGACAAGATGATTTTTGTCGAGAAATGCAAAGACCCACACTCAGTAGCAATACTCTTGCGTGCTGGACTTGAAAGAATGCTGGATGAAGCAGAAAGAGCAATGACCGACGCTTTGTCCGTAGTCTCAGACGTGATGGAAACCAACGGAATAGTCGCTGGAGGCGGCGCAGTGGAAATCGAAGTTGCCAAGGAACTGCGGAACTACGCCACAAAAGTGGGTGGCAGAGAACAACTGGCCGTCGAAGCATTCGCTGACGCAATGGAAGTGATACCGAAAGCCCTGTCAGAGAACGCGGGTCTTGATCCAATAGACACACTCGTAGAACTCAGAGCTTCACACGATAAACCAGATGGACAATACCGAGGCATCAACGTCTTCACAGGCAAAGTCGAAAACATGCGAGAGAAAGGCGTAATCGAACCAGTAGTCGTCAAGGAACAAGCAATAAAATCAGCCGCGGAATCAGCAACAATGATACTACGAATAGATGACGTGATAGCAGCCACGAAGCCAAAAGAAGGACCAGGAGCAGGAAAACCAGGCGGACCTGAAGGCGACGAAGACTAAGAAACCTCGTTTTTTCTCTCTAATTTCACCTATTTCTTTTCAGTTTGGTGTTTGAGACCATATTCCATTATTGGTCAACTAGACAATTGAGGAAATCACCTTTTAGCGTGTCTACGGGTCGTGATTGCAGATCACTCCTCAAAGAATCAAGTAAGGACACGCTAACTGAATCAAAGGCCGGAGTAGTGTTGTGAGTCTCGAGCACTTTTGGGTTAGTAGAAGGCGGTTTTGGACGAAGAAGGAGAAGAAATAAAAATATACCCCCCAACGCAAGTAGTATAACCCGTGCTCCGGTAGTATAGTCCGGTCAAACTTCATTGAAGGACCACGTATAGCGGCCTCTCGACACATCAATAGTGGAAGAAAGTCGCGGACCCGGGTTCAAATCCCGGCCGGAGCACCACCTCTAGGTATTCGCTTATTCAAGCAGCAGTTTGGGCACAGGAAAATTGAAACAACGCTAGCCTCTACTAAGCTTGTCAGTTTTGGCGAAGAAAGCGAGTATTATTCTTCAATTGCACGCAACATGGATGAAGCAGTGAAGCTTATGGAGCGGGATTTTGGCTACTTGTACAACTTGGAACGAGTCATACTGTTCAGGAAACGCAGGCGAAACACAATCAGAATCTTTTGTATGAGACTCTTAAAGCTCGGCAAGGACCCTTTGGCCAACTATAAGTCAAACAGGCCTTACCAGCCTTCTTTCGCTTACATGGTAATCTCTGGATCTCTGGAACAGAACACTTGTAATGTCGATTCTTCTCATTCTTTGCCATATAAATCACTAAACGGTTTTGCCTTTTCCCTTTCTTAAGTCTTCTGAATTGCCAATACTGATCTCTAATCATGCATTATCGTTGTTCAATTCAAAAATAGATTTCCCCATGCGGAGTACTGCGTAGGATCTTTACGCTTATTAGATCTGTAGCGTGCGCCAAATCAGCGAGTATAGTGCGCTCCATGAGGTTCTAGCTTTCAGTGAAGAAAACAGTCTATCCTCTTCTCATTATGACTAACGCACGCTCCCACACATCGGGATTTCCTATGCAAGTATTCGTTGTTTAGGGCAATAAGACTAGGTTTCTCAATGATTTTAAGCGCGCCATCGCGCTTAGACTAGCCATAGCACAGGTGCTGTCAGGAAGAGTCGAGACCATCATAATAGACGAGCCCACAACACATTTGGACGAGGAAAGAAGAAAAGAACTGGTGAATATCCTGAGCTCATTCTTCAGGGAAGGCGGCAGGATCATACCTCAAATGCTGATAATCACTCATCATTCCGAAATCGTAGATGTGGCAGACGTTACGTAT
>JALHSQ010000198.1 GCA_022865885.1 Candidatus Bathyarchaeota archaeon | reverse complement strand
GGCATTGTCAGACAAACCTGAGCGGGCCTGCGAAGGGTGCTGGTCTGAGGCGTTCAGGCCGCCAGCTGACGCCACTCGGCCAGGGTGGCAAAGCGGTGCTGCTTTAAGATGTCACGGCGATTGAGGTGACGGTCGTAACTGACTTTTCTCATCGCAGCAGGCTACCGCCTGAAATGCACGACGGCCAGAAAGTTACCGTGACAATGCCTTGGCGGGCGCTGACTTCTTCTTTCTTTAACTCAGTCCTCAATGCGGGCCGTGCCTGATACGCCGTCCTGGCGGATCCAGGTTATGAGATTGCTTTGACGGGTGATCTTGTAGCAGTTGGTTTGCCCTTCCATCCAGCTCGTCCAACGCTGACAAAGCTGGTTCGCTTCGATCCACCAGCGACCGCTGTCGTGCGAGCCATCACCGCGTGAGAAGGCTGCGGCCACTTGACCCATGCTGCCAGTCATGCGTCCGTTGGACTTGTAGTAAATGGGCAATTCAAAGCCCGATATGGTCAGATAGATCGTCTTACCAATTATCGTTTCGCGGAGTTGGTCCTCAGTTAGAGAGTTGGCCTCCACTACTGGAGCCTCTGCGGGAGTGGCGGGCTCGGCAAGAGCCGCGCCAGCCGCGAGTGAAAGAGCAACGACGAGATAGAGTATTTTAGAGTTCATGCACCTAAGTTGCGCCGGGGTGATGAAAATTTCGTCAAGCACACGGACCTTTGGATGCCTCAAGTCCACGATGGTTATTTCACTGCTGGCTTGGGCTCTGACCCCGAACTTGCAGAGTTCATACGCGGCGAGCTCCGTCGGCAGCAGGACGGCATAGAGCTGATCGCATCCGAAAATATCGTCTCCCGCCTGGTGCTCGAGGCTCAGGGCTCGGTACTGACGAACAAGACAGTCGAGGGATTGCCTTATGGCCGCTACTACGGTGGCGCCGAATTTGCTGACGCGATCGAGGCATTGGCGATCAGACGCGCATGCCAAGTCTTTGGGTCCCGCTTCGCCAATGTCCAGCCACACTCCGGTTCGAACGCCAATGCCGGAGTACTCCTAGGCCTTCTGAAGCTGGGCGACCAAATTGTCTCGATGAACATCGCTGCGGGCGGTCACATCAGCCACGGCCATCGCGCAACGCTGACGGGACGCGACTACGAAATCGCGACCTATGGAGTAAGCCGCGAGACCGAACTCATCGACCTCGATGAGGTCCGTGACTTGGCGCTCCGGAAGAGGCCCAAGCTGATCATCGTAGGGGGATCGGCCTATCCCCGCGCCATCGACTTCGCCCGTTTCCGCGCGATCGCTGACGAAGTCGACGCCTATCTTATGGTCGACATGGCCCATTTCGCCGGGCTGGTTGCCACCGGTCTCTATCCCAACCCGTTTCCGCATGCCGATGTCGTGACTACGACTACCTATAAATCCTTGCGCGGCGCCAGAGGAGGCTTGGTGCTCTGGAACGACGAGGCACTCAGCAAGAAGATCAACTCCGGGATCTTTCCCGGCGTGCAGGGCTCGGTGATGTTGCATATCGTGGCTGGCAAGGCTGCTTGCCTCGGGGAAGCCCTTCGTCCGGAGTTTAAGGCCTACAATCATGCAGTCCTGAACAACTCTCAGGCACTGGCGAGCGCGCTAAGCGATGCCGGGATGCGC
>JALHSQ010000197.1 GCA_022865885.1 Candidatus Bathyarchaeota archaeon | reverse complement strand
TTCACTTGACCAATACTCAAAACCCAATTTATCCACACTTACCGCTCTGTGATGCGTCCCTGGCTCAAATCCTTGGTCGCGTATAAACGATCTGAACGGATGCGTATTCCCTCCAAGTTCGTTCCACATCTTCTCGGTGTTAATGACGCGTTGTTTATAATGCTTTATCAAAGTATCCCGATAGGCGCATAGTCCACTCGTCTGCGCTCCCTCATGCTGTAAACATAGTCCATCAGGGAGTCTCAATTTCCACCAATTTTCATTGTAGTAGTATTTATCACGCTCGGGCGGTATGAAGTCAAAATGCTCTTTAGAATACAATACATCGTGTTCTGCCATATAGACAATATCGGTATTCAATTCCTCAAGTCCAGTTAATATCTGCTTGAATAATGTTAAATAGCCTCTTTCCAACGGAAGCACAATATTATCTTCAAAGTATATCGGTTGTAATGAAACAGAAACTATTCTGTGCCCATTGACGGATTTAAGTAACTGATCTTGGCAGGCTTTCATAATGCCTGGGTCTAATTTGTTGTCTGTGTAGTAGACAATTCCTTTTGTGGGTGGTATAATCGAGTCAGTACAATCCTTCAATTGTACTGACTCTAACCCTGATACCTGAATAGGAGGCATCAAATGGCTGACACTAATTATCTCACAATCTCCACAATCGACAATAGAACTCTTGATAGAATTTTCTCTCAAATCGATATTGATCCCATCGACCCGATTGGCAAGTGTTGGATTTGGACTGGAAGAACTATTCGCGGAGGATATGGGCAGACCAACATCGGAGATATGATTATCTTGATCCATCGATTGATTTATGCTTGGTTGATAGAGGATATTCCCTGCGGCAGAGGACGAGATATTCCCGTCCTCGACCATCTCTGCAAAGTTAGGAACTGCTGTAATCCCACCCATCTCGAACTCGTTTCCGACGCCGAGAATTTCAGACGTTCCAATTCCCCCGCCAATCTCAACCGCAGTAAGACCCATTGTATGCGAGGGCATTTGCTTCCTCCCTCCAGACGAATCGGTATTAATGGAAAATGGATGAGAACTTGTAAGATTTGTAAGAGCATGTATGATGCTAGTAGACGACCCATTCTCAGAGTGTACGAGGCTGAACGTCGCGCCCGCCGTCGTAACCTGCTCAAGAACCTTCCTGCCTGACTCGTCGTGCCAATCAGGAATGGGTTTAAATTTTTCAATTAACCAACTCAATGGATAAATCTGTTTGTCCCATTTATTATTTAGGAATAAATCCCTGCATATTTTTCGAGCATCTTCCACTTTGCTTTGAGGATTATGGTACGGGAAACTGAAATCTCCACCCTGGGTTCTGAACATGTGACTGTAAAATGTCTTATGATTAACAACTACTCGCCCACCAGACAACCAAACTTTAAGTGCCACTTCTGCGCCTTGTTGTCCCCAACTCCCCCAAGATTCATCGCAGACATTCAAATCAAAATATTGTTCTTTGCTTATCATAAAACACGAACCCTGGAGCGACATAGTTTCTGTGATATCACCACGTCCTTCGGGTCTATTTTTGTAATTCCCGAAGTAATTAAAATGTAAGGTCGTATCAAAACAATAAGATGTGCTATTAGGACTTGGCTTTGAATACCAAATAACATCCCGCGTTGTTGGCTCTTTACATTCCAAGCACGGACCACTCGGACCCTGATAGCGTATATGCCCATTTGGACATTTCCAATTAAAGGCATGCAGATTTTTCATTAATGGAGCACAACACCATCCAG
>JALHSQ010000196.1 GCA_022865885.1 Candidatus Bathyarchaeota archaeon | reverse complement strand
CTCAGTGGAGCAAGACCTACGGAGGAACAGGCGATGATTGTGCTTGGGCTTTGATGCAGGCAAGTGACGGCGGATACGCAATAGCAGGCTACACAAGTTCTTTTGGCGCTGGCAGCTATGATTTTTGGCTGGTAAAGACCGATGCTTCAGGTAATGCTCAGTGGAATAAGACCTACGGAGGACCAAACGATGATTATGCGTCCGCTTTGATACAGACTGCTGATGGAGGATACGCAATAGCAGGCGTCACATACTCATTTGGCGCTGGCTGGGACGATTTTTGGTTGGTTAAGCTTGGACCAAATCCACAAACCCCAGACTTTTCAATCATGGCATCTCCAACCTTGCTAACAATTCAGCGAGGCAGCTCAGACACATCGACGATAACCCTAGTCTCAATGAGTGGCTTTGATCAACCTGTCCAACTAACGGTCTCTGGAGCACCATCAGGAGTCACAACAACATTTAGTCCTCAACAAGTCACGCCTCCAGCAGGCGGTTCAGTAACCTCCACCTTGACAGTTTCAGTTGGTACAACGGCAACGCCTGGAAGCCACACCCTAACCGTGACTGGAGTCAGCGGCGCTTTAACTCACAGTACGTACATTTCCCTAGAAATCACTACGGCGCACGCTAATAGTCCACCTTTTCCGCCGCTTTTACTCTCTCAATCCAAGGCAGATTTGTCCCCATTATCAATAGGCGGGACAACATATGAAGACACTGTATGTCTGTACGGCGTAGTAAGTGATCCTGACGATGATCAGGTAAGGCTTCAAGTGGAACTAAGAAATCTCGGCGAATACTCAGGGGAGTTCAACGAGGCTGCAGGAGGATTCAAAGAAAGTGAGCTTGTTTCGAATGGTGAAGACGCTCACGCATTCGCTAACGAGCTAGTCGATGAAAGCTACCACTGGAGAGCAAGAACGATAGATGAGCATGGGCTTGCGAGCGACTGGGTAGACTTCGGAGGAAACGGCATCCATGAGCCTGACTTCATCGTGGCTTTCACGTCCAGAAAAACCAGACTAATAACTGCTTTAACCGAACTGAAAAAAGCTGTAATGTACAAGCTCAATTATGACGTGGGTATAGTAGCCCAGACCTTCACGAGTGTCAAGGACTACTGGAGGGCTAAGAGATGGGCTGATATTGCTTCTGTGGGATTGGAGACGATTAGGGATGCTTTTTCAATAGGAACTATTCCAGCAAAACTTTATAATATTATGACTAATCCAGACCCAGAGTACCAAAAAGCCAAAGGAGCGCTTGAATTAACCTCTCTTCTCCTAATGGCCCAGGGCATAAAACGTACAGGTGAGAACTTGGTCACCGGGCTCTACGGACCCTCATACACGAACACAATACACGATATGTTGGATAGTGCAGATCAACTCTTCTTCTTCAATTATGATGCCGCAGTTTATCGTACGTTCATAGATACATACTTGAAGATCCCTCCTCCAGACAAACAATCCCCCCTGACCGTGCCGAGGAAATCAGGCGACATTAACAGGAAAACAGTTGGGTTAACCGATGGCATGATTGACGTATACTTGAGCATCTCCAAAACAATAAAGTGTCTTATTGACGACGTCGGCAGGTTTGATTTGCCGGAGAGTTTTCCGATTGGACCTGTTATTTCAGAATTGAAGGAGCTGAAAACTGGAATAATGCGCAGTTGTTTCCCTGATCCGATTGGTGGCACGAAGATCGATTGGGACACTTATCTGAAGGACGGAGAAAGCTATGTCCCCGAACACATGAGCATGACTTTCGGGATACCTGCACAGTTACTCAGCGTTTTCGGATCGTGCGCTGGTTCCCTAGCAGACAGGTTAACCGTCGAGAGATATTATACCTTTATCAAAGCGGGAGGAGCGATAGTCGACGCGATTCAAGTATTCCAGATGGCAGAAACTAACGAGATCATAACAGTCAAGAGCTCTTATCTCTCGGATGTCGGCATGGTTTTGTCCGGAGCATCGATAGGGACTCAGTTGTTCCTGAATACATATCACTCGGATGCAGAGAAGCAGTTTTATGAGTTGCCGCAGGAAATGCTTCTGAGCTTGGGGACAGAATTCTCGAATCTTTGGATGATGGTTGACGATGTTGATAGGAGCATTCGGCATGAAATTGACCTTTCGCAGGGAACTCCGGAGAATGAAATTGGGTCAATAGTAGTGAAGTTGTGCAGTCCGGCAGTACTCCAGGTTTACGACTCAGCAGATCGAGTTACGGGAATTGTAAACGGACAAACGATGGAGCAAGTACCCAATTCGGAATACTTCAATGAGATTGTCATAATCCTCTCACCAAATGATACGTACCACTACAAAGTGATTGGTACAGAATCAGGATCTTACGGATTGAGAGTGGAAATGTTCAGTGGAGGTAATACTAATAGTTTCTATGCTTCCGCAATTCCCATTACAGGTGGGATATCGCATCTTTTTAGCATCGACTGGGATACTCTTTCTCATGGTGAAAAAGGAGTTACTCTTCAGATAGATTCTAACGGTGATGGCATATTCGAGCATACGATACACGCAGACCAGGAATTCACGCATCTGCCTGGGGATATTGACGGCAACGGCAGGGTTGACGTATCTGACATTGCGATTGCGTCGTCTGCATTCGGCTCGTATCCTAACCATCCCCGATGGAATCCAATCGCCGACGAAAACGGCGACAACAGGGTGGACATAAGAGACATAGCTATAGCATGCAGCAACTATGGAAAGACGTACACGTAACCCCCTTGCTTATCGCTGACTAAGCCAAAACAGGTAGACTTTTGTCTGCATTAGGAAACCGCAGATCCTGATCAGATTCGCAAGCTTATCCAAGTCCGCGGTCATTATCTCTTTAGTGTAAACGTCTTTTGTGCCGAATGGGAGATGATATGAGAAGCTTTTCATGAACCTCGTATGCCTCTGCTTGACAAAGACCTCCCTTATTTTCAAGACATCGCCGTCATCAAGAGCCTGAAGCCTGCTCAAAACGTATCTTTCACTGCCAAGCAGTTGAAGGTTGAAACCGAGTTGCTGAAGAATTCTAGTGATCTTCACGGCTTCTTTTGGAGGCTGCTGTTCAGCCACTTTCCTCATTCCTGCTTTCTCTGCGAATGGGTTGTACTTGGCCATCACTGCCGACATTTCCACGTAATCCGTACCCACTAGTGCCAGTGTTTCTTTGACGAGTTTGTGGCCGAGCCCTATTGTGCGGTATTTTGGGTGAACAACCACGCGAGAAATGGTGCTCAGCCTTCCGTTGAGTTCTTTCATGCTCATTTTCGGTAGGACAAGTCTCCGCCCAAAACTTGTGACTGGTGGATAGCAATAGACGATCACTCCGCAGAGATCCTCTCCTCGCTTCAAACAGAAGATCTTGCGCGGTGCAGCTATTCTGTGACTACGGTAATGAAAAACTGCTAGTGTCCGCCAGTCCTTGGTTGACCCTTGTTCCACTCGCATTTCCTTGACGAGGCTGCATTCCTCGGTCGGCTTGTTTGGGTAGTAGTTTACTGTGATTTCTTTGCCGAACCGCTTGTGGGTATGCACTGAAGGGTTCAGATCCTCTAGTAGATCCGTGTGTGTTGTGGCTGCTAGTACGCATTTGCCTTCTGCACGGGCTAGCTTCTGAAGGTTCCACGCTACTATCTTGGCTGTGTCTCTGTCGAGTGTCGCGGCGAACTCGTCTAGAATCCAGTATTGGGCTTTGCTTTCTATCATTTTGGCTATGCGGTATCGGTATTTTTGTCCGTCGCTGAGCTGTTGGAATGTGCGTAGGAAGAGGAAGGCGTCTGAAAGCCCTACCTTGGATAATAGCTCTAAGGCTTGTTGGAGTGTTTTGCCGACTGTTTCTATGAGGGGCTTGTCGTGTTCGGGCTTTATGTCGGCTACGTTGACGGTGGTTTCGTGGAGTTCTTGCTTGATGTCTTGCTCTAGGGCTTTGAGGAGGGTGCTTTTGCCGCTGCCGCTGTCGCCTGTGATGTAGACGATGCTGTTCCTGCTGATCTCGAGTTGGACGTCGTCGTAGATGACGAATTTCTCCCATTGGTCCATGCCGAGGCCGAAGCCCTCCGCAACCGCGACAACACGACTCGAAGGCTTAGGAGGAGCAGTCTCGTAGGCTATGTTGACTATGAATTTGCCGCTAGCCCTATCGAAACGCCTGCGTGAGCAGCGGATACGAAAGAACTCGCGACTACGTCTCGTGACCAAATTGAATCACCAAAGTTAGAGTTGATGAAGTGGATGAGTCCATGAAACAAGATGATCGCATTCTTCATGGTTGCTTAGCTGCAGACGTAGGGTTCAGTTTGCTTCCACGCTTTTTCCCTATTTACACTTGCTTCAATCGCTTCGAGAATAACCGTTGCGTCCCCTGAGGTTTCTTTCCCAATTAGTCTTGTGTATGGATTCTTCTTCGCCAATGGCTTTCAGATGCAATTTGAGATCGTGCTCACTGCTGAATCTGCAAGGGCACCATGCGCATTGGTAGTAGATCTCTTCGGTAGGTAGCCTTCTCCTCAGTTCACGAACTTCTGGCAATGCTGTGCCTCAAACGGTAGTTGAATGGTATGGATAATAAGCCTACTGTCTCAGGCGCTCGATGCAACCAAAACAAACACCATAGACCCTTCTTCCCTCTTTTTTATGCGTGTTGTCCAATAAAAACTCCTGTGACTGTTCCCACTAGGCCTGTTATGGCTGCGAATACTTCGCTGTTCCATCTCCCCAAAACCAACAGGTGAGCTACTTCGAGGCAAGAGAGGCACGCGGTCATTCCCAGCGTGAATTTGACTAGGTAAACGATCTTGTCTGAGGGCTTAATGATTATGATTTGCTGTTTTCCGCGAGAGCCCTTCCGCTCCACGCGTCTAGTCAGTGCTCGTTTGACCCATTCAGGCATGGTTCCTCACACTCCGCTGATAAACCCGCCTGCTAGCCCTACGCATCCCACCCAGCAAGAAACTGTTCACAAGCTTAGAAGCGACAGCACGCTCCACACAGCCCTTCATGATCACCTTCAGTTCGAT
>JALHSQ010000195.1 GCA_022865885.1 Candidatus Bathyarchaeota archaeon | reverse complement strand
TGCTCGTAGTATACTGTGAGGATGCATGCACGCTGCAAATCATGATGGGCTCGCCATGTTGACTGGGGCTCGTTTTAGGGCGCTATTGCGGTTTCCAGCGCAAATCTTAACAGTTAAGACAACTCCATATAGCTCACATGGGTTCTGAGTTTTGGTTTGGAAACAGGTCCACTTCAACCTCAAATACGTGGGCGATGCGCCGAAGTGCGAGTGCGATACTGGTAAAAAAATGCGGTGTACATGAAGCTGCAGCGGCCAGGACTTCAAGTAGAAGAAGAAAGTGAAAAAAATCAACCCTCTTCTTCTTCCCAGCTGAAGCTGCCTAAAAAGTTGCCAACCATCGAGAACGTGATGAAACGGTTAAGTGCAGCATTATCGGCTCTGGAGCAGCTCTGTAGCGAAAAAGCTGAGAAGTACACTCGGCAAGCCCAAGGAGAAAGGCTTGCGGGAGAGTCTCAGACAACAAGTGGAATAGGAAAAGCACAGATCATCAAAGGAAAGCTAGTAGAGTTTGAGTTCTGGATGCAGAAGCAAGGCTACAAGATTCCAACAATCCAAAGCAGAATGATGCGCCTTCAAACCCTAGTCAAACGCGGAGCTAACCTCCTGGACTCTGAATCAGTCAAGAAGACCATAGCGCTGCAGAAGACTTGGAGTGACGGAACAAAAGCGAACGTGGTAGATGGCTACACCTGCTTTCTAGAAAAAGAAGGCTTAACATGGAATCCGCCAAGATACACGCGCCTAGAGCAAATTCCGTTCATACCTAGTGAAGAGGAGCTAAACATGCTTATCGGATCATGCGGAAAAACACTTGGAACATTCCTTCAGGGCCTAAAAGAATGCGGAACTGATCCAAGGGAGTTGGCAGCCATAACGCCTAAAGACATCAACAAAGAAGCCAGGACAATCACCATTAACAGACCAGTGAAAGGACACAGACCGCGCATTCTAACCGTGTCAGTAGAATTGATCAGAAGGCTTGAGGACATAACAAACGGTTCAGAAAGAATCTTCGATGATTTCCTGCTACGGAGAGCCTTCTACTTCAAGCGCAAGACCACAGCTCACAAACTTTCAAACCCGAGACTGCTAGAGATAACGTTCATAACATTCCGTCACTGGTTTGGAACAACGCAGTACCATAAGACTAAAGACATTCTGCACGTTCAGAGACTTCTAGGACACAAGAACATTCAGAACACCCTGATCTACATAGGCCTAGAGAGTAAACTATTCAACGACTTAAGCGATGGATTCACTGGCCGAGTAGCCAATAACACTGGAGAAGCATGCAGCCTGATAGAAGCAGGATTTGAGTATGTGACAGGAGAGTACGATGGCTGTGTCAAAATCTTCAAGAAACGAAACTAGCAAACTTTCGTATGGTTCAGTGAAAAGTATGTTGGGTTTAGACACGTTTAGACAATCCATAGAAAACTCTTATCTAGAAAGCACTCGTTGACAGACTTTGGGCGAAATGCGGAAGGATAAAGAAATGAAAACGCTGAATGTCGCAATGATCGGGGTTTGCGCAGCCCTGTACGCCG
>JALHSQ010000194.1 GCA_022865885.1 Candidatus Bathyarchaeota archaeon | reverse complement strand
GCGTGCGCTCAGACGGTCATCACTTGCCTATGCTATTATTCAATAAGTGTGTGACCATTCATCGAGGGAGGAGGCGATGTTGAGGATAGTGCAGGTAGGTGTTGGAGTGAGAGGGGAGGATTGGGCGCGAGTGGTGTGCGACAATCCAGATATCAAGACAGTGGCGTATGTGGCGCGTCGATTGAACGTTCTGAAGGCGAGGGTAAGAGAATTTGGCGATGAAGGTGTGCCTTGTTTTGATAACTTGGCCAAGGCCCTAGAAGAGACGAAACCAGAGGCGCTTCTTTTAGTGACTCCTCCAGAAGGACACTACGAACAGGTTATGCTAGCATTTGAGCGAGGTATCCATGCCCTCGTGGAGAAGCCTCTGACGGAAGATTTAACTGAAGCGATAGCACTTGTGCGAGAAGCAGATCAGCGTGGTCTGCAATTGATGGTAGGTATGAATTTCCGATACCTACCCTCCCATCAGACGATCAGACGCATCATAAAGGAGAGACAACTGGGGGAACCCTCCTTCGCTCAGTTTACTTACCTGCGTCACCGCGATGGGAAACGTGAAGACCTTAACAAGTATTGTCTTACCATGAAGCAGCCGATGCTCGTGGAGCAGTCGAACCATCACCTCGATCTGATGCGGTACTGTTACGACCGTGAGGTGGAATCGGTCCTCGCAGATACCTGGAACCCATCCTGGAGCACATATGAAGATGATAGCAACGTCTCTCTCCTGCTGCGGTTTGAGGGAGGGTTGCGTGTTAACTACCTTGGCACGTGGACAGCAGGTTGGAACAAATTCGATTTCCGCTGGCGGACCGATTGCTCAGGTGGCGTACTCATCCAGAAGGCCCAATTTGGCGATCTACATATGGCAGAGTTCTCGCCTGAGCTGGCCTTGACGGGTGAGCGGTTTAAGGATGAGGCTGAACCTCTTCAGCCGGTGAAGTTAGAACCGGTAGAACCCTTTGTTGATGACACACGAGCTCTGCTGGCCAAGTTTGTTGAGGCAGTCCAAGAGGGTAAGCCTGTAGAAACGAGCGGGAAGGACCATCTGAAAAGTTTGGCTTTGGTTTTTGCATGCACTGAGGCAGCTGAAACCGGCCAGAGGGTTGAAATGAGCGAATTCTATCAGAGATATAGTATACCCCGAGCATGGCTCTAGCTATAGGTATTGATCAATTTAGGCATCGGGGATAGTAGTGCTATGAGGATCCTTTTCACTTCAAAAACTCGGAAGGCAAAGTACCTGTTGGGAGAAGCCGACTCGGTGTTGGAAAGCATGGTAACGACACCTTGACAATATTGAACTAAGGAAGGGAGGAATGTCGTGCTTCAAGAAAGCGAAAGTAGCGTTGCAGCTCAGGTTCTTTCCCGCAAGGCCCAAAAGCTTTGCGACCTGTTGGGTCTCCAAACATCGGTTGCGATTAAGGGACAGATAAACTTGGGCACCGGGACGCCCGATTTTCCTACCCCAGCTCATATTATTGAGGCGGGGAAGGGAGCTCTTGATGAAGGCTACACTAGTTACACCCCGTGGATAGGGATCCCACAATTGCGCGAGGCTATTGCGGCTAAACTGCAGACTGATAACGGTTTGAGGGTGGATCCGGAGAGCGAAGTATTGGTGACAACAGGCACACAAGAGGCACTTATGGTGACCATGCTCTCTCTTGTTGACCCTGCTGAGGAGGTGCTTATCCCTTCTCCTTATTATGGCCAATATGAGCAGGATCTGATTCTTGCTGGAGGACGACTTGTACCTGTTCCTACCTTCGAGCAGGATGACTTCGAAGTCGACCCGAGGGAGATCGAAAAACGGATCACCTCCAAGACCAAAGCCATTTTGCTAGTGTCTCCGAGTAATCCCACAGCGAACGTTCTATACCGAGAGACCTTGGATGGGGTTGCTGAGATCGCTGAAAAGTACAATCTAATAGTCATTTCAGATGAACTCTATGAGAAATATGTTTATGAGGACTATAAGCATTACAGTATTGGCTCCTTCCCTGGTATGTGGGAGCGAACGATTACCATCAACGGTTTTTCCAAATGCTACTCTATGACAGGTTGGCGAGTTGGCTACATTGCGGCACCAGCCAGATTTATCTCTGGCATGTTACCTATTAAGCATGCCATGACTATCTGTGCGCCAGCTATGTCCCAGTGGGCTGCGCTAGCAGCTCTAACAGGCCCCCAAGATTGGTGGCGGGAAGTGATGACGGAGTACGGCAAGCGCAGGCGTTTTTGGATGGAAAGTTTGGATGAAATGGGGTTGACCTACGGGGTGCCAAGAGGGGCTTACTATATCTTTGTTAGCATTACTTCTACAGGCTTAAGCTCTGAACAGTTTGTTGCTGCACTAAGGGAGGAGGCTCGAGTGGTAGTAGGCTCAGGGGCACACTATGGTGAGGAGGGAGAGGGATATGTAAGGGTTTCTCTAGCGGTACCCTTCTCTCTCCTCGAAGAAGGCCTAGATAGGATGAAGAAGGTGGTCAGGGTGTTTCAGGCAAGGAGGAAATGAATGAGCGGCTCTCTACTGGGTTCGAATCATTATCTTCCTGGGGCGGGACATGAAAGGTATTTTCTTGTGAGAGAGGTGATGAGATGGCTCGATTGAAAGTTTTGATGCTGGATGCTCCTTCTGAAGATCAACTCTTGGTGTTACATTCGATACTATCTTCCGACCGTTATGAGGTTGTTCTTTCGGGTGGCAAACGTGAGGAACGCTCAGCAGCGGTGGCTGAGGCCGATTTCCTTATGACCTGGGAGACAGATATCGACGCGAAAACATTGGCGGCTGGAAAGAACCTGAGACTCGTCCAGAAAATAGGTTTCAAGCCATGCATGGTGGATACCAAAGCAGCGAGGAAATTGGGCATACCGGTGGTTACGGTGCCCTCTTTATCTCTTGTAACTGTAGCTGAGCACACCTTCTTGTTGATGTTGGCTCTCGCGAAAAAGTTTCTGAAAGCCTACCGAGAGACTCTCGAGGGTTTATATAGATCGGGCGTCAAAACGATCTTAACAACTCAAGACAACTATGTATTCAACTGGATAGGCCTAGAGGGCTTTGATGCTCTTTACGGCAAGATTTTGGGGATTGTTGGCCTAGGGGTAGTAGGCCAGGAGGTGGCCAAGCGGGCACGCGCTTTTGATATGGAGGTACTTTATACAGATGTGCGCCGCTTAACAAAGTTACAAGAGAGACGTTTGGGTGTTGCCTTTGTCTCCTTTGATGACCTTCTTCGGGAGTCAGATTTCGTTTCCTTGCATCTACGCTTCTACAAAGAGACAGAGAAGATAATGGGCCAAAGAGAGTTTGCCTTGATGAAACCCACAGCCTATTTTATCAATACAGCCCGGGGCCGTTTAGTAGATGAAAAGGCGTTATATGAAGCCTTGAAAGAGGGGAAGATCGCTGGGGCTGGATTGGATGTGTTTTGGGAGGAGCCCCTGCCGAGGGAGAGTCGACTGTGGAAGTTGGAAAACGTCATCATAACACCCCATGTGGCTGGTATACCGGTAGCAGAGGCTCGTGAAGCAGAGGCTCGACATGCGGCGACAAATATATTGAAACACTCTTGATGAAAGCAGTGAGAAGGTTATGGCCGTATTGGTTACCGGTGGAACAGGGTTCATCGGTAGTAATATAGTCGGTTGTCTCGCTCGAAGAGGTGAGGATGTAGTTGCATTCGATATGTCCCCGCCGGATCAGGCGACTCAACCGTTGTTGCGACATTTTCCCGATCGAGTGTCCATTATTCGTGGGGACATGCGCGATCTGGTTTTGCTACAAAAGTTAGTGGCTGATCACAGCGTGGATGCAGTAGTACATGCAGCCGCTATTACGCCCGCTGACAAGGCATGGGAACACGATCATTGTCAGGAGATTGTGGAGGTGAACTTGTTAGGGGCTGTCAATATCTTCCAGCTGGCGCGTTCCCTCCCCTCCCTGCGTCGGGTGATCTACATCAGCTCTGATGCGGTGTACGGTTCATTACGACCAAAGAGGCCTGTCACTGAAGATCATCCGGTGACCATCCAAGGTCTCTAT
>JALHSQ010000024.1 GCA_022865885.1 Candidatus Bathyarchaeota archaeon | reverse complement strand
GGGGCAAATCGAGGTCATCGTATATTACCAGGAGATCGCTCAAAGGAGTGTGGTGCTTATGCACGAGGCCAGCTACGGATTTACCACTGAGATTCACAAATGTCCCTGGCTTGGCCAGCAGCAACTTCTCACCCCTTGCTTCAGCAAGGCCTACTCTAGCCCGGCATTGCCTGTGGTCAAAGTGAATGGAATGAAGCCTGGCGAAGTAATTCAGGCACAAGAAGCCCACATTATGGCGATTATGGGCATAGGTCTTACCAGGGTTACCCAGACCAACTATGAATTTCATTAGCTTAGAGTTTGTGGGAATTCAGTCTCCGGATATTATGGCTGATTCTGCTGACACTAAGCAAATGCTACTTACCTGAAACAGCAAGCTTGATTGGCTAAACGGCCTTATATTCGCCAGTATTTAGCCTTACACTTTAGAATATCCTATTTTAGAAAGGCTGCATAAACCGCACTAACCTAAACCATCCCCGGAAATGAGAATTAAAGCGGAGAATCATTTACGATGTATGCTGTGGCTAGTGAGGAGGCCAGCAAGTTGACCTGAAAAAGTAACATTTGGCTTTTTGTACAATATCGCTCAGATATAGTTCGTGTGTCACCGCTTAGAGTTCAAAATACCATTTTCTGAACCTTGTTTTTCGTGACCAGCCTAAATTTGCTTTACGCTTGTTTATTGACGGGTGCAAATAAAAGTCACGCGTAACATCCATCTTCCTTAACGCGGCCATAGCTGTGAGAAAAGAGACAACTGCCCCCCGGTTGACATGTTGCATGGCTACTAAATCGGCTTTGTATTCATCCGGCCATGACATGAATCTTATAGCTATGCCCATAAAACCGATCATTAAGATTGATAAAACTGAGAAGGTGAAATGGGAAAAGCCTAACTGGACGACACTGTGTGTGAATACCAACGGAACTATAGCGTGTGCTACGCTAACAAATATTGAGCAAACCAATATAACAACCAGCAAATGCTTCAACTTCAAGGCATCGTTTATCTTAATATGTGCAAGTTCGTGGGTGAATACTGCCTTTATCGAAACGCTATCCAGGCTATCTAATACAGGCTGACCTATTTCTATCGTGGTGCCATTGGCGTAGGCGTTGCGCAAATTGGGAAAAACCTTCACCTTAATATCCTTTTCAATACCCATTGATTGACAGAATTGCTTCCATCCCGGTATGATAATATTGGGATCTAGGTTTTCAGCTTTTCCCTTTCTCACGCGTTCCCACACGTACCCGGATAAGGATGGCCCAACTGCCGCCAGAGTTAATAGCCATCCGATTACAATACACGTAATTCTAAGGGTCTCTTTATCGGGGAGAGTGGAGATGGCAGCACATATGATTGCTCCTGCCAAAAGAGTAACGTTGAGCCTTAGCGAGCAACCATTAAGAATTGTCTTACCTCTCATTTCTACCGGATATAGGATAACTTAATCTAGGAATAGACGTCGTATATCAATCCCAAGCATGCTTGCCAACATTAGGGAAATTAACAGTAAAGAAGCTACCATCGAGGGTTGCTTCATTGAGCACTGTAGCTATCATTCTCTCAAGCGATTCTG
>JALHSQ010000193.1 GCA_022865885.1 Candidatus Bathyarchaeota archaeon | reverse complement strand
TTTTCTTTTTTCCATTTCTTTAAATCTTCCTGGTTGGTATTGAACGTATCACAGTTGTCCGTTAATGCAATCTCCGAAATGAAGTCCCGGGTCTGGTCAAAATCTTCACTGACTACTACCGCCGGGTTGCCTCCGACCCGTATTACACTCTCTCTTGTATTATGATGCCACATGCCAATCTTGGTCTTATCGTGATAACTCAGGATGTTGTCTTCAATCTTCATACACCCGATAATAAGCTTCTGTGTCCGTGATATTATCCAGACCTGAACGTCGTGAACGTCCTGTTTCTTTAACGATTCCGACCAGCCCGCTACCGCCTGAAGTTTCTTTAACTTGGCTAACCACCAGATGAAAGCCGCTACTACGCAGAAGAATAAGAACGTAACGATGAATACCCATACCGGAACACCCACTATAACTGGTGCATCGAAAAATGGGAGGGTGGCCGACCCAATCGGTATCCCCTGTTGTGCGATTATCTCAGTTGCCATTACTTCTTACCACCCCACGGCCATATGGAATTTGTAGTTGCTGGTTGTTGCGGCATTCGGATCGTCTGGTCCTGTTTCTGGTTGGTGGTGATCATTGCGGTTACACCCGTAATTCCCGCCAACGGTGTATCGCCCATTGATACGTAACTTCTTAACCGGAATATGAGTTTCTGCATCTTAGCAGCTACGCTCCTTTTCCTACCTTGGGAATGTGCCCGGTCAACTATCAGTTCCATCCTCAGGTTCAATTCGTTGATAACCGTATGGTCAACACCCGGAATCCTGCACACCATATCTACTGCTACCGCTAACATCGGAATCCATTCTCCGAAATCCGAATCTTTTTCCGGTAAGGCACAATCGAAGATCGCTTTCCGGACTTGTGCTGCCTGGTCACTCGGACCCATTCCCCGAAAGGTATTGCCGTAATAGTCGTAGTCGTCTAAGTATTGCCCTTGTCCTTGTACTGCTACCTGCCCGCCACCCGCAGATTGTTGTGCTGGCGGTTGCCCGTATCCGTCTGTCATGGTTTAATATCTCTCCCGTAAAACGATGTCTTGTCGTCTGCCGTTGTAAACCTTTCATCGTAGACTAAGAACAATACTTCCCGTAACACAGAAGATGCAATCTCAACTGCTTCGCCACGTTCCCCCCGTGAATAAAGGTTCCAGGATTTGTTCGCACCGACAATCTGGAATTTTAAGAAGTCGTCTAAGGTCTTGAAGAAGAACTGTTTATCCGTTATAAGTCCTTTCTCTTTTTGCCGGATGGTAAAAGTATGATTAATCTCTGTTTCTAACAGCCCCGCTATAGATAATGTTGCAACGAGATTGTTAACGAGGTTTCCGATATTCTGGCATTTATACGCCGGGTCGTCTGACCGTGCCAGCCGGTGAAATGCCCAGTTATCCGCTTTAAGTCGTTCCGGGATAGCTTGTTTCGGTTTCGGTAAGATAATCATTGTTTCCCTCGTTTCTTCATTTCTGCGTGAATCCGATTGATAATACTGTCTGTCAACCCCGTCTCTTCGGTTATCTTCCGACACGACTTGCCTTCTTTCTTCATATCCAAAACAGTCTTGCCATATTTCTCCAGTTTTTCCTGGAAGGTCTTTTCCCGTTTCGTCATCGGATTGCCCCGCTCTTTTTCCTGTACGGTAATTGAACTGATAATCCGGTTCGCTGCTTCGTCCCGTTGTTTATCATATTTATCAGTAAATCCTTTGAACGGGTCTAATATATCCGGAGAATACGCACACCAGAAATCAAATTTACGGTTAAAGAAAGAGAACCGTTTTTCAAATACTTTCTTTTTCCCGAACCGATAGATTGATTCCGATGAGTTAATCTTCAGGATATTGAAATGGTCTTCGTGAAACGGTTTATAGATATGGACATTGGCATCAATGAGTTCCCTGACCTGAACATCAATATGCGATGAGATCGGGACGTTCAAAATTACAAACCATCGTTTCGTCCGACAGGTGGCAAGGATCTTATTGAAGTTCTTGTTCTTCTGCTGAGCGAAGTCCCGGCTGCCGATTGCTGTACCGGCATCGTCTATGATAATTGCCTGTTGTTTATCCGCTTCGTCCAGGATTTTTGTAATACCTTCTGTATCTTCCAGCAACGCACAATTATCTAACGAGAAGAAATCTTTTGCTTCCTGCCCGAAATAGTCAGCTACTTCAAGTGCGTAAAGTCCAGCTATGCATATTGACGACCAGGACTTTCCAAGACCTTTCTTGGCGTCAACGATCATGGTGAAATCCTGTTTGGATGTCCCTGTCGTCCGCTTGACGATAAACTCTATTAATGGTGACGGGGGAATCGGTAATTCGTTCTTTGAAATTGCAGAACAGATATTCGCAAACCGTTTTAACGCCGATTTATTCGACGGACCTAAATCAACATATCCGGAAGTGTATACCGATAACGGAACTCCTGCTGCTTCTATTGCTTCTATGATTGCCGATTCCATTGTCTTTACGGTTCTCATATTATAGACAAGAACCATGTCCTAAAACCCGCCAGTGCTTCTCTCAGTAAACTCTAAGACATCACAGATATACGCCCAGAAATCTCCTTTCGTTAAAATAGCAGCATTCAGTTCTTTGTGCTGTTTGCTTCCTTCCCCATCTTCTTCTTTTCGTTTTACGAAATCCTGCCACATCTTTTCCCGCGTCTTGACTTCCGGGCAATATGATAACAAGTCTGCGGTCATCGCTGATACATCAACGTTATCATGCTGTTTGATATCCCTGCTGAACTCATTACACCGATTCAATAAGAAATACGTTACCATATTCTTTGGCGACCCGTTAATTAAATCAGTTGACGGAGTAAAGTCAGATGTTGCTTGCATAGGTAAAAATAACGCACGCATTACATTTAAGGTTTACTACAATAGATTACACTAAAGAAATGTGTTATTTGAACTTTAATAGAATGTCAGACGCTTTCATACTCCCTATCGACATAGTATCACGATGCGACTCCATGCGCCGGTCAAAGATTTCTACGTTCTGGTTTTCGCGAACCAGGAGAATCCGTTCTTCA
>JALHSQ010000192.1 GCA_022865885.1 Candidatus Bathyarchaeota archaeon | reverse complement strand
GACGAGATTGCTGAAGCTTCCGTTAGACCTCGTTTCTTCAATAGGTACAAAAATGCCAATACGATGAAGGCAACTAACGTTATAGGTGGAATCGTCGATGCCGTAACACCCATCGGGGAGACAACCAAAACAGCCTCTTCAGCTCTTACCGAGTACACTGAAAGGTTCACCATTGCTATTTGATAAAAAATTGGGAAAGCCGCTATAAGCGCAACGCCAAGTATTAGGCCTACGTGAACTCCTCTAGATGTAATCCTCTTTACTATGCCAGTTCTCTTTGAAAGCGCTAGGTCGAAGACCGTGTATAACAGCATAAACAAGATGAACAAGTAAGCTACATGAGGACTGGTGGCAATCATTAGAGCTACAAGTAGCCCACAAGCAACCATGAATTTTCTTCCTCCCTCCCTCATCGCCTTAAAGTAGGAGAGGAGGGCGAAGGGCAGGATCATATAGGCTAGAATGATTGTGTTATGACCATATACCCACCTCGCCAGCGTGAAGGGATTAAACATCAGGTAGAGGCCTGCTGCGAAACCAGCAACCCTAGAACTGATATGATAGGTGAAGGCTACATAGAAGCCGAACCCAGTAAACGCCATAAGAAGAACCAGCAGAATCTTGTGGGCGAAGGCAACAGATCCAAAAGCTAAGGACAATCCGATAATAGGGAGATTATACAGTGCGTTGCCAGTTAGCATGCTAGGCGAGCCGAGATTAGACTTGTAATCCCATGGAAAATCGTAGGGACGAAACAATTGATCTAGTCTGTACATAGGTGCGAGATCATGAAAGGCAACAGGATCGCCCGTGGCAAAAACGGCTCTCAGACTAAACACGGAGACGACGAGGAAGCCCAAGAGAGCTATTACATCAACTTTTTTGTGGGGCACAATGTGAAAGCGTTTCGCCATCGTATATACTCGAGTCTTTAGATGACATAGTGGGAAAAGATCTCCAAGCATTGACTACTTCAGCCTTGACAAGAACCCTAAGGCTGCGCTGAGGCTTTTCACGGTGACCAAGAATAAGCATCCCAAGAACACGCTCAGCGACCTGCCCGGATCTCTCAATGTTTGGGCAATAGTAGATAGCGTAAGCCTAAACGTTGAGGCATAAGGAGCCTTGGCCGGACTATCCCTAAAAAATGTCATGGATTGCCCATAAGACGTGTACTTCCGCAACACATTTTGAAGCGAATCATTTTCATAGTGGATGACGTGGCCTCTGCACCAAGCTTCTCTGAGCCCAGCGGACTTAAGCCGCTGATAGAGTTCCAAATCCTCCCACCATCGCAGTGTATCGTTGAAAGCTAACAGTTGAAGTAGTTTTCTCCTCCTGTAGAACCTTGGGATGCCTCCTTTGGGTCCCCAAGCTTTCACCATACTGTTCTTCCAGAGCATTGCACACCTACCCCAAAAGTTGAGGCCGACGAAGACTTCAGGAATTTTCACAGCCTCGACCTCGCACTCAAAGCATATCAAAACGCAGTTCTCAACCACGCCACCTTCAAGTTGCTGATCCGAGTCTAGGAATAGGACATAAGTGCCCTTCGAATGGGCTAGCCCCACATTCCTAGCAGCTGCTTGAGTCCCCCTGTGAAGTATCACGTTGGCGCCAAAATTCTCAGCTATGTGTCGGGTTTCATCCCTACTGTAATTATCCACCACTAAGACCTCCTTGTATGGGTACTTCTGTCTTTTTAGGCCTTTCAGGCAGAGGGGCAGGCTCTTCGCAGAATTATACGTGGGAACGATCACTGATACATAAACTTCTTTGCTGCTGTCCAAAGGCATCAAGAGTTCAGGAGCCCCAAATAAGCCTCTTCGTACGCTTCCGCCACTGCGCTCCAACTCTCCCTCTGAGCAAACCCCAAGTTCTGTTCGCGCATACGTTTTGCCATCTCCTCGTTGAAGAGGGCCTTCAGGATTGCAGCCTTCAACGCCCCGACATCACCAGGAGGCACTAGAAGCGCGGAGGCTCCCTCAGCCACCAACTCCCTGAGTTCCGGCAGATCGGAAGCCACAACAGACCGACCAAAGCCGCAGGCAAGGTGAAACACACCGCTCGTTCCCGTGGCAGTAAAATAGGGTAGCACCACTACATCTGCCATTCTGAAGACCCGTGACAAATCTTCCTCACGCACGTAGCCCAGAAAATCCACCTTCGGAATTCCCGCTTTAGCAAACTCTTCCAAGTATCCTGGAAAGTTAGGGTGACTGGAGCCCGCTATGACCAATCTAATGTCATCTCGCTCCCTCATCAGCTCTTCAAACGCCTTCAACATAACCGGGAGCCCTTTAGACG
>JALHSQ010000191.1 GCA_022865885.1 Candidatus Bathyarchaeota archaeon | reverse complement strand
TTCTGGTTATTTCAGCTACGTCAACAGCTGTAGTTATTGCTTGTCCCCGTGCTTTCAGAATTACTTCCTTAGAATCGTTCGCCGACAGTCTTGTCATAACTGCTAGAACATAGTCCATTGGTGTTTTACTTCCAACGAAAACAATTGCCGATTTCTCCGCCATTTCCATCACTCCTTTCATAGTTTATTGTAGCGTGCAACGTTGCTGTGGTCTTCTCATCCTTCCACAACAGAACGCTAATACCCCATATTAAGCAAACTTCCTTATAAAGCGATCAAACAGCAGGGCGTTCTAAGGATATTTCGATCGATGCCTAAGATTTTTGGCTTTAGCGCGTGCATTCTTATAGCTTTCTTAGGATGGGAAGGGTTAATCGCCTTGGGCGCTACTAAGTAGGGGAGCAAAAGAGCTTCGAAAAAAGAGCTTGAAGAGTCAACATCCATTAGGGTGATATCCGGGGAAGCAGTGGTTAGCGAATGGAAATTCAAGAGTGGTATTCCGGATATTCTCTTCGGTCGGAGCTCGTAGCGCGTGCTCATCACTTATCCTCAAGTCAGAGAACTACCCTGCTCAAATGAAGCATACGAGTATCTTTACATCAATTACACCCACAGCGAACACACTATAGAAATGAGTGGAACAACGATTATTCCAGAGTTTCCATCATTCCTCGTTCTACCCCTGTTCATGATAGCAACGCTACTGGCAGTCGTAGTCTACAGAAGAAAACGTTGCCAAACAGACTGGGCAGAATAGAAGAATGGTCCATTAATCCTTATTTGGGAAGGACATAGAGTATCTAGTTTGGAGAAGGTTGAGAGAACTCGGCAATCCAATTTCGTTGTTCGGGAGATATCTCCATTCTATGGTGCAAATGGCAATTTCCAAAATTAGTCTGATTCAGCTTCAGTTTCCTTCATCGCCCATTACATCGTACGCTGATTCTTCCAGATAACTCCCACATTCAGGACGGATTACTTCGTCTTCATCTACCTCAGCATCGCAAATGAGACGTCGCTTCTTTCTCTTCCCTTCAGGCATGGCTGTCTCCCTGCTAGTTGCTAAGCTTATCTTAACCAAAGAAAAAGGGGAAAGGATTATTTTCTCTTTCTGAATGACTTGACTCCATCCATCTCTGTAATGTATTCGAATCCTTGTTCTATCAGTAGTTTTGCTTCTTCAACATCTGTTGCTGCTTTGCAAATGTATTCTTCTGAATCAAAGTTGATTAGGTGTATGTATCGTAGAGTGTTCTTGATGTTCTTGTGACCCAGAAAACGCATCGTTAAGATTATGTCTCTGGTCCTGTAGTAGGTCATTGCACCAGCAAAATGCCTCAAGTCATAAAGCCGAATCTGCCTTAACTGTGGTTCCCCAAGCTTCTTGGCTACACTAGCCTTCAGCTTGCTCCAATTCTCCTTAACCCTCTTGGCATTCCAAAGAATATCCATCTGAGTAAAGCTGTTCTTGTTGACATACTCTTTCAGCATGGCTAACGTTGATTTCTTCATTCCAAGAACTCTCTCTGAACCATGCTTTGCAGTGATCGGATAGATCTCCCCAGTGTCAAGGTCAATGTCTTTCACTCTCAAGTTTCCAAGCTCTACAGGCCTGACTCCAACATCCCTAATTATGGAATAGGCTACTGAATACTTCAATGTAGCATGGCTTATGATCTTGTCAATATCCTCTTCCTTTGGCACCCTAGTGACTCTTTCTTCTCTCTGATACTTCGGTTTAGCCCACTGAACACTATAGAAATCAGCATAATGACCGTAAATATCAGTCGTTATCCTTGTGACCGTCAGAACACTGAAGATTAGCAATGTACTCTTTAACTCTCTCAGGCTGTCTCAAATCAACATTTCTAGCCAAATACCGAAGCTTCCTGCTAACAGCAATAAGAGTTGACTCTTTCCTTCCAAGCCTCTTGAGATTCTGAACAACAGCAAAGATGGAACTATCACCAGACAGCAACAGGTCCTTCTTTGGTGCGGGGGATGGGGTTTGAACCCGTCTCCGAATGGCGACGTCTCCCGCAATCCCCTCTTTTTTCTTAAGCATAGGTTTAAGATGTGACCTTTGAGACTCATTCTATTTCCTTGTTTGGCATAATCTTGAAATAGGCTCAGAACAGGATTTGAATGCAAGAAAAAATGGGATTGTGATGTTTTTGGCTTTTTATTCTATTCCTGCTTTGTCGACTAGCAAGTATTGTTTGCGTGTTTGTAGGTCCCATGCCATGGCGAAGCAGAAGTCTGTTTTGGTGTCTACGCTTACCGTGATGAGGCGTAGCTGTTTGTCGCAGTGGCTTATTATGATTGCTCTGCCGCATTGTCGCATGGAAGTGGCTTTTCTTATGCCGTAGTCTTTGCTTGGTGCGGTGAATTGGAAGAATTTGAGGGCTAGGTTGATTTTGAGTGTTGTTCCTCTGCCGCTTGTGTCTTGGTAGATGTAGTTCCAGTGGAATAGTGTGACGCTGGTTGTGTGGGTTGTTTCCGTGTTTTGGACGTTGTCGGTGCTGTTGTATTCGATTGTGTAATCCCCGCCTGCTAGTGAGGTTAGTTTGAATGGTGTGGTGTATGTTTGCCAGTCGCTGTTGTGTGTTGCATTGTAGATTCGGTATGCAGTGGAGTAAACGCCTGATCCTGTGTCTGCGGCTTCTAAGGTGAATGGTGTGTCAGGGGTCACGTAGGTTTTGATTGAAGTGTATTCTGGTTCACCTATGGTTAGTGTTGTCGTTGGTGGAGTGTTATCGAGGATTACTGTTGCCGTGTTTGTTGCTTCGGTGTTTCCTATGTTGTCGGTGCTGTAGTAGTCTATTGAGTATTCGGCATCAGTAAGCCCTGTGAAGTAGAAGGGTGCTGAGTATTCAAGCCAGTCCGTGTCATACGTGCCGTTATAGATACGATAGAAGGTAGACGCCACGCCACTACCGCCAGGATTATCTTCCGCGGTCAACGTAAATGGCGTAGTAGAAGATACATAGATGTTATTCATGGGATCAACGTGTTTTGGTTCGCCTATCGTGAGGGTTGTACTTGGTGGGATTTCGTCTGGTGGCTTGATCTCAAAGGTATGGTAGGCTGGTCCGAAGGATTCTCCGCCTGCATAGACCATTGGCGATGCTGTGTACGTGCCGTATTCTTTTCCTGCAGTGCTCCATGTGATTTGGATTTGTGTTATCAGGTTTGCTGGGAAGCCCATTGACGATGAGTGAAGTGATGCTATTTCGATGTTATGAGTATCATACAAGTATATGATGGATTCGCCGTAGACATCTTCTGATCTGCCGTTCATGAAAGAGACTTCAAAAGTAATATCGTCCCCGGATTTGACTCCAGATGGAGCGGAGAAATCAACGATTCCGCCTGAGAGAATTTTTATGTAGGTGGAGGATGTTGCTAATGTTCCGCTTCCGGTTACTCCTGCCTCGAGGAGATAAGTTCCATGTGGCAGTTCTTGGTCAAGCAATATAGAGACCTGCTTTATTTCTCCAATTCCTAAATCAAAGGGCGTGCTCGATGCCGACGCAACGACTTGACCATGGATGTCCCTAAGAACAACATTAGCTTGTATCCCAAAGAGCGTCTCAGAAGTGACGCTCTCTATTACTGCTAATCCTTCTATCGCTTCACCAGGGGTGTATTCCTTTTTCTGCAACACAAAGTCCTGTAATGCCACGGGTATTTCAGTTTGATAAGTTAGTCGCAATTTTGCGTAGTTGTGTAAGAGTGTTTCTTTCGTTTCTGCATTGAATGTAATGGGGATCATTTTGATTTTAACTATTTTATGTATATTTGTGGTTGATGTCTCAATCTTGTAAATTGGATAGGGGTAGAACCCTGTCCCGGTCGATGGTTCGAACGAGCTTTCGTTTGGTTTTGTCGCTGAGACAAATGAAGGAATATTATAATATCCAATATTCTCCGTGATGCTGTCAACCAGAACAATGTCTGCAATATTAGAGTCCAGCGGGAGTAATAGTGTAATGTCAACGATTGGCAATACGGGCCTATGCTCATCGAATGCCAGTTGCGCTCCATCAATTTCTAACAAGTCAAAGCTATTGATATGTGAAACTATATAGTCCGTGACATTAATCTCAATCTCTTTAGCATATCTATCGTTGGAAACATGAAACGGATCAGAGATATTAATGAGAATCGAAGACGCAGTTTGCGGTGGCGTGCCTTGCGGATCCATTGTGGTCCATGGTAATCCGAAGTATATGAACTCCGTCACTGTTTTCCTTTCTCCGTCGTCCCACCACCATCCATTATCATAGTGCACTTTTGAGTCACAAAGGGCTGTTCCAAACGGCAAGGTTTCTTCATTGCCAGTTATTAGTCGCGATATGTAATCATTGGTTAACTTTATTCCATAGTCAAAAAGCGCCAATCCACCTGAGGCAACAATCCCGCTACATCCTTGGTTCACAAGTGCGTAAACCATACAGTCGTCCCATTCAGGTTTCCATTGATCTCCATTTTCGTCTGTAACAACTCCATCCCTACATGAGTCGAAAATGATGAGTGGTCTGTTGTCACTAATTCCTCCAGTAGAATCTACATCATCTAGTTCATCATCGTCAAGAGTTCCCCCACCAACAGCGACGATTTCATAGTATTCTCCGTGACTCACACAATAGAGTATTTGGAATCCTTGCTCCAACTCGTCTTCGAGCTCATCATCAGTCCAGCTATCACTCTGCGAAACAACAGAGGCCTTTTCATCAAGCGCGTCTATAGCGTCATCTACTTCTTCATCATGCATCACTATGGCAACGTCCAAATCCTCAGGGCCGCTTAACGCGTTTCTGATGAAAAATTCCATTGCATCAGCGCTATGCCCCACTATTCTTCCAACGCTCAGTTCGAGTTCTCCTTCTTCATAATCGTCTCCTGAAATATCGGCGTAAGGATTATCAGAGAGGAAGTAGTTTTCGTCAAATGCATTGAGTACTGGATCATTACTGTTATACGGGAAATCATCTTCGCTATCATCGTAATCCGAATCATCGAGTCTATAGAAAGGAATTGTTTCATCTCCACCGACTACTACCAGATACGGATAGTGCACCGATGTTAAGAAAGGCCCCCAGTATGTTTTCTGTGCCAGTTTGTCAGACCATTCTTCAACAAGCTCATCTACTCTACCAGCAACAGCATTGGCGGTAGTTTCGCTATCATAGTTTACATCTTGGCCCCAATCCTCTAAAGATTCATCATAGTGATCCACGTAGTAAACAATGCAGTTCTCCTCACGCCAATCGGATATCTTGTATATGTATCTTAGAAGGGAGTTGACCTCTTGGTCATCGTATTTTTCGTACAGTAAATGCCTATTTGTGACAATGATTGCCTTGGTGTTATCAACCATGTTGTACATTGTTATAGCAGAACTGCAGACCACCTCCTCCACTATTGTTCTAGCAAACACTAGCGGACAAACAGCCGTAGAAGCAGTCTCCGATATTTCGAACCTTAAAACCACTTGTCTGCTCTTCCCCCCTTCAAGACTAATTGTAACAGTACGCTTGTTACCGTCTGTAACAGGTGTAACTGCCTTCTCGTCTATGTCGCTAAATCCATTCCTAGTGAAAGCTTTATCAAGACTTAGATCTGAAGACACTTCAAGCACTACATCGATGCTATAGGTGTCTGTTTCCTTGTTGAGAATGGTTGCGATGATATCTACTTTGTCGCCAGGTGCTTTATTGACAACGGGCGCTGCATTTTCGTCCTTGCCTTTGACTGCGTCCTCGATATAAAGAGTCAAATCTATGTCGACCAGTTTTTCCTCCAAGCACCATCTGATGCTATCCTCAGCTAATTGTTCTGCTATATTCGTGTTCTCCAACCCCGCTATTGGAACGCCATAGGTTACCGCTCTTCCCTCTGTTTCTGATCCTGAATAGGCAACAACCGAGAACAATGTTCCAGCCGGATCATATGGAGAATACTGAGGTAAGCCTGAGCATGTGCCCACCCCAAACTCTGTCTCTGGGATATACCCTTGTCTCAAAACACTGTCACAGTCCGCTTTTGGATCAAAACAGTCAGGCCAAGAAGTCACTGCTGGAATGTCTATTCCCACGTCTTTGGGAATTCGATAGACAATGTCGTGCCCCGTATCAGCATAGACATCATAGACAGACTCAGGCATTATACCCAAAACTCCTTCAATGTGAAGAACATCATTGCAGAAACTGGGTACTGGTCCCTGCCAATCGTAGTTGATGTCTGGAGCAACAACTATCAATGGTTTCCCTGAAAAATGGTAGTCCTCCAGAGGTTCTGTGACACCGCCGCTTAATGGATACCAATAGCCGCCAGCATCATAGATCACAAGATCATAACTGTTTAGTAGTCCAGAAGATGGAACTCCATCGTACCAATCGACATCAAAGTCACCCGTCATGTCTGCTAATACATCAACCCAGAAATCCTTCTCAGTGATAGGTGATACGCCTGTTAAAGGTCCATAACCTTCAGTTACTATGAGGACGTTTGTTGTGTTAGCATTGATTACATCAACTAATTCATTCGTGTGTTCGGGGCCGTCTGGAAAAGCTGGCCGAGGAAAATCTGTTTCCGCTCTTGCATTAGGCGTAACAAATGAAATCGTTTGGAACGCAATCAGAATTGCCATTGCTAACGATAAGATCTTTTTCATTCTTCTTTCTCCTCTTTCTCTCTTTTGAGAGTCTGTGAAATCTATCTATGCCTATCAAGTGGTTAAATGCTTTGTGGAATCGTCTTCTATAACATCAAAAAGCAAACTAGTTAGAGTATGTGTATCAGATGCAACAAAAATAACAGAGACCAAGAGCAGCCAGCGTTTTTCCCTTCAGAGTCGCACCAAAGAATGGAGCTATTATGCATCATTTGATGCAATCACAAGAATAGACTAGCAGCCGATCAATGCTCTGCGAATAACCGACTCTTGCTCTGTCTTCCCCAAAACAGATAGACTTTCGTCTGCATTAGGAAGCCGCAGATCTTAACTAGGCTCGCAAGCTTGTTCAGATCAGCAGCTATTATCTCTTTAACGTAGGCGTCTTTTGTGCCGAAAGGCAGGGTGGTATGAGAAGCTCTTCTTAAAACGCGTGTGACTATTCTTTTTGAATGCCTCTCTTACCTTGTCTAGTTCTTTCCTGTGAAGACTCTGAAGCTTGTTTGCCACGTGATTTCGGCTGTCTAGACTTGTATTGACTTGCTTGCAAAGAGCAACGGTGTGGTTGTCAAGGTTGGAGATGCAAGCCATCCGAACGCGGTTGAAGTTGTTGTGTGCTATCCTGATTGGGCCGAAAGGAACGAACGAATGTTAGAAGAGATTAGGAGACTCGTTAAAAATAGTTCATACAATAAGGGTTATTTGAACAAGCTGGATTATGTGACATGAGTACGTACACGTGCGTTAATAGCAGCACGACATCGTTTTGCTCAGATAAAGTTGAGAACCAAATATCTTAGATTACGTTCGGGGTTTGTCTGATGCTCCCTGAACCACGCTTGAAGCAATACGTGATAATCTGGCTCAATAAAGAAGGCTATGATGTCATTGGTTTACCAGCTGACACCGGACCAGCGTCGTTGCCTTCCAGACGAGGCGCTCCACTAAAAAGCCCCAATCCTCCAGACATCTACGCAAAGAGACGCGGGCAAAACTTCTACTACTATATCGAAGCAAAGGGGGATCCACCTGGAACCCAAGCACTCTCCAGTGTATTGGGAGAAATAACACGTCATATGGTAGCAACCACGCCCACACGATATGCTATCGCGGTCCCTATGTCTTTCTGTCGTATAATAGGTTCCTACTTCAGGTATGAGGCCTGGAAGAGACTCGGAGTATACATACTGCTTGTAGACGAAAACGCAGAGGTAAGTGAATTGAACCCGTCGAAACGTAACCACGAGTGGATCTGCAGCTTGGCCTAGAGTAGGCTAGGGTTAAGACGCTTTAGCCATTTTACCCGATAGATGTAGTTGCGCGCGCTAAATGAGAAAACACGGTTTTTGAAGGCGTTTGACACGGAGAAAGCGTTCCGCAAGAAGAGCGATTATGCGGCTGACGTCATGAGGGCGGATGCATCTAGGATTGCGGGGCTTGTCAAGATCGCGGGGTTTCTCCTGCAGACTAAGGTTTACTTGTTCTGGCGGAAAGAGAATTGAAGAAAGTTCAGCAACTAAGCTGTCCCACCCTGAATGGAAGGGGTTGGCCAGACAATAAGCAGTATATAACAACGGTTGTCAGAATTATGGGTTACTAGGCGTTGCAGAAATGCTGGACGTAATCATTTGCAGACACAATCTTGATTCCGTAATCATTATCATAAGCGGGACTCAGACTACTAAGGTGAGGATCTTCTGAGACAAGAATTACCTCATTAGACCTTCTTCTAGCAGCCCTAGCTATCATGCAAAGAAAAGTATCTTTCCTGTGTGAGGGTCTATGCCTAGAATTTAGACTGATCGGAGAATACTCGCTCTGTGAGACATTTTCCAGATGCTCTGCAGGTACCGCATCTACTACTGAATCGATATATCGCAGAGCATCCTCTCCTTTGTTGTAAAGAACACCCGAGTAGTGTTTTCGCAAACGTTGATTCAGGATTAGTTTGTGTTGATTCAAGATCTTGGTTAATGTTGGGTGTCTATTCTGCTTGAGTTCTCGTTCTGCGACGTCTATGAAAATATGAGCATCTAGTAACACAAGAGTGGATCTGCTTCTTCGCCTTGACAATCCCTACACATCCGTGGTTTCTAAGTCTTAATATTCTTCGAGTAGCATCTTTTCGGCTTTTGCTATGCTTGGAATGAAACCTTTGACAATTCCTTCCTTCGTTATAGGAAGCCTTTTTGCAGTGGAACCCTCTTTTTCTTTCTGAAGCTCATAGATAGCCACATCCTTCACTTCCAGGATCTTGGATTTTACGCAACGCTTTAACATTGAAGGGATAGCTGGGCTATGTGTTGTGATGATTATTTGCTTGTTTTCCTTAATGGCTTCTCCAAACAGTTTCATTAGATCAATTATCAATCCGAAATGCAAACTCGCTTCAGGTTCCTCAATCAATATTGTACTTCCGCTCTCACTGAAGAAAATCTGCGTTATAATGGACAAGACCTGTCGTGATCCACGTCCGGCGTCTGCAAGATTTGGCCTTGCATTCGGAAGCTTCGGATCCATAAAACTTGCTTTCAGCCATGCATCGCCAATCCATCCAGCATGTAGCTCCTTGATTTGGAATGTTCTTGCCCAAAGCTTGATCTTGTCCGCGATCTCTACGTATCTAGAGCGTGACAAAGAAAATATCAGTGTCAGTAATCCGACTATCTGCTCACCTCTTATTCCAACCCAACTAGGTTTCCTCCCACCCTGATGGCTTCTCGATATGTCTCCTCTTGAAGCAGACAGAAGATAGGTGTTCTGTAGACGTGTTTGGAAGATTCGAACAATGCACATAGAAAGCTCACAAAGGGCTCCAACTTCTTTTTGATCACTCTGGGCTAGAAAGCCTTCGGGACTTAGGAAATCATCACCGCCTTGCATACGCGGTTTGCCTACTAAAACCTCTGGATATGTGATGCGCGAGGTGGGGTTACTCATTGGGCTGACTCGCGCATATTCAACAGTCTCAAGGATTTCCGAATTTACTAAGATACTTTGTTTGATTTCTCTTTCCCTAAAACTGACACTTAGTCCCAAATGATTCACTGTTTTCAGTAGATTTTGAGGAATCGTGAAGGTAGGCAATCTCTGAATGTGCTTGATGGCCTCGTCGAGTTCTTGCCTCTCGCTTATTGTCGGCCTAGTTTCGATTTCAAGGGTTATCCAATTCTCTTCATCATTGTTGAGAACAACGTCATGATACTCACCAAAATCAAGTCCAGTTGTCACTGCCTCTTCGCCTCGATATTCACTGCCATGCAGATTGATACGTTGATTTGCACTTTGCTTTAGCAATTGCAGTCCTTCAATAACACTGGATTTTCCCGCGCCGTTCTCTCCATAAAGGATCGTTAGCGGAGCTAGATCAAGATCGACAGCTCTTACACATCTAAGATTCTCAAGTCTAATTCTTGAAAGAACCAAAGTGGACCAAATACTATGTTAGATTCACACATTATATGCTTTACTGCGTTACGTTAGGATAAAGACCCTCACTGCCAATTGTCTATCTAAGTAACCCAGGCGGTTCGTCCACTTTCTTGAACTCGTACACTGTGACTATTTGGTCTGGATTCCATTGGCCGTAGATCTCAGCCCAGACCTTCCTGAATTCCTCCATACTCGTGTATCCTTCTTTTTGGACGTCTTCCTGGGTAATGTCTCCGAGTCGTTGTCGAAACTTGCGTAGAATGGTTATGTGTGTTTGGGGTTTGGTGAACCATCGGTCGCGGATTCCGTATGTTTTGCCTATTTGCCATCCTTGCGATATTGGTCGGTGTATCCTGCGTGTCTGGGTCTTTTGTCCGGCTAAGATCTTTGTTAGATGTTTACGTTTGAAGATGGCCATGCTTTTCATCATCCGACGTTGGTAATCCTTTTCGTTGTAACCAGAGATCCCGAAGCACGATTAGTTTTGCTTGGTGGAAGTATCCTGCTTCTCTGAGCTCGCTTCTTTCCGCGGTGATGGCTTTGAAGTCGTCGCCTATCGTTCTTGCCTCGTCTTCCTGGAAGAGTTGCTGGGCTTTTTCCCAGATTAACGCTCTAACTTGAGGCCAGAACTTGCCCTTCTTCATGACGGCTTTTCTCGGTTTCTGCATACGTCTTCGTCCACAAGAAGCTCGTAAACTGCCAGATTGATAAACTCTGCCACAGAAATTCTGTATTTTGTCGAAATCGCCAAGAATTTTGGCAAGGTTAAGTCATACAGGATCGCAAATCCCTAAACCTCTTATACTCAGATGAGGCTAGAGTTAAACACAAAGTGGGTCTGGAAGGTCATGTCGGAGATTTCTGGTAACGTGTGGTGGCAAGTACTTGGGTCCATGCTGACTGTTTTGGCTATCGTCGTTTCAATCATTCTATATCTAAAGAATCGTAATCGCAAGAGACTATCGTATGGCGCAACCAGTGTTGCCGTTCTCCCGAGTGTCGAGACACCTATCAGAAGCAAGCTAAAGATATTCTTTGAAGATAAAATAGTGAAGCAGATTTACCTGAATACCGTAACTATTGCCAATTCGGGTAACCAGCCGATTAAGCGTGAGGATTATGAGAGACCGCTCTCCTTGAATCTTGAAAAGCAAACACAACTACTATCAGTCAAACTCTCCAAGAAGACCCCCGAGAGTCTCCAACCATCGTTCAGTGTAGAGAATGAGAAGGTGATCATTAACCCTGTTCTTTTGAACAGCGGGGATCAAATTGTGCTCACAATCTTAACTGACCGTGATGTCTCGAATAGTCTGAAAGTTGATGCTCGCATAGTTGGCGTGAAAGAGGTCACGCGATTCACGGGGAATCGTAGGCCATATTTGTTCTTGGCAGCAAGTGTCGTCATGATACTCATAGAATTCCTATGCGTTTTTCTCTTCGAGTCATGGTTTGACCTTGCCACGCTTCGTGTACCCATCATTCTTGCAGCAATCATTGCACTTGTACTTTTGGGTCTGTCCTTCTATGAAATGGTGCATGAGAGATGGTAGAGAGCCATCGCATGATTGCCTGAGAGAGATCACTATATCGCCAAACATGAATCATTGGAGGATAAAGGCAAGCATGTCACAAGGCCCAAGCGGGGACACACTATATCTTGGCGAAAGCTGCGTCTAAGCATGACGATGCTTGTAACGGTTGTAATTGAAGCTTGGGGGGAACCTCGAATGGCATCGGGTAGACAAGCGTCCCTAAGTCATGACAAATGACTTGACAGAGTAGGAGCAGCCGGCCCTGCGAAGCCTTCGGTGATGAGTGTGCTCTGTGACATGACGGACAAGGGCGTCATTGAAAAAACTATTAAGGTTGCCGAGCCTGTTGTAAGGGATAGGAGAAACAGCGTATGGCAATCCCGCGTGTCTTTCTGAGTTCAACCTGTTACGACTTACGTTACATTCGGGAAAACCTCAAATTCTTCATAAAGAACATGGGCTTTGAGCCGGTGCTGAGCGAAGAAGGCAACGTCTACTATGATCCGAGCAAGCACGTCCAAGACTCCTGCTTGGCGGAAGTGCCCAATTGCCAAATGTTCGTCCTCATAATAGGAGGACGCTTCGGAAGCAAGTACAAAGACAAGCCTGAATCCATAGTGAACTATGAGTACCGAGAAGCTGTAGACAAGAAGATCCCGATCTTCGCAATGGTGGAGCAACAAGTACACGCTGAATACCGCGTCTACCAGAAGAACAAGGAAAACAAGAACGTAGACGCGTCCAAGATTACTTACCCTGGCGTTGACTCAACAAGAATCTTTGACTTCATGGAAGAAGTACAGAACAAATCCGTCAACAACGCGCTCGTCCCATTCTACGACTTCAACGAACTGGAATCCTACCTGAAACTACAGTGGGCAGGAATGATATTCAGCTTCCTCACCCAAAAGTCGGAGTCCGAACGCGTATCAAGCACGCTGGAGGCTCTGACAGCGATGAGCAACAAGATCGAGTTTCTGTCGAAACAGATATTGTCTTCAGTCGGCCAAGACATCGAGAAACTCAATGCTCAACTCTACGAAATTGTCTCAGGTTCCGATTTCCCTTCTTCGCGGTTTGCTGAACTTTTTCCGTTGTTTTCTCCCGCCAATATTATCAGCATAACGGATTTCCGGAAACTGCTTATTGAGGGCAAGGTCAAGTTGGTGGATATGGGAACCGTTTATGGACTTGTGAGTCTGAAAACTGGACTCCCATTGGCGATTCCACGGCACCGCTTTGAGGAAATGGAATCGGCATACCTTGAACTAAGGAAGAACCTTCTTGATGCATTGAGCAAGGCTGGAATGAAGCCGGAAAACTTCGTCAAAGCACTTGAAGAACGTAATCTCCAAATCCACCATAAATAGCTCTGGCGGCTAAAGAAACCAAAGAAGTACCAAGACCTGAGCCACAAACAAAGCGTAAATTGACATAGAACGTGATGTAAGCAGACCTAGATCGAGGCAGTTGGAATCAGGGTATTGGAACCGCTAAGTCTTCTGGTTTGCTGGCTAAAGCAATACTTCCCATACTCCCGTCAGAAACCTCAGGGCCTCTAGGGTACCTGAGGCAAATGCTTATAGTATGTGTGGTATTTCCTGTTTCTAGGGGTGAGACGGGATCGTGGACTGGCGACGCAAATACGATTATGGCGTATCGAGAGTTGAGGTGGACGCTTTTGTTGCCGGGAACGTGTGTGTGTGGAGCGTTTCTTGGGTAAGTATGCTGAGGCTTCTAAGTACAATTCTAGTAGGTTCTTGTGCATGTTTTTCAAGTGGCTGCGGATGCGTAAGGGCTTGGATTTGAAGCCTACTGATTTTCTTCAAAGCTTATGTGAGCGCGCAGCAATGGAGGCCCTATGGGCAGCTTTGAATTTTTCTTGACGACCACATTTTTGTAACAAATTGTAATTTTGGAGACTTTTGAGGAATGTTGATACAATGTTGAAACGTAACAAGTGCTTTAGCGCGCGTCAGAGTTCTTGTTGTTTGGTGAATAGGAGCTTTGTGCCTTGGTCTGTATACATTTATATTGTGAATGTGAATGAATGAACTGAGAAAAACCGAGGATGAAGGTCTGGCACAGAATGGGGGAAGATAGAAACCTCTATGACTAGAAGTGTTACCCATTCTTGTGCGACTATACAACTAGCTTTCCTTATCTGTTACCTTCTTCAGTAACCTTTTTTCATTTACCCCGATTTGTGTTAGACCTTGGTTCGCGTGCCCATCTGACCAACCTGAACATGCGCAATCGTCAAGCAATTGCGCGCTCACTTCAAGGGTCAAGTTCAAGATTTTTCAATGGCCTCAACAAGAAGACTTAAGCTTCACCACGGCGCAACGACGCGCACACTGTCCGTTCAAATCATTGCCGACCACCTTATCCACCCGATGAGCCAGATCTTGAACAAAAACGGTCAACGAAGTGCATGCTATTCTTTCGATGTCAGATCAAGATTTTTCAACCCAAAATGCCAGCGCTCATTTCACGTTATGATCTGGATAGACGTCGTAGGAACCATCAATGGCTAATTCGTCTTCACCGCAAAAAGGCTCACGGCTCTCTCCAAAACATCCAATTCGAGTTCCTTCTTCTTTCTGAGTTCTTCAGCGAGTTTCAAGAGGCTTTCGTTTTGGATTTTTCCTTTGATTTCAACGTAGGCTATTCTCTCAAAGAAACATTCCGCAAAACCACGTCTCCACCATTCATCTTCCTTCTTAAGAAGTATCCGCAGTTCCGACTCGTTTTCTCTGATGTCTTCATCGATTTCCTTTAGAGGATCGTACTCGGTACTTTTGGTTTTCTTTCCATTATCTTCGATAAAGGTTACAATGTATTTAGAAGCCGAATCGTTTTGCG
The DNA here is from genome assembly GCA_022865885.1 of Candidatus Bathyarchaeota archaeon. Classification (GTDB taxonomy): domain Archaea; phylum Thermoproteota; class Bathyarchaeia; order Bathyarchaeales; family Bathycorpusculaceae; genus DRUK01. The sequence continues at coordinate 9,953 of JALHSQ010000191.1, read as the reverse complement.
TCAATGTCGACAAAGCCTTTTTAGTCCTCAATAACTCAGTCTTTTGCTTTTCCATCGTTTTAAGTATCTGTGCAACGCCCGACGGAAAAGGTGGATATGCATAAATGTGTTTTGCAGCCTTTAGGAAATGACGGTAAATGGATTGCCCAAAATGCTTCTCCAGAATTCGGCATTCCTTGAACAGAGGATAATCTAGCTGTTTGCCGCATCGCTCTACTATTTCTTTCACATGGCTTCGTTTCTTTGAGAAAAGCATCTTCTCGTTGAACCTTCTATCCTTGCGCAGTTGCTTCATTGGCTTTCCACGTTCTCCAACGACAAGCGGTGAGTTCAAATCAAGTTTTGCAAGGTATGTCACGAACCCTTTGAAAGTAAGCCCGAATAACCACGTCTGTACGTTCTTTTCTGATGTGACACTTCTGACTGGCTGAATGAGGCCCTCATTAGCGAGAGTGCTAACTGCTTTATGTACTGTGGAATAATATAGGGTCCTTTGCTCCTTGATTTGCCACATATTCATTGGGCCTTTCTCCGCGAGGATTTTAATAACTTCAAACTGTGCGTCTATTCTGGTTGATTTATTGGCTTGGCGCATACTATCACTTTTTTGAGATACTATAACGCACGAGTTTTATATATAATGCTTTCGTGGTCTACAGTGTACTTCCTGATGGCTGGGAGGTGAGAAATTGGCAAAATTAGATGGGGAAGATTGTTATAAAGGCGTAAGAGTCAAAGCGCTACATGATGGAGAAGGCGTGCTCCTGTGTCCCCAATGCCCGAATGATGATGATGCATCCATGCTGCACATAACGCAAGCTTCAGTGCACCGAGGAGAGGACAAAATCACCATAAACAGCGAAAAAATATCCATCGACACGTTAAAGAACACCAACAGAGGCACAATGATCGAGATTGAGTATGAAGGCGAATGCGGTCATCATGGGCTATTCTTTATCCATTTCTGCAAAGGCAGCACGTACATATGCTACAGGCCCCTAGCGGATTTAAATGTAAAGACGGACTCATTTTGGAATTTAGTGAGAAAGGAGACATTTTCCGCGATTGAGCCTGTGCCGAACGCGGATCCCTTCTATATATAGAGGTTTTCTGTCGAAGCGAATCTGAATGTTGTATCAAGCATTGAACGACGAATCCAACTTGGAACAGGGTTTGTTGTCTCACCCACAGAATTGAAACCGTGGGTACATGAAATCGCGGGGTTGGAACATTATGGGGCAAACGTGGAATAAACAGATTTGGGGAATCGATTCCGAGTTTATGATGAGCGGACGCGCCGACCATCCCGAAGATGTGCATTGTGTTCAATTCAGTGACGGCAAGGATTCCTACGTGGTTGAATCTGCTGAAGAATTGAAGCGGTGGCTGCTCAACCATCTTACGATCCATGCCATGTATGGTTTCGCCGTTCTGTGCGACCTAGGCAGCGTTCATGAATGGCTGGGCGACAGAGCCGTTGAAGTCCATAAACGGGGTGTCCAGACTACTGGGTGGATTAAGTATGGAAGAGCGAAGATTCACGTTGTCGATGCTCAGCCGTTATTGTCTAGTTTCGGTATGCGTCGTCTGGCTGATGCTGGCAACATGGTTGGGGTTCCGAAATTGGCTAAGCCAGAATGGCTGGGCATGCGAAACTGCGAAACAGAAGCGGAACACACCCAGTTCTTGGAGTACGCCAAAGCCGATGCGGTCATAACGAGCAGAATTGTCCGATGGATGATAGAGAATTATGGTGCGGACCCAGTAAATTATGTCTCTGCCGGAACAATCGCTAGGGACTACTTCAACTTTCCAAGACGGTTGAAGATCGTTAAGGTTGAGAAATGGACTAGAGTGCTACTATCGCCCTTTGAGAGTCTTGTTAAGTTTTATACATTCGCAGGCCGCAGCGAAGGCTTCATCACAGGCTTTACCCCCAGCGCCATCTATAACGATGTTTCAAGCCTCTACCCATGCAGCATAGTCGCTACGAGAGCCTTACAGATCAAGGGCGCTCGGCCATGCAGCCTTGGAGACTTGGCCATCAACCATGACTTAAATGAGAAGCGTTATGGCTGGATTGAAGGAGATTTTAGGTCTAGTAATGATATGTGGGGCTTGCCAGTCAGAGGCACACGCAACTACTACATGACAGGCAACGTTTCTGGTTTGTACAGCACTTTTGACATCGCCGCATCCAAGGCTGAGATCCTGAATGCTAGACGATGCTATATGCCGATATTCCGAGAAGACCTGACTGAGCATGAGAGATATGCTGACATGCTTATGAAGAAGCTTGAGGGAAAGTTCGGAGCGCAGGAGAAGGGCTACTACAAGGCCATTCTTAACGCAGTTAGTGGAAAGCTCGGTCAGTCGCATCCCATCGGCGAGAGATCCAACTTTCTAGCTTACAACATCCTGCTCGGGCACAGCCATCTAATCATGAGCAGACTCTTCGACAAGTGCACGGCACCAATCTTGGCGATGGATACAGATTCTATTTTCAGCCAACAAGACATGAGTGGAAAATGGTTTGAGGTGTCGGACGGCGAACGCAGTTTCCCTATTAAGATGGATGCCAAGGGTAGGGGCGACTTGGCTTTCTTCAGGAGCAAGCGTTACATCATGAGGGGCTCGCTTGACTGCTTCGGCTCGCATGGCTGGCGATATTTCCTTGAAGACTATCTCAAGCTGTTCAGCGGTACATTGACTTCTCTGGACACACGTATTGATGTAAAGCGCACGTTGTTTACTCGCCAGAAAGAGGCCTTGAAGATGGCTAAGGGTAGATGGCGGACGCTGCCAGTGAGGCTTGACTTTGAGAAGATAAAGTTGTTGTTGAGCGCTGATGATAAGCGCAAGAGAAAATCCAGTGATTCATACGGCCTAGTCATGGAGAAGAAGAGCGTGCCTAGTGAGGCTTGGAATCTTGACGAGTACATGGCCACGGCAGAGACTGATTATTTGGGTCTCGTGCCCATGCGCGCCAACAGTTTCTTCGGAACTTGATTTGGCTGTTTCCAGCAGGATGATTGTTGTCGGGTTGGCGATGAATCTTGTCTCCTTCTTGTTGTCCTCAATGCGGTTCGACCCGCCTATACAAAGACGGCCTTCGCCGCCTTGCCAGTGAAGACGAGGTTCAAAGGTTGCTCTGCAGAGACTGCGGCTACCGCTTCAGCCAGACACGTCGAAGCAATTCAAGCCAGTTGCGACAAGTCTCAAAGGTTGATACGCAGTCATTAAATCGCGCAACCGCCTATCTTTCTAATCGTCAAGTATGCGAGCTCTTGACAGAAGAGTCGAAAAACTTGGCCGAAGTAACCCGACAAGAAACAGCCCAGCGGGAGGGCACAGCGCATACAGTGGACGCCAAGGGAATAATCATCGAGCACGTCTGGTGGCTACAGAAACAAGGCTACAAAGAATCAACGATCATCGGAAGATCAAGGCTTCTGAAAACCCTAGTTCAACGTGGAGCCGACCTTCTCGACCCGGAATCAGTGAAGGGAGTCATAGCGACGCAGCAGGGTTGGAGCGAGGGAAGAAAAGAGCTTGCAGTTGAAGCCTACACAACCTTCCTAAAGATGGCTGGTGGAAAATGGGACAAGCCGAAATACAAGAGAATCCAGAGACTCCCATGGATACCGACCGAATCGGAAATCGACCAGCTAATCGCGGCAACAAGCCCACGCATCGGAACATTTCTCCTCTTGTTGAAAGAGACAGGCATGCGTCCAGGCGAAGCGTGGAAACTCAAATGGGCTGATCTAGACACCGTAGCAAGAACAATCAACATAACCGCAGAGAAAAACAGCAACCCAAGAATGTTCAAACTATCCAACAACCTAGCAGAAAGACTGAGCCAGCTGCCCAAACACTCTGAGAAGATGTTCGGCAACGCCCAACAAGAGCACCACAGACACAACTTCAGCCTCCAGAGAAGAAACATCGCAGACAAACTCAAGAACCCAAGACTCAAGCAGATAAGCTTCAAAACACTACGACATTGGAAAGCCACCATGGAGTATCACCGAACAAAAGACATCCTTCACGTCATGAACGTGCTAGGCCACAAAAACATCAAGAACACCCTCATCTACACGCACCTCGTCAACCTGGAAGGCGACGAATACGTCTCAAAAGTCGCATGGAACCTCGAAGAAGCATGCAAGCTTGTGGACGCTGGCTTCGACTACGTGACAGACGTAGAAGGAGCCAAACTCTTCAGAAAACGCAAGTAACATGCATTAGGGGGGTTCATCCAGAACAATGTTGATGGTGCGGGGGATGGGGTTTGAACCCATGCAGCCCTGCGGCAGCAGGTTTCTTAAGACGCTATTCCCTTAGGAAGTGTCTTCCTAAGCCTGCCTCCTTTGACCAAGCTCGGACACCCCCGCGTATTCGTAGCTAAAGTGTTGAGATGGCATCCTCTTTTATATTTGTTTAATTGTGAAGCTTCAGGAATGTTTAAAGCATAAAAAAGGGTGTGCAATTAGTTAGTTGCGTGCCTCGGTAGCCTAGTCTGGTGGGGCACCGCCTTGGTAAGGCGGCGGTCGCGGGTTCAATTCCCGCCCGAGGCTTTCATCCACACAACGGAGAAATCCTTCTGGTTCTTGGGCAAATGGCTTTGGCGAGTTCATTATACAATTTATATATGGATAAGCGACAATGAGGATGGAGAGGAAAGCTGTTGCCCTTTGATGACACCCTAAGCTACGCATTAATCATTACAGGGGTAGTCATCGCCTGTTTAGTGGTTTTCTACGCCATGAGGATACATGCAAAAAGGGTAGGGAAGAAGCAGAAAGAGGAGACAGCACATACAGATCTTAGCGGTTTGCCATTCAAGGTTATCAAGAGCGTTACTACAAGCGATGCAGGTCAGGCCAAGGAAGAACTGCGAATTCTGGACTTGGAAAGAGAAATCTTAGGTGACGCGATTCGACGCCTCTACGAGGCTCATGCAGAAGGAAAGATAACGGAAGAAGAAAGAGAAAGACTTGCACAAACCTACAAGTCTCGAATGATGACAGTGAAAAACGCCATAACAAAAGACGAGTCCGTGGTCGCCCTGCATGAGCTTGAAGCCATGCAAGAGGACCTGATGAAGCTTTTCAGCGAAAAATTCGACGAACTGAGTAAGAAGACTGAAGAGCTTCGCCAGAAGACCGAGATAAAACCCATAAAGGAAATAGAAATACCAGCTGAGGACACTGAGGAGAAGACAGGCGAAGAAAAAGCCAAGAGAAAGAGAAAAGCGCCAACCGCAAAACCGAGTCCCAGAACAGAAGCAGAGAAAAGGGTAGAGGAAATTAGAAACGAGGTTGAAAAAGTCTTAGACAGACTTGGACAGATGGAAGTTGAAACCTAGACAAACCGAAATTGAAGAAGCAAAGAAAAACGCGGCCTTGGAAGCGGTAAAACACGTTAAAGACGGTTTTGTCGTGGGCTTGGGAAGCGGCAGCACAGCTGCATATGCCATCGAGGAGATAGGAAACAGAATTAGAAACGAAAGACTGCATTTCTTGGGGGTTCCCACGTCCTATCAAGCATTCATGCTCGCCATAAAACATAGAATCACAATAACAACTCTTGATGAGCATCCCACTCTAGATTTGGTAATTGATGGAGCCGACCAGATAGATCAAGACTTAAACCTGATCAAGGGTATGGGCGGAGCGTTAACGCGAGAGAAGATAGTTGCATCTGCCTCGAAAAGACTCATAATAATAGCAGATGAAAACAAGAAAGTGAAGGTTCTGGGTGAGAACAATCATCCAATACCTATGGAAGTTATACCGTTCTCAGCAAGACTGATAATTCGAAAAATAGGAGAGATGGGCGGGATACCAGCAATCAGGGAAGGAAACGGAAAAGTCGGACCAGTCATCACAGATAACGGTAACATGATCATAGATGCAAGATTCGGCCTCGTAACCAATCCCACAGAGTTAGAATGCAGGCTTAAGAGTGTCGTCGGCGTGGTTGAAACAGGACTCTTCGTCAGAATGGCAAATACGGTCTATATTGGCAAGCATTCTGGTGTAGAAAAGCTTGAGAAGAAAATGTAGCTGCAAATCTGAGAACACTCTCATCTAAAATTGAAGGCGCGCAGGCAGTAGAACTGGGTTTTATCGTTCAACTGCTATAGGATTACACAAAAGAATTTTTGATGGTTGTCTGCGTTCTTGCGTCAATCTCGCAAGTCTTAGGCTGACATGGATTATTGAAAAACTGAGACCGCGAACCGAATCAGAGGTTCAGAAAACCCTGAAATCTTGTACTTGATGGAAGGTGGATGGACATCGATAAACTTAACTTGAGCTTTATTCAACTGATACGATTACGCTGAAGCCGGGGTAGCCTAGCCTGGCCAGGGCGCCAGACTCATAATCTGGAGAACACCAAGCAAGGGGCATAGTAGGCGCCTGATGTCCAGAAGTCGCGGGCTCGAATCCCGCCCCCGGCACCACCACCACGGACTTAATGCCCTGTCCTGAAAAAGGGTCAAAACCAGACTTTCCTTACAAAGGCTTGGCGACTAAAAATAGTAGTGATGTCATGGGCGCGGCATTGAACGGGGACATCTACAATTATCGCGAAGACTGGAAAAACACAGACAGGCCCTGGCAAAAATGCGGAACGGTCAACTCGCCCTGGCTTTTCTTGACCATCTGTTGGTGTTGGGGTTTTCAGTCGCGAGAGTGTCAGAGTATGCCGCCCATCTTCGCACACTCCTAAGGATGATTGACTATAAGCCCGGAGAGGCGGCAAAGCAGGATGTTGAAAAGATTGTTGCCTGGATACAAAAGGAGGACTATGCGGACTGGACTCGGCACGATTTGAAGCTTATCCTGAAAAAGTCTATCCAATACGCGAAAAATGGGAGTTGCGACAAAAACACGCCAATGCCAACGGAAGTGGCTTGGATTCCACTAAATACTAAACAGCAGGAATCCGTCACTGCAGAAGACCTCCTAACCGTGGAAGATATCGTAAATATTTCAAAGAATACGAGAAACCTCCGCGACCACGCAATGCTAATCACTCTTTTTGAAGGCGCCCTCAGAATCACGGAACTCCTAACGATGCGTGTGAGAAGCGTTGAATTCCGGAATGACCATTGCCTACTGAGCGTAAACGGAAAGACAGGTTTCAGACGTGTGACCGTAGTCGCGGCCTACCGGCCGCTACTAGATTGGCTGCAACAACATCCATATCGGAACGACTCCAACGCTCCTCTGTGGGTTTCCCTCTCCACTAATGGAAACAAGCGTCCATTCCACTATGCAGGCTTCAGAGAACTCGTGAAAAACACGGCGAAGAAAGCGGGAATTGAAAAGCGTGTTTGGGGCTACCTGTTTCGGCATTCACAACTTACACTCCTAGCTAAGAAGCTCACGAGCGCGCGCTGCTGACTACTAAGGCTGCAAACCTTAACCCGGAAGATTTCCGATTCCAAATTCGAATACGGAGAAGAAGCGTCTATAATGTTCTTCCACAAAGCAAATTAGACAGAATCGCCCATCAATGAAGCTTCGGTGAAAGAATGGGCAAGAAGGCCACAGTCGTCATTTCACTCGTAGACGAGAGCAGCGAGAGTTCAAGTGAGGAGATTCAGAAGGAGATATTTCAGGAACTTTCTAAAGGAACCGCCAGGATTCCCTGGTGCAAAAAGATTGAAAACGTCAAGGTTAAATAGCCCGATTTGGGATAGGCTCGTTTCCTTTCAGCAAGCGTGTCAAGAAACTCTCGAGAACTCCGCTTGATTCGCGTATAGCCTTGATTGTTGCTTCGCCTTTTGGGGTTAGTGTGTAAATTCTCTTTCTATCAACACCTCGAGCTTTAATCAACCCGTTCCTTTCCATGGAATACAAAACAGAGTAGACCGTACCTGGACTGATTAGGAGATCAAATTTCTGATGAAGATAATTCAGTATGTCGTAGCCGCCGGTTTCTCCTTCCCTCATCTTCACCATGATAAAAATGTCCATGAACTCTTTCAACAACCGCTCATATATCTTGTTCACAACATCTCTTTCCAAATCTTCAACCGGCTTTCAATGTGGTATACATGAAGTTCAAGTAATAGTTTAGTGTGAATTCGGATTCGGAATTTCGACAGCGCGTGCTAGAACCAGAAAAAAATGAGAGAAGCTTCGACAAGCGCGCACCAAAGTTCAAATTCCAAATCCGAATTGGCAATGCTGACAATTCAAATCCGCCTTTCATAAATGATATACTTTGGTCTGATAGACTTTGTGAGCATTGTCCTTCCCCTTGGAGACTCATCGGGCATGATTTACCAAGAATTCAATGAGGCCTTGCTAGAGGCAATTGACTATGCTTTTTCCTCTCTTGGCGAGTCATGTCGGAGGGCTCTATACTTTCATTTGGAAACGACTTGCCGTTTGCCCAGACGGCAGATTCCGGAGAGACTTGAAGAGTTCGATGAAGCCCTAGAAACAATCTTTAAGAGTGGCGCAGCGTTTTTAGAGAAACTGATCTTGAGAAAACTGTGCGAAATGTTGAGAGTAAGGGCTGTCGAAGATGATGCCCTCGATTTTGTTGAGTCAATTTCCGTGATCAGAAGCGTTTCCTCATCCGGTGTGGCTTTGGTTCCAGGCTTCAGTGAAGTTGCGTCAACAGCTAAGAAAACAATGGGGTGAATACTTGAGACAAAGGCCTAGCGTGCTCGTTGTAGACGACGATGCCGTGATAAGGAAAACCCTTTCGCGAATTCTGAAAACAGAAGGTTACGATGTTTTGACAGCGGAGACAGGTAAGCAGGCAATTGCAGCCTCAAAGAAGCGATTTTTCAATGTGGCTTTGATTGACGTGCGACTACAGGACATGGAGGGGACTGCCCTGATAGACAAGTTAAAGGAAACGGAGCCAAGAGTGATAAGAATAATCGTCACAGGGTATCCATCAATGGACAGTGCCATCGAAGCCGTGAACAGAAACGCCGATGGTTACATTTTGAAGCCAATTGATGTGCAAGAGTTGCTGGCGATGGTTGAGAAACAACTGAAGAAGCAGCGCGAAGATCTTGAGTACAGTGAGAGAAAAGTTGCGCAATACATTGAGACACGAGTTAAGAATCTTGAGCTTGAAATGGACAGGAACCGCTAGAGTCATTCAACCTCAGCGCTGGAAAAGATTGACGAAAAAACGGCATAGGTGTGTTCGTGAGTGAGGCAGACCTTTTTCAAGAATTCTTCGCCCTGTCTGGTTAGTCTGTAGACTCTTCTCCTTCCATCAAAATTCCCTTCTAAGAAGCCTTGTCTTTCCAGGGAGTACAGCATCGAGTATACTGTACCTGAACTCACAAGCATGTGGAATCGTTGATGGAAATGTCTGATCAAGTCGTATCCGCTTGTAAGATGATTGTTTCTAAGCAGTTTGAGGGTGATTATGTCCATAAAGTTCTGGATTAGTCTGGCGTCAAGATCGGTTACTATTTCTGATTTCGAAGCTGACACCCCTACGGAAGTAACATATAGTTGAACGTATAATGCTTGTGTAAGTGTAGCATTACAGTTACACGATGATCGAGAATCCGCCAAAACCCATTGGCGCAATGGAAATACCAGAACTAGTAGGATGCGATCGGTGATGAATCGAGCTTCGCCCTCAATACTGATAGTGGATGATGAAATAGGTACACGCGACTCTCTCTCGGCTATACTGCAATCGGAAGGATATGTGACGGCAAGCGTGGCAAGCGCAAAAGAAGCCATGGAAAAGGCAAGGGCCAGATTTTTTGACCTTATGTTGCTTGACATTAGACTGCCGGACACAGACGGGACGCAGCTGCTGTCGCATTTTCAAAAAGTCGCTCCGGAAACAATAAAGATCGTAATTACCGGCTACGCTTCAATTGAGAATGCTGCCCAAGCGCTCAACATTGGTGCTGATTCATACTTGACGAAGCCACTTGATCCGGATAG
>JALHSQ010000190.1 GCA_022865885.1 Candidatus Bathyarchaeota archaeon | reverse complement strand
CGCTGCTCCGGCACACAGATACAACTAAGTCAATTTCCTTGTTTCGGAACTCTTCAATGCTCTTGGAAGTCTGCTTGGAAATATCTATTCCTATCTCGGCCATAACCTTGATGGTGAGGGGATGGACTCTTGTCGGGTTTGACCCGGCGCTGAAGACTTCATACTTTTCACCGTACAGATGCCTTAGCAAACCTTCAGCCATCTGCGATCTGGCTGAATTGTGTTCACACAGGAAAAGGACTTTCATCTTATTCATTTACGAGCACCTTTTCGCTTTCCCCAGCGCGCGCGATTATGGATAGTGCTCTCCGAAGTGCCTGGCAATCGCGACGAGGTCTCGGATGTCTATTATTCCGTCTCCTGTTGCGTCTGCACGACGATCCCATCTGGGGTCACCTGCGCGGTAGCCAAAACACGTTGCTGCCAACGCCACGTCTTTCATGTCTGTCTTCATGTCACGATTCAGGTCATAAGAAGCGGGGTTGCTCCAGTACCAGTAGGGGCTCATGAGAGGATAATGGTCCGTGTTGTTTACGTCAATGATGTATGGAGTGTCGCCTATGCCGTCACCATTTGAGTCGACACCGTTGTAGTCACTCCAGTAATTGCCCTCGGCGCCGTTGTCCCAAACATTCAGAGGTCCCCCGCTGGTTGCCTGCTCCGTGTTGTTCAAGAAGTTGTTATGGTAGACAACATTGTTCAAAGAGTTGCCCCCGAGCTCGATACCTACCTTGTTTTCTGCAATAACATTTCCTTGGATTATACCTGTGGAGTCAAAATCAGCTATTATGCCTGTCTCATTATTCTGCGAGATAGTGTTGCCCCGAATTGTTGGATTCGAGTTGTTAATGCATGCAACGCCCCGGCATACATTGTTTATTATGCTGTTTCCGTCGATAGATGGGTTAGAATACTCGTGACAAATGATGCCATTGAAGTTGTATGCTATGCTGTTTTCTTCGATTGTTCCTGCAGAATTGATCGAGCAGCGAATGCCAGCGCCCCATCCCCAATCAGGAGCCGGAAAATGACCCGTAATATTGTTTCCTTTGATAGTTGCATTAGAATGGAAGGCTTCAATACCACAACGACGATTCGAAGAAATAGCATTGTTTTGTATAAGCGGGTTGGAATAATCTAACCGAATACCCTCCGCGTTCTGGGAGATATCGTTGTTTTGAATTGTTGGATTAGAATTGAACAAGGAGATGCCCGAATTGTTGTTTGCTGTGATGTCGTTGCTTTGAATCGTTGGATCAGAATTTACGCACATGATGCAATTCTCATTCGCAGTTAACGTGTTGTTTTGAATAATTGGACTGCAATAATTGTAGAAGTGGATGCCAATTCCATTTTTGACTACAGTATTCCCGCGAACGACGGGACTACAATAATTATCGCCCCGGATACCGGCGCCATTGTTTTCAATGTGATTTGCTTCTATTGTCCCGTTTGAGTGACTAAGAAGTACAGCCTCAAACTTATTCCATGATATGTTGTTGTTGCGAATTACTGGATTGCAATTGGTACATATGATTGCGTACCAATTGTTGGATAACAAACTATTTTCGATTACCGCCTCTGCGTACGAGATGCTTAAGCCACTTCCACCGTCTTCAATCCCACATTCGTGCAACTCGCTACTGTTCATCCTGAAAATTGACCCGCCATCGACATCAAACAAAAACTCTTTTCCATGATCGACCGCAGTGATAACAGAGCCATCCAACACGTAGAACTTTCCACCAGACCTCACCTCGATACGGTATTGCGCGTCATAGGTGCAGTTCATTTTCAAAGTCACCTTTCTAAAAGTCAAGTTTCCAACATTTTCAACAATGAGATTTCCATCCAACACAATAGTCTGATCGCTATAACTCTCGGTCCCAGTAATAATCCAGTCTCCACTGGACGGTGGACCACCAACAACGAATATAACTCCAAATGAAAACGCAGTAGCAATCAACATTCCTACGAGAGAAACTATGCAGATGGTTGTCAGAACACGTTTCATTTTCATCAGCCATTATATCTTCCGTTTCAGTTTTTATGACTTGTGGAAAAGACTCTAAGCACAAAGTGAAATTGGACCAAAATCGTGCAAGTTCGATCGATCACCTCATAGTCTTTTTTGTTTTAGCGCGGCCCCAAGTCCGCGCCTCAAGTCATAATGATGCTGGCAGAACATTTCAGACAAGTGATGTTGGGATGGCGCGCGCGGGCCGATTAAATAATTGTCTTAGGTTTGCAGTATGCTACATTTCACAGATTGCTTCCTCAGGGGCCTAATGGTTCCAACAGAATGAGATCGAGTTCTCCCGACATGAATCAGGAATTATTTAATTCGCCCGCGCGCGCTAAACTGACAAGGTTGACTTATGGCTTTGTTGACGTTGAAAACCGAGTACACGCCATTTAACAGCGTAGATTGTCCTTCGAGTAATCGGTGTTCAGATTCGGAAGTCGCCCTAATCGTCTTAGGCTGAACTGTGCAATTAAAACCATCTTGAGGAAAACTATGGTGATT
>JALHSQ010000023.1 GCA_022865885.1 Candidatus Bathyarchaeota archaeon | reverse complement strand
CAGCCGGATGCGATGCAAATATTCTTGATAATGAAGCATTGTCTGAGGCTCGGCCTTCGACTCCTAAACACTTTCTTGGGCAAGTTCCCAGAATAGATCATCACCGCTAATGGCGCGATGGGAACAAGTGCCACGACCCAACCCGAAGTAGCAGCGAGAAGAAGCGAGCCAAGAAAAGCCAGCACAATTGACACGGCGAAGGGCCACTTGTTTTGCTGCAGGAAGCGCGTCCTTTCGGGATGCGAGAGTCGGTCTTCCTCCAGGCTCCCTATTCTGTCCATACCGTATACGGCATAGGTCAGGAGGAAGACGACGAGGAAATAGGTTGTGGACAGAACTCTGAAGAATAGGATGGAAAAGAACAGCGCCATAGAAGCGGCGCTGAGGGAAAGGAGGACCAGCCCGGTATTGAAAAAGGCACTGAGGTTCATGGGATTCAGTTCCTGCCCTGTCTAGTTGGAATTTGCATGATCCAGATGAGACTGTCGTTCTATTATGTTCCCGAAATGCCTCACCTTCTTTTCCATAACCCAGAATCGGTTGATATCGAATTTCGCGCCGAGACAAAGGATTCTGGTAACCACGCAACACGGCAGTTTGGATGATCTGCCCTACCTATTGAATCATGATCTAAACTCGTTTTTATATAAGTTTCTAACAAGTCATGAAACAAAATCGAGGAGATTACGAAAATGGAACGGGCCACCTTAAACAGGCTTGACTGGCCAAAGAATCAAATCTCATTCGAGTTCAAGATAGACACTTGTCCTAAGGAAGATTTAGAATGGCTTGCTTCAACTCAGACACTGGAATGCAGTCAGTGGATGAGGTGTTGACCCTGATAAAGCCTGTTGACGTTGTTATACTCACAAAGAATAGTGAGAGGTTGTTGAGGAGGTGTATTGATTCTGTCTATGAAAACGTGCCCGTCAACAGGCTGATTGTTGTTGATGGCTACTCCAGTGACGGCACTATTCAGATAGTGAAGGAGTGTCAGGAGAGGCATGGGAACGTTATTTTCGTTCAAGACAAAGGAACCAGGGGGAGTGCTCGACAGGCAGGAATCAACAAGGTGAAAAGTGACTGGTTCATGTTTGTGGACAGTGACGTCGTTCTTTCTAGGAATTGGTTTGATAAAGCGGAAAAACTGATAAGAGATGACGTGGGCGCGATTTGGGGAATCGAAATCTGGTATGTGCTGAGAAAAGCGAAGATCCTGAAGCTGTTTGAAAGGGTTACGTTGAAGATATTTGAGAAGAGAGGCGGAATGCACGACTTGCTGATACGAGGCAGGGCTATTGAAGGCATCAAAGTGCCGTGTCAGTTGCACACTTATGAGGATGCATACATCAAATCATGGATCTGTGGAAAAGGTTACAAGGTAATCGGGGTCTATGAGCCCTACTGCCTTCATTTTCGCTCGAACACTGTCTGGACCATTAGACACTTCAGTTTCATGGGTGACGATCTCAAGTACACCGCTCGCCACCCTTCGCTTCTTCTCCCATACATGTTTCACACTATCATCGAGGTTTATCAAACCGCACTATACATATGCAAACTGACCAAATGAACCGGATCAGACGATACGAATGGCATTCCCGCTAACAACGCGCGCGCAAATAGTGCCAGTGTAATCTAAGCTGGCGCGCTAGCCAAACTTTCATCAGGTATGTTTAACACAAATTCTTTTGTTTAAGATGTTAGCGCGCGCTAGGCCCGGGCCTTGCTCAAGCCGCGTGACAAGCAATCCTTATAAAATTCGAGAATCGCATCCTTGTTTTTCTTATCTATCTCAGAGTTTCTGATTCTCTCTAGAATAGTTTCAATTCGTCGACTATAGTTGTAGATCTCAACTTTATTCCTCACACAATCACATTATCCTTAACTCCT
>JALHSQ010000189.1 GCA_022865885.1 Candidatus Bathyarchaeota archaeon | reverse complement strand
TCCGCCCAAGCTTACGGAAGCAACCATGTTCACAACCTTCAAGTCCGGCCTGCTGATGATGATTATTCCACCCTTTTTCAGTTCTTTGACAACTGTCATAACAGCCCTGCGCGCTTCCTTTTCCGATCTCGCTCCCGTGCACACCATTTTTCCAGAGTTGAAAATCAGCGTGGCAGTCTTCGGCCTCTTAAGCCTCAATACTAATCCTGGGAACTGTTCTGGCCGATACTCAACTCCTGGACAACTCTTTACAACCGCGTTTAAGTCAACCTTTTGGTTTACGGTGGCAGAAGCAACGACGTTTTGAATGTGTATTACGGCCTTAGTCTTCGGCATTAAAAACCACTTCTCATAGTCTTTGCGCACATTCGATAACGCTTAAGCTTCCGCTTCTCCCCAGTCGCAATTGCCTTTCACCGCTGAACCATGCCACTTCGCCATTTCTGACGTCAACTACATCACCCTTATGCACCATATCGATCTGCGGGTTCCATAGACTCATTTTCATTGAACCAGTCTCGTCTCTGATAAGTGCGTTCGATACACAAGCCGTTGTTCCATATCTCGTGTAGACGACTCTAGATTTTGGAATCTCAAGCATCTCTGCTTTGAGACTGCCCCTTTTCATTCCAACTTTCAAGTCACCAATCTTGGAGGTCACACCCTCAAAATTTTCGACTGAGGAAGTTCGAGCCAAAATTGTTTCCGTGTAGCTTCCGAGCTGATTCTTTCCTTGCAAGATGGCATTCGATATTGGAAATTGAGCAACAACCTCCCGACCGTTGGTAAAGAGAAAAATCGCTGAATTTCTCGTCCTTTTGCGACATTTTACAGTCAACTGCCCACATTCTGACCCGTCGTGATTCCAAGCTTCCACAATGCGATCAAAGAATTCATTCGAATCAACCTTATGCAGCATCGCAATTCTGGCAAGGTTCTCCAGAATCCTCCCCTCTTTGTACGAAGGCATGCTGCTAAGAGGCATGCCTCTACCCCTCCAAATTTGCTTAACCATCCAACTTGTTTCAACTCTGCTTTTCTTCAATCGGCAAATCCATCGCTAAAACAATAGATCCTGAACGCGCACCTCAACATTCTCAACATCACTTATATAGCTTGACTGCTAACCGTACCGGCCTATGGCTATTGAAGTCCTTTGAGGAACGCTCTAACGTCTAGCGCGCGTTAGAATGTAAAAGAATTATTGCATCCCCACATCTTGCCCGATCGATCGTCCGCTTATCTAAGCTCCTTTATTGTGGTAGCCATTAATGATATTAAGCGCGCGTGAGGGCGTTGGAAGCGTACATAGGCTATGACGAAGAGGCACAAGATGAAGCAATGGAAATCAGTGAATACGCATGCGCTCACAAGACTTGGCTCTGAAAGTCAGAATGCCCCATGGCACCTATGATGATATTTGCACGTGAGTATGAGTGGGGGTTTCAGTTCATTCTGTTTCCCCGAGATGACTTCAAATTGCATTCTGAGGCGCCGATAGACTTACAGGCTGACGCGCGCGCCGAACTATGAGCCTACTTTAAATGGCGTTCTGTATCCTTTCGCCACCAACCTTTTGTGGATGGAGTTCTTCAAAGCGCCCAGTCCTTCTCCCGTCTTTGCGCTCACTGGGAATACGTGTTCTCCAACAGCAAATGGAGAACCTTTGCCTATTTGA
>JALHSQ010000188.1 GCA_022865885.1 Candidatus Bathyarchaeota archaeon | reverse complement strand
CTGTTGCACCAGTCGAACATCTTCATCCGTGGAAACTTCTTTGAGATGTTGCAGATACAATGGGCGCCCCCGAAACTTAGACAAGAAGAAAGGCTGCCTTGGATACCTGAAGAAGAGGAACTTGACACAGATTTCCTCATGTCAAAGCAAGCAGATGGCCGCCTACCTCCAAACACTGAAAGAGACGTTCGCAGACCCGGGAGAAGCCTTAAAACTCAGGTGGATCGACGTCAACGCATCGAACAACACCATAACAATCAACCGACCAGTCAAAGGACACAATCCCCGGCAGCTCAAGGTCTCAAACAAACTGATCGCCATGCTAAACACGCTACCAAAAGACTCGGAGCTAGTCTTCCCAAGAGGCTACAGAGAACTCGAACACTTTTCGAGGACTGAGGAATAAAGCTGCAGCACGTTTGCAAAACCCGAGGCTGCGAAGCATATTCCTAACGACTTTCCGTCACTGGGGTGCAACCATGACCTACCACTGCACAAGAGACATCTTGCTCGTTCAAAAACTCCTCGGACACAAACACATTGAAAACACAATGAAATACACCCAGCTCGTCACCTTCAAAGACCACGAGTTCGAAGTCGCAACCGCCACAACCGTAGAAGAAGCAAAGAAAACGCTCGCCGTAGGCTTCGAATACGTCACCGAGAAAAACGGCATAATGCTCTTCAGAAGACCCAAAAGACTTGGCGTTACAGTGGGTTAAACGTCACGCAGTAGGGGATAAACCTCTATCTATGAATCAAGAAACCTGGCGGAATCTTCAAGAGAGGTTTTTCGATTAGATTGTATCTTTGACGCTATAATCTCAGTTTTATGGAAGATCGTTTTGACCCTTTGCTTTCTTCGTGGGATGGGAAGAATTCTAGGATGTCCAGAATCGCGGCACAGTGCTTGCATTGGATGTAGCTTCTTTCGCTGTTTGAGGTGATCCAGAATCCTTCTGCGGAGTTGCATTTGGGGCAGTTGCGTATGTTTCTGCGGAAGTTTTCCATTTCTTCTAGGCTCAATCTTTCTCCCTAGGTTTTTAGAGTTTAGGGTTTCTTTTATGCGTTGTGTAGTTTCCTTCTAGATGCAGACGGCGGTTATATTGTTTCTCACGATATATTACGCTGTTGGAGCACGCCTTTTTACACCAGCTGCTCATGTGATTGTTGATTGCAATGCCAGACTTAGCGCCAACAGTAACGTTCATAATGCCAATACAGGGCAGGCCAGAGTTCCTAGTTGAGCAGATAAACGCGGTCTTCAGGTTCTCGGATCACTACAGAGGATTCTGCGAACTCATCTTGGTAGTCGATGAGACAGCCAAGGAAACTGAAGCCATCGCAAAGATCGTTGGGCTGGCAGTGAAAATCAACGGAGTGAATCACCCGCACGTTAGAGCCAGGATTCTGCGTTGTACGTCGCCATTGTCTATGAACGAATCAGTTGAGATGGCTTTGACTCATTCGCTTGGAGACAAGGTCATGATCGTGGCGAACGGTAGGCTGGACAGGTTTGATGCTTCTCAGCTGTGTGGCCTTGGCATGGGGGAAAAGGATGTTCTGGTCGCTGAGTATTTTCTGGATGAGACGATGTTCGGAGAGTTTCTGGCAAAACAATAGATTCTCATTTCACTTCTGGATCTGAGAGCTGATCTGCATTTTCCTTCTCTGAAGGACTGGCGCTTTGGCTTCTAAGCGAGGCAAACCCCAGGAGCGCGCTGAACAGGGCAGGAAGGAACAGCAACGAAGTTACGAATCCAAACTGGGTTAGAAGTGGGAAGCCATAGTAGAAGCGTAGCCACAAGATTGCCATGG
>JALHSQ010000187.1 GCA_022865885.1 Candidatus Bathyarchaeota archaeon | reverse complement strand
TTTTCAGAGTGAACGGTCTGTCTTTGAATTCGTTAATGTTAACCATTTTTCTAAGATGATCTTTTGTTGGATATGCGCAGGCATATTCTAGCCAGACGCTCTGGATTTTGAGAATTTGTGTATGCTTGTCGTCAAGTTCAAGAGCTTTTATGTGGGGATTAGGATGTTTGTCCCCGAAATTGATTTCGATCTTACCCTCGCGCACTAGGGCTATAATGGTCTCTTTCTCAGATTTGATAATAGAAAGGGGTAATCCGTTGAAATCTCCGGATCCTAGGTATTGTCTGGTTATTTTTTCTAGTAGTTGCTCTTTCTTCATTATGTTGAATCCAGTCCTGTGTCATAATTAGCGTGAGCCAAGAACATCAGCAAAACTCGCATCGACCTTTCAGTGGCTTGCCATTCTTGACTCCGAAGATTATTTTGTCGATTACAGTCAACAAGCGCTCTTTTAGTTTCAGCAATTCTTTTCTATCGTCCTCAGGTATTCTTTCAAAAGGATCTCCTAAGCTCTGCCCATAGCCAAAAATGTCTTCCTGAAATCTTGGAGGAAACGGCACAATTGGATTTTCATATTTTTCCATCAATTCCTTGTATTTCATCAATGGCCTCCAGAACTCATCTGAATACCCTGTCTTAAAATGTTGCATCAAACAAGAAATCTCAAGGCTATCGTTACCATGTTTAATCAGGTTTTCGACTAAATTGACTTTTGCCCAATGATCTAGCCCTTGGTAATCAGATCTTGTCAACAAGATGTTTCCTGAATGTTTCAAATCAGTCTGACTGGAGTTTGCATTTCCGAAAGTGGATACTGGCATAGTCTTTGCTCTGTTTCTCAACTGCGCGATGGCATCAGAATTCTCAGGCAACAGCAGGATTTTTCTCACCTGCTCGTTTGACAGATTGTTGCCTTTTAGTTTGTTGCAACGAGGGCATGTCCACTGAAGGTTTTCAGGGTTGTCGCTACCACGTTTTGACCTAGAGATTTTATGTTCTATTTCACCATCCCCGAATTCAGTCTCCCTTCCACAAATTTGACAGATTCCTTTGTCCCTTTCGAAAATTGCTTTTTCCACAGCTCTTGAAAACCTTGTCATTTCTCAGCCCTCATAAATGGCGCGCGTGGTGAGAGCCTAAGATAATCACTGACAATAAGACGTATGCGATCAAATTGACAATTGCAATTGAATTGATTATCCTTGTTTCTTCAGCCTCATTCATCACGTTCTTCACTTTTCATTATCCTAGGGTTCCTTTGCTGATTTGGCCCCTTAACTCTATGCATAGATTTCTCTCAGAAATCCAGAGGGTCCCTAGAAGGTTTTCATCGTGGTTCTGGTTGCTCCATGCATAGAGATTCTTCCACAAGTCATAAGAACTGAAACAAGAAGACACAGTGGATGGTGTTGACAATTGCTTGAAGGCAAGAATGTAAACTTGAGGGTAATGGAGAAAGAGGACTTGCCATTTCTTGTGGACTGGTGGAGTAACCCAGACTTTGCTGAATATTTCTCTCCAACACAGGTGACTAGGGCAGGGATGGAAAGGTTCCTAGAGAATACTGTTCTCGAAACGAAGCATTTTATCATTGAGAAGAAAGACGGAGGCAAAATTGGTTGGATTATGCATTTCAACTTTCTCAATACTTATATGAATATGCTAGAACTAGCCTATGGTCTCGTTCCAAGCGAGAGAGGAAAAGGCTATTGCACT
>JALHSQ010000186.1 GCA_022865885.1 Candidatus Bathyarchaeota archaeon | reverse complement strand
TACAGACATTGTTTTACAGAGACCGAAAATATTCATCTCGACAAAGCAGACAGTTGATAGTCATGACAAATAACTTAACAGTACCCTTATTATCACAACAAAATGCACAGCATGGTACATGTACCTTAATCGAACAGAATCCCTTACAGATGGAGTAAGCAGTAATTCTTCAGGTGTACTTTTCCTTGGTCTTCTTAGCCTTCTCAACATACCCCTTAAGCTCCCTTTCCTTGAGTTTCTTTTCAGGCAAGGTTTCAGGAGCGAACAGGATCGGCAGAACCGCTAAGAACAGAAAGAAAGCAGCTAAAGAGAAGGCGCTTGTAGGAGAGAGAAACGTTATAGAACCTACAAAAAAGAATTGTATAATGGTGGCTAAGAATAGGGGAACGTTCCCAGCGTAATAGTAAAACGGTTCTGAACCTTTTGGCGCTAGATCACCCCAGATCAACGCCACAAAGACCGTGAGGAACATACCTGTTGCAATGCCGTCACTGACAAAAAAGAAAAACCATGCCAACAGGCTCGCCTGTGTGATGCTGATTATGGCATAAGCGATACCCATTATTGAAAGACCCAGAATGATCACAGGTTTGCGTCCAATCAAGTCACACAGAACTCCGCCCATCAATACGAACACGCTCAATGAGAGCAGAAGTACAAGTTGCATGAGGAGGAAATATTCGGCAAAAGTGCTTCTCACGATGTTTCTAAGAAGCAGACCTTCAAGTGTGTCAATAACGTTGAACAAGAACCAAGGAGCGATGTACAAGTAGAAACGTCTATCAAAAGATGTCAATATGCCATATGGAGCAACTCGCTTTTCAGTAACCGAAGCTTCTTTCCCAAGCCGCAACTTCAGAAGCGGAATTAGACCCAGCAATCTGAGAGTCCCGAAAGACAGATAGGTGAAGAGGATACCCAGCGGCTGTGCAAAACCGT
Source organism: Candidatus Bathyarchaeota archaeon (assembly GCA_022865885.1). GTDB lineage: Archaea > Thermoproteota > Bathyarchaeia > Bathyarchaeales > Bathycorpusculaceae > DRUK01. The sequence continues at coordinate 2,484 of JALHSQ010000186.1, read as the reverse complement.
TTATCAGAACGGCGCAAAGGAAAGCAAACATCAGTGACAACCCACCGAATCGACCCCTCTTCTCAATAGGCACAACTTCCGTGAATAGACTCAGACAGGCAGGCATTCCTAGTCCAAAGGAGAGACCCCATGCAAAACAGATCAACTGCACGTTCAGGATGGTGAATGAAGGATCAAACAACGGCAACAGCGACGTCACTGCGCCAAGAATTGTCCACACAAGTAGAAGCTTGTACCGCTTTCTGGACAGAAATAATCCGATTGCCCCAGCCAGAATGACCCCTATTGAATGCGAAAGCATGAGGAGCAGATAATCTGTTTTCAAACTGACCGAAATAGCGGTCATCACGTTGAGAGCCAGATAATACCACAGAAACGCACCAAGCAATGTGAAAAACACTGGCAAGTTGGCTTTGCTTACGCCCAGTCTTGCGATGAAGCTTATACTAGGCATGTTTTCACTTCTCTGCATCCCTCACGTTGTATCTGCTTTTGTTTCATGTGTCTTTGTGTCGAACACAACTAATATATATGAGTTCAACAGATATACAGTTCGTTGATTCGTATGAGGAGAAAGTCGAAGATCCCAGTTCGTGGTTGGGGCGCTTGGGGCGCATAGATCTATTCAGGATATGCAGATTCCAAGATCTTGCTGAGTAGTTCCTTGTCTCTTAGAGTCTTAAGGCTTTCGTTTCCTTCTGAAACCAGACTCTTCATGTAGACTCCTACGTCGTTGAACACTCCGGCTTTGTAAACCAAGTCCAACATATTTCTGGCGCTTTCCTTGTTCATTCTCTCGTTTAGGGTTGGAATTAGTTTTCTTCTAAGACTTGGCCTTTGAAGGGCATACAAGACCGGAAGAGGATACGCCTCATTCTTTGCTCTGTTGATAATTTCCTTTTCATCAAGCATGTCCGAGTTGTCGTCGCCCAATATAATCAGCATACCTAAGACTCTTCCATACTTCGCAAGGGCCTCAGTTTCCGCTTCAGATGCATTCGCCAAGATGGCACTTATGCGCAAGTAGGCTTCAACATCTGCTGCCTTCTTGGTCACCATAGACAAATAGTCTTCTACCTTGACGTCAAATCTACGTCTAAAAGACAGTTCAAGGGCTTCAGCCTCTCCAAGCTCAAAAAACAGATCTTTGATTATACGCATGATCTTTTCCATTTTTTTATGAGAGATTTTGTCTTCTGCCTGGTTCAGGAGTGCAAATCCTTTGAAGAGAAGTGCGTCTCCTATGAGCATTGTGAGTTCTTTTCCGAATTTTCCGTACAGGGTGAGGTGATCCTTTTTTCTTACTGATTGATCGATTATGTCATCGTGGATGTCAGCTGCTTCGCATATCAGCACCAATGGTACGGCTACAGGTTTCGTATCATCAGGGTCTCCTCCAACGGCTTCGCATGCTATCGATAGCAAGGCAGGCCTAGTTGTGTCAACCCAATAACTCGCAAGATACCGTAATGCTTCCTGTAGGGGTCTGTATTCCATTCTTTCTGCTTCTTTCAAGAGGGCATGTCTGGCAATTTCAAATGCTTCTCTTCCTCTCTCCTCAAAAAGTTGTTGGACGTAGTGTGAAAGTTTTTTGCCAACGAGTTTTTCGCGTTCTGGAGCCTGCGACGTTTTGGCGTGTCTCTTTTTCTTGCTCATGTATCTATGTTATGTCATGTTTTTGTATTTGTTCCTTTAGTATGTCTTGATAGGCTCCGATGCATTCCTAGCCCTCTCCAGTTATCGCGTAGACTTTTCTGATTCGTCTGTCTTGTTGCTGTTTTTCGCATATTAGGAAGCCTTTTCTTCCAACGATTTGAGCAGCGGTATAGGGTTCCATGCCTCAGTTTGACATCAAAATTTGCTTCTTTTTGTTTTTCTATTTGTAGGTTTACACTAATTGCGTCTGTATCAGCTGTAGTATCTTGACTTTGAGTGGTTTTCTGGCTATGTGTTGAACAGTTCCTTTCGTGGAGCCTTGTCTCAGCTATTTTGCGCTCAGAACGTGTTCCGTCCATGCTATCTATTGTTTTGACTTGTTTCGATCGTTGGAAAAGCGTTCCTTTTCCCGTTTCTGGTTATGTTTCTATATGCTTGCGGTGAGCATGAACGTTTATATCGGCGTTTCGGCTATATAGAGTCTCAAGACATGTTCGGAAGCGGACATGTCGTATGTGCGTAGAACACACAGAGGGGAGACACGTGGGAAACAATCCAAAAGAAGTTCAAACCAAGCTCATGAAAGGCCTTCTAGACCTAATAGTACTACAGTTCCTGAACGGGACACCAATGCACGGGTACCAGATAATCACAAGAATCCGAAAAACCTTCGGAGTGTACTTCGGGCCAAGCACGATTTACCCGCTTCTAGGCACGTTGGAAAAGAAGGGATACGTGGCAAGCCAATGGAACATGGGCAGCGAGAGACCCAGAAAAGTGTACAAACTCACGAACGAAGGACAAAGCCTACTGAACTTCACTGAGGAC
>JALHSQ010000185.1 GCA_022865885.1 Candidatus Bathyarchaeota archaeon | reverse complement strand
CACCTACAGACGTTACAGAGGTAGACCCTTCTCCTATCGGCTTGACGCATTTCTTCTCTACCCCGAGCAACATACCTCTCCCTCATCGCTTGAGGCCTGATGTCACGATACCACGGCATGACCGATCACCATTCTGCCTAGAGCCTTGAGGAATCGGAAGAGATTCTGCCCCACGTACAGGACGCCCACGAAGGCGATCACGATCTCGATGGGATTGATGGAGTCAGGTACAATGATTAGTGTTCTACCAGACGACAAGATGAGGAAGAAAGCCATCATGTAGACACAAGAGACTAGGCTGATGACAAGTCCTGTAACTCGAAAGAGGATATAGATGACAGGTTTGGGCATTGTCAAGTTCCCCACAGGAAGAACCTGCCAATGATCTGCAAGAATAGGAAGACTCCGATGAAGATGGATGAGACTATGGTCATCAGCCTAGTAACCCTCATGTTCTCCATTATCAGCCCCCTAGCCTCTTCATCCGTCTTGACCGCAAGCAACTTCGACTCGATCCGGTTACTCGCGATCTCCAAACCCACTATGAGGAACAGGAAGAAGATGATAGTTCCCACATAGACTACCCAGAGCAGGCTTTCCCTCATCCTTATTCCTCACTCTGCCAAGGCTTCAGCTCTGACTCTCTCTTCTCGTCACAGAAATGGCGAACATCTGCGTGCTCAGGATTGTCCTTCTTCGGAACGATACCTATCACATGATTAGGACACATCGTACAGCCATGCAGGTCTTTCTTCTTACAGTTCTGCTCGTGTATTCTTCTCATCCTCTCACCCCCGGTAGAGATACATCTTTCTTCCTCACAGGCTTGAGGTTAGCTCTCCTCTGGATCTCTCGAAGAGTCTCAGTCCAACCCGTGTGATGGATTGCCCTGTCGTCTATGATGAAGGCTGCCTGATTCGGCTTAGGCATGACCTCATCGAAAGGAATATCCCATCTCGAAAGCCAACTACTCACCTTCAATAGATCCGGAAACCCGGTATAGATCACGATCCGGAAGCCCTGATTCCTGAGATTCTGCAAGGCATCTTCGACGCCAACTTGAGGAACCCCCGCTGAGAGATCCTCAAGGCTCTCACCCTCACAGGCGCCACACCGGGTACTGATCGTGTGATGGAAGTCGATCAGGATCGTAGGCTCACCCCCGAACTGAGTCCAATGACTTCCTGTGGACTCGTTCCCGTCAACACACTCAAAGTTTCGGTTGTTCAATACGGTCTTCTCCTCACCACGTCTATCGTGTAGTCACAGAATCTTCCAAGGAACATACATGGGACTCTGAGACTCTTGCTACATTCCACACAGCTCGGCTTGTGCCCCACATTCTTCCCACAACTGACGCAATAGAGGCGTTTCCCGTCCTCAAGCTCTCCAATGTCATCGCTGCCACAGTAGGGGCATTTCGGCTTCTCCTCAGTCATCGGCTTCTCAGCAGTCATTCAGATTCCTTCCTGAACGGTTTGTAGCCGCACTTGTATTCTTCTGGTGCTTTGCAGATGCCTCGATGATAATGCTCGCATAATCTAGCGTGTGCTGTGCATCTCCATTTCACTCGTGTCTTGCCTGTAGGAAACCGTGGATGCTTCTCCCTACGATGCTGCTCAAGAATCTTGTCAGCCATTAGCTAGTCTCCAGAATCTCCGCAACCTTTACAGGGTCATAATCAGCTTCGTCTGGATTCGCTATTGCGTAGAGAGTCAGCCGAATCATCAACGCGTTCAACTTAGGGTCATTGAGCTGGCTTGCCCTGACCGCTACCTGATGAAGCAAATCCCTGAAGATCAGTATTGACATTCTCATGGGTCCAGCAATGGTGGGATTAGCTTCAACGATCTCCTTGAGAAGACCGGGAGTATGTACTTTCCACCCCAAAGTCTTCTGTGAACCGCTTTCTGAAGGCTTGAGACTCATTGGTTTCTCAGTCCTCTTCTTTTACAGATGTTACGTGGCCTGTCTCATTGACGTCTAGCCTCAGAGTACAAGGCCATGTTTCACCCTGATGATCCGCATCCTGTCTCTCTGCCTTCACGTAGTAGACTGTCAAGGCTCAACCCTTCCCATTCTTTCTCTTGTCAATCAGATATTGCGTACATTCATCGAAGCGCGGGCAGTGTTCCCTCGCATTTACGTAGCAATTCTCATCTTGATCTCCCGTCCGTCTCAAGAGATCGCAATCTTCCGGTCTAATCTCGCTCAAGGTTCAGCCCTCATCCCATTTCTTGCCGTCTATGATCTCCTGCTCATAGCGCATCCTAGCATACGGCTCCCATCCTTCCTCACAACTCCGAAGATGCTTTGCCTGATGATCGAGACACACACAGGCCTTACAGACCGGACAGGAAACCATGGCTCCTTTCTCGCATTGGCCGAAGTCGCAGAGTATCTTGTAGCCCGGCGTATGCAGCCACTCGAACTTCCTAGACGGGCATCCCTCATAGTTGCAGACTTCAGGGGGATTATGCCGCTTGGAAGCAATACATCGGCCATCCCTGAAGCAGTAGCATCGCTGCTTGACTTCCTCGAAGAGTTGCTCAGGAGCGATGGTAGCCATCTAAGTCTCTCTCCTCTTTGTCTGGGCACAATCAGGACAATGCGGAATCCCGTTCACGAGCCGAGTATGTAGACGACAGATACAGAGGCCGCACTCGTCACATACCGTCTCAGACACGTTTCGGCAGTCCTTGACCTCGCAGCCGAACTCTCCATCCCTATTCGTCAAATCGTCTTCATCCACTCCATCTCAAGTGAATCCAACCCTCATACTCATTGTAGCCTACAACTTCGTAGGTTCTGTCAAGCACACGGAAACTTGTCGAATTGATAGGCAGGTACATATTCTCGATGCTTCCGCTCGACCCCCCACCCGATGAGAGATGCGTCCAATGCCCGATTACGATGCTGCTGTCTTGGAAGCCGTGAAACACAAATGCCTCGGCGCCAAGCGGATATTGTTCTCTGCCCGTGTACCAGATCAATTTCCCTAGCGTGTAGACGTCATCACCACCCTGAGAAGCAGCGGGAGACGTAGGCGCAGGCACCGGCTGCGATACAGCATAAAGAAGGCACCCTAGGCATAGGATGGAGAGGATTGCATCGAATAGGATTGTCTTCTTTCTCATGGTCCCATCTTCTTCCCAAACCGGGTCTTCTGAGCAGTCTTTACTTCCCAGAGATATATTTCCTGAGACGAGAGCTTCCAGATCTCCGCATCCAACCTCTTATTCGTCTCTTCCATCTCCTTCAGTTCCACGGGATGCTTCTCTTCGACGTGGAGCCTAATCCTTCTTCTACACTCGTAGCCCCCGTTGAATGGAACCTCGAAGCCACAGACTTTGCAGACTCCGATACAAGTCGTCAACTCGAAGACGCTCCCTCAGCCTTCTTCATCTTCTTCATCCCGACAACTGCCATATTCAGGCAGAACAAAAACACGAAGAAGTCAGCAGCGTACAGGACTGGATGTTTCTCACTTAGGAACGCTATGCAGAACACGGCTGCCCCGGACAGGAAGACTAGGCGACTACGCAGATAGAAGTCAAACCTCACCGTCTCACACTCCTCACCCAATCCAATGCGAGAAGACATGACAGGGAAGCCTCAACTATTCCGGTAATCAAGAGCGTCACGTCCCGGAAGTAGGCGCCGCACCCGAGAGCAGCCACGGAGAAAGCCAATCCCAGAACCGCATAGTTCCTGTTGATGAATCTACCAGACTTCCTAGCTGTATCCCTAGCCTCTTCGATATTGCGGAACACGTCGCTGTCCCTATCGTGACGAACCGCTCCACAACTACAAACAGAGTACAACGATCCCTCGCTCTCCTCAAACTTATGCTCGTGTTCAGACATTCACAGTGTCACCTTCACCTGTATGCCAAGCTCCTTCTCGATCATCTCGGCAAGAGCCAAGCACTCAGAACGCCTCTCAGGGTAGGACAGATGTACCATATCCTCACGTAGATCGAAGTAGCAGATTCTCGGCCTGAACAGAAGACGTCTATGACCAAGTACCACGTCATCAATGACATCGTTGACCATACCATCCGGACAGGTAGAATACCCATGAGACTCCAAGAAAGCATCAAACTTCCTCTTCATCTCCTGCTCCTTCGAGAACTTGACCTCATGACTGTCGTCTACGTCTACCATTCTACTTCAACAGCTCCCTCATCGTAACCACGTAGCAGTATAGGAGCGGGACAACTCCGAAGAGCCCCACGTAGGTCATCGTCTTCAGATCTGTCGTGTCCATCAGGAAGAAGTTCATGACCGGGAAAGACCAAGTGATACAATAGGTGAGGAGAAAGCCATACGTGACTTTCCTCGATAGCTTCTCTTTGGAGCGGAGATGTGGAACAGCATAGTAGAGGAAGACAACAAACTCCAAGGCAATAGCTGAGACAGAGTAGAGAAGGATGCTCATATCATGTCATCCCTCTCAAGGTCATCCTGCCTGAAGCGGCCATTCTTGAGCACGACCTCACCGATCTTCCGATTATTCACCAGAATAGTTGCCTCGCGCTCCCCGTCACCGTACTTGAGATCCCACTTCCAGTCACCCATTAGGCGCCGAATCACCTGCATCAACCCAAGAAAGGACGAAACATGACTTGACTGCTTGACGCCTCTCTTGTTAGGCCGAGAGTAGAGAAGGTCGATCTCGACCCTGATAGGGGGATGAGTCATGGATAAGCAACCCCAAACGGATTCCCGAGCTGGAAGAGCAGGCTCAGCATCCAAGGAATAGCCTTCACCAACACGACAATGACCACAGTGAAGATCAGGATCAGGAGAATCGACTTCTGCAGCCTACTCATGTTTTTTCATCTCTCCTCTTCAATACGAACATTGGATCAGGTAGCTGCCTCTTTTCGATCAAACCAATGCTCATAAGTTGGTTCAAATTGAACGCAAGAGTGTTAGGATTGACTTCTCCATACTTGCGCTCTAGTTCTGCCTTGATGTAAGACCATGCTGCTCCAGTCTTCTCGCAGTCGAAGAGAACACGCATAATCTCCACTTTCTGATTCACGTTCATTCAATCATATTCCCTGTCGTTTCTGGAAGTAGCTCACGATCCCACGCACATTCTTGTCGAGTCGTGGCTTCCGAGTCCTGAGAAGCTGCTCGGTATGATGCCCATACTGGAGCTTGCCGTTGACGAGCAGCCTCTTCTCATGGCTCTCATGATCAAAGTCATGCAAGATCTGAATGATGTCGTGGGCTAGGAAAGGATTGAAGCTGTCACCGAACAGGCGCCGGAGAGCCTGCTTCAAGCACAGACTGACAGTCCCACCACTGTCGCTCATGACTTGGATGAACCGATCATCATACTCAGGCACGTACTGAATTGCCTCATAGATCAGCCGCAGCGCGTGCAGCAGCTTATCCTGAGCCTCATCGTCAGACGTCTTCCCGAGATCTAGGGCAGCCGTTCCCAGAGTATCCCAGATAACCGTCATCAAGTCCCACGCTCCTTGTCAATCAGGTCAATAGCATCCTTCACGGCCTTGCCTACCCCGCTCTTCTCCCTGAAGTCCTCAAGCTCTTCGAGAACCGTGTCACGCTTCTCTTGGAAACGATCCAAAGCATCATCACCCAAGTAGGCTTCGATGGCCTGCCTGCAGAGATCTTCGGAAGAGGCCCTAGCTACCACGAGCGCGTTTGCCTCACACTTCCGCTCACCGATGTCCCGGAGATAGTCCTGAACGTACTGCAGATCATGATTCCTGTGGCTTGGAGAGGCAAGGTTCTTCCCGCTGCCCGTGATCAGATTGTCGATCCAAGTCAGATTATTGGCCTCGATGAAGTCGAAGTTGAGGCCGAACCTGTCGATCTTCAGATCCTTCGGGTCGTAGCCCTTTGCCCCATCAGCCCATCGAATGTTAGCCAGCTCTTTGAGGTTCGAGCGGAGAAACTCGCTGATCCGGAGCCCATCAGGGTCATGATCCCCACAGTAGAGGAGCACGCATTTGAGCCCCTTATCCTCAGCTTCTCGGAAACGCCTAGCGTACTCGGCCCTCTGAAGCATACTGCTCCAACCCTTCGCAGTCGCTATCGGGATATGGTACTCCTCGCAGAGCGGCTTGAACAGGGTCTTGAGGTCGATCTTCTCCACGACCATCTGAATGTAGTATTCCTCACCGTCCCACCAATCAGGCGTGTACCAATCCCCACACCCTAGAGTCGCCTGCAGAAACCTCTTCATGTAGCCTACAGGATCAATATCTTCAGGCTTCTCGACCCCACTGAAGCCCCGACTCTCCTCTTCGGCCACGAAGTCAATAGGGAGAAACCCATACTTGCGGCACTCATTGATCAGAGTCTCAACCAAGTCGAACTCATCCTTATTGATCAATCGGAAGCCTTCGAGCTGATAGCACCAACCACGGCTGCTGATCCGCATCCCCACACTCTTCCCGACCTTGATCAGCATCATGGCGAATCTGCCGAGAGCCCTGAGACGGTTCACTCCTCTGCCTCTCGGGATTTCCAGACCGACCTGCTCACTCATCACTTCATCTCCCCGAAGGTCGCGTTTGGCAGATAGGGAATGTAGACATCGTAGCTTGTCCATCGCAGAAGGGGTGAATCCCTTGGTCCCGGTTCTTGTAACTCGTGGCTGCCACCGTTTCTCTGATGAATCAGAGTACCCCACTCAGAGAAGACTATCTTGAAGCTGTTCTGCTCGATGATGAGGGGCGTGTCATTCGACTTGAGGCTGATTGTCTTCAACGTGTTTCCATCGAGATACTTGATGATGTAGACTTCGCTCTCGCTGATGGTTCCCCTGAACCCCAAGAAGTTACCACCAACTGACCCCTCTAAGAAGAACTCACCGAAGGGCAGAGTAGCACTATAGATGGAATAGGTTCTTGACGAGATGAAGATGTTCTCACGGCTTACTTCGTCTAGGGAATATGACCATACAGCCAAGGTCATGAAGCCTATGATCATGAGTGAAATGATCGCTAAGCCAAGTATCGGAGCACCCGCATGATGATTGTGTGCGTGAGTCAAGCCTTCATCCCACCTTTCTTTCTCCTAGCAGTTCCCAAGATCTCTCTGAGCCTAGCAGAGCTGACCTTACCTGACAGCCAATCGTCTATCCAATACTGACGTTCTCTAGAGCCCATGCCCAACACGCTCCACTGTCGTCTGCTTCTTCTTCCACTCTGCCAAGTGCTTCCTAGCAGCCTCAAGAACAGCCTGATGATCTTCCGGTGTCCGATAGTTTCTCCACATGAACCCGGTCAGATCAGGAATCCTGTAACGAGCAGCATCGCATCCGAGACACTTCGTAGCACCCACGTATCGCATACCCTTCGGATGACGTATGCAGCACTTGATGTGAGCTGAGCAGGAGATCCAGCTCGAAGCAATCTGTCCCACGAGCACCCGCTCCGCGCGTGCTCTCTCATCGACCAAGAAGATTCCTCTCCCTAGTCTCGCAGACACAGAGATCAATGGGTAGACCACACTTCGGACAGGGACTCGGCTCCGTGATGTCCAATTCCTCACCGACCTTCTCAATCAGCAGCACGAGAGCAAGGTTCAGGCCATCCAGCTTCCCATCGAAGTACCAGATCTCATGAAGCAGGGTTTCCATCGTCATGTCCTTCGGCATCAGCTCCCTGTGCTCGATCATGAGATGTCTTTCATCCCTCTTCTTCTTGGCCTCATCCAAGAGGCTCTGAAGACCCTTCACATAGTCGCCCGAGTCCATCTATGGAAACTCCTTTCCGACCGTATTCTTCACGGCTTCCCTGAATCTAGCTTCGCTGATCGAGCCCCCGAGCCATCGCTCTATCCAGCAATGCTCCACCACGTTCTTCGGCTCTGTGAGGAAGTCGCCCAACCTCTCCAGCTTAGGGCTTGTCTTCATCACTAGCTTCTCCGTCAAGCTCCAGCTCTCTCCATCTCAGCCCTAGCCGTCCTGAACACGATAAGGGTCAGGAGCAGGAAGACGAAGCTCGTGAGGCCATATATGTGATCCACGGGGATCGGATGGAATTGATCCAGTCTGAAGTAGTTCCAGAGGATGTGTGCCATGTAGCCGCTTTGGAAGAAGCTGAGGATGCACATGGCTGCCCCCATGAAGGCGAAGAACAGCCACGGTGCGATCCTGAGCACAGCCGGTCCTTCTTTCTTTATGCTTGTCATTTCATATCACTCCAATCGTTCCCATCTATTCCGCTGACTGACAGGCTGCTTCACCTGTCCATGCCCCTCGTTCTGCTCCACACGGCCATTCCCATTCCCGTTGCCATTGCCATTGTTCTTGCCGATGGGCGCCAAGAGCCAACCGAGCGTAGACCTGTGCTCTGGCTTCACGTCGAGTACACGCAGGCTCAGGCTTCCCTCGAAGGTCATCGTCGTCTGAGTCCTATCCTTCGAGTAGACCACGATCTTCACCGGGACATTGGTCTTCACCGCGTTCACGGTCTGGCTAGAAGGCGCAGGATCGGTGAGACGGGTCTGACTCCTCGGGAGACTAGGAGAGGGAGACTGCCTGCGCCTCTTCCTAATCCGAAGAATGATCCACGCTACCAGAGTCACGGCAGTAGCGATGGTAGTGACCAAGACCACGATGTTCAGCGTATCGAATGGTGTTGTGCTCATCTTTTCATCACTCCAAGTCCTTGAGGAGATCCGGTATTTTCTTCAGATTTCCTTCCTTGATGTAGGCCTTGATCCAGTCAAGGCACTTCGCCCGGGAAACCGTTATGCTCGGAATCAATGCTGTGACGCCTGCAATAGTGCTCAAAGTCTGCTCCACAGTCCTTCTCAGATCAGTCCGATGCTGCTTGAATTGTCCATGAGCAGCGACCCAAGAAGCTGCCATACTGAGGCCGTACTGAGTCTGATTCTCCTCTTCGTACTTTTCTACGACCTGCTTGATCGTGGACTCACCTAGCTTGTAGCTCAGCCCCATGGCCGCCATCAGGATACGAGCCGTCTTATAGTCCACAGGGACATTCTGAGCATCTTTCACCTTGTTCTCAAGGATCTCCTGCCCCTTCATGCCAAACTCAATAGCAGCCCTAAGACGGGGCTCAAGCTCATTCCTCACCTTGATCCTGAGCATACGCTCCTGACTGCTGCCACGCCCCGCACCTAGGAACTGCCCAAAGCCACCTGCCCCCAACCAACTCAACGGGTTGAGACAGTCATCAATCCTGAGCGCGCTGCTGACGTGAATCGCTTCCCGGGTGAGAACGTCACCCGCATCAATCTGGAGAGCATACTTGATTCCACCCTCATGCTCAGTCTCGTAGAGAAGACCATGCAGCGGAGCACCCTCGATCTGTGCTAAGCTGATCTCAGCCGCTATCTTGCGAGCTGTCTCATAGACCTCTGACGGGGGAATCAGAAGATGATCAAGAGAGGCCACGGCTCGAAGCTCACCATCCACGAAGATGTACTGCAGAGTCTTCGGAGCAATGACTTCGGCTTGGAACTGATCAAAGACATACTCGACCTTGCCCCTCTTCGACACCCGCTCAGGCTTCGACAGATCCGGGTTCCCTGTCTGCTGAACCCTCTGCTCATACTCAGCAACATCAGACTGGAACCGTTCCTCAATCCAGACTCCAACCGCTCTGCTGATCCGGGGGTCTACTCCTCTCCCCAAGCTCAGCCGGAGATGAGCCCACATAGCCCTGTAGTTCCAGCTATCGACCTTCTTGATTCCTTCAGGTGTGTCCAGCTCATAGCGATTCAATAGCCTACCGACTACGACTCTGGGCTCTTCCTCAATAGCTACGTTCATTCGTGTCTCTCCTCGTATTCCTTCTCTACCGTTACAACAGGCTCATTTGAGCCGGGTCTATGCCAAGCAGTCCAACCCGCCTCTTCCACGGCTCTAACAGCATAGACGTAGCCACAGTTCAGGCAGGAATAGGACTCAGCACAGTCACGCTCGATGTAATCCATGTCGTCTCCACACTTCGGGCAGACCTGTGGAAACGTCTTCGGGTCTAGATGTCTGCTCATTCTATCTCGACCTTTGAAACCCCGTCCTTTCGGAGCAGCTCTAAGAGACTGCTCTTGACCTTCGAGAACACCTCGTTGTCATTGACGTTGATCTTGACGGTCAAGTCCCATGTGTAGTGATTCTTCTCATAGCCCTGTTTCAGATTCAACCAGAAGATCCGATGCTCCGTCCTTCGGATGCGAGAGAAAGGAGACAGAGGATGCCTCTTGATCTCTTCCTGCTTTATGATGGATACCCAGATCACGTAACTGGAGTCTAGAGAGAAGCCATGGTTAGCACACCAACTCGCTAAGTCTTTCTCCAAGACAGTCTTCTTGCTCTCATATTCTAACCGGGGGCTGAGTCGATCCGTTACGATCATCTGTCCCTCAGTATTCCGCTCCACGAGAAACGTCTCTGAGCTACTGGAAACGATGTTCTTGCTGCCACAATACTCGCACAACACGATGCTGTTGACGATCTTCTCGACATCCAGCTTAGCAGCACAATTCGCACAATACAGAACCTTGCTCTCAGATATGACAGTGGTCATCATTTGACTACCTTCATGTTGATCACGAAAAGAGTCTGCAGGATAAGGCTCTTGGCGATCCTGAGCTTCTGGATCTCGTTCTGACTCGCCTGAAGGTCAATCAGCTTGTCGATACCTGTGGACGCATCTCCGAGACAATGCAGAACACGAGATTCGGTAAATGCTAAGGTGTGGGATCTCATCGACTCACTCATCGAAGGCTCTTTTCCTGAAGTATTATCGCTCATCACTTGATCACCTGTGCCAAGACCATACCGATGACCACGGTGAAGCCGATCACTGCAAATGCGATGAGCCGAATCTTGTTATGATACCGTGACCTCTTGAGATCCTTCTTCATGCCTTCAAAGACATTCCTCTCATACTTCTTCCCTGAGAGCGTCTGCATGAGGCCTAACGCGCTGAGCGGAATGAACCGATGCCAATCCTCTCTATCCCTGATCCACAGGTCGAAGTCAGGAAACTCTATGCCTTCCGTGGGGAGAACCATACTATTTCACGCCTTTTCTCTGTCGTCTACCTAGACATATATTACTTGTGGAAGAAGCATAAGTATCATCCATGTTCAGTTCGCCACTCACCTGAGCCCTTTCTACTGTCGTCTACAGGCTTAGGCCTTGTGAAAGCCTATTCTAGAACACAAATAAAGAAAAGATGGGCTACTAGACTGCCCTCGAACTGACGAAGCCAAGGCTCAGCTCATAGTAGTAGTCGGGATAGTCCGGGGGAACATAGACCCAGATGTCCAGAGGTATGCTCCCACTGATGCCGATGACGTGTCCAGCAGCATAGTCCGTGAAGATTCGGATGTCCTCAGCCTCTACAGGCTCTATCACTGAGTGATTGAAGGCAAGCGTGATCTCCACAGTTCCAGTGTTGAAGATGTAGACAGTCTTGTGCGTCGAGTTGGACCCGGCCTCAGTCGTGTCCATCCCAAGATCCGAGATTTCCGTGATGCCCTCATCATCCTCATAGATCCCAAACCTGTTCAGTGCCACGACTCCCGAGATACTTAGCTGCTGATAGTATTGAGCCGCTGCGTACCCTGCGATACTGAACGATCCCAGAAAGATGCACATGAAGAGGAGCACACTAGCTAGTTTCGTCTCATCCATTTCCTCATTCCCGTCTCAAATCAACGACTACATTGTTTAAGAAGGTTGGGGAGCAGAAAACTAGAAGCTCGGGTCAGGAACAGGTGCGACGAGCCTGCCCCTGACCCCGGATGTCGTCACGCTCTGCGAATGGATATAACGAGAATCTGTTCAGCCGACCAAGGATATTAAGGTTGCCTAGGCCTCACTCTCTAAGGTAGGTATCAGTCTCCTCTCACCTAGGATGTTAATAGTGGGTTTCCCACACAATGCGCCATACTCCTTACTGAATTGCCGCATCAATTCTCTCAGACTTATCTCGAAGTTGGTCAGGTAGGGGTTCGGCACTCTGAGGATGATCGTGGCAAACTTCTTCTTTGCAGGCATCCATCCGTTTCTCTCTTTCCGTTTCCCCGTCCACTTCGTCTTCCACATATACCTATAGTTGCAGGACTGTGAGCAGAATTGTCGGCCTTTCCGAATTGGCACCCCACAGTTACGACACTTTCCGGCTTTCCAGATACCCATTCTTCTCCTATGCTCATACATACATCGCCTTGAACAGTAGACATACTTCTTGATGTGACTAGGTTTGCGCTCAACCTCTTTTCCACAGTTTGAGCATTTGGTCTTCATATTTCCTCGTTACAGGTCTAACCCATCTCTTCCCTACTCAAGCGGTGCTTCTCCCTCTCCTTTGACGGTGATACCTGCAAGGCTCAGCTTCTCGTGGAAAGTAGTCAGAACTACGATGTGGACGTGGCCGCTCCCCTCATGCTCGGGAAGGGGCGCCCATATCTTCGCCCTAACTCCCTGCGAGTCAAGCCGATCAATCTCCTGAAGCGCAGCAGCCAGACAATCCGACCTACTCAGGAACCCTCTGTCGTCTCCCACACAGAGACAATTCCACATATGCCATCGTCTCTTAGGCTTCAACGGAGCCAGCTCCACCACCGAAGACTCTCTTCTTAGTGTCTGGAAATGGGCATGGCGTAGACTTCCACTCGTCCTTTGTGAGCCCATCGTTGATTTCGTGGATGTTATCTGGGTGATAGATGCAGTTCTCGCAAGACTTGTCCTCATCCTTATGGCCTGTACCCTCTTCGAGATAGAACGCGCAGAGCCTAGGCCAAGAATCGGCGGCCTCGGCGAGCAATTCCTTTACTTCATGTGTTAGCCATCGTACTTCCTTGACGAACCTTGAATTAGCAGAGTCATCGGGCTTCAGTAGTGGTTTATTCCATTCCTTCTCGATTGCGTCTTCGAGTTCCCTGAGTTTCTTGTCTAGGCTCATCGGCTTCTCCGTCATTCGTCTTCTTCCCACTCTTCATTCATTTCCTGATGGTCATAGACCTTATGCAACCCCAAAGGAGTTGTTTGGTCACAATCACTACAGACGAAGTGCCTACAACCATGGCAGTAATCATCTTTGGTGACTGGCTTCTTGCAGAAGAAGCATATCTCCTCTTCACGAATCGGCTTCTCAGCACTCAAGGCTCAGTCACCACGAATCGCTCTGATATTCTTCCCTACTCGTGAGAGGCGTCTCCTTCTTGGG
Organism: Candidatus Bathyarchaeota archaeon; assembly: GCA_022865885.1. Taxonomy (GTDB): domain Archaea; phylum Thermoproteota; class Bathyarchaeia; order Bathyarchaeales; family Bathycorpusculaceae; genus DRUK01. The sequence continues at coordinate 9,112 of JALHSQ010000185.1, read as the reverse complement.
CTTGGAGCCCTCTACTACGGTGACATCGCAGGAAGGAACTTTCCCGATCAGAACACGGACGCCACAGCACTTGCATGGCTCTGTCTCTAATGTGAATCCACCCCGCTTGCGATAGATCCTGCATATTTTCCCTGCTGGAATTGCCAAGTAGCCGTTTCTGAGTTCACGCAGCGTCCTCACGGTCACGCCCTTCCACTCGCTCTCAGTCTTGCCCTCATACTCTTTTCGAGTCACCATTACTCTAGACGACTCCGCAACTTCCATGACTGCGAATCCTCACGACGTGGAACCAGAAACCGTATCTCGTCTGGTAGCCGAATGTGACGGCCCACTCCCACTTCCGCGCGCGCCAAATCCTGACCGTGAAATCTCTACCAAGAATCATTCTGTTCAGCATCTCCTACTTCCGCTACTCTCTGCGGCCATTCAGGATCCCTTCGCGGCCTTGGCCGCTGCCTCAGCCTTCACCCACTCCTGATCCAGAAAGATCAGCGGAGAGGCGATCTTGTCGAAGATCTGCTCAACCCCAATAGAGAGCCCCGTCTCCTTCCGGATCTGCTCGGCCAACAAGAGGCACTTCCCATAGTATTCCTTGACGAACTTCTGGAACTCAGGCGTCCCATCCATCATCGCCCTATATGCCCAGACCATTTCAGTTCTCCACCTTCTCCTTTGCCCTTTGCTCACAAGTGCTACATTTCTTCCCGCCTGTTGGCTCAGTCACGACTATTTTGTTAGCACTAAGCAGTGCTTTACCGCATAGGCTCCAAGGCTGATCGTTAAAATAGTGCCACTTCTCCATGACGGAAACCCAACCCGTCTTAAAGACAGGCTGCTCTATGGCCTCTACATTATCGAGAGCGAACAGAGTGTTGAGGTTCTCAGCATACTGGTGCCCCATCTCCTTCGGAAACTCAGGGAATACGACAACTGTGAAGTATTGTTCGAGAATAGCCAGACGACGCTTCCTTGAAGCCAAGCCCATCGGGAGAGTGGAGAGGAAGCCACGCATCTCGTTCTCATGGAGCAGTGTCAAGGCTCAGCTACTCTCCCTCACAACCTTGTGAAGCCTATCCCGCGCGTCTTCCCTGACCTTATAGAACTGAGCATTATCCGTTGCCCTCACCTGTCTAGAGAGGATCTCCTGCTCCACGTACCACATCAGCTCCGTATCCAGCTCCGGACGCATGATCTCGACCCCGAACTGCCGCTTCAGCTCTCTCTGAACCTGTGGCAGAGTGATCTTCTCCTTCTCCTTCCCAAAGAAGCCGTCGAGAATCAGATAGAGGACTCTGCCCTTTGTCGTCTTCGGGTCCAGCAGCAGCGGCACATGAGCCACTTCCAATGTCAGGTCGGCCAAAGTCTTCTCCATCTTGTAGTCCTGCAGGTTGACCTTCTGCAGCCTCTCCACGATCAGCCTGTCAATCGTCTCTGCCATATCTTTCTCGCTGAGGCCACGAGTCTTCTCAAGACCATCCACAACCTCGTCCATGATCTCCTCGACAAACGGTTGGAACACCTTCTTGAAGGCTAGGCGCCAAGCAGTCTCCTGCCCCATCCGCTCCATGATCTTCCCAAACCTGTCCTCAGACTCCTTCAGCTTGTCAGAGAGTTCAGTCACCTGTCCCTGAAGCTCGTTGACGGTCTGAGGCAAGCCCCCTGTCTCAGCCCTCAGCTTCTCCAGTTCCCCTGTCGTCTCCTCATACTTCTTCTTGTAGTCAGCCTGAGAACGGACGTAGATCTCCAATTCCCTCAGTCTAGACTCCACTGTGCTCAACTCGTCTCACGCTCCATGGAAGGCTTTGATGATCTTGTCATGCGCCTCGCATGGTACGAAGCAGCAAGAGTCTCCACCCCTGCGGAGAATGTACTTGCAGCCACACTCAAACTCCCTCTCAATCTTCTCCTTCGTTGTCATCTCGGCCACACTCCTACGACCAACTCCTCAAGGCTCTGAAGCCTCTCCTCATACCCGCTTTGGAGATCCTCTCCGTAAGTCTTGGCTTCACCGTAGATTTCGACCTCATGAATAACCTGTGAAAGTTCCTTCGAGAAAGAGAGCGCGCGAGCCCTGAACTTCTGGATCTCCTCGCTATCCGGCTCGACCTCACCTTTGGCGATCCTTTGAGCTTCCTCACGGCTCAGCCAAGTTGGACGCGCGTACACGAGCTTCGTCCACTCCCGGGTACTCAGGTAGAAGTGGCCGAGCTTCAGCGTCATGATGTCCTCAGCCTTCAAGTCGCCACGCACAGGAATGTACTGGACAGTCCGCTCAGCCTCTAGTCTGCCACCCGTCTGACCCCCAAAGACCTTGATCGGACATTGGGTGATGACGTCCTTGTCCACGTCTTTCAATGTCTGATCAGCAATCACTAGGAACTGCCTGCTAGAAGCCCCTTCCTTGATTGTTCTCTTGATCCAGTCCTTGCTCGCAGACCCGTAGCCTTCCGGGATCTGGATATGTGCTTCATCGAAGAAGGTGACGATACTACTATACTTGCTCCGCACCTCATGGATGACAGCTCGTACCACGATCTGCTTGTAGGCTTCACTGAACCCCTGATTAGCCAAGCCGATGACGTTGATCATGCCCTTCTGCAGTTCGAGACGACCACTAACCGGGACTCTCTGAATCTCCTCGATCAACCTATTGATGAGCAGCAGGAGAACCTCAGCCTTGTCCTTGCGGACAGGATGGATCTTGCCACCCTCGACCACGGCCTGAAGCCGATCCCTGATCTCGACCAAAGTACGGCTCCGCTGACAGGCCTTGATCAACTCCGGGAACTGGAACTTGAGCTGCATCTTCGCATCCGATTCAAGCAACCCGAGAAGAGGCAGCGGCTCAGCAACCTCTTCCATGTAGATCGGGATATGCGGGTACTCAGCGAAGTCTGGATCTCCAAGGGTCTTGTCCTTAACGTCGATCACGAGCACCGTGAAACCCTTGTCTCTGACCCACTCCATCAAGGTCTTCAAGACCTCAGTCTTACCATGCTGAGTGATTCCAGTCACAGCCATGTGGAACGGCTTCACGTCCACAGTCTCACCCGAAGGCACCTCATAGAAGACCCCGCTCAAGGTCTGGCACCCTCGTAGACCAATTCCCTGAAGTCGGTCTGAATCCTCTCAGCCTTGACGCTTGGGCAATAGCAGACTAGCCACGCGTAGACAGCTTTGCGTTGCTCGTAGGTTAGCTCCCGAACGTTATCGCCTCGGCCTTTCCTGAGAGCCTTGAGGAAGCTCATGGAGCAGCGACCCCCGGCTTCTGCTTCCCCTTCCGTCTATCCTCGTTGCTGAGCACCCGCCTCACCATCTCGACCAACTCGTCCTTCGAGCCCCTCATCTCTTCCGCTTCCACTCCATCAGTTGCTTCCTGATAGCAGCCCTGATCGCTGCAGCCCTCGTAGAATACTCGCTCCTCGTTACCTCAAGATCATACTCTAGGAGAAACTCCGAGTCTTCCCAGAAAGTGACCTGAGACTCCTTCCTATCGCCCTTACCCATATGACCGCTAGTGTTCCACTAGAGTTTATAGGGTTTGCTAGAAGTTCTCTACCAATCTTCTACTATTATACGTCTGCTCCGAAGAAATGGAGCAGAAGCCTTCTCATCCTTCATCCAAGACTGGAAAGAGTTGAAGCCCACTTGACCTCGGCCTCTTCCGCGCTACATCAGTCCTTCGATAGTCTTCGAGTTCCTTCATGTCAGCTTGAAATGTCTTAAGATGGAAACCATGCCTGCTCATGTGTGAAGCAAGCCAATTCCTGTCGGGAAATGACTCCCCGCAATCTGGGAAGATGCAGGCATATCGTACCTTCCCCTTACCTTCCATGACCTTCGTGAACTCGAAGTCTGCCGTATTCATCAGGCGAACCGGGAGACGATACTTCTGGACGACAGAATAGATCCTGTGTAATTGCCGCTCTGGAAGAACTAGCCAAACCTCATCCGCGAACTCCAGATAACTCAAAGCCTGCCCAAGTCCGTGAAAGGGATTACCGGACGCTGACTTGACCTCGACGCCCACTGTTACCCCATTATGCTCGAAGTAGATGTCGCTATTCCGATACTCTGTCTCGACCAGAATCCCCTGTTTCGCCAAATGGTCTACTAGCTTCTGGACTATCGTCTTCTCCTTCACTTCACAAGACTCTCCTTCGGCTCAGTCAGCATCTTGTATCTAGTATTCCCACGCCGATGGAAGGCAAGCATCTGATTGTTCAAGTCTATGGCTCGCCGCCACTTTCCTCGGATGCGTCTAAGTGCTTGGTAGATGCTCTGACGACTGACCTTTTCTCCGGCCACCATCTTGACATCCCCATTATGCTTGAGCAATGCGTCGAGTAGTCGATACTCCTTCTCTGTTAAACGCATTTCCAGTCAGATATCACTCGTTTCGAGTAGCATATATGCCCTTCGGGTAGTTGAATCCTCTAAGTTGGAAAAACAGTGTACGGCTTTCACGTCAACATATACGGAAAAGACGTCAACATGATAGACCATCAAGAGGCTAAGAATAGGGGTTCTTAACAGAATATTTGCTCATCGTTGAAGAAGAAAAGAAAGAAGAATGGACTGCTACTAGCTGCCTAGCGCGCGAATGAAGGCCTGAATGAGAGGTCTTACTCGCATCTGGGAGTAGTAGTGTTTCGGACTACTCGCAAGGCCTTATTGCCATTGCCTCTTACTGCCGAAGTGCCGCTGACCTGCAGTCTAGCTCATCCCTCGGGCTCATAGCCCATTGAGGACTTACTCTCACCCAAGCCGAAGAAACCATTGAACCCAACAGGGAAAAGAGTTGTGGATGAGACGTCTAGAAGATCTTGACCGGGCTCTCCTTCACCGTGATCGGGGTGAAGCCTGCAGTCACAAACTTGTCCTTGATCTCCTTCGCCTTCTCATCACACTCAGCCTTAGCCTCGTAGACACAGAGCCACCAACCCCCACGGAAGAAAGCCCTGACCATAGGAAAGTCCATGGTCACGTACTTGGCGCCGATGATGCCTTCAGCATCCCTCAGAAAGTCATTCTCACGTTCATACACGAAGTCTCTAGGCATGACCTCGACTAGACGACAGAGGAATATAACCCGTAACGTACCAGAGGGGGGAGAGGGGGAGACAGACTTTCAGTTAGCGCGCGCTATGGTGACGCAGAAATGGTCTGTCGCAGCCCATCCGAGTTATTGCAGGGCTCGTTAAATTGCTTCCTGAAACGCCTGTCCGTAGGATCTCCATAACGATAGCATTGGCCGAACTTCTCGTCCTCTGATCGCCAACCAGAACAGTAGAGACAGATCTTCTTCAGAGGGTCAGACATGAAAGATCACACCAAGGGAGACGACCATGCGGCACATTGATGTGGCACATGACTGTGGCGACCTCTTGAGCTGCGAGATGATGCACATCCATGTTCCGCATCCTTGTTCCAGTTCTCGACGCATGGCCGCTCCCCGTCTTCAGGTATGGGTTCTCCGGACGTCTTTACGCTGCGTGCGAGACAGCGCAGATGAGCCATCGAATCTCCCCATATTTAAGACCTGCTAACTGCTAATTGTAGCTGGAAGGCCTTCAGGATCAGAAAGAAAGGGGATAAGAGACGCCTACTCTTCCTGCTCATCTTCGTCCTGCCCGTCCTCATCCTGCTCGTCCTCATCCTGCTCGCCCTCACCTCTTCCCATCTGTTTCACCTCACAGAATCGGTTTGACTGGCAGCCATAAATGAATTGTTCTCCTCAGAAGAGAATCAGATGAGAGACACGAGTTTCCCATCCTTGAAGTCCTCAAACGGGACACTTCTCCAATACTCCCTATCCAACCATCTTGCGAAGAACCTGAGCCAAGGATCATCGCGCCTATCGTTGTAGATCATGGCAAAGGGGGCAACCCCGAGCTTCAAGAGGCTATGAGCCCTGTAGACGTCCTGCTCGTGAGTCGTGTTATAGCCAATCAATATGTAGACGACAATGTAAGTCGGCAGCACGTAGCGAAGCAGGGTCTTCAGGCCATTCATGATCTGCTCCTCACTCTCCATCAAGTCCCAAGCGAAGTGAAGACTCCTACGGGTATAGTGGAGATTCCACCACTTGACATCAGCGAGAACAGAGGCAAGCCCATCGGTCAGGAAGCGGAGATCCAAGCCCTGATTGAAGTTCACCATCAACCCAGAGTCCCGAAGATACTGCAGCTTCAGCGTTGCATCCCTAGACGCTAGGAGATTGTTGTCGAGCAGCACGACCTTCCTGAACCTGTCGTCTACAAACTCCTCAAACGGACTGTTCTCCCGCAGGGCGCCTTCCATCTTGGGCACCACGCAGAAGGGACACGCCCGGACGCAGCCCCGGGTCGTGAAGCCGAGACTATAGTCTACCCCGTAGAGATCGTAGTCAGGCCTCGTGTGCTCGACCTCATCTGGGAGACGATCTCCATTCATGGCGTAGCCCCCCACCCTCACTTCCACTCCAAGGACATCACGATAGAGGCTGAGGCCCTGCAGGAAACGCCTCTTACTCGAACTATAGATGCAGCTCCCATAGATCCTATCAGGGTCAGACATCTCGAAGGCCACCGTGTCTCCCCGGGCCTTATGGTAGCCACTCCACTTCGCAAGAGCAAGATTCATGATCTTGGCGCGGGGATCATCCACGAGCATGACACGCATCATCCACGCCTCGCAGCCGAGTGCTCCCGCTTCTCAATCCTGTGAGACATCCAGTAGAGTAACCAGAGACAAGTCTCCACCCAGAGGACGTAACCCAGAGCAACGTGCTCAGGAAAGATCTTCCAAACATAGTAGCCATCTACTATCAAGATGCAGACGAAGACAAGCCGACTGAACCTGTGCTCAAGCCAACCGGAACCAAAGGCAAGTCGATAGTGAAGATTCCTCAGCGACTCACGGAAGCCACGCAACTCAACGCCTCAGAAAATGACCATCGTGTACTGACAGCTAGCAATGACCTTCGAGACGATGTATTTGTCATCCTCGTCAAGAATAGCTGTCTTATGAGGCCTAGCATCAGCGGCCACCACAGGGTCGAAGCCCCTAGCCCGCAGATAGTGAGCCATCTGCCGAGCCTTCGCCTCATCCCTAGGATCATGACTCAGATAGATCCGTTTCACACCCTCAGCCCTGAGACGCTTTATCGTGGCCGCAAAGCCCTCATTCTGAGTCATCCGTCTACCCCACACAGAGTGTCGGGTCATGACTTGACCCGTTTTCTCCGGGGTCTGGCAGGCTCCTTCTCCTCGCCACCCTTGATCTCCTCGCTGTTCTTCCTCTCGTCTGGCTCGGCCTGCACGCGCGCGGCTTTGTCGTGGCCGAGTATGCGGACGCTGTAGGGCTCACTCGGGGGCAGGCCTTCCATCTTTCTCCACACCGCCCAGAAGTCAGCTATGAAGAGTTTCACCATCTTCCTACGCGCCCTGTAGTCGATGTGCTTCAAACATGGGCAGGCCTTGGCCTTCGTGTTCGTCCTCTGAGCCCTTCCCTGCATCCGCTTCAGGCATTGGAGATACTTGGGGCACCTCTCAGGGTGAACACTCTCATCCGGGTCTAAGACGCCGAACTTGGCCGCTTCCTCGACCTTCACAACATCATAGTAGGGTCGATAGAGCGGCGTCCTCTGCTTGATGAAGCTATCCGCTATCTTCCAACACAGGACACGCGCCCTCGGATTGAAGCCGAGCTTAGCACCCTTGACCCTCTTAGGAGCCTCACCCTCAACGACATGGAGCCCCGCATACTTCCAGAAGCTACTCGGATGTGGCGCCTTATACGGGTCGAAGAAGCTCACCAACCCACCCGCTAGAATGGGTCCAATGCCCTTCACGTTACGGAGATAATCCCTCACAATGGCAAGAGGCTCAACCTCGTCCTTGATATGGTCACGGATCTGCTTCTCCAGTTGCGCTAGGATATTCGGGTTGATCTGACAGGTCGCCACATACTCCTTGACTAGCCTCTTCCTATCCTCGATGGGGAACGCCTCAAGCAAGAACTTCTTAAGTTCCTTGGGCCCTGCCGGGGGCAGACCGAACTTCCTGATGTACTCGATCCTGCCCCACACCTGCCTGAGACGATTGAAGCTCCGTATCCTAACGTCCTGCACATCATAATAGATCTCCACAAGCGTCCGGATACTATCCTTCCTCTCAGCGGACAGCTTCGACAGATTCCTGTCGCTGTTGATACTCATCTTTCATCTTACCTCTTCTTTGTTTTCTTTGGTTCTCTTTCTCTCATGGTTGGCTGTGCGACAATCCATGACCCCTGACACGCTTAGCCGCGTTGGGTTTCTGCTCGGAAGTGGCTCGCTCGTAGTACGTGGGTTTCTGACGGGGGGTGACTCGCTCAGGTCTGATGGGGTTTCTATGAGGATGTGGCTCGCTACGACGACGTGGGTTTCTTTGTTCCAATGGCTCGCTCTAACTTAGTGGGTTGCTCTAAGCCAATGACTCGCTCTCGATATGTGGAGTTCTGAGACTGCATGGCTCGCTCTGCAGAACTGGGTTTCTGAAGTCATCTGGCTCGCTATGGACGATGGATCACTTTGTTCCAATGGCTCGCTCCGGGGCGGTGGGTTTCTGTACCAATTTGGCTCGCTCAGGATTGCTGGGTTTCTGAGAGCCTTGGGCGCGCTCTTGCGGAGAGGGTTCCTGAAAGTCTGTGGCTCGCTATACTCCATTAGGACTCTTTGATAAAGTGGCTCGCTCGATTCTATTGGTGTTCTGGTAGGAATCGGCTCGCTTTCGTCACATGGGTTTCTAGAAGCCAATGGCTCGCTCCTTCTTCATGGGTTTCTGACGACGTGAGGCTCGCTAGACTTTCGTGGGTTTCTTTTTCTCTGTGGCTCGCTCGAAGTCCTTGGGTTTCTAGAGCACAATGGCTCGCTTGCCTGAGTAGGGTTTCTGAAGATATTTGGCTCGCTAGTATGCGATGGGCTTCTTTCCTTCGATGGCTCGCTATGGACGATGGATCTCTTTGTTCCAATGGCTCGCTCAAAGACTTTGGGTTTCTAAGGCCAGATGACGCGCTCTTATTCTATGGGTTTCTGAGCGGAACTGGCTCGCTCTTTCGGAGTGGGTTTCTCTCATAAGTTGGCTCGCTT
>JALHSQ010000184.1 GCA_022865885.1 Candidatus Bathyarchaeota archaeon | reverse complement strand
AGCTACGCTTTAGAATCAATGAGTTTGGGCAACATGTTCCAAAAAGTAATGATGGCGAAGATGGCTCCTGAGCTTGCAGACACGATCCTTGCAGGAGTGAAGTCAGCGGCAGAGAAGAAGGCCGTATGAGATGGTGTTCAATGACAGAGACTACACGCAAGACGCGGTTATTAAGCAGGCCGCGCTTATTGAACTTCACAGTAAGGATGGCTCTGCTCTTGACGCTGGATGCACTTGCATTGAAGGAAAGCATCTACACATTATTGAGGGTCTTGCAGAGGAAGGCAAGGGGTTCGCAGTGAGCGAAAAAGAAAAAGAGTTTTACGACAGGCTTGGAAATCTGACGCGTAGCCTTAGAAAGAACATGGAAGGAGACAATTTTGACATGCAGGAAGTCTTGCATGAAGCAGGGTTGAATCCTTATCCCCGAAAATATGAGCCGCACGGCCTGACCGAGTGTGAACAGTCGCATCCTAACGTAGTTCATAAACTTCGGGCCTGCATCAAGAAGGTTGAAAAGCGTGAAGGCTGCTCGCCGCCATACACGGATTGTCCTGTTAATCCAGCCGCAGTGTGTAGAACTAGCATCCGATGTCCACCGTGACGGCAGATGTTGAAATCATAGAATTGTTGAAGGAATTGAAAGCTCATGGGTAGAAGAATAGGCGGCAAATCGTTAGACATTGGTCAAATCTTTCTGAAGGGAATGTTTAGTGACCACTTCGCTAGTCGCAACGGTGTGATTAATCGTGTGTTTCTTGTTCCTGTTTGGGTTCCTGTAGGCTGCACAGTTGACGAATTGGTCGCTTATTGTAATGCGGCAAGTGCAGGAAACAGTTTTAGGCTTGGCCTTTATGGAAGGGGTGTCCCTAACTGGGAGACTCCTTTAGGCGCTCCTTTGCTGGCTGAAAGTGGAAACATTCCTGCTGCCGTGGGAGGCTTAGTTTATGCTATTGCTCCTCCTGTCATTGTGCCTGCTGGCCTTGTGTGGGTGGCCTTAGCTACAGAAGACGCAGTTATGCAGTATTCGGCAAGCGGCAACGCTGATATATTTGAGAATAGCGCAGACCCGATGATGGGCGGCTGTCACTATCTGCTCGGCGGGTGGGGCGCATTGGGCAATCCTTGCCCTGCCGTTACTCGTAACGGTAACGCTAGAGTTATTTGTGGCTTACATACTGTGCTTTGGCAGCTTTAAGGAAAGATTAGATGACGATGCGTGTTGAGAGTAGGAGAGATGACAACGGAAGACTGCTGAAGATTACAATTTACAAGGGAACCGCTAAGAAAGTTCAGCTTCAGTTTGATTTTGCGCAAGACGAGTTTATAGACACGATCACTTTTTTTGGCAGGAGAGAAGAACTACCTTCCGCTTCTGAAATTGTGGCTTTGATTAGCGCGAAGTTCATGGAACGAGTCCAAACGCTAGGAAATATTGAAGATGCTTTGCCGACTGGAACCAACAGTATCGGGCAAGTCACGGCGAACGCTGGAACAAACCTCAACACATCATTGTTGGCTCTTGAAGCAGGAGGAAACCTAGCGGCAATTCTAGCAAGACTAGATGTGGCCCTATCTACGCGCGCTCTTGAAGCAGGTGGAAACCTAGCAACAATCGCGGGAAAAGACTTTGCGACACAAACAACTCTTGCACTGTTGAAAACTAGAGCTGATCTCCTAGCAACAGAGGCCACTCTTGCAACGATTCACGGCCACGTTGACAGCATAGACGGCAAAATAACGGCCTGCGACACTGGAGCTATAGCAGGGTCGCTGACTCAAAGCACAAAACATGACGCAGCCACATACAAAACCGTTCTAGCATCTCTAAACGCTGATGGCAACCTAGTCGCAGGAGTCGCAAATAAACTTATCAAACTTCATTACTTATTCATTATGGCAACCGCAACGGTGGAAGGTGACATAAAAGACAAAAGCGGCGGGGTTGCTTTCATTCATTTCAAGCATCAAGACCGCGAAGGCGTTTCTACTGCTTTCCTGTCTTACCCTGCCTGCTTAATGAAGAGTCAAGCGGTTGGTGACCCGCTCTATGTTGACTTCTCGACGGCGGCCCAATGCTACTTCACAGCCGTCTATACGGATGCGGATGCGGTTTAAATGCCTGTTGAAGACGTTTATACGAACGCTTTTGACGCATCGAGAGTTGCATGGGTTGAAACTGGCGTTTCGCCATACTTGCATGATACTAATATTGATTGGATAGGAACAAATATCGCTAATGTTGAGGAAGGGGACTGGGCGTTTCCTGTTTCGGCAGGTTCAGACGCAATCAATTCGGTTAAGGTTAGGCTTGAAAACTACGTCACTGCCTTAGGTTGTGGCCTAGTGCGGGTTTATGTTTGGAACGGCGCAATTTGGAGTCTTGCTGGTAGTGTTGGAGGCGCATCTCTAGTTTATGCTTGGGAAGAAATAGACGTTTCAGCCATATTGAACACATGGGCAAAAATTAACGCTGCCAAAGTTTACCTAAAATATGCAAGGCTTCTTAATGGAAGTCAATATGTTAGGAGATTGACTAGAAAAGTGGACTACACGCCAGCGGCGGGCGTAGTTTTGAGAAGGCTTCTTGTCGGAGTCGGCCTTTAGCCTATTGCTTGTTTCACTGCTTTCATCAGTTCTTTGGCCCTGCGTTTGGCGCGGCGGTCTGCTTGGCGGCAGTGGATGCATTTTTTGAAGTATTTTTGCTTGATGATTCTGCCGCATGACGGACACGGCTTGTTTTCTTTAGTCTTTGGCATTCCCAACACGGACTTATAACCGAGACACTTTCAAAATGTGTTTTAAAAATGAAAGCGTGTCATGTTCTTCTGGTTTCTGCATTATCTTTATGCCTTTCTTCCAATGTTCTTGGCATTGTGGACACTTCCACGTTTCGCGGGTTTGCCTCAGAACGCACTTGCAGTATGGACAGAAAGGGTTCATGGCAACACTAGGCTTTTTGGTTCTGTTCCCATGATTCTAAGGTGTCGAGCGACTACGCCGCTTATTTCTAGTGCGTCGCATGGGTCTAAGGTGTGAATTAGAACGTCGATGCCTCTTGATTTGACCGTTATTTTTATGCTCACAGGCTCAATTTCAGACAGGTCTTTTGATTTTCTTTTTGGTTCAGCCATTTTCTAAATCCTTCCTTCCAACATTTCACAGTTTAGGAAGCATTGAACGCCGTTTCTTCTTTCTCGGCAGCCAGCTTCATGGCTGCAGATGACAGGTTTTCCTTGGGCTATTGAGCCTTTCATCGGGTCTTTGCTTTCGATTGTGATGTTTACTTGTTTGTTCGTTTCTCTACAGTAAACTTCCATGTCATAGCGCATTGGGCATCCATCCTTTCTCCTGAATTTTCCGCTGCAAGACTTCCGCGATCTGTGCGGCTGCGTCTTTGGTTTCTGCATAGATTGTTATGCGAAAACGGTGAAAGTGTCCGTTCAAGAGTATGGTTCCTTTCAACACTTTCATGTTATTCCCCCTCTTTTGGTGTTGGTCGGGTGTTTGCGATTCTTCCGTTCAGCGACACGATTTCATAGTCGTTTGGAGCGGATGTTGCTAGCTTCCAGATTTTCAGAGTGTCTTTCACGTTAATCGCCTCTGTTTGCGGAGTTTCTGAAGGCACCAAAAGCAGATTGTTTTTAGCATGTTCGCCTTCGTGTCAAGATAGGGGAAAAGATGCCATGGAGGTCGTTTCTGGTGGCAATAGTCACAGCTCATCTAGAAATGTCTCCTTGGAGGTTTTGGGGGGGAATTTGCCCGATTGATGCAGGAATTGGTTCGGCTGCGAGAAAGGAGCTGGTAGCCCAAAAACGTAGCCGATGATAGGACAAAAGGCGAGAGAAGAACCCGCCCCTGCACCATTTCTAGGCTTCCCCCTCAACTTTTGGTTTAGAAAATGTGGCTATGGTTTTTTGGGCGAGTTCTTTTATCAGTTCAGGGGCTTCAATCTGAATTTTGTTAGCGATAAGTTCTCTGCATGTGATTGATTTCGGGTTTTCTGGATATATTTTCTCTGCGCATATGATAGTAGGGTCTTGAAGGCATGGTAATTTGTCTTTGAGTTCAGGAGTTTTTACGTAGGCGAATTTCGTTCCGAGTTTTCGGCAATTCCATTCTCGCAAGTAGCCTCTAAATTCTGTGCTTCCTTCTACGCTTCTGCTCTCTGTTTTTTGTGGTTGTGGTTTTGGTTCTGGCTCGTTGTCTTTTTGCTTTTCTACTTTCTTTCTGATGTATTCCTTTCTGTCCCAACATGTCAAGCATGAAATGGTGGACATTTGTAGTGGTTTTTTGCCTTTTTTGAGTTCTTTGCCGCATTCGATTTCGGTTTCGCTTATTTTGGCGCAGAAGGGACAGGGAGGGGGTATGTATTGGTGTAGTTCTTGTCTTTTGCAGGCTTCTAACAGTTCTTTTCGGGCTTCTAGGGTTTCTTTTGGAAGCGAAGGGTCTAAGAGGCCCGTTGACGACCCCATAGGAATGTCGCTGTACGGCTGTGTTTCTGCGGTTCTAAGCTTTTGCAGAATATTTTCTAGTGCTTCTGTCTTTCCTTTTCCGTGCTGTAGTAGAAACTTTAGGTCTTCGTCGCTTAATTTGACGTTGAAAGGTTTCTTAGACATTTTCTTGGACATTTTTGCTGCTCTCCAAAAGTTGACGAATGAGTTTTTCAGCTTCAGCAGACACGTTTATTTTGTTGCGGACACAATAGACTTTAAACTCTATAGCTAGACTTTCGGGAAGCCAAATTGCTAACTGAATTCTGTTATTGGATTGCATAGTTGTTCGTTAGTGGGTTAGTTAGTTATAAGATTTGGGGTGATGTTAGTTTGCGTCTTCCCGAAACTCTTTTATGGAAATAAAAGCATGGGAAATGTTGTAATACGGCGTAATACGAAACGTAATACGTTTTGGCATGGACTTTCATGGAGTCGTATTATAACATTTTTTTGAGCGTAATACGTTATAGAATAGAGCACAGAATAAGCCAAATTTTTTCAGCGGGGCTAGAAATGAAGAGGAAAACGTAATACGTTTTTGAAGCCATTGAAGAGAGTTAGGTAGGTGTTAGGTTCTTTACTAACATTGTCCATTGTTTAGGGCTATTTTCGGCTTTCCAGAAAGTAATAAACTAACAATACCATGAGGAATGTTAGCATACTGCACTAACATTTTGATACATTCCCTCTGCCATCAGCGGCGGGCAAAAAAAATTTGGGAAGGAAAGAATATTCTATGCTCCCTTTATTTCCCAGCTTATATATTTCTGAATCATTTCAAAGTAGAAATCATTTGAAAACTGTTCGATTATGTCATAGCATTGTTGAAAGTCTAAGTCAATGTTCTTTTGGAAATATTTGAATAGTCTACGTTTATTCATGCTTTCCCTTCCTCAAACTGTCCGAATATGAGTTTTCTTCTTCGCTGCTTGAGGTCTATCAATCGCCCTCTTAGACTAGCTCTTTCCGCTCGAAGCCTTCTGTTTAATTCAAGATTCTCGTCTATCTTCCTTTCAGTGAATCTAATATCTGCATTGACATCATTGAGAGCCTCTAGGTCTATGTTCCCTACTGAACCGTCTTTACGCATCGCCTTCATGGTTTTGCTTCCTTCAAACGTCAATTATCTTCGCCTTCTCTTCCTGCTTGATTATCGGGAGAGCCTGCAATCTTTCAAGGTCGCCTAGATGCGGAATTATCATCTCATGCAGAACTCTGTGGCCGTCAGCACTTGCCAAATACGGAAGAAACGCGACTGTCTTGCTACTCTGCATCGCATAAGCCATTTCCAAATGAGTCTTGATGAACCACCACATCGCCCTCATACTGACTTTCCAATTCACCTGCTCAGTCTGTGGCGGTCTAGCTCTAGGTCTTTCCTTATCCCAAATCGTAGGACACACAACTTTGACTGTGGCCTTAACTGGCCTTTCGTCTATGGTTTCCTCAAGCAGAAACTGGATGTAAACGTCGTTTTCTTCTGGTTTCCAATGCCAATGAACGTCTGAAACCTTCCAGTACCCAAGAATAGCGTCTATCTCAGCTTTGGTTCTGTTCGGGTCAATGCCACTGCTCTTGTAGTGGACTAGCGGGTCATCAGTGAAAATCTTGTTCATGGTTGAGCTTCCTTCTCTGTTGTCTGAATCACTAACATAACCCTCGCTTCCCATCTGAAGTCCAAGCGTTGTTGTTGCGTGCCAAGAATTCTAGCAGTTAGAACTTGCTCATTGTCAGCTATGACAGGAATGCTAGGATAACAGTCGTATTCAGACAACCGAAGCACACGCATTGTTATTTTCTTCATGCTGTCACAACCGCATGTTCCAGCGTATGTTCTTCTGTCCAATGCTGCACGATGTCCTCAGGCGGCTCACCATAACTCTCTTTCAAGGCCTGCTCCGTCCAGTTGCCCAGAGCCGCAACCTTCGCCGTATGCCAGTTTGTGAGTCTAAGCATGTGCTGAGCGAACATGTGCCTCCAAAAATGGTTACTGTTGATGTGGCCATACTTTGCCAAGACTTCAGGACAGAACTTCTTAACGGCTTCCAAATTGATTTCT
>JALHSQ010000022.1 GCA_022865885.1 Candidatus Bathyarchaeota archaeon | reverse complement strand
TTATTAATATCGATTTAGTTACTCGAGAACAAGAAATGCCAATTATCGATTTTAGTGATAAGATTGAATTTTTGCTTCTAGATACAAGTTTCATCGTTCCTTTGCTATGTAAAACGGATCCAAAATATTTGTTATCAACTTCATTATGCAACCAATGTAAAAAAATGAAAATCCCCATATATTTTACAAATAGGACAAAAGCTGAAATTTTAAAATTAATTGACAATTCAAAACTGGAGACAAGCAATTTGCATCAAAGTAATCGGGGTGCAAGTAATAACCAATTCATTGTGGATTATCTTAAACAAAAAGAAAAAACTTCTTGGAGCCAATATATCATTATTTTGGATGCTTGGGAAAAAATTCTTAGTGAAAATTGGGAAATTAAGCTAATGCCGGAACAATTAGTCCCTCCAATCGATCTCGATTGTCAAAATAAAATTAAAAATTATATTAAAATTGCAGATGAATTTCGATTCCAAGAGAGATTTGGAAGAGATATCGATTATCAACCTCGCTTAAGGAATGATATAGTTTACGAACATGATGCATATTGTGTTTCGTTGATTCACTCATATAAAAAACATGCTCCAAAGAAAAGCCAAGAAAAATGGCAATGGTTTTTAACTTATGACAATTTGTTATCCTTTATTAATTATTCTCAGCTGAAAGAATATGATGAAATTGGATACGTAATTCAACCAAAAACATTTCTGAACTATTTATTCGCATATTCAAAAATTAGATTTAATAATGAAGATATCGAAAAAGTGAAAATTGCAATATTAAAATATACCGTAAGAGAGCCAACCACAGCATTGTCATTAGACGACTATTCAAAAATAGTTTCACTGAAAATTGATTTCGGTGAAGAAAATTTTGAAATTATCAAAGAGATTTTTTTAAGATCACCTCTTTTAGAAGAGTTAAACAGAGTTTTACATAGCGATCATAGTGGAGATGCAGATGCAATTAGTTACAAAATTCTTTCAAAACCAAATGTTTCAGAATTAATCAAAGAAATAGTCTATACTCGAGCAGAGAAACAGATGGATAAAGCGGCAAAAATGCGATTAATCGAAGATTTAAAAGAAAAAACTCGATTAATCGAAATAAAAGATGCTCAAATTGAAATCTTCAAAGAAGTGAGTAAAACTCCAATCATGGTGAATCAAACTGTGATTACTAATGTTGAAGTAAATATGAATATTCAAGAAAATACAAAATTATTAATTAGTCTACTTGATAAAGCAGGAGCATTTGACGGAAAAAATAAAATCGAACGTCCACCAGCACTACTCTCTACAGAAAATATTAAAAAATGGTTGACAAGTATCAAAGATATAATTGAAATTTCAAAAGATATCGCAAATGAAGTAAAAAGTTTAGTTCCATTTATAACATTAATTCTTAGTAATATCCCTAATATCAACTAATTTTTCTTTCTATTGTCATATCACCATACCCTTTAGTCTCAAACGTTTGTTTTGTTAAACCGCTAACACCCTCCATTTTCACCCCATCCCCTCTCCTCTTATATTCCATGAAATTCCATTAAGGAATATACGATGCACCTCATCCACATCGCCGACACCCACTTAGGCTTAGCCGCGTTCAACCGCCTCGATCCCGAGAGCGGCATGAACCTCCGCGAGAAGCAGGTCTATGACAACTTCCTCAAGGCGATAGATGAGATCATACAGCAAAAACCCGACGTCCTCGTCCATGCAGGCGACCTCTTCGATGTCGTCAAACCCAAGACCCGGGCCTATACAACCGTGCTCGAAGCACTCGACCGGCTCCAAGCTGCCGGCATACCGTTCATTGTGATCGCCGGGAACCATAGTATGGTCAAGACCCGGTACACGACATCGCCCTACGAAGTCCTCACCTACCACCCGTCCCGCATCACCGCAGC
>JALHSQ010000183.1 GCA_022865885.1 Candidatus Bathyarchaeota archaeon | reverse complement strand
GCGATCATCATGAGGGCGCCTACTGAAAACATAACTATTAGCTCGATGTGTGAGAGCAGCTTCTGAGCCTCGAAGAAGAGGTTGTTGAATGAAACCAGAAGCATTACGCCAGAAGCGAATCCAAGGGAGAAACTCACGACTCTGTGAGTGACTTTTCTTAGGGCAATTGCGATTATCCCGCCAATTCCTGTAGCCATCCCTGCAACAAGGCTTAGAAGAAATGGTTCAAACACTGAAGCCATACTGCTGACACATCCAAGTACGCGTGCGATTAGTGTTGATAGAGAGCAGACACAATTTAAACGTAGCCCGTCTGTTGAAGGTTATGTATTACTGCTGCCAAGATCGTTGAGGTTGCACCTTCGTCTGCTTGCGTGACTAAAACTTCGAGGTTTAGGGAATTCAGCAGAATAGCCAAGTATGCTCTGAAAGTCGCCTCGTAGATCATTGCTTCGAAGCCCGCCTTTGTCTTCTTCGCACCTGTTTTTCTTATGTAGCCTGATTCTTCTAATGATCTTACTCGTTTGTTCACGCTTGCATAGCGGGTGTATCTCAGACCTCGCAATGCTCTTACTTGCTTGTGTATGTCGTATATTGTCTGTGGGCCTTTGAGGGCTAGAGCTTGGAAGATGGAGCGGTTGAGTTTGGCTCCTCGGCCTTTGAAGACGGAAAGCTCTGTGCCCTTCCTTCTTGCCACAGCATTCGCTCACCAGAAAGGTCTGTAAAAGAGAAAATAAGTGCAGAACTAGCTTATTACATTAATTAAGGCATTTTTCTGGCTCTTAACCCGGGGGAAAACGTTTCTGCAAGCAGAAAAACAGCTAGTGGCAAAGTGTTTCGGCGTGCCGACATATAAACAAAAATCGAAACCCCATGTTGAAGTCAGGTCTGTCCAGAACCTTTCTGCTGCGTTTTTGCAGGGCCGTTTGCGGCATGCAGCAACGTTTTCAAGGGACTCAGAGTAATGATAAGCAAGTCTTTTTCAGTCGTGACCTTCAGGTCCAAATCCTCTTCTAAATAGGGCTTGATAGCTTCGTGAAACTTCTTGGGAATGTGCAGAGAGACACGTTCATACTCGTACACGCGCTTGCTGTTCAAGTACCGCTTCCTAGAAACTCTACGCTGAATCCTAACCAACTTACTCGGAGAATCCCCCTTCTCAACTCTTCCGTTGAAGCT
Organism: Candidatus Bathyarchaeota archaeon; assembly: GCA_022865885.1. Lineage (GTDB taxonomy): Archaea > Thermoproteota > Bathyarchaeia > Bathyarchaeales > Bathycorpusculaceae > DRUK01. The sequence continues at coordinate 2,615 of JALHSQ010000183.1, read as the reverse complement.
CAGCTGCGGATACTCCCACCGTGAAGGATTCATTTGGACTAGTAAAAAAACCAGCGATCCAACGACATCCCCAGACAGTACAGAGAGTAGAGCTAAAGTGGAGCGGGTGCTGACTCGTCGGTAAACTATAAAAGCGTATAACAGGCATAACTGTTAAAGGCGTTGAAATGGTCAGGGACGTAACTACCGTCAGAATATCTACAGAGTTGAGAGATAAGCTTAAGAAACTAGGGGTTAAAGGAGAGACCTACGAGGATGTCATTCAGAGACTTGTCGGAATAGCAGAGAAAAACGCAGGAGAGAGAAGTTGACCAATGTAATAGAAACCAAGGAGCCGCTAAAGATAGGATACCAAAAAACATGCAACTGTCCTGATAACCACATTAGCTGCGTAACCGCAAAAGAATGGGTCAAAGGCATGGTCATAATCCAAACATTCTACTATGGAGGTAGAGACGTCAGAGACAAGAACGTACATCCTGCCGTTTTTCCCATCTCTCTTCCAGCGCATTTCATCAAGCTGCTTACACACAAGGGTGAATTAGTTCTGGACCCATTCGTTGGAATTGGAACAACACTTGTCGCAGCCAAGGACCTCGGCCGAAACGCAGTCGGCTTTGACTTAAAAGAGGAATACGTAGAAACAGCAAAGAAGCGACTTGCGCAAACAACATTGGAGTCTGACACCCGGCAAATTGCAATTGTCGATGAAGCACGAAACATCCCAGCATATTGGGAAGAGAACACCGTGTCCCTCTGCATAACCTCTCCACCCTATGCCAATATGCTAAATCGCCCAAGACTAAACAAAAGCATAAGAGGAAACCTGAGAGACAACGGTCAATACCTCAAAGTCCAACAGTACTCAAATGATAAACGCGACTTGGGAACAATGGATCACGAAGAATACGCCGACGCTCTCACGGAGATATATTCAGGCATCTTGCCACTCATGAGGCCAAGAGCCCACTGCATAATCAACATAAACGATGTCTGGTGGGAAAACAAGAGATACCTCACCCACATCTACGTCATAGAAGCACTGCAAAAGGCGGGATTCGAGTTCAGAAACACGTTCATCTGGGACAAGAGAGATCTCGTAAACAAAGTCGGAATCTTCGGCTGGCCAAACAACTTCATCTCCTTAGGAGCCACGATGGAGTACATTCTCGACTTCTGGAAGCCGCCAAGCCAAGACTCTAAAGTATCCGATCAATAGTCTTGAAGCATTGAGGCAAATACTTCGGCAAGATTCTGAAACCAGTTCCATGATCGTGAAGGCGCCCATCAGGATAATGGCCAATTCTAATGTCCACTTTCAACCTGCCTTCCACCACAAGTTCCGAGAACCTTTCAAAGCTAAAACCGTCTAGAAGCAGGGCCTCATTGAACCAAAAATACTCTGTGCAACCCTCTATCTTATGATCTGCCAAGACATAAACCAGTCCATGATACTTCTTCCCAAAAGCTTCTTTCAAAGTGTCATTATCCCAATAAGCCTCAACACCTTTGTCGTTTTCAATAGAAAGCTTGTTCTCCCTGACGCCCAGTTTCAAGCCAACACTGTTCGGCTTCAGCGCATCAACTGTAACATGCAATTCCTTGTCTTCAACGGGGATTTTGGATTCATCAACCTCTTTGTCAGCCAACGACAATTGTTTATGATCCCGCGGCACCTTTCTTTGCGCGTAGCCAAATACCTCTAAGAGTCTCTTGTTTGCACTTGCAGGCAATGGAGCCTTCGTAAACAACGTTAACATGGAGACCGATTCTTTTCTACCTGCTTTCAACTCATAAGTTGCAAAATCTGGCCCAGCAATATTGTTCTCCGTAATGTCCAGAAGGTCTTCCAGAGTCTTGCCAATCCCTGTGTCACCTTTCCGGTGAGACTGAACATAACCCATCGCTTTGATCTGCGCAATCTTGCGTTGAAACTCAGGGTATTCCATGCGTTCTGTTTGCTAGGACGAACTATAATTGCTTTGCTTGAATCCTGCGCGTTCTCTTTGGATAGGTTTTGTTGCCGCAAGAGACTTATCCGATGAAAGATATCTGGATGGATGAACATACGTAGACATAGTTGAGGTTTCTGTGTTGTCGCCTCGAAACACAAGATATCAAACTCCCGAATACATTGCTGATGCCATAAGGAGCAAACGCAAGAAACTGTTGTATGGGCCACATTTCTGTCCCAAGTGCGGGTTGGAGAAATTGCGAATCGAGGTGGATAGGAAGAACAAGCAAGTCATTGCAGTGTGCAGCTGTGGCTTAGAATGTCAACTAAATTATGTCCCAGCTTTTGAAGGAGTAGACTATTACAACAGGTTTGCAGACGACTTCAAGAGACAGAAATCGCGCGCGCTGAGCTCGTAAGAGCATGCCTGGACCGGGATAAACAGCGGGTGACCCACAGAAACGATGGTAAATGTCTATGAGTTCAAGCGGGCCGTTCCCAGAAAAGGTAAGCCTTCGTCTGCATCAAGAAACCGCAGATCTTGATGAGTCCTGCAAGCTGCTCCAAGGTTGCAGCATTCACCTTTCTCTCGTAATCCCCCATATGCCCGAATGGAAGCCCTGAGCTGAAAAACTTTGAGAAGCGTGGATGGTCGGCTTTG
>JALHSQ010000182.1 GCA_022865885.1 Candidatus Bathyarchaeota archaeon | reverse complement strand
GACGGCCGTGGAACCCCAACGCCGACATCGACAACGACGGCCACATCGGCCCCCGGGACCTGAACATCCTACTAGCCCACTACGGACAACACTACCCATGAACCCCATTCTTGTCTTGAACCCATCCCAAAAGCACCTAGCCCACATCAAGAAGAAACAAAAGAGCATAGGAGAACAGCTTTCTGTCATACAGGAAACTGCAAAGTAATCAACCTTCACTTGAGTCAGTTGCGAGACCTGCGCGTGCTCTATGCAAGATTTGAGTAACAGACTCTACGTGAATTCTTGCTTTCACTTATCCTCTCTCTTTTTGTCGTGGCACGAAAAACCCGACAAGAACCTCCATTGTGCTACAGCTGAAAAGAAGACGGATCAAGCCTTTTTTTTGATTAATGTTGAAAGTTAGCGTGCGCTCTGAGTCAACCTGGATGGTTCAGGTTCCTGTTTCTTAGGCTTGTTTTTCGGTGACATTGCTCAAAAACCCGTTTTCTATATATCAAAGACGAGATGTAATAATACTTTCGACGGAAGGACCAATCAGTGAAAAGCGAGCAGGTGTGGATTCATTGCGGTGACGTACAACTATACGCCGAGTTGTGCATTCCTGGTGTCATTCCAGCTCCAGCAGTGCTTGTCTGTCATGGCATGAATTCACGTGGTTTTCAAGGTCTGAGACTTTACACTCGCTTAGCGGAGGCTGCATGCAAAGCAGGCTTTGTCTCTCTCTTATTCGACTTTCAAGGCGTTGGGAGAAGCACTGGAGGCTTCGACTATGGTCTCAACGAGCGAGAAAACGTCAAATGCGCGCTGAATTTTTTGGCGTCGAGACCTGATGTAGTTACAAGCAAGATTTTTGTTGTTGGGCATAGCCTAGGTGGAGCTGTTTCGCTCTACGCGTTGCAGGATGAGACGCGAGTCAAAGGGTTAGTCTTGTGGTCTACTCCCAAGAACCACAATTACAACGTCAGAAAATTCATCAAGCGAACTAGGGGAACTTTCGGCTTGTGCAGTTTCCTTATCTTGTCTCGGCTTGACAGGTTCTTCAACGTTTCAAAATTCTTCAAACTCGAAGTGTATGGCATAAATCTTCGCCCCAAATATGTCAAAGAAAAACTTATGAAACTGAACGAATGCGAAGCCGCTTCAAGGCTGAAAAACATTCCGTTGCTTGTGGTGATAGGGGAAAGCGATATCATCGTAGGATTGGACGAAGCACAAGAGATTTTTGAGGCAGCTCACAATCCAAAAACGTTATTAGTGATGGATTCTGCAGACCACATTTACAAAGGAAAAGAGGCTGAATTAATTAGCAAAACGGTTGATTGGATAAAGGCTGTTGCAGATAGCATCTAGGGTGGGACGAATTCGTACTTTGGATTGTCTTCTTGCGACACTTCGGCTACTAATTTAACTCTCATGCCCACTTTGATCTGTGAGAGCTTGAAGCCAGTAAGCCACGCGAGCACTTTCACGCCTTCTTTCAGTTTACCAATGGCTACGGTGTAAGGTTTGTATTCGGCGAAGGTTGTTGGTCTGACCACTACATGTGTGAAGGTTTCAATCTCCGCCTCG
>JALHSQ010000181.1 GCA_022865885.1 Candidatus Bathyarchaeota archaeon | reverse complement strand
TTCCTGCCAAAGGGTACCCTATATGTTGTTCCGGAGGGTTGCTACACGGAATCAAAAACCGAACCTATAAAAGTTATTACATGGAGAGATCAACTCATACACGTTGAGTGGAAAATATTTGAGAATTAAGTATATTTTTCTAACTTAATCTATGAAAACTATATACGTATATAATCAATTATGCTTCTTTGTTTGTTTAGTATTTTGAGCGGCTATGGAAAAAGTGAGAAATTTTATTGTATATGTGAGTCTTTTATTAATTCTCCTAATCGGAGGTTTTACCCGTTTTTATCAATTAGGGCATATTCCTGCAGGTATTTCCGATGACGAAGCAGATAAAGGGTATGATGCGTACTCACTTTTAATAACCGGAAAAGACCAGTGGAATGTAAGAGCACCGCTTTTTGCATTTAAGGGTTTCGGGGATTATCGTTCACCTCTATACACCTATCTTATTGTTCCTATAATTCCTGTTTTCGGATTGTCAGAGATCGGCATACGTATTCCGTCTGCCGTCGCAGGTACATTAACCATATGTATTGTGTATGGTATCGGAGTTATTATTTTTCGCAGACGCTCAGTAGGATTGATTTCTGCCTTTTTATTAGCAATAAATCCCTGGCACATTGGCATGAGCCGGATGGCCATGGAAGCGACTCTCGGAGTGTTATTTGTATCTTTGGGAACATTTTTTTTCCTCTTACACGGCAAACGTATATTTTTTATTGTATTTTCAGCTTTATTTTTTGGACTTACCTTTTATTCATATCCTGGTTACGTCGTTGCTACGCCTATCCTAATCATCCTTCTTTATATAGGGTTAAGGAAAACGGTATGTGTTGGAAAGAGATCGGTATTGTATAACGTATTGGCGTTTGGCATTTTTCTTTCTCTCACGATACCAATGGTAGTTCAGGTAGGAAATGTATCCTCAGGCATACGGATGCAACAAGTGAATTTAACCAATGACAGCGGGACTGTGGATCAAGTTAATGAAAAACGTGGAGCATGCATTTCGGTATTCCCTGACACAATTTGCCGGGTAATATTTAATAAATATCAGGCTTTTTTCTGGAAATTTGTAACGAATTATCTACAACATTTTTCACCGTCTCTTCTCCTAACAAATGGTACCACGACTCAATATTCTATTCTTCCATCGAGAGGATTGTTGTATTTGACGGAATGGGTACTATGTATTATTGGAGTGTACGTACTCCTAAAAAAGAAAGATAAATATTCTTTTATCCTTCTTTCATTCCTATTATTTTCCGCTTTTCCCGATAGTATGACAGGCGATGGACACTACGGAAGATTTTTTATCTCAATTCCTTTTTGGCAATTGGTAAGCGCGGCTGGAGCATATGAAGTTATGCTTCTTTCAAGAAAGCCCTTGTTGATCCTGGTGTTTATTGCTGTGGCAGGTAGTATAGAAGCTATCTTTTTTTGGGTTGAATACAATACGTTTTTTCCTTTCCGTTATTCCAGATATTCCCATTTTGGGTATAAGGAACTTATGCAAAAAGTGCAGGTTTTAAAAAATACCTATGACGATATATATATATCCAGTAGAGAAAATGACACAAAACAATATATTTTTTATCTTTTTTATACTACATACGATCCGATACGATTTCAAATTGGTCGTGATGTGGAAAAAAATGTTGAATCGGACGGTTGGATACGTGTGAGTAGAATCGACAATATTCATTTTGTTCCAACGCTACCCGGCATAACCACGTTGTCTGAAATAACCAATAGAAATATTCTTCTGATCGGGGCTCCGTCAGAATTTTCGAAAATTCCTATCCCGCCTCAATTTACGATTAAAGATAAAAAGGGAGATGTAGTATTTAGTGCAATTGCGCTTCAGGATTAGATGAAGTGTGCAAAGGAACGTTGTGGAGAGAAAATCAGGTGATCGCGGATTTATATTGCCAAAGAGAGTAAAGAGTAAGAAGCCCAATACCAACAAGAGCTATTCGGATTCCCCATGTAAATGAATTTGGCTGATACGAAAATATAATAGTGTGTGTACCTGTTGGAACGACTACGGCCCGAAACGCATAATTTGCCTTGTATATAGGAGTTTTTTTTCCATCAATTGTTGCATTCCATCCATAGTCATACGTATCAGAAAGGTACAGGAGTTGAGTTGTATCTGACATAGTCTTAAACATGACTGTATTTGGTTTATATGAAACTAATTCTACTTTTGCCAGACCATGTTCGAGTGTAGGCAGAGAAGATGCGTCTTTTTTTAGAAGTAAAATAGTTTTACTCGGATCAAAAGTAGATGTAAAAAATTTTTGTTCAAATTCTTCTCGCGTTTCATATGTAATAAAAGTGTCAGTGAGGAAATATCTTGGTACACTCTTTATATTTTCGTAGACTGTCCAGTCTGCCTGGCGCCAGATTTCTTTAAACCTATCTTTGGGAAATGTCGTACTGTCTTTCGGATTCTCCGATCGGTCAATGACGTATTTTACACCGAGACTATCCATGACGCGCAGTCTGTACGGATTATCCGGAAGGTCACGTGCGCCATATCCGGGAGCTAATTGAGCATCTGAGCGCGTGGTCCGGTTAAATGTTTTTGCGATATTACCGTCTCTGCTGGCCTGGATGAATTCGTTATACCATTTGAGGTTGAGAGGATCTGTGCCGTCAGGGGAAAAAAGCCGGTATTGGGTAGCAAAATTTGCTTCAACCTGTGCAGTACCGTATCCCCATATGCGGTCGATTCCCTTAATACTTTGAAAATAGGTAAGAAGTGAGTTGTCCGGAAACACGAATTTTTTAGGAACAAACGGATTGAATTTTATAAATCCATAAAGGAGTTCAGCAAAGACCAGAGCAATAAATCCGTAAAGTACAATGCGTTTATATAGTTTGACAAACACAAGAAGCATCGAACATCCGACAAACGCAGTTGCCAGAAGCATTGCCTTTTTCATTGTTTGGAAAGATTGTTGGGTATAAGTGAGATCAGGAAAGCGCGGATGGAAAAGCGCAAATCCCCAAAGAAGCGCCATGATAATTCCC
>JALHSQ010000180.1 GCA_022865885.1 Candidatus Bathyarchaeota archaeon | reverse complement strand
TGCTTTACGTCGTACCCAACTGCTCCGACAACTTTGTCCCTTCTCTTGAGTAGCTTGGTCACCGCCACATTATCTATGAATTCGATGCCCTTCGATTTCGCGTACTCTACCATAGGCTTCGTCATCCCGAGTCCCATCAGGTTGGGGATCGAGCCGATAGAGGCTCCAGTCTTGTGAACGCGTACTTCGACACCGTAACTCCTCATCTCGAGGATGCGTTCAGCCCCTTCCTTGGTGAAGATTTCGACGAGGTGCTTATCGTTGAGCCTCTTTCCGACCTCAATCGTATCTTTCATATGCTCCTCAGGGGTTAAACCCTCGAAAGCGGCCCTGAAGCCACCTCCCGCGACTACGGTGCAGTTATTCATCCCGGCGGGTGCCTTCGAGGTGATGACAGTTTTCAAGCCACGAGAGTCAACCTCGATAGCGGCCCTGAGCCCCGCTCCTCCAGAGCCAAGGACGAGGACATCCGAATCAACGGCGCGAACCATGGTTTAGGAAGACGTGAGGTTGAATAAAACGCCTACCTGGAGATGTAGATCCTCTCTAGGCACACTTCCTCGGCTGACTGGCGGGCGACGACGTTCTCCACCTTGAGTTTGGGGTCGAACTGATTGAGAGTAGCCTGTATCGCGGGGAGGGTAAGATTACTGCAAAGCCCCCTAAGGAATATGCCGCAGTCGACGCCAACGTCCAAGAAAGCCTCGTGGAATGGGCACCTCCTCACAACGAATGTGATGCTCGCCTCATCCCTCTTATGGATGCTCACCTCGGCGCCAGCATCCGTCATGAAACAGCGGTACACTTCCGCTCCCATTTCTAGCGGCGTCAATCCGGTTGGAATCTGCCTCCTCATTTCATTAGCGATCAAAACACCTTGCTTTTCTGCGACCTCCAACAACTTGTCTAGGCTTGGCTGGGTCCCAAGGTCCCTGATGACCGCGATTATATAGAGCGTTAAGAGCGTGTATCCCCTTCGGACCCCTGAGGCTGACATACTGGGAGGTATCCGTACAGCGTGACATTAAACTTTACACTACGTGTGGCTTATGAAAAAAAGGGGTCTAAAGTGGGACGGGGTCGCATAGATTCTTCTCGCTTGCAGCCACCCTGCCGCAGACCCTGCAGATATACTTCGGGTTCCTGACCAAATCTTTGTAGTCGGATAGTTCTATCCCCTCTGCGACGAGGCTGCAAAGGTGCTGGTCGTGGTCTACATGGGACTTCTCGTAGAGTGGCATTAACTCACCGATCTGTCGATTGGAAGGGCAGTTGATAAATCTTAGTCACGCTCGCGTGAGCCTGCGCCATACTGCGATGATGAGGAAGAAGGCCACGAGAGTGAACACTATGACTCCGCTAGTAGCCACGTTGAAGACAGCGGAGGCGAAGATGCCGACCACGACGCTGATGACCCCGAAGAGGATCGCGGAGATCACCGTGTCCCTGAAGCTCATATCCAGCTGAAGTGCCGTTAGCCCAGGTATTACGAGAAGAGCAGCCACGAGTATCATCCCCACGACCTTAATGCTTAGGACAATCGTCACCGCAACTAGTACGTTGAGGACCGTAGAGAGGAGTCCAACAGGGATCCCCATGAGCCTCGAAGCCTCCTCATCAAACGTTACGCTCAACAACTCTTTGTAGAATACCCCTACTACTGCGAGGCTCACTAAGCTGAGGCCTGTAATTATAATGAGGTCTGAGGTCCCAATGGTTAGTATTGAGCCGAAGAGGAAGCTGAATAGGTCGACGTTGAAGCCTCCGGCGAGGCTGATGAAGATGAGGCCTGTGCTGAAGCCCACCGCGAGCATAACCGCTATAGCGGAGTCACTCTGGGCGAGACCGTGGCGACGCATATAGCTGATTGCGAGGACACCGAGGATAGCTACAACCAGTGCGGTGAGGAGTGGATTTATCCCCAAGAAAAGACCAATGGCGATCCCACCGAAGCTGATATGTGCTACTCCATCGCCTATCATCGACTCCTTTCTTAGTATGACGAATAACCCCACTAAAGCGCAGACTAATGCAGCAAGGGACCCCCCCAGCAAGGCGTACTGGAAAAAGCGGTAGCCGAGGAGGCTAATCGGGGCTGTCATCCTCGAACAATCCCTCACACATGTGCTCATGGAAGACAAAATGGAAGTGGTCACCATACACTTTCTTTAGGGCTTTCGTGAACCCTATCTCCTCTCCAATGTCCGCTACATTGACCTCTCTGTTTACGCAGATTACCCTACTCATCCTGCAGAAGACGGCGGAGAGGTCGTGACTGACGTCGATTATGGTTGTCCCCTTTTGGGAGCTCAAGTTGCTGAGCTTCATGTAGAAGCGTTCTTGGGTCTCCGGGTCAACACCCGCCACGGGTTCGTCGAGGAACAACACATCGGGGTCCCTTACCATAGCTTTTGCCACGAAGACTCGTTGTTTCTGACCACCGGATAATTGCCCAATCCTCTTCTCGGCAAGGTCATTGATGCCCATGAAGATAAGTATCTCCTTGACGCGTCTCCAGTCCTCACTACTTAGGCGGTGGCCGATATTCTCCCTGTTTATCCTCCCGAGGCTAACTAGTTCGCGGACACTAAGCGGAAAACTCTGGTCGAAGTTGATGGAGTCCTGCCCGACATAGGCAATCCTCCTCCAAGTTTTAAACCGCTCGACAGGCTCGCCAAAGAGCTTTATTGTCCCCGAGTCATGGGGCAGTAGGCCGAGTATGGCCTTGATCAGAGTCGTCTTACCTCCGCCATTTGGGCCGACGACGCCAACAAAGTCTCCATGGTGCAACTTAAATGAGGCGGAATCGATAACTCTCGAACCCGAGCGGGTTATACTTACCCCATCAACTTC
>JALHSQ010000179.1 GCA_022865885.1 Candidatus Bathyarchaeota archaeon | reverse complement strand
CCATTGATCCTGGTAGCCGGTCCGACAAAAGAGTACTTTTGTCATTTCCTACTGAGACAAAATGCGGGAAGAATCCTATCTGTTCCGCCAGCCATTCATATGCTGGCAGGAAAAAAGGGTCTGAATATGCAGGATCTGCACGGACTGTACCCCACGTGACCTGCGACAGGAGCATGCAGTGGTGATAGAGAAGATAGTCAGAATCTATTGAAGAAAAGGGAATAAAGATACTCACTCCACTCGCGTTAATAAAATGATGTTTTCTTTTGTGCTTTAAACTGATTGTTGGTTGATTTTTTACACGTTCCGGTCTGCATAACGTACTCGAACCCTTCTGCATCCTGCCATGCCCAGAAAGAGGGGGCGGCCGTGTGGGGTGTGAAATGCGACCAGCTCAATTGTCCACACAGTGTGTGGATTATTGACCAGATTATCCGGTTACACCATTGTCCAGGCACACTAAACCGCACAATCCCTGAACCTTTTCATGGGGGGATCCCTGTTTTTTTTCGGCTGTGGGTATATCAAATGTGCGAGGGGGAATCATTCCGGAATCGTTACATTTCCCTCATTACCCTAAACAGATCTCTCTGATGACAGAATACATATCCCCAACGGAAGTTGTCCCCTTAAAAACCTGCCGCGTTGCATGAAAACCGGGTTCCCTGCTCCAGACGCTATCCCAGGCATAATCGATTGAGTCGTGAATAGCCGGTACAGAATATTCGATTGGTCCCCATGGAAACGGTGCTGGAATATTCTTCTGCCTTTGCAGGGCCCGGGTTATACAGGTGTCCATCGGAAGCACAAGCCAGATTACCGATACAGACATTGTGGAGCAAAGAAGGTTTTTCCGGACTTCATCGACGTGGGGCCCTCCTCCGGAAAATTCCAGAATTGCCGGTGTGGAGCTGCCACATATGTCAAGAAAATGATCCCAGGCGCAATCCTCCCCAGAGACTGTACCGTCACCAAAACGGATCCGGCATTCATCAATCGAGGCGTACGGGAAACCGGTATCCCGTGCGAGGTATTCCGCAAGGGTTGTCTTTCCAGATCCCAGCGTCCCGATTACCAGGATTTTCCGGGGGCTGATAACGAGCCTCTCCGCGTTTTTAAAAATCATGCGAGTCCATATCAGTTCCTGTTACCAGATTGGTATATCGTTTGGATTATTAATGCATTGACCCGGTAATTCTGGCACACATGAGTTACCCGCGCTTATTGGGGTTAAGTCTGTTTTACCAGAATATGATGGAAGGGACCATGGGATGCGGAAGACCGAGAGGGGCGGAGCATTCGTACTCAAATCCTTCTGCATCCTGTCAGGCCCAGAGGGTGGGGGTGGCCGTGTGGGGATCGTTCCATGGCATCAGGTCGGTTCGCCTGAGGGTGTGGCGGAGTTCGTTAATTCGTTCGTGTACGGTTCGTCTCGTCTCGCCAATGTACATGAGGAAGTCTTTGCCGATGGGTTTTATCCGGTAGAGGCCGGGTTCTCTCGGGATTTGTCGGAATTCTTCTTTGGTGGTGGTGAACGGGACCCACGGGGACCAGGGGAGTTCGCGAACTGCCGTCCGGGCACTTCTCCTCAAACCAGAGCAACAACAAGAAAAAGGAAGAGACCCCTAACTCAGTATAAAGTTCTGATGCCTTCCGCACGTTCCCTATGACTTGACGAAGGGATTCAAAGGCAATGACCAGCTCAGGACAAACGCCGGGGAGATCATGAAGTCACAATGCGTTTGTAGATTTCAGAACGGTGTGAGAGGAGATACAAAATGGCAGGAAAAACACACAAAAATAAAAGTCCGGCTCCTGATGAACCCATACTCCCGCTCGTCAAAGAGATCCGCGATCTGGTGCAAAGCGCACGCCGGACTGCCGCACAGAATGTCAACACCCTACAGGTCGTTACCAATTTCGAGATCGGCCGACGGATTGTTGAGTTTGAACAACAGGGGAGTAGACGGGCGGAATACGGGGAACGAATAGTACGAGAACTTTCACAGAAGCTGACCGCAGAGTTTGGGCGTGGGTTT
>JALHSQ010000178.1 GCA_022865885.1 Candidatus Bathyarchaeota archaeon | reverse complement strand
TCTGGCTTCTCAGAAGGTTCTGGAAAAAGCAGGCTTCAAGAAAGAAGGAACGATGCGCAAATACCTTTTTTTCAGAGGAGAAGCGAGAGATGCATGTTTGTACAGTATTCTCCGAGAAGAATGGAAAGAGTCAAAAATACTAGCGAAATCCACAGGATAGATTATGGAAAGGGCGTCCGTGTCAAGTGAAATCGATGCCAAGATCAGGAAAACTAAGAAGGCGCTAAGGCAGTTTGGTCATTATTCTGTCGATGCTTCTGCAGAAGAATTTTATGACTACATGACTGGCGAGATTTTTTCTGAAGACCCCATAACGTTGCAGGATGTCTTAACAATGAGTATATGATGATACACGAACTGGCGGAGATAAGTGAACTCAAGAAGACAGGAGGAAAAATAGACAAGAGCGTAATTATGGAAACGCCAAAAATCCCTTTCTGCAGCCCGGACACAGTGACATGGCTTCAACGCAGGCTAGACCTTTCACGAATTCGTTGAAATTAAACTCCTTTGGACACCATTTCTCTAATGCATACTGACTGCGTTTGATTGTCTGCTCATATTTCCTCGTTAGTTCCTGCACCGCACCGTTGCCACCTAGACAACTGCCGCACCAGATTCCGCAGAAACCTATCTGGCCTTTCACGTTTTCAAAGCCTTCAGACAAAGGGCACTTCTCCTAGCCTTCAGAACTGTCAAAGTGTGCGGCGTGATACCTGTGATTTGACACATGCTCAGCGCATCAACTGGGTTTAGATCCTCCTTAGAAAGAGATAGTTTGCGGCGCAATACTAATATAAACATCGAAACTTCCATTACGATCAGCAAGCACGGAGGAAAACATGTTGCATGGTTACGCTGGCCGTGTGCTTCACATAGATTTGACAACTGGGAAAACTCGCGTTGAACCGTTGAATGAGGATCATGCAAAGAAGTACATTGGCGGAATAGGTCTGGGCATGCGATTGTGGCTAGATCACTCCAAAGCAGGAGTTGACCCATTTAGCCCAGATAACCCTTTGATCTTGGCCACAGGCCCAATATCTGGTACAGTTTGGCCGACAGGCGGGAATGGACACGCTTTTGTCTCGAAGTCGCCGCAAAGTTACGGAGTTGGAGAAGCTAAAGCCCATGGGTCATTTGGCACAGAGCTGAAAAGGGCTGGGTATGACGCGATAATTCTGAAAGGCAAGTCAGAAAGACCAGTTTACGTTTGGGTTGATGATGATGCCGTTCAACTCTTGGATGCCTCAAGTTTGATGGGCAAGTCTCCGGCCGAGACTGATGATGCAATAAGGGAAGAGTTGGGCGACTACTACATTCGGGTGGCCGCAATAGGCGTTGCTGGTGAAAAGCTTGCCAGAATGGCGTGCATCATCAACGACAAAACGAGAGCCTGCGGAAGAACAGGTTTAGGCGCAGTCATGGGTTCAAAGAACCTCAAAGCAATAGCAGTGCGAGGAACACGTGATATTACAGTTGCGAAACTGGACGAGTTCATGGAATACGTTAAAGAGTTTCATGAGAGAATGAAAGGCCCCGCAACCCAAAAATACAGAACACTTGGCACGCCAGAGAACATTCTGGTGCACAATTCCCTGTCATGTATGCCGACGAGAAACTTCAACAATTCACGTTTTGAAGGCGCCGAAAAAGTAAGCGGCGAAGTGCTAAACGACAAGTTCGTGGCCAAGATCATCGGATGCAGTTCCTGTGCAATGCGATGCGAACACATGTGCGTGGTAGCAGAGGGACCCTACAAGAGCACTATGACACGGATGGAGTATGAAACTCTGTGGGCGCTGGGACCCTACTGTGGCGTAGACCGTTTGGACGCCATCATCAAAGGCATGGAACTCTCAAACTACTATGGTATAGACGCGATCAGCGCAGGTGTCACAATAGGTTTTGCCATGGACTGCTACGAAAAGGGCATACTCACCCAGAAGGATCTTGACGGCTTAGACGCAAAATTCGGAAATGCTGACGCTATGGTTCAACTCGTTGGCAAAATCGGAAAACGCGAAGGCGTCGGCGACCTGCTGGCTGACGGCGCAAAATACGCAGCGGACAAAATCGGGAAAGGCTCAGAAAAACTGGCTGCAACCATCAAAGGAGTCGAGACCACGGGTTACGATCTGAGATGCCTGAAAACCGCAGCACTGGGCTTTGCAGTCTCTTTCCGTGGCGCAGACCACAACAGGCATGGAGCCTACGCCTTCGACGTAAAAGGCAAGGTTAACAGACTAATTGCGGAAAAGGGCAGAGGAAAACTAGTAAGAGACATGGAAGACGTCTACAATCTCATCGACTCATTTATCCTATGCAAGTTTTCACGAGGAACATACTACAAAGAACTGCCAGACATGGCCAAGCTCTACACTCTAGTCACGGGATTCGAGATGACGCCAGAACAGCTAAAACAGGCAGGCGAAAGGATACAGAACGTTGCCCGACTATTCAACATCAGAGAAGGCTTAGGCAGAAAAGATGACACGCTACCATACAAAGTCATGCACGTGCCAATCCCAGATGAAGGCCCATCCAAAGGAGCCCTTGTAACACAGGCAGAATTGGATTTGCTGCTAGACGATTACTATGAAGCTCGAGGATGGACAAAAGAGGGAGTGCCAACAATGGCAAAACTCAAGGAACTCGGCATGGAAGATCTGGCCCCGATAATAGAGAGGAAAACATAAGCGGAGGAATAGGCGATGGTGAAAATCCACGAACGAAAATTCATCTCAGCAGACCCAGATAAGTGTGTAGGATGCCAAGTCTGCGAGTATATCTGCTCATTAACCCATGAGAAAGCGTTCAATCCTTTAAAGTCAAGAATCAGGGTAGTCAGGATAAACCAGCTTGTAAACTTGCCAGTCACATGCAGACTGTGCGAGGATCCTCCTTGCGTCGCGGCATGCCCAAGAGACGCGCTAACGCAGTCTGAGGAAACAGGTTTAGTAAGTGTCGACAAGGACAAGTGCAATGGCTGCGGATGGTGCATTGAAGCGTGTGACTATGGAGCAATCATGCTGCATCCAGATAGCAAGATTGTTTACGTTTGTGACTTGTGTAAGGATAAGGGCGAACCACAATGCATCAAATGGTGCCCGGAAGAAGCCCTGGACTTGGTCACTAGCGACGTGTTAGCGCAGAAAGCAAGGATCACAGCAGTGAAGAAACTGTTCCAAGAGGCATTGAAAGAGACGGCCAAAAGCGCCTAATTCGATCCTTTCAGCTTTCAGAAAATCTCCTCCAGCTTCAGAACAATCCTCGATTATGCCATTTTCAAAGGCGAACTCGAAGCATGTCTATCCCTTGCGAGTTTGCAAAACATCTTCCAGTAGCAGTCACAGAATTCGTGGAAGAGCCATCCCTGAACAAGATACTCAGCCTATCATAGCAGGATTCACATACAAGGAGAATGGCGGAAAGCCTCCGGACAAATCCAAGGGAGAAAGGAGAAGAACGGAGAGATTCACTACCATTCTCCTTACACCATATACCATGCCACATATCAGATTTAACTCTTGGCTTTGCAACGAAGAACTCTAAAAGCAAAGGAGGAATATTTCCATGCTTCTGATGCTTGACTCGCTTACTCATACCTGTCCAGGTACAGTGGTTTGCTTGCTTCTATCTTCCTTTCTTTCTTTGAGAGGTTTCTTAGCGAGTCAACACTCTTGCTTAGTATGCTCCTTTCATGTACAGCTGTCAATTTTTTTCACCTTTCTTTCAGATGGAGTTGCAGACTGTTATTTGACTTATGAAGCTGAAATCAATATTGCAGATTCAGGCTTGGATATTCCCAATCATTTCCGTTACCCAATCAGGCAAGGCAGTATCTCTCGTAAATCCTTCTTCCTGACTATCACATCCGCGGCTTCCATGACTTCGCTGTCTTTGGCGTTGAATGCGATACTTAGTCCTGACTCTCTGAACATGGGTACATCGTAAGTGCTGTCTCCGATCACTGCGCATTCCAGTAGGGAAGCTTTTTCCTTGGTTGCCAACTTCTTGAGCACATTAAGCTTGTCCAACAAACCAACTATCTCTTCTCCTTCTCCAGTCAGAAAGCCATTCTGATCCGTCAGAACCTTGTTAGCAAAGATGTAGTCTAGTTTTAGGATCGCTTGCAGTCGGTCGGCGAGTACTGATACTCCAGCGCTTATCAGCGCGGTCTTCAGACCTGCTTGTCTCAGGCTTGCGAACGTTTCAACTATGCCTGGCATCAGAGGAGCATGAGATAAGATACTTCTGATTTTGTCGATGTGGACTCGTCCCCAGAGAGCAATATCTCTTCTCATGAATTCTTTGTAGGTTATTTCGCCTTTTACGTATCTTCGCACGTTTTCACGGTTGTTTGCGCCGAATGCTTCATGGATAAACTGCCAGCTACTCTCGACGTCTACGAGAACGCCATCCATGTCAAAAACTATGATTCTTAGGTTCGCACAGGGCTTCTGAGTACGCGTGTGGCATAGCCTCTTGTTCACTAAAGGGTCGTGGGTTCAAGCAGCCTCTTTCCATAGCTCTCTGAAAAGAAGTTCTCGCTCGGCGGCTTTCTCTCCCTCGGCTTCGCAAGTTTGTTCTTTGTCCTTTCGTCAAGGGTATCCCATAGACTATTAGCATCTGCTTCATAACCCAAAGCGAACAATACCGCTACGCGAAACCTTGAAGGACATCCTAATGCTTCTTTGACTTTTCCCTCGTCCCAACCTGCCATCTGATGAACACGTAGCCCCAGATGCTCAGCTTCGAGCACCAAACACATAACGCTCAGCCCCGCATTGTATGCATAGTAGGGCAAGCCGTTGTCCTTGCAGTCTTGATCTGGATCAGCGACGACCGCAACTAGGTATGGCGCTCTCTTCGCCCATGCATTTCCGCGAGTGAGAGCAGCCTCTACAGCTGGACGTGTACTGGCTTTCTTGTGGACGAAAACATAGTTCCATGACTGATTGTTGGAACAAGAGGGCGCCCATCTTGCCGCTTCAACGAGGGCGGGGATTTTCTCGTTTTCAATATCCTTTTCGTCGAATAGTAGCGGACTAAGCCTCCTTTTCAGTTCAGGCAAGATCGAAATGCTCATGTCGATCCACAAGTCACTAGTCTACGTGTTTATTAAAAAGCCATGCTGTTTCACTTTAAGTGTCGAAGCTGAAGAATTGGGTGTAGACGTTGTCTTACGACGAAATCTTGCATAGAGACTCTGAGGAGTACAATTCATGCGAGTTCGACTGGAACTGCGAGAAATGCTACAAGTCACTGTGCCTCAGAATCGTGGCAATCGCCAATTTTCCCTCAACACACGGTTCGTTCAAAGTGATAGCCTTCGAAAACAACAAAGATGGGAAAGACCACATCATGGTTATCAAGGGTGACGTTGCAGGCACTGAGAATGTCCTGACAAGGATCCACTCGTCCTGTGTGACTGGAGACGTTTTGGGCTCGCTTAGATGTGACTGTGGTGACCAGTTGAGCAAAGCCCTCCAAATGATTGAGAAGGAGGGACAAGGAGTGCTCCTGTACATGCAACAAGAAGGCAGAGGCATAGGCCTGACTAACAAGATCAAGGCATACATGTATCAAGACAAAGGAATAGACACATACAACGCCAACGTCCTCCTAGGCTTCTCGCCAGACCTGAGACAATACGAGATCGCAGCAGCAATGCTGAAGAAGCTAGGCATATCAAACATCCGTTTGCTTACAAACAACCCTCAAAAGATTCAGGATCTTGAAAAGTCCGGCGTAAGGATAAAGGAAAGAATCCCGATTGAGATACCTCCAAACGGTTACAACCGCTTCTACTTGGAGACTAAGAAAGACAAGTTTGGGCACCTTCTTTCGCTGAATAATGAGGAAACCAAGCAGGATCAACGCGCAAACTAGGCATCGAAACAGCCACGCATTAGACTAAGAAGGCAGAGTGAAGACGGTTTTCTTTCTCAGAGAGTCATCTGTGATCATGGTTGCATTTGGAGCCATGACCTGCGGCTCATGGGGGTGTGTCATTATCGCTTCATCTCGTCAAGCTTCTCGAAGAGCAAGCTGGAAAGCATGAACAAGATGAATAAGAATAGGAAAAAGCCCAGTTTTGTTGACCAGTCTAGAGGTGAAAGCATCACGGAATAGCCGATGATGAAGATCAGCATGTAGATGAACTTGGCTTCTTTTGGCATTCCCTCAAACATCTGAATCAACGTCTTAATCTGTTATGGAAGGAAAGATAAAAGGAGAGAGGGTTGCGGGGGAGATTTCTTCAACTAGTTTGAATCCAGCTTGGACTACGGGTTCCTAGCATGAGATTACTCTACTTTGACAATATGAACGCTGATGTCAAATGGAAAATCATCTACACTCAACTCAACCTGAAAACCACGGCTTGCAAAAACGGAAAATGAAGAGCGTTGGCCACCACTTGGCAACCTAGTTGAATTCTCACCTATCACGCTCAGGGCTCGCGAGTTTGTCATTCAAGATTGCTTTTCCGTTTCTCCTGTTTGCCCAACCTCGCCACGATGACAATGACTGTTATGACAACTGCAGCTGCAGTGAAGACTGCAAAGTAAAACAGGTCCCGATTAACAAATCTGTCGTTCAATGGGACAGCGTTAACGTCGAATTCTACATTTTCAGAAGTGCTCTCGTCTGTGTGGTATAGAGTATAAATCTCGAAGTAGAATCTCAGCACTTTCGTTGAGCCTTGCCAAATGAAAAATGGCGATCCGCTCCAATAGTAAGGGACCTGAAAATAGAAATCAGCGCTCTCATTAGTCTTCAGATACACCACTGTTGGAACTCTACCTATCACTATAACGTCAGATGGAAAGTGAATCGCCACATAGAGTTGACGATAATCATGGTTGATTACGTGGAACCATAAGTAACCCCCTTCGCTGATGATCTTTGCTCCTTGTATCTCAACATCATGCTTTTGAGGCCCTGGGTTAGGCATGTCAGCAAAACACGCTCCAATATACGTCAAACTGGAAAGAATCACAATCAAGCATGAGAAACGCGTAACCCATTCCTCCAAATTCACAGTCATAGCGCATCATACATAACTAGTCAACTAATGTTATTAATTCCAAGCCTTAGGACAGAACAGTACAGATCCTGGAACAAAGATCGCCATGCGTTCGTCCAACAGCAACAGAAAGGGGGATCGTCACGATATCCTCAACAGCCTTCGAATCAACTACACCCGAGCTGCAAAATATGAATCCCACGCACGGGTAGACAGAGTCGATGGAGAGTTAAGTACAAGGCTGCCATTAGTCTTGCACTCTAGGAGCAGGGCGGAAGCGTTGTTTGACGATTACAGGGGCTTGCCGAAAGAAGCAAAATACCTAATCATACAATCCATATTGCCCTCACTGGCATACGGCATGTTCTACACCGACTTATCATACTTCTTGACAACTGTCCAAGGCTTACCGGATTACATGATGGGAATTATCATAACCACCATGGGAGTATCCACCTTCATCTCAAGCATACTCCTAGGCATAGCAGCCGACAAGTACGGAAGAAAAAAGCTCTACATACTCGGTAACGTAATCGCCAGCGGCATAATCGCACTCTTCGCACTCACCACAAACACCGCCATACTGCTTGCCGCAGCAACACTTGAAGGAATCGCCGAAGGAGCCTTCGCAGCCTCAAGCAACGCACTAATAGCGGACAAAGCAGGAGACAAAAAGAGAACCAGCATATTTTCACTCTTCGGATTCGTAGGAAGCATAGCTTTCGGATTGGGAAGCTTCATCATACCCACCGTAGTAATATTCGAAGCCTTCGGTTTCTCCACAGTCGAAAGTCACACAATGCTCTTCCTGATACTTGCGGCACTCAGCCTCAGCTCAACACTCATCATGCTGAGAATCACAGAATCAAGAATACTCAAGAAACCTAAAACCAGCCTGAGAGGGCTACTTCCAAGAAGATCCAAAGGAGTGATAATGAAATTCGTTGTGGCCAGCGCCATAATAGCATTTGGAGCAGGCATGATAGTTCCACTCATGACAAGATGGCTAGACAAACGATACGGCATATCCGACGCCATAAGCGGGCCGATCCTCGGCACAGCAAACATAGTCATTGGTGTAGCAACACTGGCTGCACCGCCGCTGGCCAAGAAGATTGGCCTCGTCAAGGCTATAGTGGTAACTCAGGGAATTTCAACCTTGTTCATGTTCGCCACGCCACTGTTTCCTGATTATCTTTCGGCAAGCTTCGTTTACACATTGCGAGCTTTTCTGATGAATATGGCAGGTCCACTTCAAAACTCGATGATAATGGGGCTGGTTGCAGAAGATGAACGCGGTGCAGCGTCAGGCGTAAGCGCAGCTTTTTGGCGATTGCCCAACGCATTCAGCACATCCATCGGCGCCTCGTTAATAGGAGCAGGCTTACTCGCAGCACCATTCTTCTTGGCAGGCGCGTTCTACATAGTTTCAATAGCCCTGTTCTGGCTGTTCTTCAGAAGAACCAGAATGCCAGAAGAACAGAAAAGTGCATAGACAAACATGTTTCTAGCGTGCTCCAAATAGTCAACCTGCATGAGTGAGGGGAGATGAAGTGGGCAACGAGGCCCTACGTGCACGTGGACAGAACCCCGTGTCCATGGCTATGAAGCGGTTCATAGAACCCGAAGGCTGATTTTCTTTTTCAGCACGGAACAATCCTGACATTGGGGTGGCTGCGAATGTTTCTTTGAGTAATCGCAGATATTCCTGAGTGGACATTCACTGCATTTGGGTGTTTGAGCTCTGCACGTGTACTTCGCCATGAGCCAGAACAGGCCACCTGTTCGTTCATCTTTTGGCAGGAAATGCTTTATGGCTTCTTGAATTTCACCGTACTTCGCTGTTTCCTTCACCAGTCCGAGCCTCTTGGCTATCCTATCTATATGTGTGTCCACGACGAACACTTCGTGATAGCCGTGTTGACTTGCGAGCAGCACGTCTGCGGTTTTGTCGCCGATGCCTGGCAACTCCATGAGTCTTTTCTTCGCTTTTTCCTTGGGCAAGGCAAGTATCGGAGCCAGATCGCCTTTGAACTCCTCAAGAACCAGCTTCGACAGTTCCTTGATTCTCTTGGATTTGATGTTGTATAATCCCCCACTTCGAATAGCGTTTCTGATCTCTCCTAGATCAGCGTTAGCTAGCACTTTGGGGTTGACTTCGAATCTTTCTGCAAGTCGCCTATAGGCTCTGACGCAGTTGGTTTCGCTTGTGTTCTGGGACAGAACCGTGATAACCAAGTTCTTGAACGGATCAGAAGATACGTCTTTTGGATACTCTACTGGCCACCAGTACTTCGCGTACTTCTCCTCTAGAACAGGCATCAATTTCGGGTCAAGCGTTTTCATTCTTTCTGCACTCTTGATCTCATCTATTGCTGTCTGGCGCGAGTCAGCTCACCGTTTGAACGAGTCAACCTCTTCCTGTATCGCCTTCCCCACTTCTGCCTCAGAAGTTGGACCCCACATCTTTATTTTCCCGTTGATCAGTGGGTCACTGGTTCCGTACTTCCGAATGGTCTCCAGTGTTGCTTCGATTTCAACTATCTTGACCTTGTCTCCGAAGGTCTTAGCGACTCTCTTCACCAAGCTGTGCATGTAGGCTCCCACCGGACAGAAGAGGTTGTTGAACAGGGTGACTTCCACCTTTTCTTTGGATGGCTTGTAATTCAGGTCTATACGTTTGATGCTGATGTTTTGCTTGTTGAGTGGATAATACATTACCTTGAAAGGGGCGTGCTCCATTATCACCTTAAGACCCTGCTTCAAGAAAAACTCGTAGTGCATGAACTCCTTGAAAGTCGTTGAAGGCACCACTATTCCCTTGACCCCCTGTTTCTTAAGGTCCTCTTTCATGTAATCAAACATTAGCTTGCCGTATCCTTTGTGCATATAGTCGTGAAGCATTTCGGTGCAGTACACGATCGCCACTCTAGGCTCAACTTCATAAGGAACCAAAGCCTCGTCAGACATCGCATAGTAAATGTGGCCCACAACTCTGCCATCATCCACGAGATGATACCCCTCAACATGTTTTCCCAAGTTGTTAGCCAACCACTTCCTCGACTCAGGAAGACTTTTAGCCCACTTTGCGCCAAGAGGCGTCTCGCAAATGCAGCAATATGTCTTGTTCAAGTCGCCCAACGTTATCTTGCTGGCACGCATATGTTTTACCTCCGATTCAACCAAATACCATGATCAGATTAATATGGATTGCAGTCACCGACTTTCTTCGCGCGCGCGTTGGCTGCACGGCATAAAAAGAAGAGATAAGCTGTCCGTTTCAAAGTCTTTTCTAGCAGTTCTTTGTCCTGTGCAAGATTTTTTTTCCACACTAATTTATAATTAATTATTGCTTATGTTTGTGAACTCACATTTTCTGTATCTGTTTGTGAATAAACTTGCTCCATAAAAAGTCCATATAAATCTATTCTTGTGAACACTGTCAACTGCTAACTCACGGTGTCTGATGCATGGCTCGGGTTCACTTTGAACCCTATATCTGCCCATAGCGCCCGCTTCAGAGACATCTTCATTTGTCCAGTTTTCAAATCCAAGCGACATGTCGTTTCTGCGGTCGAATAGAATTGCGAGCCTATGTTACAGTATTATCGACAGACAAGTCAAGGCACCGTCTCCCTTTCGGAACTCTGACATCTCCAATTCCTCGACTCGAAAACCCTCTTTTTCCACCAGTTTCCTAGTTTCAGCATGATCTCTTGCAATCAGAACCGTTCCGCTTACGGCAAGACAATCAGCAGCGTATTCCTCTCCTCTGGGAACGATGATTTTTCCCAAGCCTTGCAGAATGCTTGTGTCAAAGCACCCTTTCGAAAGTATGACAACTCCATTTCCAAGATAGGTGCATGCAGATTTCAAGTGAAGAACCCTATGAACCTTTACTGAAACCACGTTCATTCTGCTGTTTCCCAAGATTTTCTTGAGCTGAGCTACAGCGTGCAGATTAGTACGAGCTGATATTCCAACGAAGACTCTGTCCTCAACTACTAGAACATCTCCCCCGTCAATGGTAGCGGGTGGATTGATGCGATATGTCTCCTTAAGCTCTCCCATAACCTTTGCGACTTCAGTCACTTCGTTCGCTCGCGACTTTTCGCGCATATTGCATATGACCGCCTTTTCCCCGAATACTACGGCCGTGTCCTCTACAAAACAGCTGTCGGGAAGAGCGTTGTCCCCTCTTATCCAGATCAGACTCAGCCCAAGCCTTTGCAGCGCTCGGCAATACTCGTCATGCTGTCTCCTGGCAATGGCAACATCTATCTTTTCACGACTAGTACGTATGCAACGGTCGTATGAGTATGGCACAGGTCGAACGAGAGCATGTCTTACTGAACCAGCACCCATTGATTTCACGAACTAATCCTATTAACCTAAAGCTAATTCAGTCTTTTCCAAGAGGAAAAAATGGATTGCACGGGAAAGCGCGCGCGCTGCTCTCAGATATAATTCGCGTTTTGACTCCAAATCGTATTCTCGAAGCAGAAAGATTCCTAGATAAGGGTTCTATGTCAAGGCACCTAGAATGTCGAGCAGGATGCTGGTGATTTGTTGGGTTGAGGCGCCCACTTCTGATGATAGACCTTCTCCGAAGTCAGTTTCTTTTGGCTCGATTAGAAGTAAGGCTATTTTTGCTTTTGTCGTCTTTGCTAGGTATTCGCAGAATATTCGCAGTGGCAATGTGTGCGTTGAATATGCTGCGTAAGCTGCTACTTGCGCAGGCTCTACAATTCTTGAACTGCCCGGCTTCAATCCCAGTAGTGCGGCATCTATCAATAGTATGTGTGATGGATCAAAGTCCACTATTTGCTGGATGAAGCTCTCAGGCACCGTTTCGCATTCAATTAAGTGGACTTTTTCTGAGACTTTTCCTTGCAGGTTCTGCGCTATCTTGACTCCAGCAAAGTCATCCATGCGGACAGGGTTCCCTATGCCTGCAATCACAACCTTTCTGGCGCCTGAAAACCACTTGTCTAACTCTTCTCGGACACTATTGTGCGTACTTGCCACTTAGACCGCCATCAAGAACCCAGAATAAGAGGAGAGAATGAATAGGTTTATCGTTTCACTGTTTGGACGAGCTTCTTTTTGTCATCGTGTATCTCGATTGTCAGGGGCATTTGTCCGACTGCAAAGTGCGTTGCGCATCCGAAGCACGGGTCATAGGCCCTGAACGCCATCTCCACCTTGTTAAGCAAGCCTTGATCCACCTTGCCTCCATGAATCAATCCTTTAGCCGCATCTCGAACAGACATGCAAATCGCCGGGTAATTATTGGTCGTGGCGACAATCAGGTTGACGTCCTTGACAAGCGCATCCTTGTCCAGCACGTAGTGGTGGAACAGTGTACCCCTCGCAGCCTCAACGACGCCGACACCTTCGCTTGGCTCGCCTGGCTTGTTGCGCACGTCCTTGCTCGTGATTTCAGGGTCTCTGATAAGCTCCAAAGCCCTCTCAGTAGCATAAAGCAGCTCAATCAGCCTGGCCCAGTGGAAAGCTAACGTGCCATGCACTGGTTTCCCGCCTAGAGTCTTGTACATTTCCTGATACTCGGCCTGCGCCAATGGTGTCGCCATGCCGCTTGAAGCGTTAAGTCTTCCAAGTGGACCCACACGGTAAACCCCGCTGTCTTGCCCGTAGACTAGGCCTTTCCAACCGACCTTCTTAAGGTACGGGAACTTTGAGTAAGTCCATTCCTCCACGTGCTCGCTGATGTGGGTGAGATAGTCCTTGGGCTCAAACTTCAGAAAATCGTTGCCATTCGTGTCTACGACTTTGATTTTGCCGTCGTAAAAGTTAACCTTGTCATGCTCGTCAACCAAGCCCATGTAGTAAGTCTTCATCGTGTAAGCGTCGCTCTTAATCATGTCAACGTATTTGCTGTTTCCCAGTACGATGCTGTGGAACAGCTTCAATGTGAGCTTCGCAAACTCTAGGGATGAAGCTGCCATCTTTTCAATCTCTTGCCTGTTCTCTTCGCTCAGAGGCTTGGATATTCCTCCGGGCAGTCCGCACACTGGGTGAGTGGCTTTTCCTCCAAGAATCTCCGTTATCTTTTGCCCGTATGCTCTGTGCTTGATGACTTCCTTGGCTACGTCCATCCCTGCTTTTTCAATCACGCCTAAAATGTTTCTTTTCTCTGGTGGAGCGTCTGGTCCAACTATGAAGTCCGGTCCTCCCAAATAGTAAAAGTGCAAAGTGTGATCGTAAATGATGTATCCGGCGTACATGAGTTCCCTAAGCTTTTTGGCTGCTGATGGCGGTTCAACGTTAAATGCGGCGTCCAAAGCCTTCGTTGCCGCGAAATGATGAGCTACGGGGCAGACTCCGCAAATCCGGGTCGTCAGAATCGGCATGAGTTCGGCTCTTCTTCCGATACAGAACTTCTCGAAACCCCTGAGTTCAGGAATCTTTAGATAGGCGTTTTCTACTTCTCCTGCGTCATTCAGGAATATTGAGACGTTTCCGTGACCCTCAAGTCTCGTTATCGGGTCTATGACTATTTCCTTCACTGTTTCATCACCTTTCTCCTCAGAATCGACGATGGTAGAGAATACATGTAGAAGGTTCCAACCGGATCTTTGATTTGGCTCATCAGTTTTTCAACGTCTTCGTCCGTGTACTTATCTTTCTCTTCTTCCAAACCCATTATTGAGGCCAAAGCGCTCATCATAGCCGCGCCCTGCTCGGGAGAGTTGGGACAAGGCCCGCCGCAACCTGTGCACGGCATGTCAACCGTTAAGCATTGAGCACCGCAACCGCTACGCGTGGCTGGTCCAATGCAGATTATTCCCTGCTCAAGCAAGCATCTCTCAGGTTCTGGAGTCTTCTCGTGAACACGGTATATTCTTGAGATTTTCTTGTTCTCTTTTTTTCTTGGGCACTCATCGCAAACGGACTTCAACGGTGCAAGAACTGACCCTTTAGGTGGCAACGCATTCTTTGCTATAGCATCCACAGCGTTTATTATCAGTTTGACTGGAGGCGGACAGCCAGGAAGATAATAGTCCACGCTGACAGTCTGATCCAGTGTCTTGACAGTATCGTAGAATTCGGGAAGCTTCAATGTGCCCTCTTTCACTTCGGATCTTGTCTTAGGAACTATCCCTTTGGGGTTCGATATTGACTTGCTTTCCAAATACACTTTAGCAAAGATTTCTTTGCGGTCGTGGAGATTCGCTAAGCCGGGTATGCATCCTTCTTGGGCGCATGAACCAAAAGCAACGAGAACCTTAGATTTTCGTCTTAGGAGCTTAGCCATGTGCTCTTGCTCTTCGCTTCTTACGGATCCATTGAAGAAGCAAACATCAATGTGCTTGTCAGGCATGCCTTCAACGTCTTTGTACTTGACGTCCATAGCTACAGGCCAGAACACTATGTCTGCTATGCTCACCACGTCAAGTATTCTCTCGTTTATATCCAAGACTGCAATTTCGCAGCCGCCGCAGCTTGCAGCCCAATAGAATGCTATCTTCAATTTGTCCTTAGGCAATTTGTTTTCCACCTTCACAGACTTTACTGAGTATTTTTGAAACGTCAACTCTGAGCTCGTTGAACCCGAGTTCTTCAGGCTTCAGACCCATCGCCAAACCAAGCAACTGTGGATAATGCAATACGGGGATACCATACGTCTCATTGAACATTTTTTCAATTCGCAGCTCGTTCGTATCGTACATTATGTGACAGAAAGGACAGATCGTAATCATAGCCTCAGCATTTACTGCCTTAATATGGTTCAGTTTGTCCCTTGCAAGCTGCAGGGCAATCTTGTCATTCACACCCACGCTTGGCGCGCCGCAGCATTCAGTCTCATCCAGGTAGTCTTGGCATGCTGCTCCCGTTGCTTCGATTAATGCTTTGAGTGTTTTCGGATCTTCAGGATCATCAAACCCAATGAATGCCTTAGGTCTCAGAATGTGGCACCCGTTGTGCTCCGCAACCTTAATCATCGTCAACGGATTGACAACAGAGTCCTTTATCTTCTTTAACCCCACATCTTCAATCATTACTTGCATCAGGTGCTTGGCGTTCTGGGTTCCCTTGAACTCCAGTCCCGCTTCTTTCAAGTGCCGGTTGATCTCGTCGCGCAGAGCCTTATCTTCCTTCAGCATTTTGTTAACTTTCTTCAATGTTCCGGCACAGCCTGGACACAGAGTTATGATGTCTAGCCCTTTCTGTTCGGCCAAGGCAAGATTGCGGGCTGCTAGGATGAGCATCATTTCGTGGCTGACTGGATCCAGCGGTAAACCACAGCAGTTAAATTCGGGCATTTCAACAAGCTCGACGCCCAGCTTTCCAAGAATCTTCCGCGCCGAGAGTTCAAAAGCTGAAACACGGTAGGGGATTGCACAGCCGAGAAACATCAGAAACCTGTTTTCCGCCATTCCACTCACTCTTTCGTCTCCAAATGCTTCAGCAAGTGTGCTTCGCGAAGCGTCTTCCTTATGCTCCCAGGATTGCCTTTCGGCAGTGGCGGAAGACCTAAGGTTTCCCTTTTCTTCAGTCTCAACTCTGGAATCTTGTAGGCGTAGCCGGATTCGAGGATGCTTGCGCATTGTTCCTTGAATACTTGGGGAATGTGACCCTGTTCAGCCGCCAAGTTTCTCAACACGCGTATGACACTGGCAACCTCAACGTCCTGTGGGCACCTATCAGTGCACGTGAAGCATGAAGCACACAACCATAGAGTATCGCTGTTCAGAACCCTATTCTTCAAACCGAGCTGCGTCATGCGAATGATTTGCCTCGGTCTGTATGTGTCGCTGAACCTTGCAATTGGACAGTCTGACGTGCATGTTCCACACTGGTAACAGCGCATCAGTTTCTCTCCACCATGCATCTTTGAAATCTCATATTTGAACTTCGGATCGATCTCTGACGATCTTATAGTCTTCTGTACAGTCTCGGTCATTATGTTTTGACCTCCTGGCTCCTAATTGGACTCGGCCCTAGCTTCTTTATCTGCTCTACCATATCGCGAACTACTGCCGCGAACTTGTCTCCCTCGCTTGCTGAAATCCATTCCAGTCTGACTCGTTCTGGCTCAATTCCAAACTGGCCTAAAACCTTCTTAGTCAGGTTTATTCTTCTTGAAGCCTTGAAGTTTCCGCTAATGTAGTGGCAGTCTGATGGCACGTGGCATCCGCCAATTAGTACGCCGTCCGCGCCATCTTTAAATGCTTCAAAAATGAAAGCTGGGTCAATCCTACCGCTACACATGACTCTAATGATTCTAACATTCGGTGGGTACTGGATTCTGCTGACGCCAGCCAGATCTGCACCAGCGTAAGCGCACCAGTTGCAAAGGAAACCAATTATCTTCGGTTCGAATCCGTTTTTTTCGGTCATGCTTTCGCCTCGCACAATGCGGCTTCAATCTGGGCGATTATCTCTTCCGTTGTAAAGTGCCCCATAGCAATGGCTTTAGTCGGACATGCCGTGCCACATGCTCCGCACCCTTTGCACAAGGCTTCGATCACGTGTGCGACAGTCTTGCCATCTTTGTCCTTCATTTCAACTGCACCGTATGGACACAAGAACTCACAAACTCTACAACCACTACATAAATCTTCGGACACGTTTGCAATGATTCCTTCCATTTCAAGCGTCTTCTTCGAAAGTATCGTAGTGGCTCTTGCAGCAGCCGCACAAGCCTGGGCAATGCTTTCATCAATGTACTTCGGCGAATGAGCCATACCACACAAAAACACGCCCTCGGTTGCAAAATCCACGGGCCTAAGCTTCATGTGTGCCTCCAAGAAGAACCCGTCCTTCGTCAATGGCACCTTCAGCATTTCGGCCACGTGCTTGTTGTCGGGGTTGGGAATTGTAGCTGCACTCAGCACTATAGCATCTGGTTCAATCTCAACTTCCTCTCTGAGCACAGGTTCCCAGAAAGTAACCCTAAGCTTCCCACCTTCGTTCGACACTTGCGGTTTTCTCTCATCACCATAGTTGACAAATAATACCCCTTTTGTTGCCGCTTCGCGGTAGTAGTCTTCCTTAAATCCATACGCTCTCATGTCTTTGTAAAGAACGTAGACTTCTGCCTCTGGGTTCCCTTCTTTAATCTTCAACGCGTTTTTGATGGCTTGTCCGCAGCATATCCTCGCACAGTTTGGTCTTTCCTCGTTTCTGGCACCGACGCATTGAATCATGACAATGTTCTTAGCCTTGAATTTGCCTTCAGCAATCTTTTCTTCAAGTTCATGCTGAGTCATGATCCTCTGATCTTTGCCGTAAAGGTACTCCTTAGGCGTGTATTCAACTGCGCCCGTAGCAACGATCACTGTGCCATGCTCAATCTCCTTTTCCTTCCTACCCTGCTGTCTTATTTTGGATTTGAAGTTGCCGACAAAACCATAAATGTCAACTACTTCTGCTCCCATGTAAACATGTATCTTGTCGTTCTTCTGAACCGCCTTTATCAGAGCATCAAGCTTTGTCTTCGGGTCCTCATTCTCTCCGAGCAAATAGTGTATAGTACGCAGGTGTCCACCCAGTTCGTCGTTTCTCTCAACAAGGTGTACCTCAAACCCTTGCTTCGCGAGTTCCAAAGCAGCAGTCATGCCAGACACACCGCCTCCGATGACCAAGCAAACCGGTGTAACGCTAATGATAGGCTTTTTCAAGGGTTTCAGAAGTTTGGCTTTTGCAGCAATTGATCGAACGAGATCCTTGGCCTTTTCCGTTGCTTCTTTCGGTTCATGCATATGCACCCAACTGCACTGGTCTCGAATATTCGTCATCTCAAACAAGTATGGGTTCAAGCCGGCTTCTTGAACTGTTTCTTTGAACAGTGGTTCATGTGTCCTCGGGGTGCATGAGGCTACAATAACGCGGTTTAGCTTGTTCTGCACGATTTTGTCTTTGATGAGTTTCTGCGTGTCTTGTGAGCACGTGTAGAGGTTTGCTTCTGCATAGGCAACATTGGGTAAAGTTTTGGCATATTCTACGACCTTAGGAACGTTCACTACTCCGCCGATGTTGATTCCACAATGACAGACGAAGACGCCTATACGTGGCTCTTCTTGGCTTACGTCCCTTTCAGGTGGATACTCTTTTGCCGCAACCAGAGTTCCTCTCTCAGAAGCAATTATGCTCATTGCTTTTGCTGCTGCGCCACTGGCCTGCGCAACGCTTTCAGGAATGTCTTTCGGAGCTGAGAATGCGCCGCAGGCGAATATGCCGGGTATTGACGTGTCCATAGGTGAGAATTGCTGTGTCTCACAGAACTTGTATTTGTTAAGCTTCACACCGAGATTCTTTGCGAGTTCTTCAACGTTCTTGGGTGGTTGCATCCCGGTCGAGAGAATCACCATGTCGAATTCTTCTGTCTTAGGAGTCTCGTCTTCAACGTAGTGGACAAAAAGATTGTTTGTCTTCGGGTCCTCAGTTACTCCGGCGACTCTTGACCTTACGAATTGTATTCCCCATTCTCCTTGGGCGCGTTCATAGTAGGCGTCAAACTCTTTTCCATATGAACGCATGTCCATGAAAAAGATCTTCGCATCCAGCTTTGAAGGCGTGTGTTCTTTGGCTATTACTGCTTCCTTCATGCCATACATGCAACATGCGGCAGAACAGTAGTTGTTGCCGAGCTGGAAATCTCTCGAACCTACACACTGGATGAAGGCTATTTTCTTCGGGATCTCACCGTCCGAAGCTCTAAGAACCAATCCGCCGTATGGACCCGAAGCGCTCAGAATGCGCTCAAACTCTATGCTTGTCACCACGTTGGGATAGCGCCCGTAGCCGTACTCGCTTTTCAGTTTTGCGTCGAAAGATTCGAATCCGGGCGCAAGTATTATTGAGCCTACTCTTAGCTTGGCTTCGCTGTCTTCCTGATCATATTGAATTGCATGTGCCTTGCAGATTTCGTCGCAAGTTCCGCATCCGATGCATTTCTCACGGTCGATCATGTATTTTAGGGGGACTGCTTGCGGGTATTCCACATATATTGCGCCTCTTTTGCCTAGCCCCTCATTGAACGAATCGATCACTTCGATGGGGCATTTCTGTGCGCAGATCCCGCAACCGTTGCATTTCTCTTCGATTATGTAACGGCTCTTCCTTCGAATTCCCACTTCGAAGTTCCCAGCTTCACCGGTCAAACCTGTGATTTGA
Source organism: Candidatus Bathyarchaeota archaeon (assembly GCA_022865885.1). Lineage (GTDB taxonomy): Archaea > Thermoproteota > Bathyarchaeia > Bathyarchaeales > Bathycorpusculaceae > DRUK01. Next base: position 46,169 of record JALHSQ010000178.1, on the reverse strand, counting down.
GCATTAGTCAGAATTGTGATGTTCGGGTGTCTTCCAGTTGCTACTAGCTTGGGTGAAAGAATGCACATTGAGCAATCGTTTGTCGGAAAAGTCTTGTCAAGCTGAGCCATCACTCCGCCTATGCTTGATCCTTGGTCAATCAGGTAGACTTTGAAACCCGAGTCTGCCAGATCCAAGGATGCTTGAATACCCGCAACCCCGCCTCCGACAACCAGAACAGCGCCAACCTTCTGTTTTGGCATCTCACTCGACCTCCAAAGCTTTGTAGAAAGGAGTAGTTCCTTCAACATGATCCAAAGTGATCATGTTTCTTCTTCGCATAGCCACGATTTGCTGGAGCACAGCCGCTGGTTTCATCTCAACGACCTTCGCGATAGCCTTTACCGGAAGTGGCTCCGCTCTCGTTAGAAGGTGAATTTTGTGCCGGACAAACTCAGCCTCAACGGTTTCATCAAGCAAAGAGTCGAAATCGTCCTGTGAGAACTTTTCTTTGTAGACATTACCTTTTTCTGTCAAGCCTAATTCCCTTCCAACCAGTACTCTAAGTCTGAAGTCTGAAGCAGCGTTCTTTGCTGCTTGGAGATTCTCAAGGATTTTCAGGTTTGGATTCTTGCCTGACACTGGTGAAGGCCCCAACTTCTTTATTTGCTCTGTAAACTCCGTTACTATTTGGGCGAACCTCTGACCTTCTGCGGCTGAAACCCAGTCCAGTCTCAGACGCCCTAACTCCAAGCCTGTTGAGGCCAACAGTTTCTTTAGCATCTTAATCTTTCTTTCTTCGTACAAGTTTCCTTCAACGTAATGGCAATCTCCGGGGTGACAGCCCGTCACTATGACACCGTCTGCGCCATTAGCAAACATTTCCAAAATGATGACAGGGTCAACTCGTCCGCTGCACATGACTCTAATGATTCTAATGTTTGACGGGTATTGTATTCTGCTTACGCCTGCTAGGTCTGCGCCTGCGTAGGAACACCAATTGCATAGAAAACCGATGATCTTTGGTTCAAATTCAGTCACAGGTAGCCCTCCTTAAGACGGCAAGTCCCTGAACTATGAGTTGGTCATCTGTAAACTGGCGCATTGTAATGGCTCTTTCTGGGCAGCTCGCTGCGCAAGTGCCGCAGCCCTTGCAGAGGACCTCATTCACTCGCACTATTTCTTTTTCATCCTTCGAAATAGCACTGTACGGGCAGATGCTTATGCAAAGTCCACAGCCAATGCAAATGTTTTCGTCAACGTGTGAAACTGTTCCCTCCGCTTCTAAGATCTGCTTAGACAATATCGTGGCAGCTCTGGCTGCGGCTCCACATGCTTGCGAAATACTCTCGTCTATGAATTTTGGCCAGTGAGCCATTCCGCAGAGGAAAATCCCGTCAGTAGCGAAGTCGACTGGGCGAAGCTTCATGTGTGCTTCAAGGAAGAAACCGTCCTTTGTCACTGGCACTTTAAGCATCTCAGCTATTTGCTTGTTGTCGGGGTTCGGAATTGTGGCTGCGCTCAGGACAACGACATCTGGGTTAATCTCGATCTCCTTCTTGATTACCGGTTCCCAAAAGACCACTTTGAGTTGCCCGTTGGCGTCTTCAACCTGTGGCGGTCTTTCGTCATCATAGTTTACAAATAGAACACCGTTCGTTGCAGCTTCACGATAATAGTCCTCTTTGAAGCCATAAGTTCGAATGTCCTTGTACAAAACGTGGACTTCTGTCTGTGGACTCACTTCTTTTATCTTTAGAGCGTTCTTGATTGCCTGCCCACAGCATATCCGAGAGCAGTTTGGTTTCTTCTGTGTCCTAGCTCCTACGCATTGGATCATGACAACATTCTTTGCCTTAAACTCTCCTTTTGCGATCGCTTCTTCCAACTCGTGTTGCGTTATGATGCTTGGATGTTTGCCGTATAGGTATTCGGTGGGTTCATATTCAACTGCTCCTGTGGCAACAATTACAGTACCGTGTTCAATCTCGCTCTCCTTACCATTATGCTGTTTTATTGTTGTCTTGAAATTGCCAACGAAACCATAGACGTCAACAACTTCTGCGTTGGTGTGAACGTGTATCTTGTTACTCTCATTGACCGCTTTCCTTATGGTTTTCAGTTTTTCCTGTGGATTATTGTCTTTGTCAAGTAGATAATGCATCGTGCGCAAGTGCCCACCCAACTCCTTGTCTTTCTCTACGATGTGAACCTCAAACCCTTGTTTCGCAAGCTCTAGTGCTGCAGTCATACCTGCAATGCCTCCGCCTATAATCAAGCCGACCGGCGTAACGTTGATCATCGGCTTTTTCAAGGGTTCCAGAAGCCTAGCTTTAGCAACCATAGATGCAACGAGATCCTTGGCCTTCTCTGTTGCCTTTCCATGCTCGTGCATATGCACCCAACTGCACTGGTCCCGAATATTCGCCATCTCAAACAAGTATGGACTAAGCCCAGCCTCCTGAACTGTCTCTCTAAACAGTGGTTCATGCGTCCGCGGCGTGCATGAGGCCACGATAACACGGTTAAGATTGTGTTGTCGGATCTTCTCGGCGATCAACTTCTGTGCGTCCTGCGAGCATGTGTAAAGGTTCTCTTCTGCATAAGTCACATTGGGCAGAGTTTTCGCGAACTCTACGACTTCCGGAACATTCACCACTGATCCAATGTTTATGCCGCAACGACAAACGAAAACGCCTATGCTGGGTTCTTCTTGGCTGACGTCCTTCTCTGGCGGAAACTCCTTCACAACGACAAGTTTCCCTCTCTCGCCAGCGATTACTCCCATTGCCTTTGATGCGGCACCACTCGACTGGGCTACGCTCTCCGGGATATCCTTTGGTCCAGAGAAAGCGCCACAAACAAAGATCCCTGGCTTTGATGTCTCTAACGGCGAGAAAGTTTCCGTTTGACAGAACCGATACTTATTAAGCTCTATCCCCAATTTGCCTGCCAGTTCTTCAACATTTTTCGGTGGCTGCATCCCAACCGACAGAACGACCATATCGAATTCTGCTGTCTTAGGTTCCTCATTCTCAACATAATGGAGAGAAACATTGCCTGTTAACGGGTCTTCTGTGACGCTTGCCACCCTCGATCTGGTGAAATGTATACCCCATTCGCCTTTGGCACGTTCATAGTAAGCGTCAAACTCCTTTCCATAACACCGCATATCCAGATAAAACACTGTACAATCCAGCGGCTTGGAACTATGTTCTCTGGCTATGACTGCCTCCTTAATGGCAATCATGCAGCAGGCAGCCGAGCAGTAGTTGTTTCCAAGCTGCGCATCACGCGAGCCAACACATTGAATGAAAGCAACTCTCCGCGGTATCCGACCATCAAACGGGCGCACAATCTTCCCGCCAAGTGGGCCGGAAGCATTCATCATACGTTCAAATTCGATGCTTGAGACCACGTTTGAGAAACGACCATGACCGTATTCCGTCTTGATGCGAGCGTCAAATTCCTCAAATCCCGGCGACAAAATTATAGATCCGACGTTGATTTTGACGGTTTCAGGTTGTTGATCAAAATCCACAGCCTTAGCTGGGCATATTTTCTCGCAAAGTCGGCATTTAATGCAGTTCTCTATGTCGATGGCGTATTTGAGTGGCACAGCTTGTGGGAAAGGAACGTAGATTGCTTTTCTCATGCCCATGCTGACATCGAATTCGTTTGGCACTTCGGTTGGACAGTTCTGTGCACAAATTCCGCAGCCGGTGCACTTTTCCACATTGACAAAACGGGCACGCTTCAAGATTGTTACTTCAAAGTTCCCAGCTTTGCCTTTGACTTCTTTCAACTCGGAGTGAGTGACTAGTTGGATGTTTGGATGCCTACCGGCAGTAACAAGTTTGGGGGCCAAGATGCACATGGAACAATCATTCGTGGGGAATGTTTTGTCCAACTGTGCCATGGTTCCGCCTATGCTTGTTGATTCATCTAAAAGGTAAACTTTGAAACCCGAGTCTGCCAGATCCAAGGATGCTTGAATACCCGCAACCCCGCCTCCGACAACCAGAACAGCGCCGACTTTTTCATCCATTTTTTTCCCTCTAATAAATGGATTCAAAATCTTTTCGTATGTAAACGTCCTTATTAATGTGATGTCTGTTTTTGTGCAGAAAAATCATGATATCAACCGGTTTCAACCACAAGTAGAGAGAAGTTGAAAACCTCTTTTCATTGGTCTTTCTTAAACCTGACGTAAAACCATATTCTTATTAATGTGTGAAGCCACAAAAAAGTAGTGATAGGTGATTCTGATTGAGCCACCTGGAAGCTCACTTCATGCACGATGTCGCAAATACGCCAAGAGGGAGCGGAGTCCTAGCATGCATACAGTGTGGAAGATGCACAAACAGTTGCCCAGTTGCCAGAATAGTGGAAGAACACAACCCGAGAAAATTGATGGAAATGATCATTCTCGGTCTACGTTCCGATCTCTTCGGTGGACAATTGCCATGGTATTGTCTGTCATGCTTCACATGCCTTGACCGATGCCCTCAGGGTGGAGATGTCGGCGAAACTATGTTTGCAATTAGAAATCTGGCTGTTAAGGAAGGAAATATCCCAGACGGAATACTTGTTCAAGCCAAGAGCCTATTTGAAAATGGACGCGTCGTAGTGGCAAGTAGAATGGCTCTGGTTCAGAGGGAAAGACATGGTCTGGGTGAAGAGCCATCAGTTGATGTTGAAGCTGTTCAGAAGATTTTGAAAAAGACGCGCTTCGACAAGTTGATCAGCAAAGGTAAGTGAAGCCTATGAAATATGCTTTTTTTGCCGGTTGCTTGATACCCGCAAGAGAACCACACTATGAAAATTCTGTTCGAAAAATCGCCCCAAAACTCGGCATAGAGCTTGTCAATATGGAAGGTGCAAACTGTTGCGCACCCTTCAGCATACAGTCTCTAGACTACACAAGCTGGCTTGCTTTAGCAGCCAGAAACCTCAGCATCGCTGAAGAAATGGAACTCAACATTGTGACCCTATGCAATGATTGCTATGAATCGCTCCTAATGACGAACAAGATTCTGAAAGAAAAAAAGGAAACAAGGGACAAGGTGAACAAAATCCTTGCAGACGTAGGCTTGGAGTTTAAAGGAAAAACTGATGTGAGGATCTTCAGCGACGTCTTGTATGAGGACGTAGGCTTGGAAAAAGTGAAGGATGCCGTCAAAAGACCGTTCAACGGGCTTCGAGTGGCAGTGCAACCTGGTTGCCACCTATCAAAGCCCAAGCGATTACACCCCAAACAGCGAATCGGTGTGCTAGCATTAGATGAGCTTGTAGAAGCAACTGGTGCAATATCGGTTCCGTACGAAAGGAAAGAAGCTTGTTGCGGAGGCCCACTGCGAGGCATCAATGATGAGGTTGCTTTGCAGGTTGCAAAGCAAAAACTGGATTCCATGAAGGCCGCCGGTGCTAGTTCCATAGTGACTGTTTGCCCATTCTGTTTTCTTGAATTGGACATGGGACAAATAGAGATTAGGAGACATTCAAAGGAAGAATACAACTTGCCCGTGCTGAATTTTGCAGAGTTGCTCAGAGTGGCGATGGGCATGGACCTTGAAGATTGGGAATTGAAAGCCCATAGAATTCCAATAACAAGCATCCTAAAAGTTGCGGAGGCAAGGTAGAATGCAAGAAGCAGTTCTAGTAGTCGGCGGAGGAGTAGCGGGTATACAGGCTTCGCTTGACTTGGCGAACAGAGGCTTCAGAGTTCATCTTGTTGAAAAAAACCCGAGCATTGGTGGAAGGATGGCTCAACTGGATAAGACGTTTCCAACATTGGACTGCTCCATGTGCATCCTAGCACCAAAGATGATAGAATGCTCACACCACCCGAATGTTCAATTACTAAGTTGCTCTGAAGTAAAAGACGTGAAGGGATCAGTTGGCAACTTCAAAGTAAGGGTTCTCAGGAAGCCACGTTATGTGGATGAAAAAAAATGTACTGGATGTGGGATTTGCTCGGAAAATTGTCCTGCTGAAGCGCCAAACGCGTTTGACGAGAATATTGGAGCAAGAAAAGCGATTTACATGCCTTTCCCCCAGGCTGTCCCCAGAGTGGCAATCATAGACAAGGAAAGCTGCGTTGAGTGCGGTCTCTGCGAGAAAGTGTGTCCGGCTGGAGCTGTGAACAGAGAACAAGAACCCGAAGAAGTCGAGTTAGACGTGGGAGCGATAGTCGTTGCCACTGGCTTTGACATGTTCGACCCCTCGACTATTCCTCAATATGGTTATGGACGCTTCAAGAATGTTATTTCGGCAATGGAACTGGAACGGCTGCTGTGCGCTTCGGGTCCGACTGGAGGACACTTGATTAGACCTTCAGAGGGTAAGAAACCCAGACACATAGCCTTCATACAATGCGTGGGTTCTCGCGATAGAAGAGAATGGGTTGGACATCCATACTGCTCTAGCATTTGCTGCAAATACGCAGTCAAAGATGCCGTTCTGATAAAGGAGCACGATCCAAAGTCGCTCGTATCGATTTTCTACATAGACATGCGAGCTTTTGGCAGAGGGTTCCAAGAGTTCGTAAACAGAGCAAAAACCGAGTTCGGAATAGAGTTCATCCGAAGCAGCCCTGGTGAAATCTCAGAAGACCCTAAAACGAAAGATCTGTTAATCTTCTTCGAAGACCCCATAACTAGAACCGTTCAAAAAATCCGCTTCGACCTAGTCGTCTTGTGCCCAGCATTGATCCCGAGCAAAGGAATGCCAGAACTGGCAAAAACCTTGAACATAGAGCTGGACAATTACGGCTTCGTGAAGCTGGAAGATTCTGTGAGAAAACCTCTCGACACCACTGTCCCAGGAATCTTCTGTTGCGGCTACTGCCTAGGCCCAAAAACGGGAGACATCCCGGACTCCATAACTCAAGGGAGTGCCACAGCAGGACGAGTGGCTGAAGTCTTAGCGGCCAAGGAGGAGTCATAGATGAAACAAGAACCACGTGTTGGCGTTTTCGTCTGCAGCTGCGGAACCAACATTGGCGGCGTAGTCAATGTCCAAGAAGTTGTTGAATACGCAAAGACAATCCCTCGCGTTGTGCATGCCGACTGCAATCTATACACATGTTCAGAAGCTGGATTGACAGCAATTAAGGAGTCAGTAAGAAAACATAGCCTTAATCGCGTCGTCGTCGCGTCATGCACGCCCCGAACACATGAACCTCTATTCAGGGCCGCCTGCAAAGAGGCGGGTTTAAACCCCTATCTGTTTGAGATGGCAAACATACGCGAACATGACAGCTGGGTGCATCCTCACGAGCATGGAAAGGCAACAGAAAAAGCCAAGGACATTGTCAAAATGGCTGTAGCGAAAGCCACACTGCTTGAACCTCAAACAGAACCAGAAGTTGAGGTCAAGAACTCTTCACTCGTAGTTGGAGGAGGCGTCGCGGGAATGACCGCAGCACTTTCCATGGCGACCCAAGGCTTCAAGGTCTACTTGGTCGAAAAAGAAAAGGAACCTGGCGGTATGGCCCAGAAGCTTTACAGGTTGTATCCCACGTTGGCGGAGGCATCAGAAGTTGTCGAGCCACTTATAGAACTTGTCAAGTCTCATAGGAACGTTGAACTTGCCACATCAACAACTCTGAAAGAGATTTCAGGATACATTGGAAACTTCCGCGCCGTCTTGACTGGTCCAGAAGGCGACAGAGAAGTCGATGTTGGGACTATAATCGTTGCTCTTGGCTCATCAAACTATACACCGCCAAAGGGACTTTACGAACACGGTGTAAATGACCACGTCATAACTCAGAGAGAACTGGATGAAAAGCTGAGGAAAGGGGAGATCGGAAAACCTGAAAGAATCGTGATGATTCAGTGTGTAGGAGCAAGAAAAGGTGAGATTCGACCTTCTGAACTTGAGGCTTTTCCGAAATCAGACACAGCAGAGCTTCTGAGAAAAATACTGAAAGCACGCAAAGAGGAAGGATGGCCATACTGCTCAAGGATATGCTGCATGAACGCAATCAAGAACGCTATTCTTGTGAAACAAAAATCCCCCGAAACAGACATCGTGATCCTCTTTAGCGATCTGCGAGTCTACAAGGAATATGAGGATTTCTACAGAATGGCCAGAGACCTGGAAGTGAGATTCATCAGACACATAGAAGAAGCCCGTCCAGAGATTATTCAAACATCAGATGGCAAACTCCAAGTCATGGCTTATGATGCCCTTTCTGGAACGGAAGCCAACTTTCCGGCAGAATGGGTTGTGCTTTCAACCCCCCTAGTTCCAAGCAAAGACGAAATAGTGCTTGCCAGGATGCTGAAGATACCAATTGCAACTGATGGATTCCTGATGGAGGCTCATTTGAAGCTTAGACCTGTTGACACAAACGTCGATGGGGTCTTCATTGCTGGCACTGTCTCAGGTCCGAAAGACGTTTCAGAAAGCATAATCTCAGGCGAAGCAGCAGCTGCCAGAGCATCGATACTTATGGGCAACAAGAAAGTGAAAACAGAAGCCATAACGGCCGTCGTAAACGAAGATCTATGTATCGGATGCGGACTTTGCGAGGAGATATGCCCGTACGGAGCGCCAAGAATCGAAGAAGGAAAGTCGAAAGTCCGGGAAATACTGTGCAGAGGATGCGGTTCTTGTGCGGCAGAATGCCCGAAACTCGCAATTACCATGAGGCATTATGGAAACGATCAGATTTTGGCGCAAGTGAAGGCGCTTCTGATTCCTGGAAACCCGAAGGAGGTTGGAAACGATGACTAAGGAAAACCTTATTGAACAAGAAAAGGCGGCAGGAGGATTTGAGCCTTTGATCGTTGCCTACTGTTGCAATTGGTGTTCCTACGCAGGAGCAGACCTAGCAGGAACAAGCCGCTTTGAATATCCAGTGAACATAAGAATAGTGCGAATAATGTGCACGGGAAGAGTAGATCCAATTCTTGTGTTTGAGGCCTTACGAATGGGGGCTGACGGAGTTCTGATCGCTGGTTGCCACCCGGGAGACTGTCACTATCAGAAAGGTAATTTCATGATGGAGAAAAGGTTTGACTACATAAAAGAGGCCGTGAAGAGCGTAGGAATAGAGCCGGAACGTGTAAGGCTTGAATGGGTTTCAGCAAGCGAAGGGGGGAAGTGGGCAGCGTTGGTCAGAGAGATGACTGAAGAAATAAGACGGTTAGGACCAAATCCCTTGCGGTTTGCACGTGACGCGAAAAAAACTGAAGCCGCACTAGACGCTTTCAAATCTCAAAGACTTCGATGGGTTGTGGGAAGGTCGCAAATAAAGGTTGAGATTGAAGAGGAAAAATACCGGCAGACAGTAGATTCGATAATGCATGTCGAGATTGAAAGGCACATGATAACACGCGCTTTGAAGGACAAAGGCCCTCTCACAGCTGAAGAACTTGCACAACTCACGGGGCTTCAGCCGAACAGAACGGTTCAGCATTTGATTGCTCTCAGAAGAGATGGTTTGGTGACCGAGGCTGGAGAAAAGAGCGACCAATATCTCTACCAGCTCGTCTAGATTTCAAGAATCCTACAGTTTTTCCAGACATTCAGGATGTATATCGCCTGGGAAGTCGTGGTCGTAGAACCATATCTTTCGTTTTTCAAGGTCAACTTCAGCACGATCGTGGATAGCTCCTTTGTTTAGAAGCCTACCATAGTCATTCCTGTCAAGAATCCGGGTTGTTCCGCGTGATTTTTCTTTAACACTTATCGGTTTCCCGCAGACTTCACAAAGCATCTCCACTATGTGAATAGACTCAAAAATCTTTTCTTTCAACTCTTCAAACCCAGTTTCAAACAAGCTTTTGTTCAAGGGTCTATCTATCCAGTTTATTCGCAAGCTTACATATATTAGCGTGTATTCAACGAGACTGCGTTCAATATAAAATGCCAATTTCAAGTGTGATCATTTTTATATATCGCCTTGGCGTGGACTTAGTCGTCTGAAAGAAGTGAAAGCCTTGTCCAGAAAGCCCAGAGTAGATCCGAGAAAGACGAAGGAAATGCAAGAAGTCACAAAAGAAAGGAATTTCATAATTCGAGAGATCAAGAATAGAGGCCCTTTAACCGTCGAAGAGCTGGCAAAGGCCACTGGGGTTGAAAAGTCGCGGCTGGTGAAGCATCTAATTGCCATGAGACAATTCGGTAAAGTGTTGATTGCTGGCGAACGAGATGATCAATTCGAATATGGCTTGCCGAAAGAAAGCAAGTAGTCAAACATGACATTGATTACTCTCTTGGAATTCGCTTAGCATGCATCGCTGACTTCTGAACCAGCGTGACAGAACTGAAGCGGCTTCCATTGCTCCGAGCAGTTCACAATTTCTGGAGTTCTTGCACTGCAAAGATCGCTTAGGAAACGATAATTGTGTCATTATCCAGCTCCATTCGATGCAACCTCGTAATTTACAATGGTAAAGGAAAACCTTATTATTTGGCGTATCGTGTAAAATAATTACTGACAAAATGGAGGAGGCAGAGGTGTCAGATTCTAAATCATGGGAAAACGAATGTTGCAGATGTGAAAGCGATGTTAAGGTAAACCTTTTCCCAGGAAAAAGAGCTTGTCATGTGGCTTGTGGCCCTTGCGCGTACCCGGAAGATTGGGGAAAGTGTGCTTCTTGTGAGATCGTTGGACATTGCAGCTACGCTGTAAGCTATCTCAAGGCAATAAAACCGAACGGTGTCAAGAAGGGATGCCATTTCAAGTTGCAGTTGACAGGCGAAGAAACGTTGTACCACATCTTGCAGTTTGTGAATGCAAACCAGAAGTCAATAAACACCGTTGGCGAATCTGCACACTTAGAAGAACTGAGAAAAGCGAATTCAAAAAGCCCATGCCTTCAGAACCGCCTCTAGCATGCAGACTAAAACAAACAACACTTGTGGATTCTCGAATGAAAACTAGGGCGTGGTTTGCCTGATGGATAATGCACTACGTGTTAACAATGCAAACATGGCAAGAGACATTGCCATTGAAGCGGCAAAGTCGATGTGGCGATACACAATTCCTAGCTCCTTCTACGAGGTCGAATACGACAAAAAAGGCAAATGCTGGATGGTGGCGGCAAGCTACTTCGAAGAAAGATTATCATTCAAGATTGATGCAGTAACGGGCAACGTGTCTTCTTTCAAGGTCGAAAAAATCAACGAGAAATAGGGGTACTGAGGTCAAGAACAGATTAGCTGTCAATCTTGAACTGCCTCTGCTTCTCTATGCTCTATTCGGGATGGTTGTGACTGAATCTGCGATTCTTTATCACTTTCTAGTTTTCCGCATGAGACTCCTACTTCTTCTTTAAGGTCGAGTGTACCTTTGACGTTCCCATCTTCCATGAAAGTGGTTGCGAATCCCATTTTTCTCATAAGGTTAATCGCCCTGTAATTGTCAGACAACATTATGGCGTAAAGCTTCTCAACATTCATATCCTTACAAATCTCGATCGCGTAATCTACCAATTTTGCACCTAAGCCTAGACCTTGCCACTGATCAGCAACTATGAAGGCGATTTCGCCAGACTTTCTGTCTGGTTCAAGCCCCACTCTGACAACACCTAGAATTCTTTTTCGTCCGTTTTCATTCAGCTCAGGTACGATAGCTATTTCTCTGTCGTAATCGATATTGGTGTATCGAATTCTAGTTTCATGTGGAGTATCTTTGAGGATTTGGAAGAATCTATAGCGGATTGATTCTTCTGAGAAACTTTGGAACATCTCCAGCCATAGAGGTTCGTCTTCCGGTTTTATGGGTCTAAGAAGCACTGTTCGACCATCTCTGAGCTTCCAGATTGTCTCATACTTTTTGGGGTACGGCGTTATTGCCAAGTGGCGGTATGGTTCTGATTTCTCGAACACTTTGTTCTTGTCAATCACGATCCGAGCGTCAAACGCGTACGCTTCCTTCTCATCTATGAACAAGGGGTTTATGTCAACTTCCTTGAGTTGTGGGAAGTCAACGAGCATTTGAGAAAAGAGCATCATCAGCTCTTCCAAGAGCTTGACGTTGGCTGGAGGCACGTTTCTGTAGCCCTTCAACAACTGGTAGACTTTGGTCTCTTCCATCATTCTTCTGACGAGAGTTTGGTTTAGTGGCGGCAGTCCCAAGGAGAAATCCTTGAACAGCTCCACGCCAACACCGCCCATGCCGAACAAGATCACCGGACCGAAAAGGGGATCAGTTTTCGACCCGATTATGACTTCATACCCTCGTTTCTTGATCATTTTTTGGACAGTGACACCCAAGATCTCGGCATTCGGATTGTACTCTTTGGCTTTCTGGATGATTCGGTCAAACGCTTCTCTGAGTTCCTTTTCATTGGTTATGTCGAGCGCCACGCCGCCTGCATCCGTTTTGTGAACAATTTGTGGGGAGAGTATCTTGAGTACTACTGGATAACCGATCTGCGAGGCTAGTGTAGCGGCTTCATCTGCATTCGGTGCGGTTTTTGTTCTTACGACGGGGAAATTGTAGTATTCGAGGAACATCTTGGCTTCGGCTTCATTCAGGATTTCTCGGTTTTCGTTTGCCACGTTTCTCATTATCACCATTAGCGGACGTTTAGGTGGAGACACGTCAACAGGCAGTTCTTCTGGTGTCTGATACAGAAGTTCAAGGTTTCTTTTGTATTGGTACATGTACATGTAGGTCTTGACAGCCTGTTCAGGCGTTGAATATGTTGGAATGTTGTTCTGACTGAAAATGTTATTTGCTTCTTCGACTGCCCCATAGCCCATGAAAGACGTAAGGATAGTCTTGTTCTGGTAAGCTCTGTTCTTAACCAGTTCAACAATGGTCTTAGCGATTTCGACTGGTTGTCCAACTGCTTGAGCCGTGTAGATTATCAAGATGCCGTCAACATCTTCATCATTCAAGCAAGCTTCAACCACAGCCTTGTAACGATCAGATTTAGCATCTCCCAGAATGTCAATGGGATTGCCTCGGCTCCAATAATGAGGCAGAACAGCATCAAGAGAGTCCATGGTTTTCTTGCTCAGTTGAGCCATTTCCCCACCTCGAGCAATTATGGAATCCGTAGCCATTACACCGGGGCCACCTGCGTTGGTTATTATGGCAAGGTTTGGCCCTATTGGCAACGGTTGTGTTCCCAAGACCTCAGCGCAGTTGAATAGGTCAGCAATCTCGTCAACACGAACTATACCTGCACGCTTGAAGGCCTTGTCATAAATCACATCTTCGCCCGTGAGTGAACCTGTATGTGAAGCTGCAGCTTTGGCGCTTTCGCCGAACTTCCCGGCCTTCACGACTATTATAGGTTTGGATTTTGCAAAATGCCTAGCTGCACTCATGAACTTGCGAGCATCTGTTAAACCTTCAATGTACATGAGGATGCTCTTTGTTTTCGGATCGGTTCCAAAATAGTCTATAAGGTCGCCGAAGTCAACATCAATCATTGAACCTATTGAGACAAAGTTACTGAACCCGATGTTTTCGTGCATTGCCCAATCCAATATCGCAGAGCCTAGCGCACCACTTTGGGAAATGAATGCTATCTTGCCAGGCTTAGGCATCTTACTGATGAATGTAACGTTGAAGTTGAGACTTGGACGAATCACGCCAAGACAGTTTGGACCAATAATCCGCAGACCATATCTATTTTTGATTTCAAGTATTCTCTCCTCCAGAGCCTTGCCTTCCGGTCCTATTTCCTTGAAGCCTGCAGAAATTATCACGATACCCATTATTCCGGACTTTCCGCATTGCTCTATAACATCTGGAACTGTTTTGGCAGGGGTGGCAACAACAGCAAGATCAACACGATCAGGAATCTGATCCACAGAAGGATAGGCTTTGAACCCAAGAATCTCTGACTTGCGAATGTTGACTGGATAAACCTTGCCCTCAAATTTCAGGTCTACAAGATTGCGCATAAGCGCGTAACCGACAGTGCCTTCTTCGTCGCTAGCGCCGATTATGGCAACACTCTTTGGGCTAAAGATCTTGTCAAGATTCAACGTAACCAAGAGTATAACCTTCCATCATTGAAGGCTTTCATCCACTGGGAAAAATTAAGCTTTACGACTCCAAACTTCAGCTTTTAGCATAGAAACAGCTGACACAACACTAATCCAAAAAGCGGTCAGCCTGGAAAACGTTATAAATCGACTCAAAACACTAGTCCAACTTATGCCAGACAAAGTTCATTGCGCACATATTCTAGTCAAAACGGAAACGGAAGCCAAAGCAGCCCTAGACCGTTTGAGCAAAGGCGAAAAATTCGCAAACATAGCTCAACAGGTTTCACTATGTCCTTCAGGTAAGAAGGGCGGAGATCTCGGCACATTTACTAGAGGAAAAATGGTAAAGGAATTCGAAACAGCGGCTTTCGCACTGAGCAAAGGGCAAACCTCAGGCATAGTGAAAACGAAATTCGGATGCCACATAATTAAACGACTAGAATAAGCGCGCGCTCCCACAGAAGACCATATATTCGATGCCGACTATACCTATATCATATATTGACTTGATTTCTATTCTATAGCTTCTTTCATACCCCTGATAATGTTCTGTATCCTGAATCCTGTATACAGTCCCCATAGCTGAGTCTTTTCCTGTGCCAAAGCATCATCGTGGTTGTGGTTGGTTGGATAAAACTTTACCCCCACACACACAAAACCAACCCCCAGAAGCAACCCAAGCTGGGACTCAGCCGTGGGTCAGGAAAAAAGACAGTGTACGAAGCACAGCCAATCACCCCACCCACGCTCAATAGGAGAATAATATACCCATTAGAGACTCTAAGGGTATATTACAAAGAAATAGGACATTGGTTGCATCTCAACAAGTGGGAGTAGGTCTATTCAACCAACCGAACCTAAGAGAAAAGGGGAAATACCCCAACGATTCTCGAAGACGTGATCCAATCAAAGGTCTGAACCCTAAACTGAATTTGCGTTCGCGTGTCTCCAGTAGACTAGTTAGGAAGTTCAAAACCTGTGACTTTTTTGAATTTCATTCTAAAAATCCAATCTAGATTTTCCAAATTATGTGGATAAATTGATATGAACTTGATGTTGTTTCTATGATAGATAGCCATCTTTCTTTTCATGTTTCTGACATATTTTTCCCTTGTCCAGCTATCATCTGCTTTCACTAATCCCCAATATTCGACGTACACATTATAATCAGGTAAGTAGAAATCTGGTGAACTGATCTTGTACTCAAAAAATAGAGACTTCCCTCTTGCTTCTTGTTCATAGACATAATTAATGTTGTTTTTCTCAAAGTAATCCGCAATTCTCCTTTCTCCAATACTTTTCACTGTTTCCCCTCTCAGAGTGACAGATTCTACTCCATATTCTTGTCTTGGTTTCAAATTCCTTAGAAAAATCCAGATTAATATCAATACTACTACAAAGAATCCTACTACAAGAATCAAGAGTGGAAAGAAAACAGCAAAGACATTCATTTTATAAAATATGATAGGCAGTTTGCTCTTAAGATTTCCGCACCCATAGTATTAACGTGTCGTTAATCGTCACAAAAAATCGTTTGGGTTTGGGATAAAACTTTACCCTTTCTCTCTCTCGTTTTCTGACTCTCTCTCGCACGCACTAACTAACTCTATCTCACTAACTCTCTCCAACTACCACTCACTCCCACACTAACTCTCAAACCGACTCCCCCCCTACCCCCTCACTCACTCTCTCAACAAATAAAAAACACACACAAACACCCAGAATACGCGCTAGGTATGTTTCTTTGTTGTTTGATGCTTCTAGAGGAGTGTTCCATAAGTGATAAAAGAGTGGCAATGGATAATCACTCAGTGGCTTTTGCGAAGGAGAAGGCGAGAATGAAGAGGGCGTTATCTGTTTTCATGTTTGTTTTGCTTCTAGTCAGCATGCTGACAATAGCATTTAAAGTCCAACCAGCTAAATCAGAAGCTGCTGTTTCAAGAATAGAGTTGAAATATCAAACCTCTCACTCGTCACCTAGAGGATGGATTTATGTTCTGGTTGAGACATCTCTTTTTGGCGGGATCGAAGCCTCGTTGATCCAGTATGCCAAGGATTTAGAGTTCATCGATGGATTTTCAGTACGTATATACACAGTGTCAACTGACAATGCCACAGCAATTAGGTCGTTCCTGCAACAAGCTTTGCCGATAGGCTTGGTTGGCTGCCTTCTGGTAGGTGACATACCTGAAGCCTACTATGAATACGCTAATTATGAATCGGGCACACACATCATATTTCAAACAGACCTATACTTTATGGATCTCGATGGAGTCTGGAACGACACCGACGGCAATGGTTGGTATGATACGCACAGTGGTGAAGTCTGTGCGGAAATATGGGTGGGATCACTCAAGCCTTCTATGGTTTACGGTGATGATATCTTGTTGCTCAACAACTATTTCAGAAAGAATCATCTCTACAGAACTGGCGAACTCACTCTGCCGAGACGAGCATTAATCGATCTTGATGTATATGACGGATGGGGAGAGTTATTTGTTGATTCGATAAGAGCTGCTTATGAAGACATAGTTCTCGTAAATGATGATGAAGCAACCGTAGCCAGTGATTATCGAGAGAGGCTTCTCGAAGGCTATGAGTGGATTTATCTCGCAAGCCACGGCTCGCCTGGTAGCCACACGTTCGAACTTCACGGAGATTGGGACGGCAGTATCCTTGGAACTGATTATCGATACATCGATCCTCACACGTTCTTCTACATTTACAACGTATGCTTCACCACTGCAGGTTACAACAGCGTGGCTGGGTCAGCTATATTTGCAGATACGTACGGGCTTCTGTTTATCGGCAGTCGAGACAGCGCTGACACATCGTTACAGACGCATCAGTATCGCGAGGAATTTTACGAAGCTCTATCTGAAGGGAAATGCATAGGTGAAGCTTACTTGGAAGACATCAGACTCTACGAGGATATGCGAATGGTCGACCCTGAATACAAAATCCCTGGGGTAGAATACGGGTGGCAAATAGTTGGTGATCCTTCACTTCACATCAGCGGGACAGCTTCGTTGCATGAAAGCGATGTAAACAGAGACGGAAAAATAGATGTGAGAGATGTAGCTATGTTGTCTTCAGCATTCGGATCATACGCTGGTCACCCCAGATGGAATATTGAATGCGATGTAAATCAAGACGGCAGAATAGACGTCGCGGATGTTGCTAGAACCAGCAGGAACTTCGGCTGGTATGACCCTCTGTTTCCCTGATCCATCACAAAAGCGCGCGCTGTGATGAGAACAAGGAGTATATGTTTGGTGCAATACTGATGCTCTAGACTATTCCATGCTCCTTCCAGTATGACGTGACACAATGCACGCATCTGGCGCAATAGTGATCAGTTCATTAACAGTCGCAAGTGACCCGGCAACGCTAAGATTGGCAAAGCTCAAATCCGAAGAATACGCCAAGTGAGGAAGTAGAGCTATGATTTTGGCAGGCTAGGTGGAGGTGAGAATGAACATGGCTA
The DNA here is from genome assembly GCA_022865885.1 of Candidatus Bathyarchaeota archaeon. Classification (GTDB taxonomy): domain Archaea; phylum Thermoproteota; class Bathyarchaeia; order Bathyarchaeales; family Bathycorpusculaceae; genus DRUK01. The sequence continues at coordinate 28,735 of JALHSQ010000178.1, read as the reverse complement.
AAGATCCGATTTGCGGCATGAATGTAAACGAGAAAACTGCAAAAATCAAGTCAGAATATATGGGCAAGACCTACTATTTCTGCAATCAAGCGTGTAAAACGACGTTTGACAAGAATCCAATGAGATATGCTGGCGAACAAGAGAAGCATTCTGGACATTCATGTGACTGTGGTTGTCGCTAAAGACAGAAAAACACGAGCTAATGTGAGTCTCCTTCACATTTTTCCCGTGTCATGCCCAACAGTGAAATACAGTGTATATCAAGCGCCTTTTTTGTTTCAACGTCCTGAACCAGCAAGTGAATCGAACATACTGTTTAAGTCTCCATAAAACTAATAGGATTATTCCGGTTTTTCCTACAATAGATCATGATTGGACAAGAAGCAGGAAAGCAGCGAGAGCGCGAGCTGATAAACCGACTGAAGCGTGATGGGAAATGAGGGAATACTTGAAGCAGTACGAGGCGTGGTTTCGGCTGGAATACGAGTCGAACCGCTTCATTCAGGTTTGCCGCCTTATCCATGCTAAGACGATTGGCTTCGCGACATTGCTTGCGATGGAATGCGCTAAGAAGGAGAAGCTGATCTTACAGGATGTTGAAGAGCCTAACGAGATAGGGTTATGAACAGGTAGAAGATTGGAATCACGATTCGGATTTCTAGATGAAAACGTCTGGTGCCAAACTGGTTCGGCTAAGTCCACGCTGAAGACCATCCTGTTTAACAGTTCCTGTGATAATTCTTTCTGGACCCGAAGACTTAACAAGGCCTATTGCAAGAATAAAACCAGATGGTGTGAAGAGTTTGACTACACTGTATGCAAATGCCAAACTGGTGAAAGATTTTAGAATCGATGTTGATGACGGTAGATCACACGCCGTATGCTTGGATCTCCCACTTGATAGCGGAACTGACATGGGACCTTCTGCTCTTGAGCTTGCACTAATGAGCTTTGCAGGCTGCTATGCAACTATTTTCGTCCTGACTGCCAGTAAGATGAGGGTTTCACTGAAAGACCTTGAAGTATCAGCGGAAGCAACTAAGTCTGAAGAGGCAGGAACCATAACAAAAGCAGAATTCCACGTGAAAGTAAAGTCAACCATTGCTGAGGACAGAATCAAGAGAATCCATGAGCTAACGTTGAAAAACTGTCCTGTCGGAAAGATCTTTGACAAGGCCGGAGTCAAATCAAGCTACAATCTAGAGGTTGCCAAAGAATAGCAGCGAATCCTTTTTCTTCTTCTTACGCACGGATATTTGTTGGAGTCGGTAAGTTCCTCAATCACGCATATGTGAAGATTCAGCCCGGGAACGGACAGGTTTGAGTCGGACAGCCCCCAGCGTATTCCGATTCGGCCGTGACGAATCTTGAGGTCCGGGTTTTTACTTCTCCGATGTATAGAACCTGCTCGGGCTTGCTTCCATATCTGAAAACAGTCACGCCTTTGCATTTCAGTTTCCATGCAAGCTCATAGATTTTCCTAACATCCTCAACTGTCGCATCTGAAGGCAGATTAACGGTCTTTGACACGGCGTTATCAGTGTATTTCTGGAAAACAGCCTGCATTCTGACGTGCCATTCTGGTTTGATGTCTAGGGCTGTAACAAACAATCTCTTCACGTCGCCGGGAACACCGTTGATGTTTTGGACTGAACCTGTTCGGGCTATATCTTCCAGTAGCTTGGCGCTGTAGAATCCTCTGTCTTTGGCCATGGCCTCGAACAGCGGATTGGTTTCGAATAGTCTTGTTCCGCTGAGGACGTTTCTCATGAATGAGATTGCAAAGATCGGCTCGATACCTGATGAACAACCAGCGATAATGCTTATACTTCCTGTCGGTGCTATGGTTGTAACCGTGGCGTTTCGCATGGCGCCGTATCTGTCTTTCCAGACGCTCTTACTGAAGTTTGGAAATGATCCTCTTTCCTCGCCAAGCTCAACAGATCTTCTGTGAGACTCTTCTTCGACAAACTTCATGATCTCCTCAGCTAGCTTCAAGGCATCTTCAGAATCATATGGAACACCTAGTTTTATGAGCATGTCAGCGAACCCCATCACGCCCAAACCTATTTTCCTGTTGGCCCGCGTTATCTCGTCTATTTCCTTCAATGGATACTTGTTAGCGTCTATGACGTCATCCAAGAACTGAACAGCATTCCTCACAGTCTCCTTCAGTTTTCCCCAATTTACTTTCGCATTTTCAACCATCCTAGAGAGATTAATTGAGCCGAGATTGCAGGACTCGTAGGGGAGCAATGGTTGCTCGGCGCAAGGGTTGGTTGACTCCATTTGGCCAAGTTGCGGAGTTGGGTTGTGTCTGTTGATTTCGTCTATGAAGACGATGCCTGGGTCTCCGCTTTGCCATGCGGATTTTGCTATTAGGTTCCAGACGTCTTTGGCTACGAGTTTTCCAGTTTTTTCTTTGTTTCTGGGGTTGATTAGCGGGTATTCGCTGTTTTCTTGGAGTGCTTGCATGAATTCGTCGGTTGCGGCGACTGAGATGTTGAAGTTTGATAGGAATCCTGGTTGCTTCTTAGAGGTTGTGAATTCGAGGATGTCTGGGTGGTCGACTCGTAGGATTGCCATCATGGCGCCGCGTCTTTTTCCTCCGGCTTTTATGATTTCAGTGGCTGTATCGAAGACTCTCATGAAGCTTACTGGTCCGGACGCTATGCCTTTGGTTGATTTGACGATGTCTCCTTTTGGTCTTAGTCTTGAGAAGCTGAAGCCTACTCCGCCGCCTGTCTGCTCGATTAGGGCCATGTTCTTCACCGCCGTGAATATGCCATCTAACGAGTCTTCGACGGGCAAGACGAAGCATGCAGATAGCTGACCCAGTTCAGTACCAGCGTTGAAGAGGGTTGGAGAGTTCGGGATGAACTCTAGCCTAGCCATCACGTCATAGAATGTTTTCTCGGTCTTCTTTGGGTCTCCACCGTGTTCCCTTTCAGCTTTAGCTATGGCACTGGCTATTCGTGTAAGCATTTGGGCCGGAGTTTCTACGATCTGCTCGTTCAGATCTTTTAGGAGATACCTTTTTCTCAAGACTTCGAAGGCGTTGACTGTGAGTTTCGGTTCTTCTATTCCCAGTTTTTCTCTGAGGCTTCTTATTTCATCTTTTTTCTGTCTATAAGATTGATATTCATCTGCAACTTTGCCGTAACCTTCTTCCTTTAAAACGTCTACGACAATGTCCTGCGCATCTTCAACAGAGGGGATTGCCTCCTTGAATTTCTCCTCTAGGAGATTGACTATCTTTCCTGTCAGGTCTTCTGCTTTTTCTCCATCTTCAAGCTCGACGGCAATCAACGCTTTGTGGACAGCGTCTCGGATACGACTAGAATCAAAAGTGACAATTCGGCCGTCCCTCTTTCGTATTTTCGCAATAGGCATAAGCTCTCAGATGGAACTCTCGTTGATCGTGATATTAAAGTTTCGAAAGCATGGCCCCAGCTTGTTCACTCTTTCTTAACAAACTGGTCTTTCGATGCACCACAAATAGGACAAACCCAGTCTTCAGGTAACGCTTCAAATGATGTTCCTGCCTTTATGCCGTGCTCTGGATCGCCTACTGCAGGATCATAAATGTAGCCGCAAATAGTACATTCCCATTTCTCCAAACAATTCACCATTTCTCGCCAAGAACATATTCAATTCAAGATATTCAATGCATACTATAAAGATTTAGCCCCAAAACACGCGATAAGGAATGATAGATTTTCTGAAAAAAGCTACTTATCCGCAAGGGGAATCGACGGGGCTACAATTCCGCAGGAAGACCACGCATGCACCCGTCATGACCTAAAGAAAAACGATTTATCAAATACAACCTTATGTATCATCAATGTAACATACTGAGCATCGAAGAAAGAATCAGGTTGGGTTGTGGTAGTTGTGCCTGAATTACCCGAGATAGCAATAATCGCGCAGCAAATGAATGAGAAGACAAGAGGAAAGCGCATAGCATGCGTCGACGATACACAACCAAAGAACCTCAATATGCCCATTCAAGAGTTTACGAAGACAGCTAAAGGCAAGGTTATCGCAGCTGTTGCAAGCAAGGGGAAATGGCTGTTCGTGAAGCTAGACCCAGCGTACCATATGCTCATCAACCTTGGCATGGGCGCAGAATTGCTCTATTTCGAGCCAAAGCAAAAACTCCCTGAGAAGTTCCAGTTCAAACTGACTTTTACTGATGGAACCGGCTTCACTATTCACTTCTGGTGGTTCGGATACGTTCACCTCGTTCGACAGAGAGATTTGCCAAACCACAAACTCACGGCGCAACTAGGCATCCCACCCACCGACAAGTCTTTCACGCTAGAGCATTTCAAGGCGTTATTGGCGGACAAGAAGACAGGAATAAAGAGCTTTTTGCTTGACCAGAAAAACATAGCAGGAATCGGAAACGTCTACGCACAGGACACACTATTCAGAGCTAAATTGCATCCAAACCGGAAGATCCCAACTCTCACCGAAAAGGAAATCAACTCGCTATACAAGGCAATCCGAGAAAACCTAAACCGTAGCATCAAACGGGGCGGAGCAGCTTTCGAGCTGGACTTTTACGGCAGCAAAGGAGGATTCACTGCAGATGATTTTCTCGTGGGCTACAAAGCTGGGAAGCCGTGCCCAAAATGTGGCATGACAATAGAGAAGATCAAAACTGGAAGCACATCCTCCTACATTTGCCCAAGGTGCCAAAAACTGGAATAAAGTAGAAGCTGAGCTTACTTGTGAGCCTTCTCTTTCATTTCTTGCTCTTCTTCTTTTGCTCGAATCGTTTGGCGCACTGCGCGCAACAGAAGAGATATTCCTTTCCATTGATAGTGGTGTGATGGGCTGCAAGCTTACATGTTTCCGACGGTATTTCTGTCTTGCAGAATTCGCATCGGATAAATTCCGGTTTCACTTTTTCACCTCTTTCTGCTTCTTGTAATAATCCTCAATTGCAGCATGCAAAGCATCCGCAGCAAGGTTCGAACAATGCATTTTGACTGGTGGCAATCCGCCCAGCGAGTCTGCCACGTTCGCACGGGTGATTTTCATTGCCTCATCTAGCGTTTTTCCTTTAGCCAACTCAGTTATCATGCTGCTCGTTGCGATCGCAGACCCGCAACCGAAAGTTTTAAACTTAATGTCTTCTAGCCGACTGTCCTTGACTTTGATGTATATAGTCATCAAGTCTCCGCACACAGGATTTCCAACGGTGCCCACGCCGTCTGCGTCTGGGATTTCACCCATATTGCGTGGGTTTTTGAAGTGTTCCATGACTTTCTCAGTGTACATTACATGTTCAACTCCTTCGGTGTAAGGGGTGATATTGCTCTTAGTCTCTTCACGATGTTAGGCATTAAGCTTATCGCATAATCCACGTCCTCCTCAGCGTTCTGCCTGCCCAACGTGAACATCAACGAGCCGTGAGCCTCTTCATGTTTCAACCCGATCGCCAGCAGCACATGAGAAGGCTCCAGAGTCTTTGCAGTGCAAGCTGAACCTGAAGACGCGAACACGCCCATCATGTCTAAACCCAGCAGCATTGACTCGCCTTCTATAAAGCTGTACCTTACAGAAACATTGTCCGGCAGTCGCTTGGTCGGATGGCCGTTCAAAAATGAATATGGAAGTGGCTTCAGCAAACCGTCAATGAACCTATCCCGCAACCTAGTCAATCGTTCACTTTCGTCTTTCATTTCGTTCTTGCTCAAGTCTGCAGCCTTTCCAAATCCAACTATGCTCGGCAAATTCTCTGTCCCTGATCTCAATCCTCGCTCCTGTCCTCCACCGTGAAGCAGCGGTTCAAGACGGATGCCTTCTTTCACATAAAGCGCACCTACACCTCTTGGACCGTACATGTCATTAGAAGAAAGAGTAAGCAAGTCAATTCCTTCACGTCTCACGTCTATTGGAACCTGCCCACATGCAGCAGTAGCATCCACGTGTAAGAAAGCATTCTTTTCGTGCACTTTTTTGCTGATCTCTCTTATCGGCTCGATCGTTCCAATCTCTCCATTCGCGTACACTATGGAAACAAGAACAGTCTTATCGGTCAACTCTCTCTCCAAGTCCTCAAGCCCCACAAACCCAAAGCTGTCGACCGGAAGAAAAACCGTTTCAAATCCCCTTGTGGTCAGAAACTTGCAGGTGTTAACGACAGACATGTGTTCGACACTGGATGTTATGGTCCGCGTTCCTCGATCTTTGTTCCGGTAGACAACGCCTTTGATTGCCATGTTGTTGCTTTCTGTTGCTCCCGAAGTGAAAATTACTGATTCTTTTCTTTCCGCATTAATCAAGTCAGCAACTCGTGTCCTCGCCTCTTCCAGCGCATGTTTCGCCTCTTGACCAAACACATGCAGCGAAGAAGGGTTTCCATAAGATGAGTTCATGAAAGGCAGCATTGCATCTATTACTCGCTGGTCGACAGGTCGACCTACCGCATGATCCATGTAGATGCGTCGTGCTACTGACATTGCTTGATCGCTTAGAAGCAGAGAACTGCGTCTGCGCTAAGGGCTAAATCGTTTAGTGTGGCGGCCCCTACGATGTTGGCTTCCTTCGTGAAGTCTCCTCGCGGAATTCCCAGCAAGCCGCAGCTTTGTTCACAAACAACCAGTTTAACTCCAGCCTTCACTGCTTGATTCATCACATCTTTTAGTGACGGAAAGCTGCCGATCTTGATCTTCTCCGCCTCCCCTTTTTTGACAAGGGTGATTCCCTTTATGACGAAGTAGACCGTTGCATCTATGTTCATCATTGCTGCTGTAGTCGCTAAAATGAACGGCGCATAGGCACGCTCTGGGTTGTCGACTCCACTCGTTTGGACATATAGGATCTTTTTCTTAATACTCATTCTGTTCCATCGCCATTATCCTCTCATTTAACCTTCCTGATTAATATCCTAACCGTGTTTCCCTCTTTACTCACACCTACTAGCTCTTGTTCCAAGTGTTTGACAAGACTACGAATGTCTTCCTCTGCTGCAGGGTCATCTGCCAAAACCTCCAAAGTTTCTCCCTTTTTCAACTCATCCAATTCCATTCTTGTTTTGAAAACAGGTTCAGGACAGTACAAGCCCAGGCAATCCAGCGTCTTATCAGGCTTAGTCTTCATCCAAAGTCCTCCAGATAGACTACGAAAGCAGAAAAATAAAAGCCTTCTTGACACTCGCAGGTTATCGGCTACTTGCTACAGGAATTGGGATTTGGATGGGTTAGCTTGTGATTTTTATCGCTTGGGCGGGGCACTGTGTTTCACATGCAAGGCACTGTATGCACTCACTTTCTCTAACTGGATCAGACTTCTTTTCAGAGGTCGGATGCCCCGGCGCATCAGCCCAATCGAATAGAGAAACAGGACATACTTCGAAACAAATCCCATCACCAGTGCAAATGTCCCAATCAACTGCCACGTTTGTCCCATGTATACCACGTTTCTTCGGAGCTTCAACAGGTCCCCACACATTATGACCCTGATGCTTGTCAACGACTGTCCTAGTCTTTTGGAAATTCGGATCAATCGGCAAAACGTTTCACCAAACCAAAATTGAAAATGGCAAACATAATAAAATTTTCTGTCTCTATCGAGCTAGGCCAAACTGATTCCCAGTGAAACATCATATTCTCTCATGTGAGTAACAATGACTTGATTCAAAAGAACCTTTTTTATAATTGAAACGTCTATCTTCTCGTTGGCGATTTTACTTGGAGATTAACGATTTTTCTTTGCTGATTGGAGGCGAAGCGGGTGCAGGCATCGCTCGCTCAGGTTTCCTTTTTGCTAAGGCCTGCATGAGAGGAGGTCTCCACGTCTTCGGCACCAACGATTATCAATCTCTCATAAGGGGAGGACACAACTTCTATGTTGCTAGAGTGTCTGAGCATGAAATCTACTCCCATCTTGACCAAATTCAGCTGCTAATAGCATTAAACGCTCAAACGGTAATGCTCCATAAAGACGAGCTAGTTTCTAATGGTGGAGTGATTTACGATCAAGACGACGCGAATCTGAACCACGAAATCCTTGGCAGAACTAATCTGAAGCTCTACCCAATCCCACTAAGAAAGATCGTCATAGACGAATTGAAAGAACCACATAACCTCATAATGAGAAACACTGTAGCTCTCGGCGCTGTATTCGCCCTCATCAACTTCGACATAACTCTATTGGAAGAAGTCATGAAGGACACGTTCAAAGCAGAAACCGCAGAATCAAACATGAAAGCCGCCAGAGTAGGATACAATTATGGTAAAGAAAAGCTTGCGGAAAACTTCGAATACCAGCTGAGGAAAACCAACGCTGCTGGCAAGAGTCGAATCTTTTTGAGCGGAAACGAGGCCATCGGACTAGGTGCGATAAAGGCAGGATGCAAGTTCTTTGCAAGCTACCCTATGACGCCCACGACTGGTCTGCTTCACTTCATGACTACGAACGAGAGACATTACCAGATGATAACAATGCAGCCAGAAGGAGAAATAGCAGCAATAAACATGATTGCAGGCGCAGCCTTCGCCGGCGCAAGAACCATGACAGCAACTTCAGGCGGCGGCTTCTGCCTCATGAGCGAAGGCTTAGGAATGACCGGAATGACGGAGACACCGGTCGTCATCATGGTCGGACAAAGGCCTGGCCCTAGCACAGGACTGCCTACTTATTCAGCCCAAGGAGACCTAAGGTTTGTCATACATGCCTCTCAAGGCGAGTTTCCAAGAGTCGTCATAGCTCCTGGCGATATTGAGGAGTGCTTCTATGAGACCATGCGAGCATTCAACTGGGCCGAGAAGTACCAGCTCCCAGTCATTCTCTTAACAGACAAATATCTTGCCGAAAGTGAAGTTTCAGTGATCCCCTTTGAACCTGACCGAGTGAAGATTGAACGAGGATTGCTTATAACCGGACAGTACGAGGGGGAGAAATATCAAAGATACGAGATTACAGAAACAGGAGTTTCGCCGAGAATCATTCCGTCAACCAGAGAGGCAATAGTCCATGCCAATTCAGACGAGCACAACGAATACGGCCTCACCAGTGAAGACCCAACAATAACGACGATGATGATGGACAAGAGAATGAGAAAACTTGACGCTTTAGCCAAAGAACTCGAAGAAAGCGAAATCGAAACAATCAAGCTATATGGGCCAGAAGAAGCCAAGGCAACGATAATCTCGTGGGGCTCAACCAAAGGACCGATAAGAGAAGCCTTAAAACTGATCAACCAAGAAGACAACGGAGCAGTGAATTTCCTGCAAATACTCTACATTCACCCCTTCCCAAAAACGAAGGTTGAGCAGATCTTGAGAAAAGCTAAGAAAACGATAGTGGTTGAGAACAACAGGACTTCTCAGCTTTCAAGCCTGATTCGAGATCACCTTCTAAGAAGAGTGGATCACAAGATACTGAAATATGATGGAAGACCGTTCGATTCCTTCCACCTCTCGGAGAAAGTTAAGGAGGTGCTTTGAGAATGGCCGCCCTAGAAGATCTTACTACCCCTGCCAAGAATACATGGTGCCCAGGATGCGGGAATTTCGGAATTCTTTCAGCTTTCAAGAGTGCCCTTGTTGAGTCAAAGACAAGAAGAGAGCAAGTAGTCATCGTTTCAGGGATTGGTTGCCACGGAAAAATCAGTGATTATGTCAACGTGAACACGTTTCACGGCATTCATGGCAGAGTCTTGCCCGTTGCAACTGGCATAAAGCTGGCCAACCCTGATCTGACAGTTGTAGGTTTCAGTGGAGACGCTGATTGCTACGATGAAGGTTGGGATCATTTCTGTCATGCTATCAGGAGAAACGTGGATTTGACCTTGGTTGTTCATAATAACATGATTCTTGGGTTGACAACAGGACAGACAACAGCCACCAGCCAGATAGGATTCAAGACCAAATCCACGCCTTACGGTTCAATAACGTTGCCACTAAATCCTATTGCGCATGCACTTATCAGCAATGGAACGTTTGTAGCCCGCGGTTTTGCAGGAGACCCGAAGCACCTCACAGGCCTGATGGCTGAGGCGCTGAAGCACCGAGGCTTCAACTATATTGATGTCTTTCAGCCATGTGTAACCTTCAATTACCTAAATACCTACGAGTGGTTCCGTCAACGAGTCTACAAGCTTGAAGAAACAGGACACGATTCAGGTGACAGACAGAAAGCTCTTGAGAAGAGCTTCGAGTGGGGTGACCGAATACCCATAGGAATATTCTACAAGAAAGAAAGACCTACATATCGCGACAATCTTCCACACGTAAAAGGAATACCATTGACAAGAATACAACCAGAAGAGACGGACATAAGCGAGCTTATCGAGTCGCTGAAATGACAAAACATAAAACAACCTGAAACCAAATAGCCTGGATGGCGAAGAAAATGGAAGCAAACAAGTTTTATGTCTTGCCAAAACTGCCCTACGAGTTTACTGACTTGAAACCCTACATCTCAGAGGAGCAATTGAAAATACATTATCAGAAACATCACCAAGCATACGTCAATGGAGCAAACGCGATTCTCGAAAAACTTGACAAAGCTAGGAAAGAAAGCACAGATCTGGACATGAAAGCCACCTTGAAGGAGCTATCCTTCAACATAGGAGGAAATTTGCTTCACTCACTGTTTTGGGGCAACTTGGCACCTGCGGGAAAAGGCGGCGGAGGAAAACCGACAGGCGTTTTCGGTGAAGCTATCGACAAGGAATTTGGCAGCTTTGACAGGTTCAAAAAGGAGTTCACGCAGGCTGCTGTCAGCGTGGAAGGCTCTGGCTGGGCCACACTGACTTTCTGCCGCAGAACTAAGAGACCAATAATCATGCAAATAGAGAAACACAACATGAACGTTTATCCAATGTTTAGGATTCTGATGGTTCTTGACATCTTTGAGCATGCCTATTATATTGATTACAAGAACGAAAGGGCCAAGTTTGTTGAAGCCTTCTGGAGCATCGTCAACTGGAGCGAAGTAAACAAGCGATTCGAAGAAACGACGAGAGCCACTTGATCTCTTCTATTTCCTCTCTTGTTTTCTTTTCCTGTAGCGCGCAACAACCCATATGGGTTTCAAGCTAAACCTGTGCCCGAACCATGGATCGTCTAAATGACCGCCAACTAGGTGGTTTATACTAATATCCTCGCAGAACTGTGCAATTCTGCTACACGTTCTGAAGCAATATTAGGCAATACTTATTTGATCTTGTGATGCCCTTATCCTCGTGGGAGAGATTTTTCATGGAGAAATATGATGTTCTAGTTATTGGCTCAGGTTCAGGAATGATAATTGCCGCAAAAGCGGTTGCCAACGGCATGAGAACAGCTTTGGTCGAATCTGGTCCCCTTGGAGGAACCTGCCTAAACCGCGGATGCGTTCCATCCAAGATGCTCATTTATCCGGCCGATGTTTTATCTACCATTCGAGAAGCTGAGAAACTAGGGATAAATGCGACAGTTAATTCTGTCGATTTCAAAAAAATAATGGAAAACATGCAGTCACTCGTCACTGAAGACGTTGAAAGACAGAACAGAGCTATGGCAACTGACCAGAACATTAAATGGTTCAAAAATGTAGGCGAATTTGTCTCAGACTACACCCTGAAAGTTGGCGACAATCTCGTAAAAGCCGACAAGATATTCATAGTCTCAGGTGCAAGACCTGACATTCCACCAATAAAGGGAATAAACAACGTGAACTACCTGACGAGTGACACGGCGCTACAATTGAAAACACAGCCCAAGAGCATGATAATCATCGGTGGAGGGTACATCGCAACCGAATTCAGTCACTTCTTCTCCAGCATAGGAACCAACGTCACGATAATTCAGAGAAACCCGAGACTTCTGCCTGACGAGGAACCAGAAATCTCTCACCTGCTAGAAGAGGAACTGGCAAGAAAGATGAAGATACACACGAACTATGAAGCAATTGAAGTTAAAGAGACAAACGGCGTAAAAACTGTCGTAGCCAAAAACCGCGACAACGCAACTCTCAAAGAGTTTTCAGCTGAGACCTTACTGATAGCAGCAGGGCGAATTCCCAACTCAGACATTCTTAAACCAGAGAAAACTGGCGTCGAACTAGACAATAGAGGATACATCAAAGTCAACCAATATCTTGAAACAAGAAAGAAGAACATATGGGCCTTCGGCGATGCCATCGGCAAACAAATGTTTAAGCATGTAGCTAACTACGAAGGGCAGATAGCTTGGCACAACGCTCTCCACGACCATAAAGTCAGCGTGGACTACTCTGCGGCCCCACACGCCGTTTTCACACATCCACAAATAGCTTCCGTGGGTTTGAAAGAGGCAGAAGCGAAACAGCAAGGCTACAAGGTTCTGGTGGGCACAGCCTTTCACAAGGATACAGCACAAGGAGCTGCAATGGGCAAACCTGAAGGCTTCGTAAAAATCGTCCTCGAACAGAAAACGGGTAAGATCTTGGGTGGCCACACAATAGGTCCATTCGCATCCATACTCATACAAGAGGTCGTCAACGCAATGGCTTGCGGAGACAAAACGCTGATGCCTATCATAAGGGGTATGCACATTCATCCTGCAATGTCGGAAGTCGTGCAGAACGCTCTCGTTAATTTGAGAGAAGCCTAGAAAGGACGCCGTTGGCTAAATCGTTATATCGCGCTCTGGCCATACGCTAGACACAAAACAGTGATTGAAAATGAAGATTCAGAAAGTTCAAGGTCAAAACAACAAAAACAAAGTCCGAGTATATGCACTAAGCACATGCGCATGGTGCAAGATGACAAAACAGTTTCTCAAAGACAACAATATCGAATACGAGTACGTTGACGTTAACCTATGCAGCGATGAGGACAAAGACAAAATCAAGGAACACATCTTGAGCAAGGGAGGAAGCCTAAGCTATCCGACAATCATAATCAACGACAAAACCTTGATCACTGGCTTCCGAAAGGACAAGATCAAGGAGACTCTGCAGATTTGACAAGCTTGGACAAAGTGCGGCAACGAGCGGAAAACGACGCGAAAACCTACGGCTATTACCTTAATCCCGACACTGAATTTCTCCAAAACCTGCTCCAAGGACTCAGGGAGAATGAAGAACGTTACGGTTACCCGTCATGCCCATGTAGACTAGCATCAGGCAATCTCGAAGTTGACAGAGACATAATCTGCCCTTGCGACTATCGAGACCCCGACGTAATCGAATACGGAACCTGCTATTGCGCATTATACGTGAGAAAAGACGTTTTCGAGGGCAAAACCCCCCTGCAGGCGATCCCAGAACGCAGACCAGTAGCAAAACAGACAAGATCATACGCGCCTGCTTCAGGAACTTCTGAAAAGAAAACGGAAACTGCTCCAACATCCACAAAAGAAACGCCGAGAATCAGAAAGAAACTGTGGTACTGTAAGCAGTGTGGCTATGTTGTCTTCCGCGAAGATCCGCCCTACATCTGCCCCATATGCAAAGCAAAAAGAGAAATGTTTGCGGAAATGTCAATACAAGTAGACGATTGAGGCTAGAATTCGACAAAGCGAAGGCTTATTTCGTCACCTTTACCTCGATTTCTTTCCAGTCCTTCTTTATTCCTCGGAGAGAAGTGACTGCCCCAATGATTGTTCCACCCAAAATCTTTGCGGCAAACTCGTTTAACTCTATTTCTTCACCATTAACCAAGAGTCTGATACCCAATACCATCACCTAAGAACTACAATGTTAGTGGAAAAAGTAAAAGCTTTCTACGAGACCACAGAAAAAAGATGCCTTAGCGAACAAACAAAGAAGCGGTGCCCAAACCCATGAAAAAAGAAAGCAGCAATAAAACCGTCGAGATAATTAGACTTCTGAAGGAGGAGTATCCAGACGCAAAGATAGCCCTGAGCTACAGTAATCCTCTGGAACTCTTGGTGGCCACCATTCTTTCTGCTCAATGCACCGACAAGAGAGTGAACATCGTGACGCAGATACTCTTCAAGAAATACAGGGAAGTAGAAGATTACGCTAATGCGAATCTGAGAGAACTCGAACTGGACATAAAGTCCACCGGTTTCTACAGAAACAAGGCCAGAAACATAAAGAAGTGCTGCCAAATGCTCATCAGGAAATTCAACTCGCGAATTCCCAATACGATGGAAGAGCTTCTTGAGTTGCCAGGAGTGGCAAGAAAAACCGCCAATATCGTTTTGTCAAACGTTTTTGGAATTATTGCTGGAATAGCGGTAGACACTCACGTATGCAGACTTGCTAACAGGCTTGGACTTACAGAGAACAAGGATCCGAATAAGATAGAAATGGACTTGATGGAACAAGTACCAAAAACAGACTGGGCGACCTTCACAGATCTTATGATAACTCAAGGCAGAATGACTTGCACAGCAAAGAAACCTAAGTGCGAAATATGCGTGTTGAGCAAGCTTTGCCCTTCAGCCTTCAAATTAGACTAGACAGAAACCCAGAGAATACGATAGACATATTTCAAAAAAGGCGCCGAGCAAAGCGCTTGGTAATGAACTCTTCTGTTTCTGGATACACTCTGAAAGAGCACCGTTGGTTAACAGACTTCTCAGTTAAATCAAGAAGTGCCGATCAGGTAACAGAACCCTGCTTAGTTAATCTTGATAGCGCATGCGGAACTGTCACCAGACGCTAATATTATAATGGCTTCAAAACAATTCATCAATGACTTTGCATGTCACAGACTCGTTTTGCCTTTCCTTCAATAGATCAACAAAGAATAGATACGCTTGATCGAAAACTGCGAGAACTCTATCAAATAGTTAGAAGCAAGTTTCGGCGAGTTGCGACTTTTCAAGAAGTGCTTATCAGCTCAGCAAGTTATCAATCAAGAGACTTAGTGGATAGACAAGAGCCTGAGGAATTTGTTAAAAGAAGACTAATAGAACCTATAATTGAGTTTCTTGGTTACGAGATTGTTCCAGAAACCGTTTTATCTGCACCAGCAGGTAGCACAAGAACGCCAGATTACACTATTAGACCACGGAGTCAAAGTAAGCCTATTTTCTATGTTGAAGCTGAACCATTAAGTGTGGACTTGCGAAGCTCAGGTTATGGAGTCTCACAAGTAGACGAATGGATTTCATTAAGATCATCAAATACCGACTATGGCATAGCAACTAACGGTTTAGATTGGATATTACTTAAGTCTTGCACGGTCACTTTTGTTGTCTCCCGCAAAGACAAAGTGCGAATCCTAGCTGGTTTGGTCATTAATTTACAGTTAAGTAGTTGAGTGTCCATACTTTGCGAGTGATGAAGATGAAAGCCGCGGTGCTTTATGGCGTGAAGGACTTGAGGGTTGAAGACGTTCAAGTTCCAATTGTTGAAGCTGGGGAGGTTCTTGTAAGAGTCGGAGCCGCGACAACGTGTGGTACTGACTTGAAGATTTTTCAAAGGGGTTACGTTGAGAAGGTCATAAGTCTGCCCGCAATCTTTGGCCACGAATGGTCAGGCGAAGTGATTGAAGTCGGTGACGGGTCAGAGTGGCCCCGTGTGGGTATGCGTGTTCGCGCTGGCAATAGTGCTCCTTGTTTGCGTTGCGTGATGTGTCAGCGAGGCAAATATAATCTGTGTGAACACATGATTTGGCTTTGGGGGGCATATGCTGAGTACATCAAGGTTCCAGCACGGATGGTTCTGGTTAACATGCAGGAAATCCCCGGTCATGTTTCTTTTGAGGAGGCAGCTATCGCCGAGCCTCTAGCGTGTGTGTTGCATGGTGTTGAGGAGGCAGGGGTGAAGCTGGGCGATACAGTTGCGATTATTGGTGCCGGACCAATCGGGCTACTGCATCTTCTGGTTGCGAAGAAGATGGGAGTTGAGAAGGCAATAATTATCGATCTTGTGGAAGAAAGATTGGCTTATGCGAGAAAGCTTGGTGCAGATGAGACTGTCAATGGGGGAGAGGGAGATGTTGCGGAGAGAGTTCACCAGCTAACCGCTGGATACGGTGCAGACGTCGTGATTGAAGCCATAGGTTTGCCCAGCACTTGGAAGGAAGCCTTGAAACTCGTCAAGAAGGGCGGAACAGTCTTAGAGTTTGGTGGGTGTCCACCCGGAACTGAGGTCAATATTGACGCGGGAATGCTTCATTATGGCGAGACAACGGTTCTTGGCACTTTTCATGCAACCCCGCTGCATTTTAGAAAGGCCCTGAATCTGATTTCTTCGCGGGCGATCGATGTCAGACCACTCGTTACAGGAAGAAAGAAGCTTGAGGAGATAAACGAGGTTTTCGAAACACTTTCCACCACGAAGTCGGCAATCAAAATTGCTATTAACCCATAAAGGCGCACATATTCTTTGTTGGATACTTTGAGACATGTCGAAAGCTAGGCGTCAGTTGGAAGCACTATTAGAGATAGGGATGTTGGGATGTGTGTCTTGCTGATTCAACCATGAATACGCTTAATGCAGTAATCGCCGATACGGAGGCGTCGACCTGAGCTCTGTAGGATACACTGTGAGAATCGCGACAAGGCAGTGGGTCGATCAGGTTTTCAACAGAATCACCTACTACACAAGCATTCGCAGAAAATGGCAAGCTGGAGACACACTGCTATTTGTTCATAAAACGATTACTGGTGACGCCATTGTGGGTTACGGTATGATAGACAACGTGTGTGACGCGGGGAAGCTCCATGATGCCGAAAGAAGTGAATGCGAGAAATTTGGCTGGGGAACAGCCTTGATACTTAAATACGTCGTCAGGTTTGACAGGCCTCTGCCGACCAAGCAGACCTTCTTGCGAGCAGCCAGATTTCGCGGGAGGTACTGTCATGGTTTAAGACTTGACAAAGAGCAATTGGCCACTATCATCAGTCAAGCTGAATTATTACAAGGCTAACATACCAAAAGTCTTAAAACGATACGTCAGCAATGAATAAGACAGAGGCATGGATGATATGGTTTACTGCGTAAAATGTGGCACAAAGAATGACGATAATACGCAAGTGTGTACTCAATGCGGTGCACGATTGTATGTTACAGGTGAAAGTGAGCATTACAGACGAATGGAAGGCGAATGTTTCGGCATCCCCCGAGGCGGCTCGGTTGTGGGCGTAGCAATCGGCCTAATCATAATGCTCGCAGGAATCATATGGTTCTTGCAGCAGACGGGAACCATTTCCAAGAGTGTGGAGATCTGGCCTTTCGCAATAATAATCTTCGGTGTACTAATGATCATAGGCGCTCTATTCGCGTTGCGTCGCAGATACTAGCCTCAACATTTTCTTTTATTACCGCAATCTTGTGTGCATACGCGGCAAGTTCTGTTGTGATCCCATTGCGAAAGAAGAACCCTTGTCCAGATCCAAAGCGCAATTAGGCCAACGACATAGAAGTCAATGAACACGCTTTTCGCCAACATATCCAAGCCCACAAGAATCATGAAAGGGCCAAGCACAAAAATGGCATTCATAAATAACCGTGTGATACTCTTAGATGCCAGTTGGAAGAAGCCGCAAGCAGTTAATGCTTGGCCAACCAAGACGAGTGGAAAACTCGCCTGCTCAAAAGCCCACCCCAGGAAAAAGTACCATGCGGTTCCGAGAAGCGCACCGACGGCTCCAATAAGCAAGCCTGTGCATGCAGCGCAAAACGTTCGTCCCCGTATCTCGACTACATGTGCTGAAAACTCTCCGCAGTCAGGATGGTGTCCCTTTATAATGCTATGTGAGGCAGAGCGTGCGAGATTGCTGACTCCTCGCTTGCGTTTTTCTTGGAAATGCGATCCTTTTTGGCATTTGTTAGGAAAAATGGCGGCCACTATTCCAGATGCGCAGATAAACGTGAAGCTTAGACCCACTAACGGTTTTCGCCAAGAAACATCCACAATAATCATCGGGGGTAACGACGCGAATAACGCGACTGCCAGCAATCCAAAGATAGAGGCGAATATTGAGAAAAGCAACAAGGAATTTGATGAGCTGCTCCTGTGCATGCTACGTCCTCTAGAATAGTGACCTCAGTTGCTTGACTATGCCTTTCCGCGCCATATGCCAAGATAATCTTCTTCTCATCTCGTTACGAGAAAACGTTCCACCTAATCTCCTACGCCAAGACCCGTAGAAGCTTCTGTAACACTCGTAGAGTTCTTCTTGTATTTCCTCAATTGACAAAGTCTCGGTAGGCATTATCGCGTGGACCATGTCATAATGTGACCAGTTAGTATCTTCGATCCAACCCTTTCTCTTTGCTTCGTCGAAGATTTCGTTTCCTGGAAATGGTGTTAGAATGGCAAAGATGGCGAAATCTGGATCTAATTCGTTGGCAAACTCCCGAAGCCTTGCTATTGACTTGGTGGTGTCTTTCCGGTTTCCAATAATGAACATTGCGTGTGCAAAAATATTGTTGCTCCTCAACAATTTCACGGCTTCTTTTGCATCTTCCGGAGTTATTCCCTTCTTGAAGTCCTGAAGAACCTGGGGCTCCGAGCTTTCAACTCCCAGAAGAACCCAACTGAGCCCTGATTTCCGCAATCTTGGCAATGCTTCCTTATTCCGGACTATGTCGTCACATCTTGCTTGCACAAACCATGTCAAATCATCGGGTATTTTGCGTTTGATGATTTCTTCAGCGATATCCTTTGCTCGTGTGCCTGATCCCAGGTTGTCGTCAGTCAACCAGATGAACCTGCCACCATGATTTCGATAGCAGAATTCGATCTCATCCGCTATGCGTTTTGGAGATTTCGATCTCCATTTCCCCTGCCAATGTCGCCATTGCGTGCAGAAGGTGCATTCGTGGAGGCATCCTCTTGCTCCTTCGACAAGCTGGTAGGGTGCATCGCGGCCAGCCATTGCCGCAAAATGATATTTGCGAAGGAAATCCTTGACAAGATGATAGCCTGGATACGGTAACCTTTCAAGATTGTCAATCAAGGGTCGAGGAGGATTATGGATGACTTTTCCGTTTTGCCTGTAAGAGATTCCTTCTATTGTCTTGAATGAGCTCTTATTAGCTGAAGTTGCAAGCTCCGCGAAAGTCTGTTCCCCCTCTCCACGCACAACCACGTCAATATCCTGATACTCTTCAAGACTCTCTTGAGCCGTGGCCGTGAAATGCTGTCCACCTGTCACAGTGAGGATGCTTGGGTTTGCTTTCTTGGCCGTTTCAAGCGTTCTAGCAACAACGTACGTGTTGCATGTGGCCAGTGAGCTTGACGCGACGATGTCGGGGTTAGCTGATTCTATATGTTTTTGCAGGTCTTTCCAATCTACATGCTGAGCGTTGCAATCCAGGATTTCGATTTCAACATCCTTGGCTTCCCTCTCCAAGTATGCCGCGAGTTGGATGATCCCGTAGGGAGGTGGCAAGTACTCTCCCATAACAAACCATTGTTCCTTTGGCGGCTCTATGAAGAGAACTTTCACCTAGTTGTCTCCTGTTAAACAGAATTATCATGTCTCCCCTTCTTAATGCTTTTTTCATTACGCTCCATGGCAATTGATTTAAGAGGGAAACACCAATCAAGTATCCGACTGGTGTAGTCCATGGCAAGTGTTAGGCGACGTTCAAGAGGCACAGATTGGCTTGGTCTGCTTTCGTTCGGATTCTTTGTGGTGATATTAGGCACAGTTTGGATGCTTACTCCAAACCTGACTGATGAAGCGGTCAATTTCGCCAAAGACTTTCACCTGCAAAACGTGACAAGCAACATTGCTCTTCCTGAGCCACAAAACAATCACCCAGTTCTCTACACGGCAGCAATGCAGTTTTGCTTCTTATTCGGAATATCCCAAATAGTCATTCTAGTACTGAGATTTGCTCTTCATGATTCGCTGGACAAAAAAGCGGGTGAAGCATCCGGCATAGCTTTTTGGTTTAGTGCTGGTTACTTCCTGAGTTTGCTGGCAATCGGATCGATAGGCTGGTTTGGTTTCATTGCAGGAGTAGTGATTTCCGTTGGATTGGCAATTATCGTGAGCAGCCTTGTCAAGTTGGCAGGATGACTCCGCGGGCTCAGTGTTTAGCACTGCTTAAACTGCGGGCTTTTTTCCAAGTTTAGCAGCGGTCTAAGGCCGGCTTTTGTAGATAAGGGCTAGCTGGGAAATACTCGTGGAAAATACACGAAAGAGTTTAAATGCTGATAGGGTTTATGGTTTCGCTATTGTAAGGGACGAAAACGTATGGCTAAATTCGTCTTCGTTACGGGCGGTGTGTTGAGCTCTGTTGGGAAGGGCATTTTGACTTCTTCAATTGGAAAAATGCTTCAAACTAGAAGTTTGAGAGTTACAGTTGTCAAGATCGATCCTTACGTGAATGTTGACGCTGGAACAATGAACCCGTACATGCATGGCGAAGTCTACGTGACAGACGATGGGGGAGAAACTGACCTAGACTTGGGTTGGTACGAACGCTTCTTGGACCTGAACCTAAAGACTGAAAACAATTTTACGACGGGAACAGTTTACAAGACGGTGATTGAAAAAGAGCGAAGGGGCGATTTTCTTGGAAGATGCGTGCAGATTGTGCCGCATGTGACTAACGAAATCAAGCATCGAATACGCACTGTGGCAAAAAACTCTGGTGCGGATGTGGTATTGACCGAGGTAGGCGGCACGGTGGGAGACATTGAAGGTCTTCCTTTTCTTGAAGCCATTCGGCAAATGCGTTTGGAGGAAGGCTACGAGAATACCATGTACGTGCATGTTGCTCTAGTTCCTGTCTTAGACGTCACAAAAGAAATGAAAACAAAGCCACTTCAACATAGCGTCAACGAACTGAGACGCATCGGTATCCAGCCTGACATTATAGTTGCGAGAAGCCCAGAAATGATAGACTCTGAATCTCGTAGAAAAATCGCCTTGTTTGGCACAATTCCTGAAGATGCAGTCTTCTGCTCCTACAACGTCGAATCCATCTATCAGGTTCCGCTAATCCTAGATGAACAGGGGATGGGCGATTTTGTCTGTAAGAGATTCGGGTTCACGGAATGCAAGAAGGACTTTAAGGATTGGAAGAGATTCGTGGATGCTCTCTTGAAGCCTGAACACGAAGTGAAAATTGCTCTTGTTGGCAAATATGCAGGGCTGGCTGACAGTTACGTTAGCATGAGCGAAGCATTACGCCATGGAGGGGCAGCCGCAAGGGCGCGAGTCTGCATCAACTACTTGGAGGCAGAGAAACTTGAACAGAACCCTGAAGCAATAGAAGTTCTTAAGGGCTTTGACGGGATTTTTGTTCCATATGGCTTCGGTCCGCGTGGCACTGAAGGGAAAATAATGGCAATAAGATTCGCTAGGGAGAATGACATTCCGTTTCTAGGCATATGTTATGGTTTTCAGCTTGCGATAATTGAATATGCACGTCATGTTTGCGGTTTGAAGGAGGCTAACAGCACAGAGATTAATACTTACACGCCGAACCCTGTTATTGACCTGATGCCTGAACAGAGAGGGATAGAAGTTAAAGGTGCAACGATGCGGCTAGGAGCCCACAAGGTGATCATAAAACCGGAGACTATGGCTTCGAAACTTTACGCGGTCGATGAGATGTGTGAACGGCATCGTCACAGATTTGAGGTTAACCTTGACTATTTCGAAGAACTTGAGAAAGAAGGCCTGGTGTTTTCTGGCAAAAGTGCCGATGGACGCAGAATGGAGCTTCTCGAATTGCCGGCTTGCTTCTTTTTCTTCGCCTCCCAATTTCACGGTGAATTCAAGAGCCGTCCCGGAAGACCTGACCCAGAATACTACGGCTTCATCAAAGCATGTCTTGACAAAAAGCTGGGGAAACCTAAACCAGAATTCTAGGCTGAACCAGTATAGTTTATATTCAGTTGCTTCATTACGGCTGACTAAGGTGCACTCGAATTGGGAAAGACAGCTGAAAACTTGAAGAACGCGTTTTCCGGAGAATCGCAAGCAAATCGCCGCTACTTGGCTTTCGCTCGCAAGGCAGAGGAAGAGGGATTCTCGCAAGTTGCGAAGCTCTTCAGGGCAGCAGCTGAAGCAGAAACAGTTCATGCCCTCAACCATCTAAGAATAGCTGGAGATGTAAAAACCACAAGTGAAAACGTGGAAACGGCAGTTGCTGGAGAGACTTTCGAATACAAGAAAATGTACCCAGAATACATCAGCGTAGCCAAACAGGAAGGAAATCAGCAAGCAACGTGGAGTTTTGACGTTGCAAACAAGGTTGAACAAGTTCACGCAGGTCTATTCTCAAATGCCGTCAAGACACTTAAGAAAAAGGACCAGTTACCACAGCTTGATTACTATGTGTGCAGCGTTTGTGGAAACACTGTAGAGGGTGAGGCGCCGGAAAGATGCCCCATTTGCGGATCGCCAAAGGTGAAATTCTTCAAAGTAGTCTAGTGAATAACCGCATGAATAAGGACCACTATTCGGCAGTTACTCAATATCAGAGCAGACTCGGGAGTGCCTCGAATTATGGTGACGTCTGGGAAATCGTTAAGGACACCGTAAGGTTTTCTCTGCATAAGCGCAGAGATAACATGATGCTGTTTCTTGATGATCTGCCACTCCAGTTGGGGGCTTATCATTCGATCGGCACTAACAACATTGTCTTAAACAGGGCGCTTGTTCAGATTGTCGAGACAACGGTTGAATCTAAGCCTGTTGTTAACGCATTCATTTACAATCTGCTCTTGCATGAGTACTTGCATGCCCTAGGCGAGTGTTCTGAGATCGAAGTCAGGAGAATGGTTTACGAAGTTGCTAAGCAATGCTTTGGCGAGGATCATGTTTCTTCAGTAATCGCGAAGAAGAGTCCTTGGGCTTTGCTTAATGATGTTCCGTTAACAGCGGTCAACCTTCCTAGGCACGTTATGGAGATCGTGAAGAACTTTGAAAGAACCGACAAGTACGTAGTTTAGCCTTTTCCCGCGTTTTGGAATGATTATCCCTCTTGGTGCGTAGGATGTTGGAATGGAGTCTTGCTTGATGAACAAAATCGGTATTGGTGAATTGGGAAGACCTGCCTTCAAGAAAGATGGAAGAGTCGTGGTTGCCAAGGTTGGATGCACTGATGGCCTGGAGGAAAACATTTTGAAAGCCGTCAATCTGGCAGGTGGGTTCGGGAGAATCTGCGAGTCTGGAGATGAAATTCTTTTGAAGCCAAACTTCAACACCGCCGACGCACCACCTGCATCAAGCGATCCTGAATTCATCAAGGCAATCGTGAAATTGCTTTTCAAACATGGCGCTTCAAAGGTAGTTATTGGCGAATCATCGATGATGTCACTGTCAACTCGCAAAGTTATGGAAGAAACAGGAATGCTTGCAAGAGCGAAGGAGGCCGGTGCTGAGGTTATGTGTTTTGACGAGGGGGAATGGGTTCGAACCGATACTGGCGGAAAATACCTGAAGAGAGTAAGCTTGCCTAAGAGCGCTTCGGGATCAAAGAAGCTCATCCATGCCTGCTGCATGAAGACGCACAAATGGGCAAAATTCACCATGAGCCTGAAATCGTCAGTGGGTTTCATGAAACCTAGTGAACGAATTATGCTTCACACGAGACATCTGGAAGAAAAGGTTGCAGACCTGAATCTTGTGGTGCATCCAGATCTGGTAATTGTGGATGGGAGAAAATGCTTCATTTCCGGTGGGCCCGCCTGCGGTGAACTCCGGAATCCGAATGTCGTGCTAGCTTCAGGAGATAGAATCGCTATTGACGCTGAAGCAGTAAAGATAATCGGCAGTTATGAAGGTTCAAGTCTAAGTGCTGATCCTTGGGTTTACACGCAAATTCGCAGGGCTGTGGAACTGGGCCTAGGAGTAAAGAATGAACAAGACTACACTGTTATCAGTGCATGAGTGTGTTGCTTGATTGTTTCGGGAACCAAGGTTCTCTCCTCAAAGTGTAAGCTATTGCTTTATTAAGGAATAGAACAAGTGAGCAACGTGAGGCGAAATGTGTAATGCTCTACTGTAAACAATGTGGCACCAAGCTTCCTGACGATGCAAGATTCTGCTCCGCTTGCGGGACAGCTTTAGTCCTTGAAGCTAAACCCTTTGAAACGCATCGCGTTTTGAAGGTTAGCGGCAAACCAAAAGTGACTGTAACAAATATCGCGCCGGGAGCAGTTGAAGTGAAGCGAGGCTCCAAGGGTGAAGTGACCATTGATGTGGACCTTAGAGTGCCGGAGGATCTCGATTGGAGCGTATCACAAGATGGCGACACGATAACCGTAGCTTGCCATGTTAGAACAGGTCATTGGGGTTGGCCACCATACATGTTTGGGATTGGGCCTAGGGCTGATTTTAGCATCTTGGTACCGGAAGAGGCAGACCTTAGCATTGAAAGTCGGGCTGGTCGCATCGCGATCGGAGGAGTGAATGGGGTGATCTCGGCGGAGTCTGCCGCGGGCACAATAAATATGCAGGATTGTGAGGGCACAATAAGAGCCAGAACCAAGGCAGGGTCCGTCACCATGGAAAACGTGAAGGGAACCATTACTGCCCGCAGCTCTGCTGGTTCAATCAGGTTCAATGGTGCCTTGTCAAAGAGCGAGAGCTGGTTCAGAACTAGTCTTGGAAGCATCGAGATTGCGCTAAAGGGCGAGCAGGACGTGATGGTGGAAGCTTCGACGAATCTGGGCAGCATCAAGTGTATTCCGGAACTTGCTGATGCTCGTTATGAACGAAATAGGTATTCGGGTCGCATCGGTGCTGGAGCCGGGAGATTGATCGTGGAAACGAACGCTGGAAGCATAGCCATTCGCCAGTAGATCCTGCGAGTCAGCCTGAGAAATGCGCTTGCCAAGTGTCTTCATTCTCTTTCTCCTAATAGCTCCTATACTCCGACCAGATTTGCTGGTTTTCAACTTTCTCTTGATTTTGCACAGACCTTATGTTTTGCGTATGGGAGAGCGTAAGCTTTACTCCAACCAGCCAATTGCTGCTGACGCAATTACAGTACGGCATCCGCGTTATTCCCTGTTGTCATTGCTCTGTTTTGGCTTGTAGTTTTTTCCTATTCCGAAGGCTTTGGCTACGTGTTCTCCAACTTTCCAGTAGCTTCCGAGAGTCCCCTCGAAAAGCAGTGGATCGATTTTTCTTGTGTCTGGTTTGTTGTCGGTCAGGTACTTGTTTTCCATGTATACTCCGACGATTTCCCCGA
Organism: Candidatus Bathyarchaeota archaeon; assembly: GCA_022865885.1. Taxonomy (GTDB): domain Archaea; phylum Thermoproteota; class Bathyarchaeia; order Bathyarchaeales; family Bathycorpusculaceae; genus DRUK01. The sequence goes on along the minus strand of JALHSQ010000178.1, from coordinate 3,664 downwards.
TGAAAACCTCTCCATGCAACAGCTCTAACGTCTGATTGAGTCTGCATTCGACGTTAACGGGGCATTCGCTTATCATGGGAGCAGTCTTGAGCTCTCCGTAGAAGACGTCAAACGTCTTTGACTTGTCAACCTTCGAACCTGAATACACTCCGCAGAAATCAGTGGCCGCAGCCATGCTGGCAGACGGTATGTTCACGCTGAACGTTTTGTTTTCGCGTATTCCTTTATTCGTGTGGTGCGTTTTCTCGGATGAGATGCTGATTAGGTTTGGTTGATAATCCACGAGGTTGAACCATGCGATTGCTTCAAAGTTAGGCTTTCCGCCTACGTTCGCTCCTACAAGACTTACGGGCATAACGAAAGGCGGATAGTTGAATTTGGTCTTATTCTTTCCCACAGCAGTCTACTCCAATACCGTTGCTCGCGCATACTGAGTGAGGTCATTAGCAATTGCATTTCTTGAGATTTAAGGTCTGAGGTTGAAATCAGATATTAAGCAAGCAATTCCTTTCAGCTCAAGTAACAGGTGTGGGCTCTAGTCCCTTGGCAGTTTCAGGATAAAACTTTACCCCAACCAACCACCAATCCGAACCTCTAAATGGCATATTCTGGACAGATAGAAGCACGGAAGAGTTATAGCCTGGACCAGAAGAGAACTCATTCCTAGAAGGAATAACCAGTTGTTCTCCAAATTGGCTAGTGAGTGGTCGAGGGTATGATGAATGATGAGCAGCTTGCACATCAAATCATAACGTCCTGCTTGAACATAAGAGAAGGCGAAAATGTATGGATTAGTAGCTGGGACCATACGATTGACATAGCTTCTGAAATAGCTATGCTATGCAGGCAAAAAGGAGCCAGACCGTTGATTACTCTTACCACAGAGAACTATTGGACGCGTTCATTGCAGGAAGTTCCAAGGGAATTGCTGGAGACTCTTTCGCCATTTGAAACTGCCATATTAAGACAGACTGACGCATTCGTTTTCTTGTTAGGTCCAAAAACTCCAGTAGATTGGAGCAGGATACCTTCGGAGAAACAGGAACTTGCCAACATCTGGTTTCTCGAGTCAAACAGATACATGGGTGCGTGGCGAAAACTGGCTCAGAAACGGTCTGTAAGAATGCTGGGCGTTGAATACTGTTTGGTTACAAAAGAGCGAGCACAGGCTCTTGGTTTGAATCATGAGAAATGGAGAAAGGTCATGCTTGCAGGCTGTCTAGTTAACCAGCAGGAGATAACCGATAGAGCTTCCAAACTGGCTGAAATAGTCAGGCGTGGTCAAGAGGTAGACATTGCGTCACCCTCTGGCACGAAGCTCAAGTTTAGGCTGGTCGGACGAGAACCGACGCTTGGTGACAGTGTGGTCAGAAAAGAAGATGGGACAAAAGGGATCGTTAAGTTTCTGCCTTCAGGATTTGTGGAAGTTGCAGCAGATGAAGACAGTGCAGAAGGGATTGTAGTATATGATGCTCCCATTTTAGTTCGCGGAGGTAATAGAGTCAAGAATCTGACATTAAACTTCAAACATGGAAAAATCGTGAAATATGACGCACAATCAGGAATTAAGGCGTTTGAGAGCTATCTCAAATCTGAGGACGCGGACTCTGGCAAGTTTGCTTTTGTTGGCTTTGGACTTAATGCAAGGTTGAGACACGGCTTCACTCAAGACGATAAAGCTCTGGGTGGCATCACAATTGGAATTGGAGGAAATGAAGACAAAGGAGGAAAAAACCGAACCGCTAGCAATCGTCACTGGTGGGGTTCGATGACTAAGGCGACAGTCAGCGTTGACAGCAAGACAATAGTCGCCGATGGTTTAATGTGCTAAGCCTTGGTTGGTTGGAAAGAACTCTACCCCAACCAACATTATCATGAATAGCATCTTGTTGCTGCCTTTTGGCTTCTCGCCAAACTCCCGCCAATTCGAGTGAGGCGGTTCAACGAAACCCTGCCTCGACCCGAAGCAGAAGCACGAGCTGTGTATCTTGTGAAGAATGCTACGGAATAGCGTGCAAGAATAGGCTATCACTTTTATTCAAGAGTGATCTAGGCGTTGTCTTTAATCCATTTGACATAATCAAATCCTAATGGAATAGCTGAGGTCACGCTCTCTGGTATAGGATAATAGACCATGAAATCACCAGATAGGTCATTGTAGGTTTTATCTACTTCTAGGGGTCTGCCTCCCCAAACATCTGAACCCCCTTGCAACCATTGATAATAAAATGTTGCATTACTGTCTTTGAAGACTCTGACCCACGATAACCGAAACTCGAGTCCAAAGGCACTTGTCATAACCTTTGCTACGTTGACATCTGGCGAGAAAATCCCAGAGTATTCGACACTGCATGACTCGGAATCTGTGAACTTCGGAAAAATTGGAATAATCCCAGTAACGCTTTCATGGGAGTAATCGCCCCACGGTTCTAACTCATAGGCAGCCGAAACTCGCAGCAGAACGACTGAAGTCACATATTATAGATTCATCTCCAAGGTGGACACATTATCTTGGGAGTAGAAGACTTTAGCTGAAGTCGGATTTTCTGAGGTATAATCAAAACTCAGATCTAACGAGAAGCTACCGTTGTTCTTCAAACGAAACGCGTGAGCCGTCCATATTGCCGTGAGATTTTCACCATATTCAACGTGGTATCCATCAATAAGACCACCAGTCCCCAAAGCAACGGAAATGGCAAGAGTGTGCCTCTCGGTGTAGAATACTACAAGAGTTGCAGTGGAGGCCCCAAGTATGATAACTATCAACAGGAGCAATGGTATTCTCCAAATCCTTTTCATCATGACATTTCTGATTTTGCTGATCACGTTTGTTCGCTATATTTTCAACAGAACATACAACTATTCAAATTGAAAAGTTAATCGTTGATCTGAAAGGCTGGTTTAACGTTTCTTAAAGGTAAAGTTTTACCCAACCAACCAAAAACTTGCCTGCTAGCGTGCGCTTCATATTTCTGCTTCATAAAAAACTTATGCCGCCCATAGTAAAAATGTAAGGTTGCCCCAGATGAGAAAGCGGAGATGTAGTGATTGAATGAAAGTATTCTAGTTGTTGACGACGACGCAGACGTGAGAAAGAGCCTTTCTTCGATCCTATCCAAGGAGGGATACTCAGTTGAAACTGTGGAGAATGGCAAACAGGCGACCAGGATCTCCGAAAAATCGCGTTTTGATATGGCCCTGATTGACATCAAGCTACCTGACATGGAGGGAACTGAGCTCCTCCACAGGCTGAAGGAAAACCAGCCCCACATGATCAAGATAGTCATCACGGGTTTTCCGACCTTAGAGAATGCTATGAAGACAGTTAACGAGGGTGCCGATGGATATATCTTGAAACCTTTCGACACAGAGAAATTGCTGGAGATGATCAGAAAGCATCTGAAAAGGGAGACTGCTGAACATATCAGCAATTGGGTGGAATTCGATCAAGATAGAGGACGGAAATCTGAGTCTGATCGAAACAATGCTGTTAAGCGAAACTCTTTGTTTGAACCACAATAGACCGAAAAAGCCATTTGGTTGGTTGGGGTAAAGTTTTATCCGCGCGCGCTACTATGATGGCTGGTGAGTCGGTGAAGAAAACCGTTGAAGAACAAATGAGAGCCCTACTCACAAAATACACGTACCCACCTGCTGAGGTGGT
>JALHSQ010000177.1 GCA_022865885.1 Candidatus Bathyarchaeota archaeon | reverse complement strand
TTCGTCTCCTTCAATTCCTTTTCCCCACACAGTACATCACCTGTCGTCTACTTGAGCCAACCACTCCAACTCCTGAAAAGAGGAAGCAACGCAAAGATGAGCACAAGGATGACGATCATCAACACTACGGCTAAGCCGAGCAACACAATGAGCCACGAGAACCCTCTCCTACCCAACATACCACAGTCTCTCAGGCTTCTCAACCCTATCAACTCTGCTCTCCATAGGAGACGCTTTCTCCATCACATCAACCCATTTATCGAGCAGGATCTCCACGCGTTCCCCCCAACTCGGCTGACTAGCAATGACCTCAATCTTGTCAGGATGACTCCTGTCACCAACCTTGATTGTGATCCCGTTACTCCTCTGGAAGTAGTCAATGGTCGCCTTCGGCAACCGCATCCCCATATCGAACAAATAGTGAGCCCCATGAAACCGTAGAAGACCATCAGGCGCAAGAGTCACCATCCTCTCAAAGAGATTCAGATCCTCAACTAGACCCGTCCACATGAAGGCATGAGCCAAGAGCTGCTTCACCTTCCACACAGTCGCAGGCTTCCGCACATACACATTGACCCGACCCGTCAAGAACAGTTCGAGACGACCCAACCGATCCTTCCACAAGATCCACCTATTCCGAGCCCTAGTCTTCTGCCACCTAGAGCCATACGGAAACATCTCCGGATAACGCCACACAGTCTCAGCCGGAATAGAGCCCACGGCCAAACTCTCAGCCTTCCAGTAACGATCAACCACACTCCTAGGAACACTCGTCCAACCCTTCCAAGCATGAGTCTCATCTGGAAAACATGAGGACTTTGAGCCTCGCTCATATTTCGAGTGACGTTTCCAGTTCAGCTTCAGGTTTCGGACGTAGGCACCCTGAGCTTTGCTGTTTATACTTAAAAGATGGCATATCTGGGATGGTGATAGTAACGGATTCTTGTCTAAGAGTATCCAGACCTTTGCCTTTAAAGTAGCTCGCGAAGGCGCGTCATCTTTGTCATAGTGACGTTTGTCACTCGTTCCTCATCCCTCGCAGGCAGAGGAAGGGAAAGACAACTTGGAATATAACATTAAGCCTCTAAATTATGAGAGTTCAGGATCAACTATCTTAGACGTATAGACGACAAGTATAGGCACAGGTAGACGACAGAATAAACAGTCAGGTGGAAGCTACTGGAATGGGAGAGGTAGTAGCATGGTCAAGTTTCCATAGTTTATACCTTCCATATCGCCCATTAGACTGCAACTCGCTTTTCACCACGCCTTCTGTTTCGAGCCCTTCCAGTATTTGCCGTACTCTCCTCTGGGAAACTTGGCAGGGCAAACTTTCCCATATTTCATTTGCTCTCAAACTTCCATTGGAACGCTCACCCAGAATGGACAGAATAGAGTCAGTCACCCCCTTGTCGCTGAAGCCTTCCCCGTTTCTTACGAACGAAACGATCTTCAAAGCGTCAAACATAGCGTATTGCTTCTTTTTTCCTGCATGAGTCCAGCTACCATGTAACTCTTTGGTTCCGCCTCTCGGATTCGTTCTCCATTGCTTACCTAAAACTTCCACAGCCGTTATTCTGCCGTCTTTGATGGCTATTGCGTCTGGAGAGTAACCATGCAACTCGATAACGCGGTATCCTTCGCTCTCCATAGCAACT
>JALHSQ010000176.1 GCA_022865885.1 Candidatus Bathyarchaeota archaeon | reverse complement strand
CGAGATCGAGCTAAGCGTGCTGACCCGCCAGTGTATGGATGACTACTTTGACAGCCGCGAGCAACTGGCCGTCAGAATCGCACCGTGGGAACGTTCGAGAAACGATAAGAACGTGGGTATCCACTGGCGATTCACAACAGCCGACGCTCGGATCAAACTGAAGAAATTGTACCCTGTAATATAGCTGTTACAAAGTACTAGGGCTCCAAGCGTCGTACCGCAACGACTACCACTACCCGACGTACGAGCCCGGGAGCGTCGGTTTCCACCTCGTCGAGGTTCCTGAGCCCACGACACTGTCGGTGCTGGCCCTGGGCGGGCTGGCGCTGATCCGCCGCAGGCGCAACTAGCAGCATCGCTACATCTTGGCGTTTTCCCACGCGCGGGCCCTCGGGTCCGCCCGGTTATTGAATAAGCCTTGCTTTGGGCAGAAGAGATTTGCTTCCTCCCAGTAGCCTCGAAACATGCTTTCCAAGGCCTCGGGAGCATAGTCCGAATCGACCCGGGTGGACGGGACTACTGGCTGCAAGGACCTTCAAGCTGGCTCAATAGTTAACTTGATCCTCTTGGGCGGGTTGGCTCCAAGGACCCATTTCTGGATGTACTGGGTTCTGATGGCAGGTGGCTTGCCCCCTTCACCAAGCTCCTCTTCGTAGACATACGTGCCCTTGGTCTCTTTCGCCAGGGCCAAAACCACCTGTATCCGCTCCATGATATCTTTCCTTTCGTTCAGCAATCGCAACACCCTCAAGGGCAACTCTCTGGCAAGACCGTTGTCACCTTGCCTCTGACAGCCCTTTACGCCAGCCTGTACTTGCTGCCCCTGGCTCCCTTGATCTTCTCTCGCCTGATCTTCTTGTCCTTGACCAGCTTGCCTAGCGTATTATTGGCAGGGCCTGCTCGGCCTTGTCTTCTCCAGGCAGCATTGATCTGGGCAGTAGTGCGGGGCCTGTTTTTCACCAGCTTGAGGATGAATTGCTCGGCTGTCTGCTTGAAGACCCGCCTTCTCCCACGAGGCCTGGAAACAGGCTTGCGTGCCTTGCCTCTGCCTGGCCCACCTTGCAGCTCAGCTATCTGCTGGTTAAGACGGTTGCGTTTGGCGATCAGCTTCTTGAGCTTCCTGATCCTTCTCTGGATCTCGGCCTGCAATGCTGCAATCGAGACACTGGCAAGCTTGGCCCTGGGCATTTGGCTGTCCTTTCTAACACGAGTTTGTCAGGCAGCCTATAGCCCAGGCTGGCTAGCTGCAACAGAAATCCAGCCAAGGCCAAGTCACTGTCACAGAGCCAGGAACAGGCTAAATCGTGCCTTGTTTTCCAGGAAGCCTCACAGGCACAAGGCAAGCCAGAAGGCCAATCTACCACATACCTTGAAAAAGATGCTACCAAAGCCGCGATAACGCGTTTACGAGCCATTTCCCAAGCCAGATCAAACCTTTGGTCTTCCTAAGAATGGCCTACCTTGAAACCCCTGTGGAGCTTCCAACTGGAAAGAGTGTGTGCAGTTTACGCGTCAATCGCCTTTTACGGTTGACCATAGGCCTTACCTATAAGAAAACCAGCTCGAGTATCGAATCAACATACCAACTCGCACCTACAAGTAGTATCGCCACTTGGCCTTTCACGGCCTTCTGGATCAGGGCGGCTTTATAAGCTTTTCCCACCACTTTCCAGTGGTATTGGCGTCATGGCCAGGGGTGGGAGAGAGGTACTTGCCCACGCATAAACTCTACTCTCTCTCAAACCCAGCCTCAGATCTATCATGCGACCATCTCAGATGGCCCTCCCGACCCATGCTCTATGATTCATGCGGCAAGGCGGGG
>JALHSQ010000175.1 GCA_022865885.1 Candidatus Bathyarchaeota archaeon | reverse complement strand
TAGTGGTAATCGCAGCATTGGTGTTACTTATCTTTTCTGTCTCAGGACTTATGACTGCGGTAAATCCAGATCAACCCTTCTGATCCTGCACCAATTGAAGATATTGCCCAGGGATCTCATCAGACAGCGCTATGTTTTCAGTAGCCGAAATGATGCTCAATCCGTCATTCTGGGCTTCTTCTGCCTTTATGAGGATCAATATCGGGTCATCTGTATGAATACTTGCCACTTCAAGCGCTTTCTCTGCAGTTGTGCTAAGATGCACATATCTCTGTTTTATAGGTCTTATCCCTTTTTCCAATAGGATATCCACTTCTTCCCTGCTCGCACCGTAATATAGCGCAGGAAGCGTATTTTCTGGATAATCAAGATCTACGTTGACTGAATGACCATATCTTGCCCTGATCTTTCTGCCCTGGATCTCATATCTTCCTTTTTCATCAGAATCAATGATAGAAATAAGTTTTTCCTTACTTGACCATTTATAACGAGTTCTCATGGCATCACACAGTACATCTAGGTCAACCCATCCATGCTGGTTCATAGCAAGCCCCAGGTCATCAGGGAAATGCCGCAGGGCTCCTGAAATAAAGCGACCGAGTCTTTCTGTCTGTTCATCATCCAGCAGCAAGATCCCTGCCTCGCCGCAATTACATTCTGATCCCCTGAAAGCTCCATGGGCCGGACATTTCTTAATCATTTCTCGTGCCTATATGAATCATCAAGTTAAATAATTTACCAACACATAGTTTTTTTAAATAATAAAACGTGTATTGAACTTGTATGAATTATTTCATGAAAAAATGGGGCCTTACTCTAAAGGTTTTAGCTATCGTTTTTATCCTGCTTAGTATAAAGATAGTGATCAGTCAATTTGATCTTGATATAGCCACAGCAAGCCCACTGATCACTGCTCTTGTGGGTGGTGTGACCTTCACGATTGCAATAATCTTCACGGGTACGCTCACGGATTACAAGGAGAGCGAAAAGATCCCTGGAGAACTCGCCGCATCGTTAAAAGCTCTCTATAAAGACAGCATTATGGTTCGGAACAATGACAAAATAACTGATGATATGCGGAGTTCCTCGTGAAATTGCGGTACCACAATCTTTTTATTGCTCAAACAAAATTAGCTTTAACTGAGAGAGGTATAAAATGGAAATCACAGAAAAAGTTTTTGAATTTGTGGACGAACTTGGGCCTGAAAAAATAGTTTTTTTATACGAGCCCAGGACGAAGATGAAAGCTGTCGTTGTGGTAGATAATGTGGCTGCAGGGCCTGCTATTGGCGGTGTAAGAATGGCATCTGATGTTACCGCTACCGAGGTTCGAAGACTGGCCCGCGCCATGACCTATAAAAATGCCATGGCAGGTCTTCCTCATGGAGGTGGAAAATCTGGTATTATGGCAGACCCGAAAACCGTGAACATGGAACAGATCATAAGGACATTCGCACGAGGGATAAAGAACCTGCAAGAATATATTCCAGGGCCTGATATGGGTACTGACGAGAGCTGCATGGCATATATCTATGATGAGACCTGCCGGGCAGTGGGGCTTCCGGTAGAGCTCGGTGGAATTCCCCTGGATCAAGTAGGAGCTACAGGATATGGGATCGCTGTGTGCACTGATGTGGCAAAAGAATATTGTTCTCTTGACCTTAATGGAGCTCGTCTGGCTATCGAAGGGTTTGGGAATGTTGGTAAATCTACTGCCCGTTTCCTTTCAGAGAAGGGTGTAAAACTCGTTGCTGCAAGTGATTCCAGGGGGACGATATACAACTCTGGCAGTCTTAACGTTGAAGAACTTATCAGGGTAAAAGAATCAACAGGTTCCGTCATAAATTATAAAGATGGCGAAGTCCTGAAAACCACGGACTTGATCATGATAAGCTCGGATATATTCGTCCCTGCGGCAAGACCTGATGTCATTACTGAAGCCAACTCTGACGTGCTTGATACAAAATTAATAATACAGGGGGCGAACATAC
>JALHSQ010000174.1 GCA_022865885.1 Candidatus Bathyarchaeota archaeon | reverse complement strand
GCCACAGATATCTGCAGTGATGGGTCCATGTGCAGGCGGAGCCGTGTACTCGCCAGCATTGACGGACTTCATAATCATGGTCGATAAGACAAGCTACATGTTCATCACAGGCCCAGACGTCGTCAAAACGGTCCTAGGACAGGAAGTAAGTTTCGAAGAACTCGGCGGAGCCATGATCCACAGCCAAACCAGTGGCGTAGCCCACTTCATCGCAAACGACGAACGGCACTGCGTTGAGATTATGAAGAAGCTTTTGAGCTACTTGCCAAGCAATCACCTTGAAGACCCACCAACCATAGAACCAACGGACGATCCTAACCGAACAGACGAAACCATAGCCAAGATAATCCCAGACGACCCTGACAAACCCTACGACGTCAAGGAAATCATACTTCGCCTAGTTGATAACGGGGATTTCCTCGAAGTTCAGCCCCTCTGGGCGCAGAACATAGTGGTCGGATTTGCGAGGCTAAACGGCAAGGTCATAGGCATTGTAGCGAACCAGCCTAAGTACTACGCAGGAGCACTTGACATAAACAGTTCGATGAAAGCAGGAAGATTCATACGCTTCTGCGATGCCTTCAACATTCCAATCATCACATTTGTTGATGTGCCGGGATTTCTGCCTGGCGTAGACCAAGAGCACGGTGGCATAATCAAACACGGTTCAAAGCTGCTGTACGCTTACTGTGAAGCTACTGTGCCAAAGGTCACAGTCATACTGCGCAAGGATTACGGTGGAGCCTATGACGTTATGGGGTCAAAGCATAGCGGTGCCGACATTAACTACGCTTGGCCTACAGCCGAAATCGCCGTCATGGGACCACATGGAGCGATAAACATCATATTCCGCAAGGAAATCCAAGAAGCCAAAGATCCAAAAAAGAAACACGAAGAACTCGTAGCCGAGTATCGCCAAAAATTCGCGTCACCCTACATAACGGCACAAAAAGGCTACATAGACGAAGTCATAGAGCCAGCCCACACAAGACCAAAACTGATCAGCGCTCTGGAAAGCTTGGCGACAAAACGCGAACAAAGACCATCAAGAAAACACTCAAACCTACCACTGTGAGCCAAAACACACAGGCAAGGCACGACAGACGCAACGCGATACGCAGAAACTCACTGATTTATAGGCCAGCCCAAACAAGGAGCTATGAACATCTGGCAAGTAAAGAGTACGTGTTCAAAACTCAAAACCCGTTCTAAAACGTGGTATTATAAGCTGCGCCAACAATCCTCAGCAATAGAGAATCTGGAACATGAAGACTCCAAAGTTCTTTATAGCATTCATTCTATTACTAGCTTGCTCGCTAGCTGCAACCCTAGCAACTTACTCCTTCTATACTACTTCTTGGTATGAGAATTGCACGAAGACTTTACGCAGAGGCTGGCCACTATATTGGATAACTGAGTGGATACCCTTTTGTGACTATATCTCTCATCCAAGCGGAGCAGCATTTAACACAAAAAGCTTTCTAGTCGACGTAGTGTTCTGGCTGACCATCTTTCAGCTTCCATCTCTGCTCTTCACATATCTTAGAAAAGCAAGAACAACGAACGTTCAAGCAAAAACCAGCACACTCATGCGTTGTCAGCCTTCATCATGCACGAACCTTTTTTACGAAAACAACCTCAAGCTTCCCGAAGGTGCTTGAAAACGAACAAAGACAGGTTAGATCGTGAAACCATAATCCAAACGCTTGCCAACGCTCTGAAATCTCTTGACTATGTTCACGCCTTTTGGGAGGCGCTGCGGCTTGGAACAGAATCGACGAATGGTCAGACATAGACCTCTACCTAGCCGTAGACGACGAAAAGGTTGATGAGGCGTTCCTTACCACTGAGAAAGCGTTGAAATCGCTGTCCCCCATCAAACAGAAATATGACGTACCACAAACAACATGGCCGGACGCGTCTCAAACCTTCTACAAACTGGAGAGAGCAAGCGAGTATCTGATCATAGACCTTTGCATTCTGAAGCTTGGCAGCAAAGAAAAGTTCTTGGAGCCGGAAATACACGGCAACAACGTGTTCTACTTCAACAAGGGCAGCAGGGTCAAACACCCAATACTGGATAAGGCGGCTTTCGTCTCAAAACTGCATCAGAGGCTGGAAAGGCTCCGAGCAAGGTTTGACATATTCAACGTCTTCGTGCAGAAAGAGATCAACCGAGGCAACTACATCGAAGCCACAGATCTCTATCACGGTCTCACGATTGCCTTGCTGACCGAAGCGCTCAGAATCAAGCATAACCCCATCCACTACGACTTCAAAACCCGCTACGTGCACTACGAACTCCCACCGGAAACAGTCAAGAAACTGCAAAGTCTCTGCTTTGTCAAGAACGCGAAGGACTTGCAGGAAAAATACGATCAAGCAACCAACTGGTTCAGCAAAACCATGTCAGAGATCGGTAGAAAAGAAATAGAAAAACTAGTCAAATCTGGCTCTATGCGTTAATAACAGACAGACTCCTTGGTTTACTTCGCTGAAGAATGTTTTGTCAGTATTTTTGGTTCTTTCCATTCCTCTTGGAGAATGCTGTACATGCAGTCGTCTCTCCATTTTCCTCTGCAGTGGAAGGTTTTTCTTAGGACGCCTTCCTTTTTGAATCCAGCTTTTTCAAGAGCTTTCCATGACGCAATGTTTTCCGGGTCAGCCTTTGCTTGAATCCTCACTATTTCTTTTGAGAGGAACAAGTAGTCAACCATTATCCTAATGGCTTCAGTGACATAACCCTTGCTTCTTTCACGTGGCACAATGAAGTATCCAAGCTCTGTCTCTCCGGCTGATAGAAAGTGAGCTATGTAGCCGATTTTTGCCCCATCCTTCTTCTCCACCAAAAACCACTGCGCGTCTTGGAGATTATCGT
>JALHSQ010000173.1 GCA_022865885.1 Candidatus Bathyarchaeota archaeon | reverse complement strand
TCTGGCTTCTCAGAAGGTTCTGGAAAAAGCAGGCTTCAAGAAAGAAGGAACGATGCGCAAATACCTTTTTTTCAGAGGAGAAGCGAGAGATGCATGTTTGTACAGTATTCTCCGAGAAGAATGGAAAGAGTCAAAAATACTGACGAGAACAACTTGAAATTGGGATAAGACTTCACCTTTGGGGTTTGGGTTTTGGGATTTCCATTTAAGTCCAAATGGTCAATTGTGCCATTTTCTTCTGAAGATCAAGACCTGCACAACTGTGATCATTATCAGCAGTAGGATGAATCCTGCTGTGGAAAACTCAGGTATCCATTGTCCAGCAGTTCCACTCCATCGGATTATGGTTCCGAAGTTGCCCACTGCCCAACCGTCAGTGGCATTGACCATGCAGACCGAACAATAGAACTGTGCCGTAGGACTGGCTACAGAGTCCCAGCTTGTCCCGTTCCAACGTATTATTGTTCCGGAATCACCTACTGCCCAGCCGTTACCAGAGCTCACCATATTCACAGAATTAAGCCACGAAGTTGTTGGACTTGAAGCGCTACTCCAATGGGTGCCGTCCCATCGAATTATCGTGCCTTGATCGCCTACGGCCCATCCATTGGTAGAGCTCACCATGAACACCGAAGAAAGCCATGAAGCTGTTGGACTTGTAACTATATTCCACGCTGTTCCGTTCCAACGAAGTATCGCTCCAACGGAGCCTACTGCCCAGCCATCACTGCCACTTACCATGAACACTGAAGAAAGATCCCGTGTTGTCGGACTAGCCCAGTTTAAAGACATAGCTTTTACATTTGCAATTGGGAAAATTATGCACAGCAAGATCAGAAACAGTAACAAACCTGTCTTTTTGACCACGTTCTTCAGCATATGAAGCCTGTACTATTTTTCCACGAGTGAGTTTTTATTTCTTGTGGTTATAGTAGCTGGCCTGCTTGCACCCTTCTTGGGCATAATCGGTTCCCAGCTCCCGTTTTATGAAATCTAAATAGGGGGTTTGGGTGGGGATAAAACTTCACCCCCAAACCCAAACGTCAAAGTTTACCGCAAGAGAGAATAGCGAAACCTTTACGCTGAATTACCGATCTTTCTCTTCAAGGTTTCTATGTAGGTGGCTAGTCCTTCAATGTCTTTGACTTCTCTTCTGACAATGGCGGAGAGTTCGTTCCAGAAGGTTACGTTCGGCTTTATTCTGGTTCTCTCCAGATACGTTGTCAGGTGTTTTGTCCACTCTTTTCCTCGTCTGTCAAAATCAAGCATCAAGATGATTTCTTTCGTTCCTGCTTTCTCTATCTGAGAAATAACATCCAAACGCGATTTTCTGCCAGTCTTGGCAGCTATTATTTCGCCTTCGACCTGAAAGGCTCTCAAGGTTTCAACGTCTTTCTTGCCCTCAACGATTATTGGAATTCCTCTTTTAGACTCTTCTGCCAGATATTCAAGGATTTCTTGGATTTTCTCCTGTTTCTTTCTAAGGTTCTTAGGCAAGTTACTACCTTGTTATCTTTGCTTGCTTCACTGTCGTCAGGCATTCTTTTGCTTCTTTGTTATTTTCGAAGTATCTTCTGACTGGTTCCAAGATCTGTGCCAACTCTTCTGCCATCGTGTTCTTCAGATCCTGTGGATGGAGTTTGCCTTGTAGATAGCTTGTTTCCAATTCGTTGTAGCTTTGGAACTCAACTGGACCTCCGAATTTCGCTGGGCGCTCTATTCTCATTGTTTCTTTCTCTCTGAAGATTATGTGTCTTGCTATGTCTAACACGGGGTTGAATTCTATTGTTTTCTCTGGGCAAAAGGCTCTGCCCATTTTTTGTCTTATTTCTTCTGGTGTATCGTACAAGAATATGCAGGTTTCTGGTATGCTTTTTGACATTTTGGCTGAGGATAAAGCATCTTTTTCTTGGCCTGAGGGTATAGGCCACACTTTTGGTTTCTCTAGGCCCTGCAACAGGTGGTGGTGGACGCATGCTGGTTTCCAAAATCCGAGGTTCTTGCCTTCTTCTATGGCCACGACATTTGCTTTGCGTTGGTCAATTCCCAGTTGGCAGATTTTCACTTGGAGGTGAAATATATCTGCTACTTGCATAGGTGTGTATAGGAAGTCTGAAACGTATCTTGCATCTGTGTCTTTTCTTCCTGCAATCTCAAGGGTTCGTCTTACTCTTGCCAGCGTGAGTCTCTTTGCGATCTTTATAACGGTAGCCCAGTAATCCAAGTCGTCATACAGTTCGTCTGAATACACAAATTCAATCTTGTCTTTCGGCACTCCTAGGGCTATCCATGAGTGTTTGAAGAGGTCTGCGGCTCTTTTTATTAGTTTGAGGTCTCCGCCTAGTTTGTTGTTGAGCCAAGCATGCCACGTGGAAAGGTAAGCCTTGTAGCGTATGCCTGCCTGTATGAAATCCTTCATCTTGTATGCGCAGATTACGCCTGTGCCAAGGTGAACCAGTCCAGATGGTTCCCAGCCGTTGTAGGCTATGGGGTGTTCCTCTGTTTCAAGCAATCGCCTTAAGTCTTCTGGAGTTAGAACTTCCTCCGTAGGGGGCTTGCAGATCAATTCCATCTTTGTTTCTATGTCCAAGTTTCGCTCTACCTGCTCTTGCTCATGCCTTCAAGTTTTTGTGCTGGGCTGGAACTTAAAAGTTCTCTTTTTCGCGGGCGATTGTTTCCCACGTAACTAACGCTTTACTTCATAGTGGAGCGGTGCGCTCCTCTAAGTAAAGTTCTCTCCATCGTAGGATTTTGTGCCCGCGCCCACCATGTCCCATGCTTGGGTAAACCCGCCATCACAAGTAAAGCATGCGGTGAAGCGTGCCTCTTCCGTTGGGTCCGTCTGCATGGATTTATCCGGTGGGATTAAGGAGCTCCTTTTGGTCATCGCCAAATAAGAAGAAACCATTCTTTGAAATTAAACGTTCCTGTCTTATGCTCAAGAGGCTTGCTTTGTTTCTACTACCATATTCATGTTTACTTCGAAAGCTATTGTGGGGTTTTCGATCTTCCATGCTGTCAAGACTTTCGGGTTTATTTCACCCAGAATTCCAGCGGTTTTCCCACTGATGATTATCGCGCCTGCTCGGCCATCAATGAAGCTCGGATGCTTTGTTTCCTTGATCTGCCAGCCTACGTTAAGATTCAGGAAAAACGCGTCCAAGGCTGATTTGATTTCGCTGAACCCGGCGCTTGGGTGCGAAGAGGCTGCAGCAAGCCATTCTTCATCTCTCGTTCTCGTTTCCTTCTTGTCATCTAAAGCTGTGATTTTGCCAAGCTCGAATATTCTTTGTGGGTAGTCCACTGACAGATTGTTGCTCAGGAATTCGATGAGACTCGGCAGAAGCCAGTTTCTCAAGCAAGTTAGGGTCTGGACCTTTGGGTTAGCTATTTCCACAGTTTTCTCCTTCTTGCAGTTCATCTTTGTGAACAGGTTTTCTGTGTTAGTCATGGTGTACGTGAGGATTTCTTGGAATCCTAAACCTATCATGAGATCTATTGCAGCGCTTAACAGGTTCTGTTCAGGTCTGAGACCTCCTGTGGTAGGCAGTTTCCGCCATGATGGCCTAATGTTGTTGTACCCGTAAGCTATCGCAACGTCCTCCACAAGATCTATCTGATGCATCACATCAACGCGGTAACACGGTATTCTCACCACAAGATTCGATTTCTCTGTTTTCTCCGCATCGAAACCTGCCTTACTGAGAAGACCAGCGATCTGTTTGGTTGTCACCTGCAAACCCAGTAGCCTGTTGACGTATTCTACGTCTAAGGTCATTCGTCTGGTTTCAAAATTGGGCGTGACAACTTTCCGTTTCTCATGTGGATAGTGAATTGTTGTCGAGTATGCTTTTCCACCGCGATCAATCAAAGATAGTGTAACAATCTTCAACGTTGTGAGTACTGTTTCCTCCGCGGTGCCTGTGACTTCTATGAGCAGGTGCTTCGTGTCCTCGTTGATTCTTCCAAGGTCGTTTGAGTTTATGATCGGCGGAAACGACAATACCTTTCTTTCAGAGTCCAAGAGAATTGGGTAAACAGAATGCCCCCTCAGGATGCTGCCGTATTCTAGGCCTTTTGGATGTTTCTGCAGAATCTCCTCAAGGCTCATTTTTTCGTTAAAACCCAAGGGCATAAACCTGATCTCGGAAGGCTTTGCGACTGTATAGCTGAATGGAGGAGCTAGGAGGCTGAAATCGTAGAGTCCAATTGACGTTCTTCGTCTATTGCGGCCATACGTCTGATCTAGCTTATCCTGCAGGTGCATAAGTCCGCGAATGATCTTGTCTGTCAGTTTCACATTCTTGACTATCGAGCACCCGATGTAAGGACGAATGCTTCTCAACTCTGGGCTAACGTTGAGGGCCGCAATTGGCTTGTCGGCAGTGTAATTCTTCAAACCTTCATCTAAGCCTAAAAAACCGCGCAGAGCTCTGACCAGTCCTTCGATACTCCATAGGTCTGGGCGGTTTGAATCCTTAATCTCAATGCTCATTAGGCCCTCTTTTTCGTCGAAGACCTTCACTTCACCTTTGACGAAGGCGAGACAACTGTTGACTTTCGTCATATCTCGATCAAACTTGATTCCGAGTAGCTTTTCAAACTCGACATAATCAACGTCAATTGTCGGCAACTATACCACCCCCTTCCTCCTAATCCAATTCAGATCTTGCGAGAAAATGTACCTGATGTCATCTATCCCAGCTTTTAACATGAACAACCGGTCAATTCCCAAACCCCAAGCAATTACAGGCACATCAATGCCCAAAGGCGAAGTTACTTCAGGTCTAAACATCCCAGAACCGCCAAACTCTATCCACCCGTAGCCTTTCCGATAGGCTGCAAGTTCGACGCTTGGTTCAGTGAACGGAAAATAGTCCGGATTGAACTTCACCTCATCTGCACCAGCGATTTCCAATGCAAACTTCTCCAAGACACCTAATAGGTCTCGTAGTGTCAGACTTGGATCAATGATAATACCTTCAACTTGATTAAACTCTGTCAAATGCGTCTTATCCAAAACCTCGGGCCTATAGCAGCGGACAACCGAAAAATACTTGCCAGGAATCTCCAAATCCTTGCTCAATAGTGTTCTTGCGCTCTGGCAGGTTCCATGACCACGCAGAATCAAGCGACCAGCCTCTTTATCGGAAAAAGTGTATTTCCAACCAGTGGAACCTGTCTTCCAGCCATTCTCATGAGTCTTCCTCACATCGCCCAGAACATTCTTGGCAGCGGCGACTTCACCGTACTTGGGTTCCTTAACTAGGTATATGCCGAACGCTTCCCGCGCAGGGTGATCCTGAGGCGTGTATAAGGCATCAAAATTGAAGAAGCACGTCTCAACAGTTGGTCCAGTCATCTCATTGAAGCCGAGAGTCACGAGTTTTTCCTTCACTTCATCGACAAAGCGTAGATAAGGATGCCTTTTGCCAGGCCACGTTCTAGCCACCTGAGCTGCTATGTCGTATTTCTGAAGCTTCGTCTTCTGCCATTTCCCACTTATGATAAGCTCTGGCGTCAACTGCGTCACTTCTGCCACAAGTCTAACTCCTTTTCTTACAACTATGCGCCCACTTTCCGTGATTTCGATTATTCTCCGAGTTCTTTCACTAACATTCAGGAGTTTCCTTCCCTTTAGAAGTTGAACCGCCTGCTGAGACTCGGAGCTCAGATTCTCAACAACAGCTTCTCCTTCCTTGCTGAGTATCTCCAGAAGCTTCTCGTCGCTTCCCTGCCCTGTTTCGCCGGCAAGTTGCAGAGTTCTTGTCTTTGAATCCAGACTTCCCCATTTCTTCCTCTGGATCCACCCCAAGGCTATGGGAATGAATTGCTTCTCTATGTCCGCCCTTTCGACAATTTTCTCAAGATTCGCCTTTCCACCAAGATCTTTCAGGGCTGTCGCCATACGCCTCTCTGGCAACCCCTTCTTCGCATACGTTTTGCCTTCACCATTGAGTTCAACGATTGTCTGCCTCTTTTCACTGATCTCAACCAGTCCCTTTTCGTGAAGTACAAGGGCTGCACGCATTACAGTTGCATCAGGAGAATTTAATTCACGAACCATTTGATCTATTGACGCCTTTCCACCTATTCTCTCGAGCCCAAGAAGTGTTTTCTGTTCATGCTCTCTGAGTTCAACCATGACCTTTGCCTTCATGAGTGGAAGCTATTGGATTTGTTAATCTAATCCATAGTCAATTTTAATAAGAGTATGCATATTTCTAGTTTCAGAGGATAATTTCCTGCATCATCATAGCCCGATTGGCTAACGTTTCTTTACAGTAGCTCCCGTTCCCGCAACATTCTTACAAACTCTTCCTTCGAAGGAATGCTTGACTCATTGACAAGTGCAGCGGTCATCTTCCCCAATGACTCTAATGCGTCTCTGTACTGTAACGCCTTGAAAATGGAACCCTCTACCTTCAATGTCCCACTCAGGAAAAGTGACTCCAGAGATTCCCTGCCTCTAGCCATCTCAACTGACAGAGCGTATGTTGGAATTCCGACAATGAAATCAGCCTTCTTTCGATACTCTTCAACTTCGCGTTGTGGAACGTGCTTGCGTTCGACAAGTTCTCCACCTACATAACTGGAGTAAGTGGCGAAGGAAACGTCATTGACGATCATCAGAATTTTCAAGCTCATATCTTTGGCCTTTTCTCGGTATTCCTTATTCGCATTGATTCTTCTCTTCAATTCCTCCGAAAAGCCAAGAGACTCATATTCAAGTGGCATGTTCTTCTCAAACCATAGAGCGAGTGTTCGAAACTTATGTTCACATAAGGTTTAATACTTTTTGCCGAATCATGTAAGAAGCTAAGCAATACAGGCGATCCCGTTTGACTGACGAAGACAAGAATGAAATGGTCGTTACTCCATGGGAAGTCAAGGGCAAAGTGGATTACGAACGATTAATACAGGAGTTTGGAACACAGCCCTTAACTGAGGAATTGCTCCAAAAATTAGCGAAGCACACTGATGGCCTTCATCTTCAATTGGCGCGAAAGCTCTTCTATTCACATCGCGACCTAGATGTAGTGCTTGACCTGTATGAAAAAGGCACAAAGTTTGTCTTGTACACAGGTCGAGGTCCTTCCGGCCCGGTTCATATTGGGCATCTTGTTCCATGGATTTTCACAAAGCACCTACAAGAGAAATTTGAAACAAGGCTTTATTTTCAGATGACTGACGACGAGAAATTTGTGATTGAAGACGATGCGAAGCTCGCTGAAAACACAAGATTCGGTTACGAAAACGCTTTGGACCTTGTCGCATTGGGTTTCAAGCCTGAAGACACCTTCATAATCTACGATGTACAGGACATAGACTTGCTTTACGATATTGCGTTAGAAGTTGCGAAACGAATAACCTACTCAACAGCAAAGGCCACATTCGGATTTCAGGACAGCACAAATCTCGGTTGGATTTTCTGGCCTGCCATTCAAGCTGTGCCATGCTTCCTACACAAGAAGCTGACAGGCGAAAACGTTCCGGCACTCATTCCAGCAGCCATAGATCAAGACCCGTTTTGGAGGATTACCCGCGACATTGCCCAGAAACTCGGCTACTACAAACCAGCCCAAATTCACTGTCGCTTCCTTCCAGGGCTTGGCATAGGCGGTAAAATGAGTGCGTCAGAACCGGAAACGGCAATCTTCACAGTAGACCAGCCGGATATAGTTAAACGTAAGGTCTGGAACGCCTTCACAGGAGGCAAAGGAACACTTGCAGAACAAAAGAAATATGGTGGAGATCCGGAAGTCTGCACAATCTTTCAATACTTCCTCTACTTGTTCGAAGAAGACGATAAGAAACTGTCTGAGAGAAAGAGACGATGCATTGCTGGCGAGATAATGTGTGGTGAATGCAAGACCGAGCTTACCGGTAGACTTAACAAGTTCCTCGCTGAGCATCAGAAGAAACGAGAAAAAGCAAAAGACATAGTTAAGAGATTCCACATAAAAAGATAGAGTGATACGAGACATGATGGGAAAAGGAAAAACCAAGGTGGCCGCCCAATCAGCTTACAGGCTTCTTCACCCTATGCACACAGTATTAGTTTCATGCATTGGCAAGGTTGGAAAGCCTAACATTATCACGCTTGCATGGGCGATGCCCACGTCAATCAACCCGCCCCTTGTCGCTGTGAGCATTGCACCGAGAAGACACTCTTACAATCTGATTAAGGAAACTGGAGAGTTTGTGGTCAACATTCCAACGATGGGAATACTGAAAGAGACTCTCGTCTGCGGTAGAGTGAGCGGCAGAGACCATGACAAGTTCGAAGAAACAGGCTTTACAGCGTTGCCAGCCAAGAAGGTGAGACCGCCAGCAATTGGAGAGTGCGTCGCTCATTTGGAATGCAAGCTTCACAGTGAATTCATAACAGGTGATCACACAGTCTTCGTCGGCGAAATAGTTGAGGCATATGCTAACGAAGGAGTATTCACTGAAGAATACGATCTGGAGAAAGCGAAGATGATTTTCCATCTGGGCGCCAATGATTTTGCGACCCTTGAACCGAAAATCCATAAACTAGCACTCTAAAGTGTCCGCAGACTTGCTTACGGAGTCTATTAGTTTTTCCATACAGCTGTTAACAGAGTCTTTTCTTTGACCAGAGACAGCATTAAGATAACGCTCTTATGTTAAACCTTTAAAACTATGGCGTTCTTAGACATAGAAATATAACGTGACGTCAATGAATGATCCTGACAAGGATGCTCTAGAGAAGTTTCAACTGTCTGGGAGAATTCTTCGTGAAACACGCGAAGAAATGAAGCATTTTGTTCATGAAAACCAGCCTATCATTGAGGTATGCGAAAAAGCCGAAGAGCTGATACGCAAAAAGGGGGGTAGACCTGCATTTCCATGCAACGTCTCGATAAATGAAATAGCCGCACATTACACGTCCCCACCAAATGACGACAAAAGGATACCAGAAAAATCAATAGTCAAGGTGGACATTGGTGCCCACGTAGACGGCTATGTAACTGACACTTCAATCACCTTATGCTTCAATCCAGAATACGAAAGCCTCGTAGAGACTGCGGAGATAGCATTGGAAAAAGCCACAGAAAGTATTGGACCCGGCGTCTCAACATCAGAGTTAGGAAGAATTATCGAGAATACGATAAAGTCTCGAGGATTCAAACCAATTTCCAATTTGACTGGTCATCAGGTCGGGAGATACCTTGTGCATGCTGGAACTTCCTTACCTAACGTGTCTCACTTGCTCAGTTCAAAGATCAAGATCGGAGGCGTTTATGCGATTGAGCCTTTTGTCACTGTTCCGAATGCCGCAGGCAAGGTTGAAAATGGCGAAGAAAGCACCATATTTCGTCTCATCAAGCCCAGATCGCAGAGAAACCAATATTCCAAGCAACTCCTAAGATTTATTGAAGAGAATTTCAAGACCTTGCCCTTCGCTGAACGTTGGCTACAAGGCGCTGTGGAGAAAGAGCATTATCGCGAAGCTTTTCACGATTTGCTGTCTTCAAAAGCCCTTATGAACTACCCCATCTTTGTTGAAGCAAGTCGACGACCGGTTGCTCAAGCAGAGCACACGGTTCTTATCGTCACGGATGGCTGCACTGTTTTGACTTAGAAGCGGGATCGTTCCTTCTCTTTGTCCTTGACCTCTCTGTAGATCGCTGTTATCATCATCTTCTCGTTGCATTTCTGGCATGGCTCAACTCCTTTGAAGATGTAGTCGCCACGTTGGAATTCTCTAACGCTTTTGAAGCCGCATTTCTTGCATTCTATAACTGTCGTGACTGGAGGAACGACAATGTTTAGGCGTGATGCCCGCCGTCTCATCTGAAACAGAACATAGGTGGAGAGAGCCACTCCTATGAATCCGGCGAGCATCAAGTAACCAGCTATGATTTCGTTATTGTCGAAAGCGTTGAGAGCCAGTATCAGGGCAGTCAACGACAGTGCTAGCGTTACGAATACAATCATTAGAATGAACGACGAGACTCTTGTTGTCGTAGGTGTATTCTTTGGTTCGCCCATTTCATTCATCTCCTATTGGCCGATGCCGATTGTATTGCCGATTCCAGCAACTATCACTTTTTCTCCTTCTTTTGTCCTTTCTAAGATAACTTGCTTTACTCTTTCGATGGCTTTGTCAACTGCGTCAATGATCTCTTTGCGCATCGGCGAGACGGCATCTCCGATGTCTTCTTTTATTACTATTGCGTTTACAGGAATGTGATATTTCAGGATGGATTCCTCAATCTTGAATTGATCAACTCCTGGTCCTCCAATGGCTGCACCGATGCCTTCGGCAACTTCGCCCACTTCTTCGCCTTCAAGCTTTGCTGCCGCATCAATCATGATCAGTGTTGAAATCTTGCCTTCGTTTTCCTCAATAATCGTTTTGATTGCGTCTCCGGGTTTGCCGACGTTGCCTCCTGGTCCCTTTGCTTTTATCACAAAGGTGGTGCGTCCTTCCAGCTGCAAAGTTGCTGCGACACAGTCCTTAGGCATTTCTCTTGTCTCAAGTCCATGCATGAGCCTGCCAGCCACCAAGGCACCTGCACCATCCCCTATCGGTTGACCGTAGGCGAATGCTTTCAATGCGCTTGCGTAAGCTTCTGCTTCTCGCATGATCAGAGGCAATAGCATTTGAATTTGCATGATTACGTAGAGGCTGAGTGTCTTCTTGCCGAGTAAGTAAAAGTGTCTAATCACTTTGTAAATGTAGTTAAGTGCCATTGCTGCTTCAAGGGTGTTTTCAAGATTGTACGTTTGGATTTCGTCTGCTGAAGGAGCCATCATCTTCACTTCATCCTTGGCACGATCATCTCTAACATCAAGAATGTGCTCAAGTTTCCAAACTACACCAGCTGGATCCAGATTCTGCGGAGCGATCGTGAAAAAGTCGAGAAACCTGTCCACTCTGCCTGTAGGATCGGATTGCGGCTTTCCAATCTCTTTGATTGTATCAATCGTAATCTTCCGTCCTTCCTCCTTGATGTGCCTAAGCTTGTAGAGAGATCCCTCGACATCTCGAAGCATGACGTACAGCTGTACTCGCTGACCGTAGAATATGAAAACTATGAAAACAACATACATCAGCAAGCTTACAATAGTCTGCAGGTCAATTGGAAGCTGCATCAGCCCGCTCTGCAGCGTTGACGTGGCAACTAATGCATTCATGAATGTATACACCTTTCGAGATGACTATTAGGCGCTTGGTTATAAGGTTTAGGTAATTCCACCAAGGAAAATGATAGGATGATTTTTAGGTGGAGCTGCCAGCTTTCCCGGGTTCACGTGGCCGAAGACCACACTACAGCCAAGAACGGAGCGCAGTTTAACTTCCGAGTTCGGTATGGGATCGGGTGGGTCCCGCGCCCTATGGCCGGCAAACTCCAAGTATGACCTCAACTCTTTACTCATAAACTTATCGTTTTCAGGTTCTGTTAAGTCTTAGGGGGCTTGAATCGAACGGATAATGTTTTCGGAAATCGTCTTAACCCTAAAGATTTGACAAAATCAATAACGAATAAATTTAAAGCATACCTTGTCTTTCCCTTTATGGTTAGGGGCTGTAGTCTAGGCAGGTATGACGACGGGCTCCAGAAATCCACAATGTGTGGAGAATGGGAGTCGATGCGTAAAGAACGCAGATGAAGAATTTCTGGAACGGTCATACTTACCCAATGGAGAAACCCGTAGGTCGTCGGTTCAAATCCGACCGGCCCCACCAAAACCTCTATCGACAAGACGCGCTCAAGCCAGCTAAGATGATGAAGTCTAGGCAACTCGTCCAATAAGAGGCACAGCTGCAAAACCTCACGTCCGGACTTCCTACGCATAGACAATAGGGACACACGTGCTTTACACACAGTTGCCGAAAAAGTGCAGTTCTTAAGAAAACAGGAAAAAACGCAAGAAGCATTTGCTCTTCCAAATAAAGAAAGTAAAAGAGGGGAGAGAATGATCCTGCTCGAGCTTATTTGTCTCTTGTTACAGTAAGCACTGATCTGATTGCGTTGATTACAGCAGCAGGAGCCGCAAACGCTACTATGTATCTCAGAATGTACGTAGCCCACTGGTAGAGCAGTTCGTGGATTGTGTTCAACGGGGACCACACGCCTCCACTGCTAGCCACTATTAGCGCAATCGCTGCGATCAGGAATGGCATGACTTCTTTCGATGTGATACTTACAAGCCCAACTATTATTCCAAAGATTAGCAGCGTCAGCGTAACGTAGCCGTTGATTTGTCCGAGATCAGGAGAGCCGCTATATGCGCTGTATTGCAAGTAGCCAACAATGAGCCCCATGCCGATAGCCAAGAAAAGGAAAGCGACGAAACAATATCTAGCTATCCGTTCCATTTCCATTTTTATTCACGGAACTCTAGGTATTTTTGGTTTGATGTTATTAGCTTTGCGGCTCGTAGTGAGTCGTGGTTCTCCTTTTTTCAAGTTTTAATGTACCCCAGCATTAACACGTTTGGAGCTTTTCCAAGAGCTTAACCGGAAAACTTTAATGGTTTCCATTAGCTAAACGATGCTGGCGTGATTGAACCTTGGATTTTGCCATTGAGGCTACTGATCTGGTCAAGCGGTTTGGCAGTATACAGGCTTTGAACCGGCTGAGCCTCAGTGTGTGTTCTCACAGAATCTTTGGCCTTATAGGCCCTAACGGGTCAGGAAAAACGACGACGCTACGTATTGTCTCTACGTTGCTTCTGCCTACTTCTGGGTCTGTTAAGGTTTTTGGGTTGGATGTTGTTAGTCAGCCTGACGAGATACGCAAGATAATAACTTATCTCCCTGAGGAGGCTGGTGCCTATCGGAATCTTTCAGGCTGGGAATATTTAGGTTTCATGGCAAAGTTTCACACAGGAGACAAGGATGAGGCTCACAGGATTGTGGAGGAAGCCGCTGAGATCTGCGGTTTAGGCGAGAGGTTAAGGGATAAGGCTAAGACTTACAGTAAGGGGATGAAGCGGCGTCTTCTCGTGGCTAGAGCGCTGATGACTAAACCCAAGCTTGCCCTCTTGGACGAGCCGACAGGCGGGTTGGACATCTTGCACTCTTATCATGTTAGGGGAATAATCAAGCGTTACGTGAAAGACCATGGCGTTACAGTTGTCCTCTCAAGCCATAACATGCTTGAAGTTGAGCATCTGTGTGACGAGATAGCATTAATCAACAAGGGACAGGTCGTCACTGCAGGAAAACCGCAGGAAATGAAGGCGAAGTATGAAAGCGTGAACTTGGAAGAGGTTTTTGCGAAGGTGGTAGGCTTTGCTTAAGGGTTTTTGGAACGTTCTCGTGAAAGAGCTTAAGGAGCTGGTGAGGGATCCGAAGATACTGTTGGGAATGATTATAGTTCCTGTGATTCTGTTCCCTGTTCTGGGCAGTATTATGAGTTTGTCTGTGCAGTCAGCGCAGGAAAGCGCGAGTAAGGCCACTTTGCTTGTCTTGGATCATGATGGCGGGGAGAACTCGAGCCAATTCATCGCGTTTCTCAATTCGTCCTTGAGAGTTATCAAGGTCAACGTTTCAACAGTAGAAGATGCTGTGCCCTTGCTGTCCACATACAATGCTACAGACATTGTTGAGATACCCTCAGACTTCAGTTTTAATGTCACTGCTAAGACGGGGGTTCATGTTGGATTTTACAGTGTCTTTTCAGGTACGGGAATACTTGAAGGCATTGGAAGCTCGATGATTGATGCTCTGGTGACACGGTTCAACAGAAACGTTTCGCCGGACATTGTATACCGAGACAAGTCTGCCATTATCAAAGGGAAAGTTGTTCAAGGTGTTGATCCCCAAGTGCTTTCAACGTTGATGATTTCGCAGTCAATCGCCATGCCAATTACTATCATGATCTTGCTTAGCTATTCAATGCAGATTGCCGCAACTTCTGTAGCTATGGAAAAAGAAGAGAAAACATTGGAAACATTGTTGACTTTGCCCATTGATCGTTTCGCCATTCTCATGGGGAAACTGTCAGGTTCGATCATAGTTGCGGGCGTCGGGGCTGCGGCGTACATGTTAGGGTTCAACTACTATCTTGGATCTTTCTCGTCCGCCATTCCTTCTACTACGACTTTGGATTTGGTTTCTCTGGGACTCGTTCCTTCCCTCTTCGGTTACTTGCTCCTGGGGATTTCGCTTTTTGTCACGTTGCTCTCAGCTTTGGCGCTTGCAGTAGTCCTGTCTGCGTTCGCAGAAGATACCCGAGGTGCACAATCGCTGGTCGGTTTTGTTTATCCGCTGATGCTGATTCCGGCAATTGCCTTGATGTATCTTGACGTCGGCAGCTTGCCGTCTTGGCTGAGAATTGTTCTCTATGCGATTCCTTACAGTCACCCGATTATTGCTTCGAGAGCGGTTACGATGGGCGACTATTGGACTGCGGGATTTGGGATAGTCTACGTAACGGTCTTCACGCTAGTCATAATGTATGTTGCGTCACGGTTGTTTGCAACAGAGAAGATACTGACGTTGAAACTGAGATTCAGAGGATTGCGGGGACGGGGAAAGGTTTCCGCCGAAGACTCTAGGTGACCTAGGTAAGCTTGAACACCTGTCAAAATCGGTTTTCAGCAATGTCTACTGAATGGTAGCAAGCGTCACGCGATTTATTGCATAACGGTTTTTGTTCCTTCTCTTTCAGTCAACAAGACTTGTGCGAGTTTAATGTTTATAGTTACGTTTAGGGTGTCGGGAAGCTGCCGTTTCACGTGGCGGCAGAATGCTTTTCGACACGATTCAAATACACATTGTCAACACGTTTTGGCTACAGTTACCTTTTGTACCATTGCGTGAGGTCGGCGGTTTTCAGTTGTGTGTTTTCTGTGAAGTGTATTTGTGTTGTTCCTGTGCACAATAACGTTTATTAAGACTTACGATTCAATGATCTATATCGTGAATAATATGGCTATGCAAAAAGTGACAATAGGAGCCGCATTAGCGGTAGTGGCAGTCATGGTGGTGACTATGAGTGCCTTGGGTGCGCTCATGGTCTCACGAACAATCTCTAACAGTGGAAACGTGAGGGCAGTAGGAGTTGGCGTTTACTCAGACAGCGGTTGTACAGTTGCGCTTTCCTCAATAAACTGGGGTGCATTGGATCCTGGTGGCTCAACAACCTCAACTGTCTACGTGAAGAACGAGGGGAACGTTGCAGTGACGTTAAGCATGACGGTTGGTAACTGGAATCCTACGTCTGCTTCAAGCTATCTTACTTTGACATGGAATAGGCAGAGCTACGTGTTAACTGCAGGTGTAGTGGTTCAGGCAACGTTGACTCTTGCAGTTTCGTCAAGCATCAGCGGAATCACAAGCTTCAGCTTCGACATAACCATAGCGGGAACACAGTAGCCCAAACAAGATGATGCGAGACCAACGCCGTTTGAAAAGCAAGGCAACGCCAAACCCCAGTGGTGGTCAGACCACTAATCCCTCTTCATTTCCTACCATCAAAAATCTTTGGTTCAGCAACTATTCTGGACAAAGCGCGCAAGACTAAGAAAACGAGGTTTTCATGGGAAAGCTCCGGTTTGGCATTAAGGTTTCTTGAGGCTGCCTCATCTCTCATGAGGCGCAACATAGAATGAAAGGCGAGACATATTAGCAGTTGAAATTGAAGAGCACACGCTTCCAGCTGGCTTCCAACGCTTTTCACTACTGTTGTCGCTTCTCGAGCAAAGCGTGTGTATATGAGTATATTTTTATACTTGTGTAACAGTGTATTTGTTAGTGAGTAGCATTGGGTGAGACAACAACGGTAAGGGTGTCTAGGAAGACGTTGGAAGCTCTTGAGCGTCTGAGAGAGAAGCTTGGCGCCGAAAGCCTTGATGAAGCAATACAATCGCTTGTGAAGAAGCAACGTAAGACAGCCATTGATGAAACCTTCGGACTTGACAAAAACAAGGTGAAATCCTTTACTGAGGAGGATCGTGGTGAAGATCGTTGTTGACGCATACGCGTGGGTTGAGATTTTTGTCGGCAGCGGGGCGGGAGAAAAAGCAAAACAGATAATCGAACAAGCTGATGAAGTCTTGACGCCCGGCACGGTAGTGGCAGAAGTTGCCTGCAAGTACCACCGAGGAGGAGTAGAAGAGTCAACTATTCATGCAAGGTTGGAGACGATAAGTGTGGCATCACACGTGGTTCCGATAAGCATTGAACTGGCTTTGGAAGCTGCGAAATGCTACATGAAATTGTCACAGGAAGCCAGAAGGAGGAAGCTTTCGACACCAAGCCTTTTTGATGCCATTACACTGGCCACGGCCAGACTGATGGAGGCAAAGGTAATTACTGGTGACGAGCATTTCAAGAGTCTTCCTGAAACAATATGGATTGAATAATGAACTGTGACCTAGAATGTGAAAGTTACTCTCCTTTCATTGCTCCAAGGTTCAACGCTCAAACCGTTGAAAAGCCGCCGATACGAGGGATTATGCTTCGATTTCTTCGGATGTTATAGGCACTATTATGGTCAGGTTGTCTTCCGGGGCAGCTTTGGTTTGGGTTCGTTTGGTTTCTCGGTCTTTGCGGGAGCCTGTCCAGACCATGGTCCATCCGATTATCCAGAGTATGATTGCGACTGGTAGGAATAATTGCCTGATTATGCGGTTGCGCATTTTTCTTGTTCTCTTGTCATGTTTCGGGGACTGATTCATGAGCGTTGTTTTTTGGCGTTAAAGGTTTTATGGAGTTGGAGTAAGTCTTTCGCTGCTGGTTTCAGGCGTGCAAGGACGTTTTGGGGTTGTGTTTGCTTGATTTACATGTTTTTTGGGGGTTTTCCATTTAGGGTATAATGTCAGAAGCATGGACTTCTGTGAGCAGACGGAGCAGGGTCTACCGATCGATCTTGCATGTATCAATCTGTGGAATATGAGCGATTTGACCGTATTTCTATTCGGTAGCTTCGCTTTTACGCTGTCAATACGAGGATACTAGTGATAAGAATGTATGAAGAGATCTTAGCGTTGTTTTGGGTCTCGCTGGTTTCAGTTGTTGCCGGAGGACGGATGCTTCAACGCAGAAGATCCATAGATGGACGCGAAAGTGTACTGGAGAAAGCAGATTGCACTGAAGAAGAGAAGTCAATCGAACTAGAAGTGGCTGAAGAGGAGATGTCCGAGGAAATCAAGGAATCATTGAGACTGCGCCAAGAAGCCCGGGAGCGAAAAGATTGGGGAGTGGCGGATGACATTAGAGAAGAGATTAGAAAGCAGGGGTACAAAGTGGAGGATACTCAGGCAGGAACGAGACTGAAGAAGACAAAATTGAGCCGTGCGAGTCAACGCACGCTAGAAAAGGCAATTGGGACCTATGGTTCAGGTAGATTTTGAATCCGCGCGTTTTCTTTGATGGCGGGTTTGCCATATTCAGATAGTCGCGAAAGGTTCTTCTAGGTAATGTAATTGCACTCCGGCCGCCGTTCGTGTTTATGCTTTTTTAGGGATTCTGGTTTGTTGTTCTCTTATGATTGCGGCTGTTGCGAAGATTGTGGTTAATGCTAGTAGGCTTAGGACGATTGGTGTTTGACGAATGCCCCATGGAGTGTAGTTTAGCAGTAGGCCCACTAATGGGGTTAGTGCTATGCTCATTCCCATGCTTAGAGCTGTGCGCTCTATTGCGTCCAAGTTTTTCTCAGATGTACCGAGTGAATGTGCTAGGTTGTGTGTGAAAGGAAGGTTTTGTGGAAACAGGGCTTTTATGAAGGCGTAGCCTGGCAGCCAGAGAACAAAGATTGCACCTAAAACGTATCTTACGTATACTAGTGGGAAAGAGTCCTCTGGGATGCTGAATACGACTAAGGTTGTCGCTGCTGCAAGTGTTATGGTGATCCAGTACCAGAGGGCATGGTTTGAACGTAGGTAGCTGGAGAGTTTTTCTGGTGTTGAAGTTTGTTGTGGTTTGAGAAGGATTTTTCCTTCTTGTTCCAAGCGCAGTACTTGGCCCAATATTTCCTGTTTGGGTGTTGATGGTGATACTGTTTGAACTAGGTCGATTAGTTGTTGAACGCTTGCTGGTTTTGCCGTTTTCACGATGTGGATTATCTGCTCATCCAATTTGTCTTGAGAGGTTTGTTCGGGCAATTTTATTGGCGCCTTAGTTACGGTTTTTGGGTGTGTTGAAGGTTTTAGGGTTTATGCTTGTTTGAAGCTGTTTGTGTTTTATGGTGCGGTTATTATGTTGACTATTCGTATTGCCACGGTTATCAGGAAAAGTATCGAGACCGCCAGTGCAGTGTTTCTTAGCCTTTTCTTGTTTATGGCTAGGTTTGTTTTTCCGTAGTAGGGGGAGACTAGTTCTGATGTTACAAGTAGGATTATGGCTGTGACGGCTAGCCATAGGCTTATGTCCCAAAAAGACAGTGGGAAGTTCATGGTGTCATTCCTCTATGGTTTCGTAGGTAGCTTCTAAGACGTTGCCGTCCTCGGAGTTTTTGGTGTCCATTATTCGTATGGGTTTGCTTGTTGCTTTGGTTAAGGCTATGGCGATGGCGCTGCTGATTGGGTCGCCAACTAGGGCGACCGAAGATAGTGGGATTTCAGCCTCTTGGGAAATGTCTGCGCAGAATGGTTTGGCTATTCTTACGTGGATTATCGTATTTTTTGTCGGAGTTTGGGATGTGTGATGGTCTTCTTTTCTTCTTGTCAGGTCGTCTTCTACTTGCATCTCTAGGTTTTCAGCGATCTCCAGATTTTCAATGAACAGTCTTGGAAGGTTCTGCTGCAAGCCTTTGAGGTTTGTTCTGATGAAGCTTTTTCCAAGCGACCTTTCCAGCAGTTTTGACAGTTGAATGCCTGGCGGCGTGAACAACATGCCCTGTTTGGTTCTGGCTACTGGTTGGTCCTTGTACTCTTGGATTTGTTCTGGTGTTGGAAGGTTTGCACCTTTACGTTTTGACACGTATACTTTAGTGGTTTCTGGGCTTGTGAAGTATTTTGGCGGTAAGTACGTTGGGTTTCCTTTGTACCGTAGCTCCTGTATCATCAGATTTAGCGTTGTGAGTGCAGGTGATAACGAGACTTCTTGCAGGATTTTTCTCGTGAATTCTTCAGGTGTGATGTAGAGAAGGAGTACCCCCCAGAAGCATAAGCCAAGGCCTACTAACGCAAGTATGGATGAATCATAACTGATTGAGACAACTAATGAAATCGTGCCTAGAACAAGCATAGCAACGATTGCAAAACCTGCCAAGCTATTCTTTATGAGCATTTCGGATTCCTCTTTTCTATTCTTAAACCAACGTTATTACTTGCTTCAGTGCGGGTAACCCATCGTGGCCTGCTCCATGTGTCTTGAATTCTGAGGTTGATTCTCTTTGTATCACTTATGTCCACTCATCATTTTCTGGTTTGGAATCCAATCTTTTAAGCCAAGCTTTCCTCCAAGAGCAGAAACAGGCCCATTCACATTCTCCGTGTGCTTTGCAGTAACGCACGCTGTTCCAGGTGTGAATGGTTTCAACAAGACCTATGAATTAAGGTTCACAATTGAGGCAGCTTGTTCTATTTTTTCAGGTTTCATGCTTAATGTGATAGGCAGAGGAAGCAAATGCTCTAAAATGTATATTGCTTCCTTGAAATTGGAATCCTCGTTCATCACTCCGAAGGATGGTGACATATGTAACGGTTTGTACCGGTAGTCCACTATGAAACCTGCCCGAGTCAGTTCTTTAATGCATTTCGAAAGCCTAGTCTTCTCAGAAAAGAGAATAGGGTATTTTTTGTAGGAAGAAATGGAATTGGGAGGAACAAGAATTTTTTCGTACCCACCCTGCTTGAGGTACTCATCATACATCTTAGCTGATTTTCTACGATCTTGCAAATAGTTGCCCAAGTTCTCAAACTCTTTCTTCAAGAGCATGATTTCAATTTTCTCTAGTTTTCGACGGTGCCAATACCTCCCGTCACAATGCGCTATAAGTTGGTTGATTATGGTTGCGGTAAGTGAATTAGAACCCCACATTTCAAGAGCATCAGCATTGACTTTTGTCCATCCTTCAATTTCTTGGAAATGCTTTTTCGCAAGGGTTTCATGCATTAGTTTGTAGAGATATTTGTCGCCCCAGAAAACAACTTGAATAATCTCTTTTGCCTTAAGCCCGGAAAGCTCCATTATATGATAACACAATGAGGCGAAGAGCGACTTGGTTTCATATTTCGCTCTATTTGATTTTATTCTCGATGCAAGTTCCTTATCGTTTGTTGTTACTGCCGCACCTAAGGGGACATTCAGAGATTTGTTGAAGTTCAGAATACCAACATGCCCACATGCCCCTGCTTTTTTACCGTTTATGCTAGCCCCTAGGGCTTGTGAGGCATCTTCTATT
Organism: Candidatus Bathyarchaeota archaeon; assembly: GCA_022865885.1. Lineage (GTDB taxonomy): Archaea > Thermoproteota > Bathyarchaeia > Bathyarchaeales > Bathycorpusculaceae > DRUK01. Next base: position 30,001 of record JALHSQ010000173.1, on the reverse strand, counting down.
AGTGCTATTTCCCTTTCTTCAGTGATTTCTTTTATGGGAGAGGGGTCTGCTGGCAAGCCGTAAAGCTGAGCGAAAATGACGGCTTTTGTGTTTGACCGAAGGGATTGTTGAAAGCGTGTAAAGGACATTGCACAGGTTCGTCTGTCCACGTCACAGAATCTGGGTGAGGCGCCAGTACAGAAGACTGTGATCGGCAATTCTTCGGGAACTAGATCAGGAACTAATACTTCGTCACCATGTCCAATTCCCAAGGATAAGAGAGAAAATCGAATAGAACTTCTAGCAGAAGAGCAAACAACAGCATACCGGGTTCCTATGTATTCGGCAATTTCCTCCTCAATTTCATCTAGTATCATATTCGCACCGGTCGAGCTGCCTGTCATTTGGCCCATTCTCCATGAACGCATTTAACAACCTTGGAACAAAAGGAGTCTTTCGCCCATCATCTCAGGGCTCCGTAAAGGGAAGGACAGTGTGTTCGCGCAATAGCTTTCAGCTTACGTAGGTATCCTCTATTGTTACTCTTTATCCAATCGTATTCTTTACTCCTAGTTATTCTATCATAGAGAACAGGAAGCAAACGGTTTCTGATAAATCCAACTTCAAGATTTTTGCGACTTAGAGAAGCCCAACTTCTTTTGTACGACTCTGTCCCCGCCAAGAAATCAAATTTCGCCATGCCCTTTTGAATTGAATCTTGGATTAGACGACTAATTAGAAGGTTGCCGACTCCAAACCTATAATATTCAGGATCATAACCACAATGATAAAGGTAAAAGATATTGTTGTACTCAAAATTCAATCCTCCCGAAATCGGCACGTCATCAACTGTTAGGAAAGACAGATTCAACCATTTCTTCTCTGCAAAACATTTTGACACGTCTAATATGAAATGCCGAAATTCTGGATCCACACCGAATGATCCTTCAAAACCTTTTGAACTCCACTCTCTTTGATGTAAATCAACGAAGGCTTCGACACCTTGTTGCACAGAATCAATGTCATCTTGTCTACTTAATGTCACTTTGTGTTTCTCTTCCAATCTTCTAAGACGTCTACGCAGGTTTCTCCTCATACTTTCGCTTCTCGCTTTTAAAAAAACATCCCACGAGACACAAAGAGGTATGTAAAAGCAATTGCTTACCACCATCTCATTTTGCATGTGTGTTTTCCCTAGCATCGTGCGCAAAATGGCGACAGATTCAGCAGTTTCAGGAATGTCTCCGAATTCCAGGCAATCCCAGCTGAGCTTACTTAGATATTTTATGAAAAGCTTCGAGCACTCTGATCCTTTTGCGGTTAGAATGAAATTGCGATAGTCTGTGTGCTCAGCTCCTATGAACTGGATTTTCCGGAGTTTGAGTCCGAATAGATTGTAGATCGAACGCATGAGAGGGGCTATTCCAACAATCTTTTCTCCATCTTCTGCAAGCAAAATCGTAAGCTCTCTTTCTTTTCCATAATGTCTCCACCAAGTTGATAGCCACTCCCACGTCAGAAATACTTCATTGTCCTTGCTCTTGCTCAAAACATCGTTCCACTGTTCGCGCAATTCTGCAAATTGGTCATATTCGTTTAGTTCTTTTATCCTCAGCATACAACCATCTTCCAAAGTTTCCTTTACCTATGGCGGCGTAGAGGCATGGTAGTAGTGCTCTAATCTTGCAGGCATTTTCGGCTTTCCAATTGCAAGATGGTTCGTCTTGGACGTTGGCTGTTACACTTTTTGCCATGCCTGTTTTTTCTGTTTCTGAAAGTCTCTGTAGCAGCTCGTTTTCTTCTATTTGGAGATTAACTCTTTAGAAGCATTCCCAAAAGGGAGACTAATACTGAACTCAAAATGGTCTATATTGAAGCAGAAACAGTTCTAACATATAAACTCAGCGCGCATGCGTCAGTAGATATCTTCTTCTGTGAATTATCACCATTGACAGCGTTATCACTAAGAACAACAGTGGAATCGCGGATGATGGAAACTCTGGGATCACCTTGTTCGCAACTTCGATGATGGTGATTTGGACGCCGACTGGCTCGGGAATTAAGACCATTGGAAAGCAGATGACCGCTATTGTCTGGCCGTTTTCAGGGACAAAACCGGTGCCATTCGCGAGAGTGTCGTTGACGATGACCATAGCCACAGTGCTCGTTGGAGTAAAGTTGCCAGAGGTGCCAAGCATATTGATGAAGTACCATATTGCTTGTTGGATGTCGTCCATGGTTCCTTGTTTGTGGTTCAGGATATAGTTGACCATGCCCCATTTCTCACTTTCCAACGTCCCTGGCGGGTTGATGCTCGAGTACAATTCCACTTCATGAGTAGCCGGGCTTCTTCCCATTTCTGCCGTCTTGTCGACACACCAACCAAGATACGTTCCGTTCATCACATCATAGCCTGAGGGGACATCGCTCAAGCTTGTGCTAAGGTAGCTCTCTGTGCCGTTACTGGCTTCAATTTGGATTGGCGTTGAGGGCAAGTTCAATCCGTCATCAGTGGCGACCGCACGACTAACTAGAATCGGGGAAAGCATAAGGAGGATTACGATGCATATTGCAAGATTCCTTTTGGTCTCCGTACGCATCTCCATCCTTCGAGCTTGATTCCTATCGAGAGATGGGTGGCACCTATTATTAAAAGTTCTTTCGGTTTGGATGTATCATAAGCACCATAGCGCGCGATATTTGTGCTTTAAGCGATGATTAGTGATCGATCTCTTGCGCCTCAAACTGAGTTTTTCTGCGCAAGCATTGATCGTTATTCTTCATGCTTCTCAACTCTCTTAGCAGCTGAAAGCATCGTCTCAAACGTGAGCAATCCATTTTCTTCCTTCTTCTTTGCATAATCGAGTAGAGGCAGAAAGATATCTTCGATGCTTCTCTGTATGTCCTTGCCTTCTCCAAAATTCCACAGATGAAACCAGATATGAAACGGCAGTTTTGCGGCTGTGGAAATATCCAAGATCTTTCTCAAGAAAATAGGTTTTGTGTATTTGTCTACATAAAAACTCGGATGGATATTATACAACTCTCCTTGTTTTTCTATGCACATAGTGTCTGCAATGAAATTCCCATACCCCCTGTAGCAGCTGTATCCATACTTCTCAAGGAGGTCTAAATATGCTATGCAGTTGGCAGGAAAGACAAAGGTTCTGGGAGTGATGCCAAATCTCTCCATTCCTTGCGAGATCATGTTCAGTTCAGATTCGGCTTCCTCTCGAGAAAGCTGGGTAAACTTTCGGTGTGAGTATCCATGCGCCGCAATATCATGTTTGACAGATGACTCACGAAGAAGCCCCAGAACAGAACCGTTTACTACGGTCAACTGTCCCCTGATAGCGAAACTTGCTGGAATTTTGAAGCTGTCAAAAGTTTCCATAAACATCGGGAGTGCGAATTCCTCTATCTCACCAATCTTGTATTCGCTAGTGTTCTTGTTGACGTTAGCATCGTTTTTTCCTTTGTTTATGATTCCTAATTCTTTGCTTCCTACATCAACATCCACAGAAATAATCAGCATGCTACCGCGATAACATGTCTCAGATCTTTTGATAGAATAAGACAGCGAGTGATACAGTTGAGAGAAGAGCGAAACATATTTTGTCATGAAGTCGCCCTTGTCAGAAACGACCTCATTAAGCAATTTCGCAACATCCATATGTCTCACAATTCCTTTTGATGACAACGTCTGATTTGCATTTGCCAATGTTTCAGGTTATCGAATCGTTCCTTCTGACGTTTACCTTTACGAGTTTATTAAGGGTATATTGAGAGTTTAGAATCCAAGGAATAAGATCATCTATCGAGAAATATGCCCAGTCATCAACCATACGCAATGAGGAAAGCCAAGCACCGACTGTTATCTCTCCAGTTTTGAGCAGTGGTATCACCGACCTCGTGTCAGTTAGGAAATACGACCACCTTAAGCCTGCTGCGTAATCTTCGTTGAGATCTGGCTTCTCCCCGATCGCATCAAGGTATGCAGCAAAAACCAAGTTAATCCCGCACTTCGTGGGAAACGAATTCTGCCACCAACTTCGAGCATTGACTTCAAGAAATTTGAATTGACCATCTCTTGAGTCTTTCTTGAATTCAGCTTCCATCAGTCCGTGATATCTCAGGTCGTGAAGATATTCTAGGGTGCAGGTCTTAATTGAGGGCAATGAACAGACAGGGATGCTTTCGATTAAACTGTTGTTTCCAAATCCACGGGGCCATTCTCTTAGTCTCCGATAGGCAAAAAGTCCACATGGATCGCCGTTCTTATCAAAATATCCACAAATTCCAAAGATGCTGGTTGCAGGACCTGGAACAATCTCTTGAACTAGAACATCAATCTTGTATCTAGCAGCCAATGTGAAGTACTTGAACAATTCTTCTCTTGAACGTGCAATGAAACCTTTCTTGCGAAATATCTCACTGAAGACCTGCGAAATAGATGGTCTCACGTAGACAGGATAACCTGTTTCCTTACTTATTGCCTCGATATCGTCAATCGATTCTGGAAAATAGGTGGCTGGATGTGATATGGCATACTTATCTAAGGATCTGTAGAACTTTCTCTTGTTGACTAGAGTTTCGACGACATCGCTCTTTGGAAGAAGGACATGATAACCACGACTCATCTCGTTCTCTAACGAAGAAAGACCGAGACAAAACATGTCAGAACCAGAAAAGATCACCGCAGAAGAACCAATTTTCTTTTCGAAGTTTGTCAGAAAAGTCATGAGGATTTTTCTGTCTCGCTCTATGTTAGGGATGACGAACGACCTCTTACAGTATCTTGAAAATACAGCTTCAGTTTTCCTATCAGTAACGTAGTAGACAGCTACGCCATTTCTTCCCAAGTTTCTAAGAACACCCAGAGCGTTTACAGAGTCACCTCCGAACAATATGGCAGGGAAAGGGAATCTTTTCAATTTCTTCTAACTCCTTCCAAATACAACTGCAAACATGGTTCCACTCGCATTTTGATGCATTACCAACTAGCTAGGTCCTCTCCACTAGTGAAGCATTAACTGAATACAGAAGCAGCTACCAGCCAAAGTACATCTGCACATATTCGTTGTTCAAGCGCACACTATAATTGTTCGCGCAGATCTTCGTTCCTTTGGTTCTGCGCCAAATTACATTAGCTGTTTTTTCCTTCTTAATGCAGAAGAGAGTATACCAGCCTTCTCATCCTTTCTGGAATAGTCGAGTTTTTCAGCAGTTTCAATTTTACCACCAGTTTTTTCAATTATTTTGACCCATGCAGATCTAGGCAGTGAAATCACATTTCTGTCGCTTCTCATATCAGTGATGCATTCCAGCAAGATTGCTTTATCACTTGGTTTCAATATTCGCAATATCTCTTTTGTTACGCGAAATAATCCTCGAATCTCAGTTATGTGTTGAAGAGCGTGCATGCGTGTTCCTGAACTAGTTTGCGAAGCGCTTCATGCTTCTCGTTTTGCCGTGTTTGTGCGTGTTGAGCGCAGCTTGGGCTGTTAGCAGTAGGGCTAGTAGGCAGAGTTGGGAGTGAAACGTTATTTTGGCCAGTCCCCTCAGGTTGTGTTGAGTTAAAGCCGCGAGGTTCTCGAGTCGACTGAAGACGCGTTCTACCGCGACGCGCTTTCTGAAGGCTCTTCTCTGTTCTTGCGGTCCGTGACTCTTGAATTTCCCATCAATCCTAAGGATGCCCTTCACGCCTTTCTGCGCGCTAGCGTGTTCCTGAATTCCCTCTCTAGGGCGCGACCGTGTTGATTCATGCCCTATAGACGATGATTCTAGCATCAAGAGCCATGCAGCCATCCACGAACCAAGCAAGCCTATGACACAAACCAGCTCACGAACGAATTTAGGAACAGGCATACGCGCTATCACCCCGAAAAAGGTACAGGACTCAACTTATTACACTTCAGCGAATTTAGGAACAAGCATACGCACTAAAAGTTGCTGGCCTTGTACACGATTTGCAGAAAATGCTGATAACCTGACTTGCTAGCGGATGATTGGTTTGAACTGAGTGTGCGTATGAAGATACCGAGATGCAGTTTTCTGCCCAAGGAAGGCTTTTCTAGGGTTTGACTATTTCACCATGTGATTCGGTATTCAAGAATCCTTATTTGTTTGACTGCAGATGAGATGAGCTTGTGCTTAAGCTATTAAGGGAGACAATTTTCTGGTAAAGATTTCAGTAGTTTTGGGCACTAGACCTGAGATAATCAAGTTTTCCCCGATAATGCGCGCGCTTCCATAAGTGAAACCAGATGTGGAATAGCGACTGGTATTTAATGGATATGTCAAGGATTCTTTGCAGAAACGCATATTTCGCATGGTGATCGATGAATAGACTCGGGTGAATATTGTAAAGACAGCCTCTCTTCTCGATGCACATAGAGTCTTTGCGAAAACCACCACGACTTCTGTAGCATCTGTAGTTATGTTTCTCAAGCAGATTTAGATGAGCCACGCAGTTTGCAGGAAAGACAAAAATCCTCGGAACGAGGCCAAACTTTTGCATACCATTCGAAATCAGATCTAGTTCATACTCAGCTTCCTTCTCTGAGAGGCTTGTGAACTTTCTGTGGTAGTATCCGTGTGCTCCAATGTCATGCTTTATAGAACTCTTCAATAGAATATCTAAACCGGAGTTTTCTACTTCAGTTAACTGTCCTCTTATAGCGAAAGTGGCTGGTATGCTGAAAACATCAAAGATTCTAACTAGGAGAGGTAGAGCGAACTCCTCGATCTCACCAACTCGATCCTCTGTTAATCCAGCGATGATGTTGTGTCGTTCCCTCCGCGATTTATTACTCCCAATTCCCTGCTGCCTACGTCCACATCGATAGAGATTATGAGAATACTTTTCCACTGCGCAAGTCCGACTCTTAATAGAATAATCCAGGTAATGACAAAGCTGTGAGACAAATGACCTATATTTGTCGTTTGCCCTTTCTACGCTCAAATCCGCCAAAACCTTCGTGCATGTTTATTGTATCGTGTGACACAAGATTTAATAAACTCGTTGCGGTAATATTCTAGTACAATCTCTGAGGCTGCAAAATGAGGAAAAATACAATCCTTCTTTTCGTCGTCTCAGCAGTTGCATGTCTAGTCACAACACAACCTCTTCCCTTAGTGGCTAGCTCCTCGCTCAATGCCTCTAGTCGTCAGATAACCCTGACTGGGACGATTATCTACCCAGGAAGAATAATCAAGTATATCGTAGCCTATGGTTTTAGCGGAGGTTTCCCGAATGATACAGCAGATTTCATAGCGAATCACTTTGACCTAGTAGACGCACATTATAGCGAACAGAGCATCTATGGATTCAGGAGAATGAAATCCAGAAATACAGATCTGATCATAATTGTGTACAGAAATGCAATGGGTACGGATGCAGATGCCTCAGGGCAACTTGAAGGCTTCAATTGGGAAGTAGTGAACCAGCATGAAGACTGGTTTGTACATGACAAGAACGGCAATCGAGTACGAAACAAGTTTTGGGGTTGGTATTTAATGGATGTTGGAAGTGCAGGATGGCGTGAATTCTACGCTAATTGGTGTTTAAGAATCCTCACCGAAACATCAATTGATGGAATATTTGCTGATGATGTCTGGGATAGTCTTCCATGTGGAGACTTCCTTGACTCATGGTGGAATCCTTGGACAGTTACAAACGTGCATATCGATAAAGCAATTGGGGATCGTTGGTATAATGATATGTTAGGTTTTATCACCTACGTCAAGCAACGGATAGGAAACAAGTTGCTTATAGTAAACACTGGAGACAATAATGGTTATGTTGATGCATGTGACGGCAAAATGGATGAAGAATTCATCCACCCTGATTGGTATTCCTATTCTGAGTTTCACGATGAGTATATACATTGGACTGAAAAAGTCGATAGAATCAGAACCACAAGCGTTAAGAATAGATACGTCATGATAGACGCAGGATTCTCTGAGCTATACGGTCAAGAACCTACAAGTGAAATGGTTAACAGAATTCTGATGTATTGCTTTTCGTCTTATCTCATGGCCTTGGAAGGCAGCAGAACCTCTTTTGGCTTTGGTGACTATTGGAGTTCGGACAATTCAAAAGGCTACTACTCCATATTTGACCAAGCAAAAGCACTAGGTTCCCCTATCGATGAATACCACGTCTACCAGTCGATATATGCAAGAGATTTCGCGAATGGTAAGGTTTTGGTAAACCCTTCAAACTCTTCCTACTACGTTTTGTTGGATCAAGATTACAGAACTCTGAATGGAGACATTATCTCCAATATCACTCTGGACAATCATACAGGAACTATTCTGTTCGGTGAATGAACAATCAGGTTGCGCACACTTTTTTTGTCAAAGGAATCGACATAGAAGATGAGAACTTGTCGGTCAAATCACCTATGGAAGGCATGGAATTCACAGAAAAGCAATTCTTCTTAGTCGTTTACTTGGGATGAGGAAGCGAACTGTGGCGAATATCACGCTCTGACCTGACATCGCTAATTCAACCAGGCGCATAGTCAGAGCGCCCTCACTTAACAAGAATGGATTTCCGGTATAACCTTTGAGGAATTCGTTTCAAGAATCTTCAAACAACTCGTTTGCGTCTGAAATCAAGTCGACGAAAATAGATCTTGCTGCAAATGCATTCACTCTGAACACGAGCTATCCATGCGGACCACGATATACGATAAGATCACCGCTGCTGTATACGACACTCATGTTTGCAGGGAGGAGTGCAAAGGGGTCGATTGGTTGTCTAAATGTGTCAAGATAAGTTGTTTGATCCTTCGGCGAGATAATTACGTAGTCAAATGCATTGATGACTCCAGCGTCCTTTGTTTGATACCAATATTGAAAGGCAGAACCAGCTACCTCCATGTTTCCCCACGTTCCAATTATGTCATACGCAAAGTGATCACCCAAGATGGACCCATTGAGATTTACTCCACACCAAAGGGCGGTATTGACCATGGAATCAGAATACATGTACGCCTCAACTGATCCAGGAGAAACGTACCACTTTTTAATTCCGCTCTCCATACTTGAAAGATTCGCAGAAGCGAATAGAATCACGATTAAAGCAACTGAAATTATCGTGCGAACTCTCGGATTTCTGAATACCTTCCAAAGAAAAAGGCAAGACCAAATGGAGAACGGAATATATACAAAGTCCCATATTCTTAGAAATGCAGTCCCCATTGCAGCATTGATTACGTAGAGAAGCAAGGCAAGCATAAGCAATGCTCCCAACACAAGAGTCGTTGCCACAAGAGAATTCTGTCTTCTAGAACGGATTTCCTTCAAGAAAAATGGGAAAGCCAGCAAACTTATCAGAAGTGGATTCAGGAAAACAAGGACGCTTTCAAAAGGAGTATAAAAGATTGTTGTTGCCACAAAACTTGGAGCTTTCGGAAAATTCCAACCCAAGACTTCCTGTAAACCTTCAAAAAACGAGACTCCATACTTATACGTCACTTCGAAAGAAACGAAGCTCACCCAGAAAAGAACAATTGTTAGTGGCAGTACGAAATGCGGCATCTTGCTTCTTCTCTCGCGGTCGAAAATATATAATGCGACCGCAAGAAGGAGAAAAACGTATGAAGTGAAATGGTGTGACATAGTAAGAATAAGCATGAATAATATCAAGACTATTCTCAGTTCAAGAACCTTTTTTCTGCTGAAATAAATCCATAAAATACCAATAAACAATATCTCGGCGAATAGTTGACGGTGAGGGGCATCCATGTACCAGAATGTGCCCAAATAGGTCATCGACGCTAGAAAAACCATCTGCACATTGGGTAGAACCTCTCGGGCAAGCAAGTAGAAGAACAGAGCAATGCCTACTCCCTTAAGCCATGGGATAAGGAACATTGCTTGATACGGCTGTACACCTGTGACAATAGATAATGAAGCTAGAAAAAAGTGGATTGCAGGAGTTAGACTTGCTGCGGAACTGAAACCTGTACCCATTCCGGGAAACCAAACTGCATTCCTGTATATCAGGGAAACGATTTGCAGATCGTATTGACAGTCTCTACTTGCAGGATACCACGTTGTATTTTGCAGAAAGAAAATTGAATACACAGAAAGCGAATTCAACACGAGAAGTATTACATTGAAAGCTTCGTTGTCAGATATCAGAAGAAGAGAGATACCAGGTATCGCCAGAAAGAAAAGCCAGTAAAGAATCGCTGGAACGGCTACCCCAAACCGCAATACGACTGCGCAACCGTAGTAGCCGATCATACTACAGATGAGTGCCGCCAATAGCCCGAATCTCTTCTTGCTAATCGTGTGGATCCCCACCGAACGCGACTCCGTTAGTTCTTGGCATCTTCATACAAAGAAACATACTTATGAGCTATGTTTTCCCACGAGAACACCCTAACATCTCTGGAGTTGTTGAAACTCATGTTCTTTGCGAGTTTCTTGTTTCTGATTAGATACAGTACTGCTTTAGACATTTCTGAAATTGAGGGTCTCACCAGGATTCCATTGACCCCATCTTTTGCAACTTCTGGAATTCCCCCGACATTCGTGGCAATGATTGGCTTCGCAGCAGCCATTGCTTCCAGTAGCACTATTGGAGAATTCTCGTAGCGAGATGGAAGAACAAACATGTCAGATCCCCGCAAAATTCTCAATGCATGATCATGCGAAGTAGGCCCCCAAAAATGGATCCTGTTGGACAAACCGATGCGTTTTGCGTAGTTCTTGCAGGCTTTATCAAGGTCACCAGATCCTACCACGTGCAGATGAGCATTCACTGCCTCTGATTTATGAGCTAATGAACTAAATGCCTTGAGAAGAATGTCAATGCCCTTCAGCTTAATTAGATGGCCTACGTAAACGATTGCTGGATCGCCCTCAAGACTCAATGGGAGTACTCTTTCAACGGATCCCACGTCTATTCCGTTTGGTATCACGATTGTTCTGTTTGCCAAACGGTTGGATCGACTGAGTTCGTCTGCACAAAAACGCGAATTCACTATAACCTTTTCCCATGTTGGACTCACCATCTCAAAAAGAACCCTAGCACAGACCAGTTTTGCTCCACTCATGAGTTGATCAATGGCGATGTGGTGAGAGTAGATGATGGACCCCCGAAAACCTCTAGACAAACGTGCCAGAATGGGGAAAAGACTAAGACGATTCATTCCGTGAAAATGGATGATTTCAAAATCAATCCTCCTTGAGAGGAACATGCTCACATATTCGCTGAACTCCTTCACCAAAACAATCTTCACGGGAAAAGGATAGAGATCGCGTATTTCTTGTAATTCGCTACGGTCATACTTGCTCACTAGAGTGTAGTCTACCTTTTGATGGGTAAACTTGACTATGTTATTTACTACAGAAGCTATTCCCCCACCTAATCTCGGCGTTAGACTGGGGCATATCATCAAAACTTTCATTTTCATGACACTGCTGGTATTCTGTGTTTTTCAAACCATAACGGCGATTCCATCGGGAAAACTACAACAAGATCAAATAGGATCATAATCTCATAAACTGAGCTAACGGATGCCTTTTTCCACATTCACCCTATCGATTTGACCATACAGAATACATAAGGAGATCAAATCGTGTATTGTTTTCTATTTAAACCTGCGTCATCATCGACTTAGCTTCCTTCTGCGATTTTGCCAAGCTGATGACGACTGTTTTGTATGCGTCACCAATCGTATTCTTGTCATATTGCGTGATTTCGCACGCTGCCGCTTCGGTTACGCATTTGCTGGCGTCGGGGTGGTCTAGCACGAATCTTATTTGCTGAGCCAAACCGTTCGAATCGTTTGGATGGACCAAGAAGCCTGTTTTCTTTTCCATGACCAAATAGGGGTTGCTTCCAGTATCCGAAGCGATGACTGGAGTCCTGCAGGCCATCGCCTCCATGATGGTGTTTGACCATTCCTCTCTCAACGAAGGTAATATGTACAAATCTGCTAAATTATAATACTTGGGCATATCGTCATTGGGAATGTACCCGATGAAACGTACTTGATCAGATATCCCTAGCTGTTCAGCTAGGTTTTGGTATTCTCGCTTATACTCGGAAAAAGAGTACACCAACAAGAGAGTGAGCCTCTTATCCTTCAGTGTTTTCAATGCTCGTAGGAGAGTTACAACACCCTTTTCCGGATGAAGTCTTCCGACGAAGAGAAGAATTCGCATATCCTTGGATATCGCCAATTCCTTTTTCGATCTTTGCACGTATTCTTCATCAAGGCGCCTAAATTTCTTTGTATCAACCCAAAGTGGCACAAACGTGATTCTATTATTGATCTTCTTTATCTCTTGGTAATCCATTGGACCATGCGTTATTATCCAATCAACACGCTTCAGGAAAGAACGCTCTAGACTTCTATAACCGAAGGCAATAATCCACAAGATAGTTTTGCTTCTGAAAAGGAAATTCTGTGAGTCCTTCAGGAAGAAAATGAAAGGTATCAGAGTGTCTTCGTTTATTCTTATCAAGCATTTCCTGTGCGTTAGCTTGCTGATAACGTATGCAACGATGCCGTATTCCAAGTGACCGTCATGCTGTGTTATGACTTGAATATCCTCCTTTTTGACAAGGCCAACGCCTCTGCGAATGCAACCAAGGAGATAGAAAACCCGACTTGCAAGACTCTTTGGGGAGCCTAACAGGCGTACTATATGAAACTCTAGAGTACAAGATGAGCTTACTTGACTGATTGGATGACTGGTAATCGCAAAGAGCTTCCAATGATCGTCCATTTTTACTGATATCTCATTCAGTTTTTTGGCTAACAAGTCTGGATTCATACCAACGAACGGACCGAGTACTAGGAGGATTTTGATCAGTTCGCTATTGGAAGTCGGCATTTGATTCACTCCGACAGTCAATTCGAAACAAGCGCCTCAGTAGAGAACCTTCCAACGCACTGACATTGCCAAACAAGAAATCAGACTACGATCTACCAGCAAGAATCTGCCCATAGATTTCACATGTTTCTCTTGCACATCTTTCTGAGGTGAATGATTTCTCGACAGTTCTGCGTGCTTCCTTGCCAATCTTCTTGTTGAGATTATCATCTTCTATTAGCGAAATCACTGTTTTGGCCAGTTCTAGATGGTTAGCTATGGGCACCAATAAACCATTATTTCCATGCTTAATTATCTCAGGGTTTCCTCCGGAATTGGTGGCGACGACAGCCGCCCCGCAGCTCATTGCTTCAAGAATGCTCAACGAGCAATTCTCGAAGATAGAAGGATTCACGAAAACTGTGGCTTCTCGCAGAATCTTTGGTCGCTCGAAGTAGCCTACGTGCCCCACAAAAGCAAAGTTTCTTTCGGGGATCCCCATCTTCTTGACCAGTTCATTAAACATTGGTATGTCTCCACCTCCAACAAATAGAAAGCGTGCCCGAGGAATACGTCGTATGACTTCCGGCATAGCCTTAATCAGAGTATGTATTCCTTTCTTACTTATCATCCGACCAACATACACAACCGTAGGCTCCAAGTACTTCTCTTCTGCCCCATTTTTTTCACTTGGACGAAATATGTCAACGTCAACACCATTGTATACTGTGTCAATTGCTTCTGGTTTCACCCTCAGATGCTTTACAGCCATTTCTTTGGTGACATTAGAAACAGCGATGAACCTCGAAATATGTTTTACATAGTTCTGTTGAAGCAGCTTAATTATTGGATAAAGATATAGTGTACTCCTCTCACCTGATTCCAAATCGCTGAACAGCGAGCGAGCCAATAAAGCATGGTTTCTCAGCATTTGAATTGTACCATGTATCGTCACCACCGTGGGAACGTTGATTCTATGAAGCAATTGAAGAAGAACATCTGGCATGTGGACAAGATGCGAATGTATGATGCCGAATTCGTAATGCTTGTGTAGGGAAGGAATCTCCTTCAAGCACGCCATTTGGAAGGGAAGGTTATAGAAGAATGTTTCGTTGGAAGATGACAAATAATGAACTTCTACAGGTCTACTTATGACTGATTTAATGCCTACATTTGTAGATCCGCTTCGGGACATTCCAGATATTGTCCGTCTTAGTGTCACCACATGAATGTTGACGTTTCTGGGCAAAAACTTCAGCAATTCAACTGTGTAAGATCCTGTACCTCCCCAGACCGGAAAGAATTCTGGGGCTATCATGCACAGATTAATAGAATCCAATGTCTTCCCCACTTTTACAAGTTCGTGATTGCAGTTACCCTCAGGCTAGCTTCACACGAGAAAGTGTTCTCTTGATATTCGACGAAGATTGCGGAAATGGAAATCGATCAAAAGATAGGTTCGCTGGCTCAGGTTTCAAGTTTCTCTCCAAAGAGCTTGAACGTTTCAGAAGCATGACGTTCACTTGACACACCGACAACAGCACACCGGAGGTTTGGCAGGTCTCGTACGTAACTTATCGCTTGTGAAGGCTTCAGATATCCTGCTGCTAAAATGCTCATTGCTATGACGCTAGGCTCTTGAAGACTTAACAGAGCTTCTTCACATTCGATTTGTGAAGGGTTCATTTGAAACCCTATCTTATTGAAAGGAGATGCTATCGCTAACTTGCTGAGATCCAAACCCCAGCCTTTGAACTTGTGAACCAGATACGCAAAGTTCCTAGTCTCAAACCCAGGTCTTATCCCCTGTCTTAACATGAACTTCACATATGATTCAAAAAGCCAGTCAAGCTCAAAAGCCAGTGACATGTCAGTTATCACTTCGTGAAGAAGCACAGAGTCAAGCCTTGCATCTCTGCCAGCAGCCGATCTGATCCTCGATATCTCATACATCAAATAGGTCTCCATCAGGGTTACAGGATTCCTCGTGATCACGCCTTTCAAGCCAGAGACAACCGCCTTCACGTTTCCTGAAAGTGCAACCTGTTTAGCCACCCTTTTTGCCAGACCAGATATGCCCCCAAGACGATTGGCGAGCCTAACGTATTCGTAGGCATAGGGTACTAAAGCATAGAGTTTCAGTTTGCCGATTTCTCCTGCCTGTCTTATCACCTTAAGTATTGAAAGAGTGTTCTCGCTGACTGAGAACATGAAACCACTAGCGCCATTCTCGACCGCAATCATCACCAGCTTGGCTGCATACTCTGGAGACGTCACACTGTCCCCCCTGACTCTTCCCCTTTCTTGAGACAAGTGACTAATCCCGTGAAAGGGATTGTCACCCACCAGTAGCATCAAGTCTTTATTGCCGTGCACTTCTCTCAGCTCTCTGCTTTGCTTGACCTATTATGCAATCAACCTGAGAGGCAGTCATGAAGTCTGGTTCAGCTCTACCTTTCCTTAAAATCGATGCAACGAAATGTGCATTCTCTCGGAAGTATTCAGGTTCCCCTAGGAGATAGCCCACATTGTCATTGAGGTCTTGTCTACACCACCTGCGGGGCTCTCCATCCGCCAGATCCAGCTTTACCGTGTCATCATTTACACTCAAGTTTCCTTTGGATCCATTGATGGTTAATCCAAACTCAGGCATACGATAATTTCTCATGCACCAGGATATCTGGAATGACCCGTTCAGTCCATCTTTACTTCTGACGTGCAATGTTGCAGCATCTTCAGAACCCTCTTCTCCAAGTGACTGCATCTTGGCTTCCTCAACTACAAAATCACCAATCAGCATCACTGCAGAGTCAATAATGTGGGCTCCAAGATCCTCTAAAACACCCCCTCTTGAAGCGGAAACTCGCGAGCCTTTCTCAACTTCAGCAAAATCCGAGGAATATGCATAAGCCTTGAAGGCAACAACCTCTCCTATTGCACCCTCACCAAGTAACTCCTTGGCTTTCAAGAACGTCACAGAAAACCTTTTCATGTAGCCAACCATGTTGACTCCGCCTGAACGTTGTGCCATCGAACACAGCTTCTTCGCCTTATCGTAGTCTGAAGCCAATGTCTTCTCCACGAACAGATTATCCGCTATTCCTTCTGAGTAGACCATTTCCGCAAGTCGAAAATGGGTTGGTATCGGCGTCGTGACATAAACCGCATCAAGGTTCAGATCGGCGAGCTTTTCAACATCATCAATAGTGCGGATCTTCGTAAACACTCTTCTAAAGAAACTAAGTATCATCGCATTCTTGTCGCACAACGCAACCAAGCGGACACCAGGCATTGTATTAAGGAGACTAGCATGGAGTAACCCCATTTTCCCTAGGCCAACGACCGCAACCCGCAAACTCTCTCTGTTCAACGCAGACCACACTCCAATTCTGGGAACCAATAGCAGAACACGAGCACCAGCGACTCACAGTCCCTGCACATTACAATTCAAGATCCACATCGTAAGCCCTGGTGACGGGCGCAAGCTGAGGATCGCCGCCATAGTCTTTTCTCTCAACGTCATGATTCAGTTCAACCCCTATGTTAAAGCTTTTAGCCTAGATGCCCATCTCTCCCGAGGAATTCTAAGTAGAAAAGATGTTCTTGTGAAGGATTTTCCAGACTTAACACGCATAGCCGTAAACACGGCGATCACGTATCAACCAACAACTTTCCAAAACCGCAAAACCTCAAACCAGCACAGCCCAGCATCCACGTTTGGGTTAGCCAAAGCTTTCAGCCAAAATCCTTCGCAAAATAGTAACACCATGCCTCAACTTCAGTTTTTTCTCCCCCAATCTGGCCCTGTAAGAGATCGGCACTTCTTCTATAGTATACCCGCGTCTCTCGACCAAATGATTAAGCTCCACCTCGATGTCGAATCCGCCAGACTTGGGGTTCCAGCCCCTCAAGATTTCTCCGCGTACAACCCGCAACCCCGTCAATGGATCTCGCAGGGACACTCCATTCAGCATGTTATGAGCAAAAGCCAGCAACCTGTTCCCCAAATAGAACAGATCATTAATCTGATCAGCATGAAAATGTGAGTTAAACCTGTTCCCGCAAACCATGCCTATCTGCGGGTTCTCATCAAGAATCCTTATCATCAGCGGCAAATACTCGGCTGGATACGTGTAATCCGCATCCGTGAACACCACATACTCCACATCACCCCGGACATGCCCAATCGCCGCGGCAATCGCGTCGCCCTTTCCCCTGCCTTCCTGAAAAACTATGTCCGAATCCAATCCCTCTGCAACTTCCACCGTCCGATCAACACTATGACCATCCACAACAACAACACGAGGGTTCTCCAAAAACTGCCTCAGCTCCGCTATTGTAAGTCCAATGCCCTCCTCCTCGTTAAGAGCCGCAACTATCGCTAACACTTGAGGGTAACTCATTCGCCTTCTCCTGTTGGTAAACCTAACAGTCTCATCATCAGATTTAAACCATTATAGAAGAAAAAACTAGAACAAAAAACCACATGTTACACAGAAGCTGTCATGTTCAACCATCTGGATACAAACCGGTTGTGAAACCGAAAACCGTCTGCCTCAACGCTGTAGATCCAAAGTTCAACAAAAAGCTGATAGTAATAACCCGTGCTGTTAACATCCCACGAAGCAGACTTGTCAACACTGGAAGCAACATCATTTATCCTAATAGTACCCACAACCGCCTGATTCTCAAGAAACGAAATATCGGAAAATGAAAAGGTCAAAGGCGCTTCCCAACTATTGCCATCGCCCACAAACACCCGATACGTGTACAGAGTTGGAAGCGAACTCGGCGTTCCAGCCGTTATGTTAGGCAAAGGCTCGTCTTGATTCCTAAACTTCACGCAAACGTCATAGTAAGAGGAAGAACCCATATGATTGCCCACACCAACATACACCACATAATTCCCACCGCCTGTAACATTGAACGGGTAATCTTCAGCCATGTGCCCAGAACCTAGAAGCCAAAGCTCCGAAAACCTTTCCCCCCCAGGAGAAATAACAACTAAACCTAGAACTGGAGAGGCAAGAAGCAAAATCCCAACCAAGCCCACAACAACAAATACAACCTTGCAATCTTCAAGCTTCAGCACCGGATGTCACCTCAGGCCTCATACCCAACATCTTCCGGACATAACCTCGCTTGAACCAGCGCCAAACGAACACCATCACAACAACAAATACGGCAATGCCAACCAAAGAAAAAGCAAGAGACAGCCACAAAACCCTTTGCGACTCGCCCAATGCCGACGCCTTTAAAGCATCAGCATCGTTCCGAACGCTTTCTGCAAGCCCAATACACTGATCAACCTTACTGGCAGCTTCACTTGAGTGTCCATTCCTAACCGCAATCTCAGCTTCCCCTAGAATCATTCCAGCCTCATTCAACCTCACAAGCAAGCCAGAAACGTTCGCCCCAACCCTCTCAGCTTCCAAAGCCGCATTAAAAGCGTGACGAACCGCAACGTCCGCATCGCCCACACTTGACTGAACCTCATCAGCTCCCAAAACGCGAAAACTTCCCCCAAAAACTAGACCAAGAACCAAGAACACCTGCAAAAACAAGACAGAAGCTTTTGCAGCGTGACTAGATAAACCATTCAAGTTCGGCGTTTTCTCCCACCCGCTTTCCTAGTCTTGCCATTTCTTAAGGGCTGGCACATTCTCTCCAAAATCTCCCTCTCAAACGTGGCAGTCTGAAGCTCCTCCTCCAATCTTGAATATCTACTAGAAAAATCAACATACTTTTCTAGAAAAGCCTGACCCTTCTCTGTAACTTCATAACCATCACTGTTGAGACGCATGAAACCCAGTTGAACTGTCTCCTGCAGATACTTCACCAGAAGCCTATAACTCAAATTCGCACCATACATTATCTTAGTCTTCTTTGCACCTTTGCCTGCGGCGACCAGAACATCCGCTGTGATCCCTAAGCCGTCTCGATACTTCACCATCTAAAACACAACCAAACATACAGAACGGTAGAAGAGAGAGCAAATCAAAAAATGCTACTTATGAAGCCAACCTCGGCCGCCCTTCTTCAATTGCTGCGCCCGAATCTTATCACTAGGCTGGTCCTTCTCAAACGCTCTGGCCCTCGAATGCCTCCCATCCTTAAGCATAGTCCTAATGAACTTACCCCAGCCACCAACCGCACAACCCGGATTATAAACGGAACCCTTCGAACTCCAGTAATTGACGATCTCTGGGAAACTGGGAGATTTCGCATTTCTAGGCGCAAAAACAACGTCGCCACGATCCATAAACAACGAAGGATAATCACGAACAGAGACACCCTCAGCCCTGACCCTGTCGTCAAAACGCTCCGTCCACAACAGCCCCCACTCTACCTTAAGACTCTGGTAGAACTCATCCTGTTGAAGACGAAGCTTATTTTCCATTAACACAATCCCTCCCTGACAGGAGCGGACAGGCAAACACTCCAAACAAGACCAAGGAGCGTCTCAAACTGCACTTCCGTACACTCCAAAACCAGCTCAAAGTATTTAAACTATGTTCCTTTAAGTAGAATGTTCTAGAACAAAGATACACATGTTCCAGAACAACCACCGCGACAGTGTGTACGCCTCCAGATCCACAGAGAACGTCGCCTTGCTTCAGAAAAAGCCTCCTGCCAACAAGCATACACGTATTTCGTCAACAGGCAGCTTCTAAAGAGAAGACTTGACGAATCTGAAAAAAGCAACGAGTACAGCGGCTAGAAACAGAAACACGTAAACCAAGTGCGGAGGCAACAGCCAAAAGGGAACATACAGCGGAAACTCGATGACCAGCGGAAGCAGCACAGTGAAGGTAGGAATAATCAGAACCAAATTTGAAACGTGAGGCTCAAAAAACCGTACAAAATCCCTCGTCTTCAACAGGAGCAACACTGATACGAAGAAGACTATCCACTCCAACATCATACTCGTTGAACTCGTTATGCTCACGCCCATTCCATAACGCTGCGTTGTCAGCGGCCAAAAGAACTGAGTCTGCGTTCCAGTCAAATAGTCACCCAAAAGAGAGTGCTGCACTAGAGCAACCAAATACGGTATCGCCCTCTGCCTATAAACGACGAAGATCGGCACAAAAACAACCAATGCCACTATAACCGAGTGAGTAGGACCCCGATGCTCAAGGAATGAAGGGAAAAAGATGTCCACATCAGGAAAAACAGACAATGTGAACAGCAATGCAACATTAACCTTTGTCCTCAGAGGCTTCGCTGAAAACCTGCCAAGGAGATAACCGAGTGCCAAGTGACCGACAGCAAACAACTTGCTTCCCACCTTTCTCATGCTGAAAGCATATGGCGATAACGTGCGCGAGTTACACATCGAGATTCAGGAATAAATGTCAACCGGTAGCTTGCTCTGAAGAAAACGATTGAGGTAAATACTTCCAACAGCGCATACTAATCATAAGGAAGGCCCAGAGCAACGACAGAAGCAACAACCCTACCCTGCGGATGCAAATACCAAGACAACGGTTTCCTAGTAGTACGCGTCGAAGAATGCCCCTACCACAAGCAGAAACGACTGAGAAAGATACAATACCGACCCAAAGCCGAATGCGTAAGACCATAACCCGCACAACCAGCTTGACAGTTGCCGATTTGAGCATTAATGGGGCTGCCCGTACTCATATCCAAACGGCTTCAAATACAGCATAGAGCGGCAATTTGATCTTGGTTTTCACAAAACTTGACCACTAACTATTTAAATTATTACCATTACAGTAATATTTATGTCGTATCATGAATTGTGGACAGTGTTGTGGAACTGGAAGAAAGAGTTCACGGTAAGAGAATTCTGCTCGATCTTTGCTAGCCCTGATCCTAACAAAGTCTTGCACGATATGACCCGAAAAGGATTCTTGGAGAGAGTTGGATGGGGAAAGTACAAGGTTAACTCTCCGGAAGAATACTTGACCAAAAGAATGAACATAACCGGGTCATACAGTTTATTGAATGAAGCCGGCGTGCCCTACGCATTAACAGGACCAGACGCTGTTTTCTTTTGGACTAGAGGCGGATATCAAGTCGACAGGTTTCTTGGTTTCTACCCAATTCACTTGAAAGTCAAGGAAAAGGACTTGGGGAAATGGAAGAGCTTTTTCAATTCTAGAAGGCAAAGATTCCACGTTAAAGATCAGCCGATAAGGCAGACATTGTTCGGCTTGTTTTACACATTATATCCCAAAACCGATTTCAGAACCGAAGATGTGCGTGGTTTCTGTGTCATACCATTAAAAGAGACGGTGAAGTTTTGCCAGAAGAATATCTACTCTTACGAACCAGCCTTGGAAATGTTGGATGAAACGTATAATTTAGGCTTGAAGGCGAGATACATGGAAGCAAAAACTAACTTGTAGTGATCGATATAGAATTCTTGAAAAGAGAGAACGAAATATTGAGGGTGCTTAGGAGACTGATAGAAGAGAAACTGGATTTTGTGGTGGTCGGTGGTTATGCAGTCAGCGGATTTGCGAGACACAGATTCTCTGTTGATTGCGACATAGTCACGTCAAAGGGAGAATTTGAAGAGTTAGAAGAGACTTTGAAAAAAGAGGAATTCAAGAGACATACCAGAAAAGCAGGGTTTGACGAAATGTATGCCGGAGAGTTCATTAGCTACAAGAAGGAAGTCAGCGAGCTTCCCGTCACGATAGATCTCCTTGTCGGAAGTCTAGTCTGCAGAGCGACAGCGGCATCATGGAGCTTTGATTACATAAAGAAACATTCGGTCGAAGCTACCATCACGGGAATCGAGACATCAGCGAGATGCAAAATCCCAGAAAAGGAACTGCTTATCGCTTTTAAGATTCACTCAGCCCGAAAAACAGACATACGAGACATAATCATGATGAGAGAAGACTCAGATTCAGAGAAGATACTGAAGCATCTAAAAAAAGGAAAAATGGATGCGCTGACAACTCAAATGAACAAGATAATAGAAGCGTTGAATGATAAGAATCTGGTTGACTCCCTAAAGGGAGTATTCACCCTGACTAAAGACGTGAGGAAGCAAATAGAAGATGCTCGAAAGGATATTGAGAGCATTCTGAAAAGCATACGCTGGGTCGCGTAAGTAAGAACCTACACAAACAATGCTGCTCCTCCATCGCATTGTCCGAACCCGTGCCCAAATGGATTCGGATCCAATAATGGGGCTGCCCGGATTTGAACCGGGGTCTATAGCGCCCGAGGCTACAAGCCTAGACCAAACTAGCCGACAGCCCCAACCACACATCTCTGTCTGAGGAACGAAAATAAGGGTTCCTCAACCTTTAAACTCTTATCCCGACACCAGTAGTACTGCTTCTGCTCGCAGGAGAAACGGGACAACCTTGTCAATTCCATACCGCGTCCGCGGGGTCAAAGTGCTGAAGGCGATTTCTTCACCTATCAGACTACAGGTCTTAAACCTGCTCTTTGACAAAGGACCCCTATCGTACACTGAATTGATGAATTCGCTAAAAATGAATCCAAGCAGGGACGCTGGAAGATTCGCCTATCACTTGAAGTTCCTACTAAAAGCAGATTTGGTCGAGGTCGACGTTGAAGCCAGAAAATACCGTCTAACCGAGCTTGGCAGCATGGTCATAGACGTTGCGGATCGCGTTGAAAAAAAAGCATTCAAACCAAAAAGCATGCTTGTCAGGGCTTCCAGGCTTGCCTTCGAAGAATTTGACGTAAACAGAATTGCAGACTCTCTCATGAAAGAAGCGAAAATGCCTTCAGAGCTAGCCCAAAAAGTAGCAAAGGAAGCCGAGAAACGACTCCTTAAATCAAGAACCAAATACCTCACTGCTCCGCTCGTACGGGAGGTTGCAAACGCGATCTTGATTGAGAAAGGCCTAGAGGAATATCGCCACAAACTCACCCGTTTGGGTCTTCCAGTTCACGAAGTCACCATGCTTATTGAGGGCAAAAGCAACCCTATCAGAGAATCAGCATCCATACATGAGATTGCAGGAGAAGCAATTCTCAAGGAGTACATGCTCCTGAAAGTGTTTCCAAGAGACATCGCAGACGCCCACTTATCAGGAGCCCTGCATATCAACAATCTCGGATCGTGGACCCTGAAACCAAGAGAAATAGTGCATGACTTGAGACACTTCTTTCAGACGGGCTTGAACATGGAAAAAGTGAGCACTCTGCAGCCCACGCATTCGCCACCGCAGAGCCTGGAATCAGCCTTGGCAACAACTCTCAGTCTCCTCCTGTATTCAGCAAAGGAAGTAAGCGAAACACAGACGCTGGGTTACTTCAACATTTTCCTCGCTCCCTTCATGAAAAAAACAGATCCCGACATCGCCAAAGAGACCCTGCACTCATTCATTTCAAGCTTGAGCCAACAAACAAACGTCTGCCTAGACTTGGAACTCACAATGCCAGCTTTTGCAGGCGACAAACCAGCCATTGGACCTTCCGGCAAAACAGTTGGCAAGTATGATGACTACGGCGAGGAAGCTCAGACACTAACATCACTCATTCTCGACATTTTCATTGAGGAAAGCGGCACTAAACCATTATTCAACCCAAAAATAACAGTAAAAATCCGTTCAGAGACCTTCACAAATGAAAGGGGCAAAGCCTTGCTACTAAAAGCTCATCGTTTAGCCGCCGACAAAGGAATAGTATTCTTTGCCAACTTGGGCAAAAATGAGGAACAAACGGTTTTTTCCAGCTCGGGGTGCAAACTCAGTGCAGGCTTAAATAATGATTGGGAAACTGACACGCTACGCACAGGCTGCTTGGGAACAGTAACGGTCAATCTGCCCAGAATTGCGTATGAAAGCGAGAAAGACAAGGCGAAATTCTTCCAGCTCCTGAATGAAAGGCTCGAAATGGCCGCTCGCGCCCTAGAAATCGGGTATGCCGGACTCAAACAGAACGGCAAAATACTGCTTCCTTTTATCATGCAAGATGTCAACAGTGACAAATACTTCAGACTTGAAGCTTCTTCACGCTTGATAAATCTGATCGGCCTGAAGGAAACTGCAGAATCATTCTGCGGAAAAAGCTGGCCCGGAGATGAAGGAACCTCAAGATGGATCGAAGAACTGGTTCACCACATTTCAGAGTTCACGCACAAAGTCGGCAGAAAACATGGCAAACGTCTGCTCCCAACAGTATTATTCGACAACGAAGCATCGGAAAGGTTAGCACAATCAGACGTTGATATATATGGCGTTGGAAAAATCAAGTTTTCAGGAGCCAGAGAAAGACCATTCTACTCCACTGTCAGCAGATTGACTCTCCAAGATGGCCAGATATCTTCTGAACACTTGACGGTTGAGAGAAAACTGCACGAATTGCACTCCGGCGGCAGTCTAGTAATAGTGGAACTCGGAGAGAGCGAATCCAAACCTGATGACCTTGCGCTAATAACTGAGCGCCTTGTTGAGAACGACTGCCCAGAATTCTTCACTTACAATCGTAAGCTGACTTACTGCACTAACTGCAAGAAGAGCTGGTTCGGTTCATTGCACAAGTGCCCCTTATGCGGCTCGATAAACGCCCTATCAGTCTGTGACCGTTACGCTCAGCAGTAAACCTTGAACTTGGCAATCCGGCCTCATTTTGTCGCGCCCAAAATCAGGCTCAAGAGAGCCATCCTCACAACTATTCCGTTCCAGACCTGCTGGAAGTAACGCGCGTAGGGCGTATTGTCAACTTCTGCAGCGATTTCGTCGACGCGAGGAAGTGGATGAAGGACTATCAAATCCTTCTTTGCTTCACTCAGGGTCTGCAGATTTATCTTGTACGAACCCTTAACTTTCGCATATTCAGCTGGATCTGGGAAACGTTCCTTCTGTATCCTTGTAACGTACAGAACATCTACAAGCGGCACTATTTTTTCGAGGCTCGTTTTCTCTATAACGGGTATTTTCTCTTTTATCGTCTGAAGGACTTCTCGCCTCATTTTCAATGATTCCGGCGAAACCAAGTAGAGTTCGACGTTGTAAAGGGATAACGCGTAGGCCAACGAGTGAACAGTTCTTCCATATCTCAAGTCTCCCGCAAAAGCTATCTTCAGCCCATCGATCCTGCCTTTTTCCTTGTTTATGGTGTACAAGTCCAGAAGCGCCTGAGTCGGATGTTCCTCCGCCCCGCTACCACCATTAATCACGGGAACCTCGGCAAATTCGGCTGCAAGTCTAGCCGCTCCCTCAAGCGGGTGCCTCAAAACTATTACGTTAGAGTACTTGTCCACCGTGCGAATAGTGTCAGCAAGGTTCTCACCCTTCTTTACTGAAGCAATTTCCGCTTCTGCGAACCCTATCGTGGATCCACCCAGCTTATGCATAGCTGCTTCAAAGCTCAGGCGAGTGCGCGTGCTTGCCTCGAAGAACAAGGTTGCAAGGATTTTCCCCCGCAACATTTCTGAACCTTTTGCAGCTATAGGTTCCATGGATTTGGCGGTCTTGAAAATGTGATTGATCTCTTCGCGTGAGAAATCCTTTATTGATATTATGTCTCTGTCTTCGAACTCCAAACTTACACCCGAAACAGCATTTGTGTACATCTCCAGAATAAATAACTTGCCAACAATGAAAGCGTCGGCAAAAGCGTTGCCAAGTTTAAAATCTTTTATCTGTGTTTGGATTATAGCCTCCTCTGAGAGGAGATATTTCGCATGAGTGAAACTGAACTGTATGTTTCTAAGATCAAGAACGGGACAGTCATTGATCATGTCACTGGCGGACATGCGTTGGACGTGGTCAACATTCTGGGAATAACGGGGCGAGAGGAAGGAACTATCACGATTGCGATCAACGTACCGAGCAAACGCTGCAAAGTCAAAGATATTGTGAAAATCGAGGACCGCGAATTAAACCCGCAGGAAGTACACAAGATCGCGCTGTTAGCTCCTCATGCAACGATCAACATTATTCGTGGCTACAAGGTTGTTAAGAAGCAAGAGGTAAAATTACCTAACGTCATTGAGAGCATTGTCAAATGCGCCAATCCGGTTTGCATAAGCAATAGCAATGAACCAGTGCGATCCAAGTTTTACGTTGACAGTGAGGAGCCTTTACTGCTGAGATGTCACTACTGTGGTTACATGATGGAGAAAAAGGATGTGCTACTACAGTTCTAGCTTTGCTTCTTTGTGACCAGATCCCGACGTAACGTTTATATCGTAAGATACAATACTCATTTACGAGGATTCTCAAAAGATAGCACAGCAAGCATGCCTGTGATTGGGACACCGAAAAGGTTGAGGCAAATGCTGGAACTAGAGATATTCGCATTCGCGATATGGACGTTCTTCCTAGTCTACGCCACATGGTACTTCACATCGGCTAAGTGCAGCACACCAATAACAACAGAAGAAGCAAAGATATTGTGGAAAATTCATAGACGAGATTCGGGCTGCAGATCAAAGAAATGGCGAGAGATGACCCGCCACGGGAAAATAGTAGGGTTCGAGTGCAGTTGCGGATACAAGCATGTGCAACGGCGTCCAATTATCGTGAACTTGCCTTCGGTTCAGATTGACCAGCAAGCTTGCGTACCCGATGAAATCAGATCCCAGCAATCAGCAAGTCTCACTCTTGATTCAGAAACCTACGTTGCCCCCACGCACGCTGACTGACGTGCGACAACCCATCAGCAAGCTATTGCGTTGCTGGAGGATTCTCCTTCTTCATGAAAGCCCATGCTACCATTATGATGCCAATCAAGCCGATGATTCCGAATAAGCCGTAGACGTACAGATGTCTTCCCATCACTTGAGTGAAGTCATAGAAGCCAAAGTATTCCACACCGCCGAGCACCAACGCGATAAGAACAAGAACTACGCCGAAGAGCTGAACCATCATCTTACTACTCATATCTTTCATCCTCTTACTTGATGCTTCATAGATCAAGAGCTATTTAAGTCCGTCGCAACTTGAAAATGTAATTCTGAAAAACGGTCCGCTTTCACATGACACGCATTCGCTGAACTTGGGAAAAAACGGAAATCTGGCCTAGTCGCGTGTTTGATCGTGACGCAGTTGACAAGACTTGAACTCAGAGAAAGTGAAAATGTCGCGAGTCCGGTTGTGGTGCCGAGGGCCGGGTTTGAACCGGCGACGACCCGGTCTTCAGCTTCGCCCCCAACCGCATGGCGGTGAGTCGAGCGCTCTCCCAGGCTGAGCTACCTCGGCACTTTTTGGATGACTCAGGATACTGTTTATCCTCCGGGGGTTTATTTGCGTTTTCTAAGGAACACCAAGCTGTCTTCTTGACTAACCCATTCGAAGCCCACTTCAAGCAAGGAATGATCAAAGAAGCTGGAACCACGGTTACGGAGTCATAGAAAGTGTGTTAGAGCGTAGCCGACGAAAGCGAAGATCATAAAACAAGCTATCACCAAGCTCCTCTCAACCTTCTCTCTTTCGACGTCTTTGTCCAGCGAGTTTTCCAAACTGATCCGTCCAAGAGAATGATCTGAGCGCAAGGGGGAAAGACTTTATGAAGCGGAGATAAGTATTCCAAATTCGGCAAAGATTGTAAGAGAACCAGTCACGCAACACCGACGTAGAAGGAAGAAATCTGGGCTCGTAGTCTAGTTGGTCAGGACGTCGCCCTCACTCGGTCAACGTGCCGGAGGATGCGGCGAAGATCCCCGGTTCGAATCCGGGCGGGCCCACCACCACGACTCTTTGGCGGGTTCTGCCTGAACCATCGTTAGCTATAACAAACCTGAGACGAAAGCCATGCATGTAGGATACGTGGGTTGGGGCTTCAGATAAGTTTAAACGATAATTACACATTCCAGACGCTATCACGTAGGACTGGCAACCTTTGCTTCCGCTGAAAGATCTGAACCGTTCTTCAACAACACCACACATGAACCGCATACTTCTAGCTGTTAACATCATAATATTCACGGTCTACTGGCTCTCAAGCAACAACATTCTGTTGGACACCAAATTCGCAATCGACATTGAAAACAAGTTCGTAATGATTCCACAGGATATTCTTCAAGGGCGCATGCTTTACACGCTTTTCACGTCAATGTTCATGCACGCAACGTGGTATCACCTGTTAGGAAATATGTTATTCCTCTACGTCTTTGGCGACAACATCGAAGACGCATTCGGCCACGCAGGCTACCTCATGTTTTACCTGTTCTCCGGATTGGCAGCAGCATTCACGCACATTGCAAGCATGCTTTTCGCCCCAACAGTGAACGGCATGTTCGGACTAGCCATCACATCAGACTTGACAAGCGGTGTAGTTGGCGCCTCAGGAGCGATCTCCGGAATCCTAGGCGCTTACATGGTCCTCTATCCTAAAGCGAAAATCGTCACGTTGATATTCTACTTTATGCTGCCCATCCCGGCGATCATACTTCTGGGCATATGGTTTGCCCTTCAATGGATGTACGGCATATTCGACGTGTCAGGCGGAGTTGCATACTTCGCTCACATAGGCGGCTTCGTCGCCGGAATAATCTTAGCCTTAACTGTCGGGCGTAAAGGCAAGAAGGCTCGCGAAAAGAGAACCAAACTGTGATCACAACCTGTTTTTCGGGGTCTGTCCGTCATAAGTTCTTCATCTCCATAAATCAGACTGGGACGGCTACATCATCCCCCAACTACGAGTGTTTAATTCCCGACTTTTTAATATTTTTATGCTCTAAAAGAGTATTCAGGAGACATAAAAAAAAATGGGAAAGAAAGTCAAACATATGGGCATGAACTTAACCGAAGAAGAGCATGAAAAATGGCGCAGAGAACAGCATCAAATTACACCGAAACAGCACGAAGCTCTAATGAAGCGTATGAACATAGGCAAAGAAGAGGATGAAAGAGGGCACAAAGACAATGAAGTTGTTCAGAAAGAGAGTATCCGACAAGAGCGAAAACCTGTTAATCCTTTCAATTTCCTTTACTTGGGATTTCTCCATGAATCGAAAATCCAGAGTTCATCATGTCTTCTGCATCCATTTCATGACGAGCTAAATCAAACCAATTTGCCTGAGCGCTAACGCAACTAAGCCTCAGCATTTTCAGGATAGCGAAACGAATATAGCACGAAGAGATAATATGACAACAAAGGCTCACAGCCTCCTTAGCCTCAGAGAATCAAGAAAAACCAGATAGGGAGTATTGCGGGGTTGCCCTAGCCTGGTAGGGGGCAGGCCTGCTAAGTCTGTGGTCAGAAATGGCCGCGTGGGTTCAAATCCCACACCCCGCGCCAAATTGCTATCTGACCGTGTTCCGCCGTTTGTCTCCGTTTTCGGTCTTTCCATGCGCTCTATAGCGTCTTTCAAGGCATTTTCGCACACTCTAGACACGTTTAAGCCCAATTCGTGAGCCTTTCTTAGCAAGTCTGCATCAATTCGCATTGTAGTTATTTTCTTCTTTCCCATTTCATTTCACCAAGTATGGTATTGTATATACAAGTATTTATACTCGGCCCTCTCGGTAACATTCTAACGGTCTATGCCCCAATTCTCGAATCGTTGAGGCGCGCAACGATTTGAGTTCCTTTAGGCAAAAGAAGCTTGATTCAAGCTCCGTTCACACTTGCACATCAACACAAAAAAGGGTGTCCATGCGCACTATGAATAAACGATCAACTTCGTTCAAGCTCCGATTGACAGAATAACCACGCATCAAGACGCATACGACTCCCCATACATCAAGAATTCCCAGATTTTCTTGGTATTGGGTACCCTCATTCGTAGGGTAGTACAGTTTATGGTTATCTAACTCCAGATGGAAGGTTCAAGTATGGTGAGCAATCTGATTCCACGGTGCCATCTGAAGGAATCTGAAGGCTCCACACTTACGCTGTGGTTCTTTGCCTGAAAGCCTTAACGAAATCGAGAAAGGTGGATGCGGAAGGGAATCG
This sequence comes from Candidatus Bathyarchaeota archaeon, assembly GCA_022865885.1. GTDB lineage: Archaea > Thermoproteota > Bathyarchaeia > Bathyarchaeales > Bathycorpusculaceae > DRUK01. Next base: position 316 of record JALHSQ010000173.1, on the reverse strand, counting down.
ATTAAGGAAGTAGAACCAACATTCTTAGAGCGCCATATCTAACGATACTACTGCCATATCTCGAAACGTACACAACGAAGATTTCAGACGGTTGCACAACTATGCTTCTCTGTGGACTCCAATCTTCTTCAATCGTTACCGTTATGGAACCAAAACCTAGATACTGTAAACTAACATTGGTTCCAAGCCACTCTCCAGTTTCCGAATGATAAACTCGTTTTCTTCCAATTTCATTGATTTGTGGCTCCTGCGCCTCATTTTCCTGACCGCCAATATTTTTCTGAGACAATAGAAACGATAGAAACGCATAACCAAC
>JALHSQ010000172.1 GCA_022865885.1 Candidatus Bathyarchaeota archaeon | reverse complement strand
TTTCTGGCGATTGTTGAAACATCTAGACGCTTTTGAGAAACCAATTGTAGTATTCTGAGACTTGTCGATGTTAGGGCGTCAGCGATCTTCAAGGCTGCTTCGCCTGTTGCAACGATCTCTTCTAGAGTCAAACAAGAACCTCTATTCAATATAAGGAGTCAACAACTCTCTTATAATATTTGTGAAAGGGCGATTGGTATAGACGAATTGGATTATTATAGATTCTGTCTATAGTTATAGCCAACTGTGATCTTGTCCAGCGTTGGAGAATCGATTACGTAACAAAACGGCTTGTTTTCTTAGAAGGCCCGCGATAAAAAAGGAGCCGCAGAGGATGCTGCAAACACTAGTGCTGCGCATGCGACTACTTCTTGTTCTTGCTGTACCTCTTTGATAGTTCGGGTTTCTTCTTCTGCTTTTTCTTCATTTCTCCACTCTTCTAAGTTCTTTGAACGCTCTTGTCTGCATCGATTGCTAATGGTATAGTAGAATGACTATTTAAATAGCTCTATGACTAATGAGTCTCTAACACGCCTACTCTTGTCAGAACCATCGCAGGCTCCGGTTTGGAATTCCCAACGTTGGCATTAGTGATTTGCTATTGTTATAGGTAATTGGCAAACCTTTTAAATGCTCGCGTGGAGTATAGAGTGAGGAAATTTGCCGTTCAAGAAGAGGTCTAAAAAGAAGAAACGCCGGCAACGTGCCCGCAGGAAAGAGAGACGAAAATCTAGGCTGGGATCAAAAGAACAAGTCTCTCTCTTTGGCAACGGCATAGCAAAACCCGCGCACTAGAGTCGAGAAAAAAGGAGGCTTAAGCGTGAGAGGCGATTTGAAGTCCATAGATATCTTGGCCAGAATCCTTGCGGCGCCGTTCCTGTTCTGGCTGGTCTTCATAGACTTCATGAGGATGATAGTAGGCGAAGAGCCGGTGTCTAGAACAAGGAGAATAGCGTAACGTACGCTAATACATAGAGCATAATGAAAAGCAATCCTGACTTTCTGTCGTGTCTCTGTCGCAGAGCAAGTATCGTCACAACCACTATCGAACACATTAGGGCGTATAGGCCAGTTTTTTGGGCGAGCGACGCGGTTACGTTGCCTGGGAAGAACAGGGTTCCAATCCCGATTGAGAAACCGGCGTCCATTATGCTGCTTCCTATAGCGTCACCTATTGCGATTTCGTACTGTTTCTTTCTCACGGCTGTCAGGGTTACCACGACCTCCGGCAAGGATGTTCCGAAGGCGACAATGAAGAAGCTGACCGAATATTCAGGTATTGAAAGAGTGGCTGAGAGCGCTATCACGGATTGCACTGTAATGTATGCTCCTCCAGCCACTCCAATGAAACCGAGAACGGAGAGGAAAAGATGGTGAGACCATCTTCGGTTGGTCTTGTTTAGTGAAGGAGGACTCTTCATCATGCTTCGTGTTATCAGCATGAGCAGGGGCCAGCTGGCCACAAGGAAAAAGGCGTTCATCCTTGAAATGTAGCCCTTCTCGACCATTGAAACCGAAGCTATGAATGCTAGAATTTCACATGCGCCCATGACTGCAATTTCCTCTCTTTTGACTTTGAAGGCTCCCCCAATAAAGGGAAGCAGGCCTAGAACCAGAGTCATTTGCATGAGTACGGAGCCAAAAGAATCGCCCACATTTATGTCAACATGGCCCATCGCTGATGATATTATCGAGTTCACGATTTCCGGGAAGTCAGTGCCCAGCGACACCACTACAAGACCTATCATTAGAGGAGATAGTTTCAATGCGGTCGCAACGCCTATTGAATGCGCGACTGCTTTCTCCGCC
>JALHSQ010000171.1 GCA_022865885.1 Candidatus Bathyarchaeota archaeon | reverse complement strand
TAACCATTTGCAGACTTCCATATGAAGACCAAACTAAAAACCTTTCCTATTTAAGAGTCGATTTTAGTTTTGGTCGGTGTTTTCGTTTTCGAAGGATTTTGCCATGTCCTTGTAGCTTCGGTGACGTACTCAAAGCGTATGCACGCGCTAAGACTACGTGTTAACCAAGCTTCGCGAAATAAGCGAGCAAGACATACCCAAGATAAGGGAGGCTCTCGTGAGAGACAAGCGCACGCAGTTCTTGAAGAGTTTCTCTTAGTGTCTGCTGTTTGGAACAAAAGATATCTATGCATGTGCGGTATGTTCAGCGGGTTTGGAAAAACTTGCCCAACTGATCAAGATCTGTGGTTTCTTGATGCAGACGAAGGTATACCTTTTTTGGCCATCCTAAACTTGGTTTGCCTTCACAAGCATGCCAACGCGCACGTGTGCGCCGTACGCAAACAACTTATCCCAGTAGCACGCGCTTACCCACGGCATTTTCGAAAATCACGCACCAAAAGTCATTTCTTTATGATGTCGATGATTTAGCAAGGATACCGATGACCCACGCCGAAGAAATAATCGAGGCAGTAGCTGCATTGGTTGGACAAGGCAAGAATCTTTTTACAAGAAGGGAAGTCAGAGACGAGATCGGGGTCGGTCAGCATGAATGGCTCTACAGTTATACGGCGATCTTTCAAGGAATGCGAATTGACCAACCTGGCGGAGCACCTGAAGTTGGAAAGAGGTTCAGGGAGGTCTTCCAGCGCGTTGAGCGCGGCAAATACACTCTGACAGATTATGGAAAGCGACTTGTCAATAAGTGTCGTTCAACACCCTGACACGTAAAGACTACCCAAGGGTGGCTTGGAACTCGAAAAGACGCTTTTCAAACCAAGCCGTAGTAGAGGACTCCGGGTATCTTGTTCTTGAAGCTAAACTCAGCGTGTTCGAGTCTCTTTAGCTGACAGTTGATTCTTTCCAATTGAATCCTCCAGTTCCTGTCATTATGTAGAATCGGGAAGACAGCAAAGCAGACAGACTTGTTCTTGTATTTCGTGTGTCTCAATTTTTCAATGTCATCAACTACGCCTTGAGTGTTTTTTGTTATGGGACGCCTCTTGTTTTTCACATTAGCATATCTAACATTGGTGTTGATCGTCTTAAGCTCGATTGCCCAATCTTCAAAAGTTATGTCGATTCTATCTTTCTCTGGGGTTACGTCTGCGAAGTGCTTTGATAGGCTGTCGCTTAGCTCCACTTTAAGCCATCCTTCGAATTTGGCCCTTTCCTTTGCAAAGATTGACAAGCCAACGCTGTTTTCTAGTTTCGGTTTAAGCTCAGCAAATATCAGTTCACCAAGCTCCGTAAATCCTATAGTCATCATTCATTAACTCCATACTATAGCGCGCGCTCTTTACACGCTAAATCAGATGTTGCCTCTGGCACTTGAAATTGCTGGTGAATGTGCACACACCAAACGGCTTAGACGTAACTAGTCCGCGGCCAGACAATATGGTTGCGCATCTAGCACCTCAGAAAAAGGGGGGTTTTGCGGGAGACGTCTCCTTTGACTGCGGAAATAGGTTGATTTCGCAGGGATCTTTTCATGTTATCGTATTTCGTATCTTTTTCCGCGTTTTATTGTTTGAACGTTGTTGCTTATCTTTCTGAACAACTGCTGGTTTTCCGTGTGTACAGGGAAGATCCGTTTTGGCTTAACGTAGTTTATGAAATCTGTTAGTTGGTTCCTGTTCATGTGGCCTGATGCGTGTAGCTGATGGAACTGCATCTTGAAATGGTCCAGCCAATTATGCATGACTGTGTCTTCAATATCCTCTTCACTAAATGGTTCACTCATGCTATGAATGAAGTGACTGCCAGCGTCTGGTCTGATGTCGATCAGCTCTGCAAACTGGTTGAAACCCAAATCCATAAGCACTTCCCTCTGATTCTTGTGCGCAAACTCGTGATTCACCATCTTGTCCATGAATTTTCGCTCCCAAACATAGTAGTCCCTCTCATCGAATCTTCCTGACTTCTTCCGC
>JALHSQ010000021.1 GCA_022865885.1 Candidatus Bathyarchaeota archaeon | reverse complement strand
TGAGGTAGGCAAAGCCTTTGGAATAGAACCATGCGGGCTGGGTGCAAGAGACACTTTAAGGCTTGAGGCTGGACTGTGCCTCTACGGGAATGACATGGATGAAAACACGACCCCGCTAGAGGCAGGCTTGGGCTTCGTGGTCAAGCTGCAGAAAGAAAAATTCATAGGAAAAGACGTTCTGCAGAGACAGAAAGCTGAAGGCGTCAAGCGTAAACGTGTCGGAATCGTCATGGTTGACCAAGGCATACCGCGACCAAAAATGGAAGTCTTCGATCAGGCAGGCGAAAAGATTGGAGTGTTGACAAGCGGGACATACTCGCCGCTGCTCAAGGTCGGCATAGGAATGGCTTACATTCAGGTATCCAACTCTCAAGAGGGAAACATTGTAAATGTGAAGATACGCGACAAAACGGCCAAGGCAAGGATAGTGGCATTCCCATTCTACGACCCTGAAGAATATGGGTACAAGAGACTGACTGTGAAGTAAGAGCTTGTTGTCAATGGCCGAAAGCAATGTGAAAGATTGTGTTCCTGAAACTTTTTTGGAAACAGCCGCCAGAACCAAGATGGGCAGCTACCAGACAAATGTAGAGATGGCATTCTTCCTGAAATCAATGAACTTCTCAGAATGTCACTTGGTCGGCGACATAGGAGCCGGTGCAGGAAAATTCTCGTTGCTCGCGCAGAAAGGAATGTGGATGTTGTGGCAATCGACATTGACCTGTCTGGGCTCAAGAGACTGAAATTCAGGAACAAGCTTACCAACGTTGTTCAGGCTGATGCGAGAAACATTCCTTTGAAAGAGAGCATCCTCGACGCAGCTTTTACGATGGAAGTGATCGACTATATAACAGAATCGGACACGGTGTTAACCGAGTGCGGCAGAATCTTGAAAAATGGTTGCTTGCTGGTTTTCTCGTTTGGCAACACGGCAAGCCTGAAATCGAAGTTCAGAAACTTGCAGGGGAAAAGTTACATGTATTCGCACGGTGAGATAATCAAGGGACTACACAAGGCAGGTTTCAAGCTCGTCAGAAAAGAGGGCTTCAACTGGTTGCTTTTCAACCGAACCTCAGAGAACTTCTTGGTGCCTATTTCGGCCAAGATGGAAAGACTGTTTAGGCTGAGGAAGATGCCGAGCATAAGTCCATGGGTGATGGTGCACGCAGTAATGCAAAAGTGAATGCTGCAGTTCTCTCTTGGTAGAAAACATTTCTAGGAAAGTATATATGAATAGCGTCTGTCATGCCAACACTGAAGTCCCAATATCTAACCACAAGGGAAATAAAACACTTCAATAATCTCTGTAGGAGAGATGGCCTAAAAATGAAGCTTGGCAGTGTTTTCACGAAAGAGCGCGTTGTTAGTGCTCTGAAAAGTGTAGGAAATCTTCGGCTCAAGATCAGCCACAACTCGATTATCACTTTTTCAGCGTTGCTTCTTATTCTTTTTATTGCTTTCACGGTGCGTATTTTCCCAATGCGCTGGGAGATCCAGACAGGAACGATGCATCTTTCCGAGTTTGACCCCTACTTTCAATACAGCCTTGCAAAATACGAGGTTGAACACGGCTTGCTTTCGCCTTATTGGCCAAATCAATGGATTGACAAGCAGCGCTGGTATCCAGACGGCATAAACATGGCGATTTCAAACCCAGCTTTGCCGATGACTGCGGCATTTTTCTATGACTTAGTCTCGATGTTGGGCGTCAACGTCGACTTGATGAGTTTCTGTGCGCTCTTTCCAGTAATAATGGGCACTCTTGCATGTTTGGCCATTTACTTCCTTGGCAAGGACATTGGCGGAAGATCGGTTGGCCTCTTTGCATCTCTTTTTCTTGCCCTGAGTGCACCCTTTATTCAAAGAACTTCCTTGGGCTTCTTTGACGATGAAAGTATAGGAATACTCACACTCATATTATTCAGCCTATTGTTTCTGAGAGCTATTGAAGAAGATAGACCTATTGGCTCGACTATAAAATATTCAATCGGTTCCGCTGCTGCTTTAGCGTACTTCATCCTTGGATGGGGAGCAGCGTATTATCCTATCGGGCTTGCCGTGCTTTTTGTTTTTGTCCTACTTCTGTTGAAAAGATACAGG
>JALHSQ010000170.1 GCA_022865885.1 Candidatus Bathyarchaeota archaeon | reverse complement strand
GCCAATCTCAGAAGCCAAACAGTCCAGTGCAGGCTTGTGTTCTTTTGAAACCCTCTTTTGAAGCTCTGAAAACTCTACCTGTTTGATTGGCATGGAACTGTATTGGCAAGTGAGACTATTTAAAAGCACACTAGCGGGCGCTCAAGCAGCGAGAAAGCGACGGCACAGCAAGTATTATGGCTATTGAAAATATGAGCGTATAGAATATGTGCGGTGGCACAAGCCATAAGGGCACGCCCAAAGGGAAGCTCGCCAACGTTGGCAGCAGCGTTGTAAATGTCGGTATTGATAGGAGTAGGTTGGATTTGTGCGTCTGGAAGAACTTGGTTATGTCTCGTGTCTTGATCATTATGATCACTGCTGCAAGAAATGCGATCCATTCTAGCGCTACGTTCGTTTGGGTTCTGATGGCTATCCCAAAGCCATAGGACTGGTTTGTTAGAGGCCAAAACAGTTGCACGCCCATGGTGCCGCTGGTGACGTAGTCGCCTATGAGAGCATGCTGAGCCAATGCCAAGAAGTAGGGCACGGCTTTCTTTCCGTACACTGCGAAAAAAGGGATGAATGCTGCAAGCATAACAAGAACTGAATGCGTTGGTCCTCGATGGCCGATGAAACTGAAAAGAAGGTCAGCATCTGGGATGATTGAAAGCACCAGGACGGTGGGAATGTTGAAGCTTGTCTTGAAAAGCTTCGCTGAGCCAGCGCCTAGAATATATCCGAGAGCAAGATGTCCGACTGCGAAACGAGTTCTTCTCCTCCATTCTAGGCAAGAAGGATGTTCGTTTGGATATTAAGTTTGCTGGCTTCGGATATCGTTGCAAATGCCGAGTGCTTGCCAGCTGAGCTCATTGGCTTTGATTTTGCAGAGTTGCTGGTGGCACAGTTGCTTGCCCCGCGCTGAAAGAGTGGCGTCAGTGGAGCATTCTTCTGGTTTTGTAGATGTGTTTTACTACAGAACAGTGTAGTATTGTTCTAGAACATTTGCATAAATCTTATATAGAATATCGTTTAAGTACTAGGGTTTCGACTTGAAGGGTTGAGAAAGGAGAAGTCGAGGACGACCGTGTGAACGTTGGTGACAAGGTGAACTTTAGTAACAAGGTCTTCGTTTCCGCTCCTGTCAGGGAGGGATTGGGTTAGTGGAGTCTGGGAGTCGGGTTGAGCGGGATGCGTTTCGGAGTAGGCTTAAGGAGGGGTGGGGGCTTTTGTGGACGGAGCGGTTTGATGATAGGGTTAGGGCTGAAGGGGTTTCTGTTCGTGATTACCCGTTGCTTTTTATGAGTCGCGGCGACGTTATATTTGCGACTAGGGATGCTAAGGCTCCGAGTTTTTCGCAGATAATGGAAGTTTACGCATCTCAGGGTCTGGTTTATTCTCCTGATCCTGATGTTGGTGGATGGGGCAAGTTTGTTCGTGCGGAATTGAATAAGGGTACTCATTCGAGAGCCAGAACCTATGTTAATGGCCAGTCCAAGTGTGAGAAAGAGAGGCAGCAGTTGAAGAAGGGCGGCAGGGGCTGGCTCCACAAGTAACGCATGTATCTTGTCTTAGGTTTCTCTGTTTTCTGTTGTTCTGTTTGTGTTTGGTTGTGTTTTAGATGGCTAAGTACAGGGATGGGCTGGGTATCATAGCGGATATTCTGCATGCTGCTGGCAGCGGTACGAAGAAGACGCGGATAATGGGTGTGGCAAACTTGAGTTATAGGCTTTTGGAGAAGTACTTGGGGAGAACGGTTCAGACTGGTTTCTTACGGTTGAACGATGAGGGTTATGAAGTTACTGAGAAGGGTCAGGATTTTCTGGAAAAATACCATGCTCTCTCTAGTAAATACTCAAGGGTAGAGAGCGAACTTCAGAGCGTCCTGTATGAGAGGGAAGTTTTGAAGAGGATGTGTAAGCCTTTGAGGAATGGCAAGCTTAAGGCTGTGTGTGGGGGGAAACGTCGAAGGTGAGTGGTCTGCTCAGACGGTGCCTCAGGGCTTCTGCTTGGCTGTTGTTGGTTCTGATGGTTGCGGGCTTGCTCTCGTACGGGTCGCCGTGTGCCAAGGGAGCCGACGATGCTTCTGGGAGTGTTGGGAACGCGGATGTTGCGGTTCGCCTGGCTTTTGACGCTACTTTGGATGCTGAGAGGGCTGGGGCGAACGTTTCCAGTTTGATTGTGAGGCTGAATGAAGCGGGGGAGGCTTTGGCGGAAGCTGAGATCGCGCTTGGAGACGGGAATTCAAGTGAGGCTTTCAGCAAGGCTGCGCAGTGTGTTGGAATTGCTGAGAGTGTTAAGAGTGACGCTGAGGTTTTGAGGGTGTCGGCTTTGGACGAGGCTCAGACTGAGTTTTGGACGTATCTCGTATTCTCTGTGGTCGGCGTTGCCGTGTTTGTTGTTGCTTTAGTGCTTGTTTGGCACTGGTTCAAGCGCGGCTATTTCAAGAAGGTGTTGGGTATGAGGCCTGAGGTGGCGCATGATGAAGCTTGAGGATTATAGGGTTGTTTTTGTTGCTGTTGGCTTGATTGGTGTTCTGCTTTTTGCTTCTCCGGTTCTGAGCTTGGTTGTGCGTTTGCCGGGTGGTGAAAGGTTTTCGGAGCTTTGGGTTTTGGGTCCTGGGCATATGGCTTCGGATTATCCGTTCAACGTCAGTAAGGGTGGTAATTACCTCGTGTATCTTGGCGTTGGCAACCATTTGGGTAGCAGTATGTACTATGGAGTTGAAGTGAAGTTTCGCAATGCTTCGGACCCCCTGCCAGACAATACTGTGCCAAGTTCTTCACCTGTGCTTTATGAATACCGAGTTTTCTTAAGTGATAGCCAGGTTTGGGAAGGAAACCTGACGTTTTCTTTCTCAGATGTTGTTTTTGATGGGAACAGGTGTTCTGTTGGGGAAGTGCGAGTCAACAACATAGGATTTCACTTGGGCAAGGTCACTGTCTGGGACAATGAAAACAGCGGTTTCTACTATCAGTTGTTTGTTGAGTTATGGCTTTTCAATGAGACAGAAAACTCTCTTAGCTATAATGGGAGACATGTGTCTTTATGGCTCAACATGATCTTGCCCGCGTGACTGAGCTTGGAAGTATGGTCGAGGCAATACCGTTTCACCAAAGACACGTGGGTACTAAGAGCTAGAAGTTTCTTATAGAAGATTTATCCATAACTGCTTAAATCAGTCCACGAGAATATTTGAACATGAGTCGCTTAATACGGAGAAAGGGGGGAGTTGGCCGCATTATGGCAAGCCAAGCTGATTTCGCATTTGCCCCAGTGAATAAAGGATGTGGAGAACAGAAGTTGAAACCTACTTGCACAAACGCAGCGGTAATAATCCCCACTCTTAACGAGGAGAAAAACATCATAGAAGTGATCGAAAAACTGAGACATCTCGGGTTTACGAATATTTTGGTCGTTGACGGTAACTCGAAAGACAGGACCGCTGCAATTGCCAAGAAGCTGGGGGTTCACGTTATCACTCAAAATGGAAGCGGAAAAGGCGATGCTCTCCGTCAAGCCTTCAGCTACTACGGACTTAATGGCGATCCGATTGTAATGATGGACGCAGACGGCTCAATGAATCCTGAAGAACTGTTTCGCTTAATAGAAACCATACAGCAGGGGGCGGATTTAGCGAAAGGTTCTCGATTCATACGCGGAGGGTATACGAAGGACATGACCCTTATACGGAGAATTGGTAACAGCCTATTCGTCTTGTTAGTAAATCTGATATGGTCGACACACTATACCGATTTGTGCTATGGCTTTGCAGCGTTCAAAAGAGAGGCGATCGAGAAATTGTATCCTCATCTGAAATCTCGTAACTTTGAGATTGAAACGGAGATATTCATAAAAGCAAAAACGCTGGGTTTGCGTGTAGTAGAAGTTCCAAGCGTTGAACTGCCAAGGCGACATGGAAAGTCAAATCTGAAGGCTTACAAGGATGGGTTCAAAATCCTGAGGACAGTTCTCGATGCGTTCATGAATTAGAGTATGATTGTAGTACAGATTCGTACATGTAAAGATTGTCTCCCCACGGTTAGTGAGTCTGGCGATCGAACTGTCTTCTCTACTATGATGTAGAGTTCATAGGGATAGTGCTTATTCTGTCCCTGTCTTCCGCAAAATATCAGAACAAAGAAGATGGCTCTGCAGAAATCCTAAGTGGTGATCCACGCGATTCACTTCCGATTTGATGTGCACGCGAACAACCTTTGTGTTTGTGGGACGCAGGAGCAGGCATGTGAAGCGTTTTCGAACAGTCCGTCGCTGAGGCGATGAGAGATATGAGTCTTCAAACAGTTCTCCATCTGAGTCGCCTAAGGAAGAATCTGCGCCGTAAACCTTCTGAACTGGAGAAAATGCAGATCAAAAAGCTCAGGGCGATTGTCAGACATGCATACAGGGATATCCCGTTTTATCATAGGAAGTTCAAGAACGCCAGGATAGATCCTGATCAAATCAGATCTATCGAAGATCTCAAGAAGATCCCTTTTACATCCAGAAGCGAGGTACAGGCGGCGTCTTCTCGTGAAATGGTCGCAAGCAACCTTGATCCATGCAGATTGGTCAAGAGGAGGACAAGTGGATCCGTCGGACAACCTTTGACAGTTTTCGTGGACGAAGGAACGGCGAGATTTGAGGCCGCTTTGTGGCTGCGAGCGATGTTTGAAAACGGTCTCAGACTGCGCGACAAACTGGTTGTCATTCACGATCCCGCTAGCAAATTTCTCGAGAATGGCAAGTGGCTGAAAAATCTTGGCATAATAAGGAGAGAAAACATTTCGATTCTTGAAGATGCAAAAAACCAGCTAGCTCTTCTGAAGAAAAATGAGCCAGAAGTTATCAAGAGTTATCCTTCCGCTCTTGCGATAATAGCCAACCTCTGCAGGGCAAGAGGTTGCAGCATCAAACCTCGTTTGATATTTACGGGTGCTGAACTTCTCGATGAAGCAACTCGGGAATTTATCAGTTCTACGTTTGATGCCGAGGTCTTGGATAACTACGGGTGCAACGAGTTTAGCCTCTTGGCATGGGAATGCGGTCAGCACTTGGGCTACCACATCAACAGTGACAGTGTTGTGATGGAGTTCATTAATCGCGGCGAACGAGCTGCGTCTGGCGAGAGAGGAGAAATTGTGTGTACAGGTTTGGTCAATCAGGTGATGCCTCTTATTAGGTATAGGGTCGGCGACGTTGGAATTTCCAGTGATGAGCAGTGCTCATGTGGGAGAATCCTGCCGCTTATGGAAGTACTGGAAGGACGTGCTGATGACTTCTTGGTGACTTTGGATGGCAAGTTGGTCTCTCCGCTCATCTTCCATCCATATCCCTTCGAGAATTCAGAGTGGATTAAACAGTTCAAAATAGTCCAGGAAAAAAGAGATAAGCTGATTGTCCAATTGGTCATCAAAGAAGATGCAGGAGACGTTGCTAAAATCATTACGGAGGCCAGAGTGAGACTCATCGAACTCTTTGGAACAGGTATGCAGGTTGAATTCAGAACGGTCAAGAGCATCGAACGAGATGCTTCCGGAAAACTCCGGAAGATTGTTTCACACGTTTCGATTAATGACGGACTCCATTGAGTGTTCTGAAGCCTCCCTTCCAATAGCTTGCAGGCGCGAGCACTCAGGACAAAGTTGGTTTCTGCAAGCTGGGAATGAATGAATATGCCATGCATTCTGGAACGTGAAGTGTGAATTTGATGGATGACCTAGCTACAGTAGCAGAGGATTCCGCGCGCGGCGGTTTCTTCTTAATTTCAGGAACTGCCATTTCAACTGTTATTCTAGCCATCTCAGCCATCCTGATTGGAAATGTCCTGGGTGAAAAACTCTACGGACAATATACTCTAGCTCTGGTCGTACCTCAACTCCTCTACTTGTTCGCTGATTTTGGCATAAATCAAGGCATAATCAGATTCACATCTAGTCTCCGTGTGAAGGGCGAAAAGTATCGCCTGAAGAAGATAGTAAAATACGGGTTAATGCTAAAAACAATTACTGGCATTATAATCTTTGCTGTAAACTTCGCTCTTTCCGATTGGTTTGCATCACAGATTCTCCAACGACCCGATTTGGCTTTTCAGGTCAGACTCGCATCTACGGGGATACTGTTCCAAGTGATTTTCATAACGGCAACCTCAGCCTTCGTAGGTTTGGACCGTGCAGAGTATAACGCTGTTTCAACAAACATACAGTCAATTTCCAAAACCATAATCCAAATAGCACTCATACTCTTGGGACTGGGTGTCACAGGGGCCGTAATAGGCCATGTGGCAAGCTTCGCGGTTGGAGCAGCCGTAGGCCTTTCTATACTCTTTGTTATTCTGCGCGGAAAGGAAGAGACGAACGGTGATCATGAAATCGGGAAAGTCTTGAAGACTCTAGTACGATATGGCGCGCCACTCTACGTCTCATTATTGCTTGTTGGGTTCATTCCTGCCTATCAGAACATCATTCTTGCAATTTTCACGACGGATGCGGACATCGGGAACTTCAGGGCAGCGCAGAACTTTGCAATGCTCTTGACTGTTATCGCAGTTCCGATTACCACAGCGCTACTGCCTGCCTTCTCGAAACTCGACTCTTCGACAATTCAAGAAATAAAAGCATTCTTCAAACTCTCTAACAAGTACACTACAATGCTGATAGTTCCACTTACGATACTCCTTATAATCTACTCAACCGCAATAATCCAGATAATCTATCCGGGTAAATTCGCGTCAGCCCCACTTTTTTTGGCAACCTACTGTTTACTCTACTTTCTCGTAGGACTAGGCTACCTGACCCTTACCAGCTTCTATAATGGCCTTGGCGAGACCAGGATAAGCATGATAATAGGCCTAATAACCTTCATGTTACTTGCCATTCTATCTCCAGTTTTAACGAGCGCTTATGGAGTCCTTGGCCTGATAGTTGCCTTCCTAATAGGAAGCGCAGCAGGCACGATTTACGGTTCGTATACCGCCAGAAGACAATTTCACATCGAGTTTGATGCGGCTTCGCTGGCAAAGACCTACTTGGTCTCGATAGTCTCGGCCTTTCCGTCAGTTCTGATGCTTCGACTCGTTCCCTCTCCTTTCGTCAACCTTGTCGCAGGAGGATTTCTCTACCTCCTCATCTACGCAACTCTAGTGCCCTTAGCAAAGGTTGTTTCTGTTCACGAACTTCAAATGGCAGAGGCCATCACTCAAAAAATACCCTTGCTCAATTTTATCGCTAGACCCATCTTTCAGTACGAACAAAAGCTGCTGAAATTCAAACAAGAGCCGAGAGCGAATCGCAGCTTGCGAAGCATTGGCGAGAAGTAGCCGAAGCGGTTGTGCACGTCGAAGCTTCTTTGTGCCACTTGGCGCGTGCGCTCGACTAGTTGTACGGATTCCTGTTATGGCTTTGCAGCTTTCAGCGCGCGCGAAGGCAACAGAAGCTCTCAAAAAACATGGGAGCGTTGGTTGTTCAGAATAGAATGAGTTGTTGATTCTGGTTTCTATGATGTAAATAGTGCTGAAGGTGCTGATAATCATGAAAAGGAGAATAGCTGTAATTGCGGAGTATTTCCCTCCAAGGCTAGGTGCTGACAGGAGGATTTTCGAGCTCATGAAAAGACTTTCCAAGAAGTATGATATCCATTTCATTACATTGCCTCCGTCATACACTCTTTTCATCAGAAAAATAGATCCTCATGATGAAGAGAAGCATGAAGTTACATATGAAGGGATGCAGGGCCACCGCCTAGGCTTACCGAAACTTGTAATGAGACTTTGGACAAAAAGCTTTCTAATTGCATTTGTGGTTACTGAGATTTATCTCTGCCTTCAGATGCTGAAAAAGATGGTCCAGCTAAGACCTCACATGGTCATCATCAATGATACTTCTGTTTACACAGGTTTGCTTGGATTTGTTTGCAGCAAAATAATGAACAAGAAGCTTCTAGTGGACTACAATGACCTAATGGGATTGTATACTTTCGAGCTAATTGGAAAAAAGATGAATGGACTGTTGCAGAGAATCTTAGGTCGAATGCTGATCTTAGTGGAGGATACTTTGGTTAGACACGGTTGGAAAGTCACGGCCATCACAGTCTTCATAAGAAACTACGCTTGGACCAGAAATGTCAGAAAAGACATTGTAGTCGTTCCAAATGGCGTAGACATAGGCTTGTTTGATCCTACTAGAGTCACTGGGGAGGAAATAAGGTCCAAATATGGCGTACGGGATGGAGAAAAGCTTGGCGTTTACGCGGGTAGAGTTGATGAGGTTGCTGGATCAAAAATAATCCTTGAGACTGCTAAGTTATTGAAGCATCAAGAGAAAATCAAGTTTATGATCGTTGGGGAAGGAAATCCGGAAATGTTGAATGAATTATCAAAGTGCGATAACGTAATTCTAACTGGACGTGTTCCCAAGGAAGACATTCCAAGATATCTTGCGGCAGCAGATTTTGTTTTTGTGCCATTCCCTGATAATGTTGCCAGCCACGGGATTAGCCCTTTGAAGCTTTTTGAAGCTTTAGCCATGGAAAAACCTGTAATCGCAAGCGCGATCAGTGGAATCAAAGAGGCTGTTTGTCTAGACCCTAATGTCATTCTCGTCTCAAATGATCCGAATTGTTGGGCCTCCGCTGTAACGGAGCTGGTTGAGAATAGTGAAAGATCTATTCAACAAGGACAGAACAGTAGAGAAGTTGTTCGTCAGAAATATGATTTTGATCACTTAGCGACAGCTTTTGATAAAGTCATTGAAAGTGGATTTTGATCTCATTGGGAGTCGGATTCATCTGCGTGCATTATGTACTTGTTGGTTGAGATGGCAAGGTGGATTCTTGTCAAAGCTTTCAAAATCTTCAAGTAGAACCATACCATTAACTACAGCGCCCAAAAGTTGAAACTGCATACAGGCCCCAAGAACTGTCGACTGGTGGAAGTAAGTAGCCGCTTTTCGAAGTGAGAGAAGAACCTTGATGATACAATACTTGAGCGCGAAAGTCAGTTGAGGCGACCAGATTATGAGCAAAAAAACCAAAATGATTGCGCAAATTAGGAATAGTAGACTTTGCACTGGATGTGGAACATGTGCTGGAGTATGTCCGACTGAAGCGATAAAGATTCATGTGTCTGAGGGAATCTGCGTACCTGAGATAGACGAGGAGAAATGCATTAATTGTGGACTTTGCGTCGAATCCTGTCCCGGATATTCGGTGGATTTTAAGGGTTTGAACATGAAGGTTTTCAAAAGGCAGCCAGAGGATAAGTCACTTGGGAACTACTTAGGATGCTACGTCGGGCACTCAAATGACAGTGACATCAGATACAATTCTACTTCCGGAGGAATAGCAAGTCAACTTCTGATTTCTGCTTTGGAAAGAGGCATAATCGACGGTGCGATCGTTGTGCGGATGAAGAAAGACCGACCTCTTGAAACAGAAGCAGTCATGGCAAGGACAAGGAAGGAAATCCTTGATGCCTCAAAATCAAAATATTGTCCAATCGCATCAAACGAGGCTTTAAAGCAAATTCTCAAAAAGAATGGAAGATTTGCCGTTGTCGGTCTGCCCTGTCATATTCACGGGATTCGAAAGGCAGAGGAAGTCTGCAAGATACTAAAAGAAAGAATAGTGTTACGTATTGGACTTATGTGCTCACATATGGTTAGTTTTGCCGGGACCGAATTTATCCTCGAAAAGCTGGGCATTGACAAGAAGCAGGTAAAGGCACTCAGTTACAGGGGCAATGGATGGCCAGGAGGAATGTCAGTTGAAGTGAACGATGGTTCCAATTTTAGCATTCCACTTTTGGGTACTTGGAACTCGTATTGGTCTATTTTTTCTTCCCACTTCTTTACTCCAATCCGTTGTGAAATGTGCCCAGATCAGACTGCCGAGCTGGCAGACATTTCACTGGGCGATGCATGGCTTCCTGAGTTGCGCCATGACAGAATTGGCGAATCCATCATCGTGACTAGAACGAAGATTGCGGAGGATATTCTTTCTCTTGCGAGTTCGACTAAAGCAATATCCGTAATGGCTGTTGATCCTGCGAAAGTTAGGCAAACACAAGGGTTAAACCTCAAGTTCAAAAAGGACTTCCTTGGAAGCCGCCTCTTGATGCTTAGGCTATTTGGCTATCAAACGCCCAAGTTCAATGCGCCGACAGACCGAATGTGGTCACCTCTCGATTTTTCAAGGGCTTTTTACCCTTATTTCAACATTCAGTTGTCGTCAAGCAGGCACATCAGATCGCTGTTAACGCACGTTCCCTTTCCACTTTTCAGGTTGTACTTCGGAATATTCAAGTATCTTTCTCTCATCTGAAGGCTCTCAGGAGGTTTTTTTTGGCTCCATTTAGAATACTCATAATCCATGTTGGCGATATGGATAACAAAGGAAGTGAAGTGCTCTTAAGAAGCGACCTTTCTGTCATCAGAGAAGTCGTGAAGGGCGATGTCTCTCTGTCTGTTTCGACGGTTAACGTTGAAGGAGTAAGAAAACTGAATCTCCCTCTCAATGCCGTGTTGCCCACAGTAGCTGACGTACCATACAAAACAGCAGACAGTCTAGCCAGGAAATCAGGGATCAATAGGAACACCGTCAAGTACAAAGCTTTTTCAGTGGCCAGCTTGATCTATCTGTTTATCCAAACGATGCTATCAGTGATTTCTGCGTTCTTGACGAAACTTGGATTGAAAACTTTCTATCGAAGTGAGATTTTTGACCACATGAAGAACTGTGACTTAGTGATTTCCTGTAGTGACGAGAATTTCAAAGAAGCAGCGTCTTTGCTTCCCTCGAACTTCTACTGGACCATAACGTGGTGGACAATGCTTTTTCAAAGAACATTTGAGATCACTGTCGCCAAGTTTATCGGCAAGCCGATTGTCGTGTTTCCAAACTCCATTGGACCTTTTAGGACCTGGGTAGGCCGGTTTCTATCAAGGCTTGCACTTAATAGTTGTGGGTATGTGTTAGCAAGGGAACCTATCTCTTTTGAAATAGTCAATTCACTAGGCATAGGAAGCCGCAAAATTCTAACGGCTGACACGGCGTTACTTTTCAAGACAACGAAGGAGACAACATCAGGAAGTTTCTCTCATCCTGCGATTGGAGTATGCCCAGGTATTTACAGATACAGTCTATCCGACGATCAAGTCCGCAATTACATCCTGGACCACGCTAAGGCCCTTGATGTGGCAATAGAGCGTTACGGGTTTAATGTGGTTCTTTCTCCTCACTATGTAAGTCATCTTGAGTATGATGATTCGGAGATATGTGAGCTCATACTGGAGAAGATGAAGAACAAAGACCAAGCAAAGATCGTTGTTGCAAGCGGTGTAGAAGAGTTCAAATCACTTTTGGATCACATGGACATGATCATAGCTTCAAAACTGCACCCCGCTGTCATGGGAGTGTCAGGGTACGTGCCCACCCTGTGTATCGCTTATGACCATAAACAAATTGGTCTCTTTGAGCTATTAGGAATGGAGGATTGCATAATTCCCATAATGGAGGCTTCTAGCGAAAGAATATCGTCCAAGATAGATCTTATTTGGAAAGGGAGAAAAAAAATAAGGGCTCTGCTACAGACACGCATTCCTGAGTTGCAAGAGAGTATAAGGAAAGCTGTGAAAGAGGCCTTGGCGTTCTACGATCAAGTGAAACAAGATAGTTGATGAAACTTCCCCCAGATCTGCAAGGTGATAGCAAATGCGTAATTACCTTAAAGTGTTCTATTACCTCCATGGCATGATGAAACGTGCTTGTTCAGATCGTGGCAAGTTAATAGAACACCAAAATAAGAATCTTGAAAGAATTGTGAAATACGCATATGATTATGTTCCTTTTTATCATCAGAAACTTAAGAATGTTGGAATAAAATCAAGCGACATAAGAACTGTGAAGGATTTATGTAAGCTACCAATAATAAGGAAGGACGAAATCAGGAAAAACTTCAGTAAGATAATATCCAGCAAATTTGACATGAACAGTCTTCGTATGCTTTCGACCAGCGGTTCAACAGGGCTGCCATTGCGTGTTTCTATTAGCAAAGGGGAGGATGATTATAGAAAGGCGAAGCACTTGACGGCTAACATATTCTGCGGACAAAAGCCCAGGGACCGTTATGTTACAATAGCGTCGCCTTCGCATTTTGGAGAGGTGCCTAAGCTTCTAAGGGTCATAGGTGTTTATGATCGGACTTTTGTATCCGTATTCGACGACATCGACACGCAAATCTCGACAGTCGAAAAAGTGAAACCGAACGTGTTGGCTGGATACTCGAGTTCTCTTTTGTTGCTGGCAAAAGAGGTTGAGAAGAGAGGAATAAAGACGATTAAGCCAAGACTTATTCTTGGGGGCGCCGAACTCATAGATGACTTCTCTCGCAGATTTATTGAGGAGGTTTTCGATGCACCTTTCTATGACCAATACGCGATTGTGGAACTCGACCGAATTGCTTGGCAATGCACCGCGAGGCTGCAATATCATATAGATGCCGACTCGGTTATCATGCAGTTTCTTGACGAGAACGGAGAGGAGGTTTCAGCAGGGGAGAGAGGCGAAATAGTTTGCACCAGTCTATTTAATTATGCTATGCCTTTCATCAGATATGCTGTTGGCGACATTGGGATAGCATCAGAGGATGAGTGTCCATGCGGTATAACGCTTCCGCTAATGAAGATGGTAGAAGGTCGAAAGGACTCGTTGCTGGTTCTTCCCGATGGTCGGTTATTGTCACCAAGGACCTTCACCGTTGCTATGAATATGTTTGAATCAACGAGGGACATAGACCAGTTTCGGGTTATACAAAGAAAAATTGACCTCTTCGAGATTCACATAAAGAAGAAGAGTGAGGTTGTCAACGAAAAAACCATGGAAAGCAAATTGGTTATGCATCTCAAGAAAATGTTTAACGTGAAAGACGATGAAGTGACGTTTGAGATACAATTTGACAACGACATTCGTTTTGATAAGACTGGCAAATTTAGCGCGGTAGTATCTGAGCTCAAGAAGAGCTTTTGACCTATCACAGAGGGCAGAATGAGGAGTGAACTACGGTCAGAATCTCCGTAAAATCTTGGGATAGATTACCATGAAAAGCATAAAAGATCATCGTATTGATATTGCATAAACCATAGCTTACCAAAGAGGTTCAACAATGCCTGGCTCTAGGATTTCAAGATATGGTCGCTTGATCATTTTTCTGCTGACCGGAGCCTTTCTGATTTACACAGTAGCATCTACATCTCTATATTCGATTTCCCCGACGGAATTGGGACTAGTTAGCAAGTTGCCAATGACGTTCTGGATTGGTTTAGTTCTCCTGGGATGTCTTTGGTTTTCTTGTTTGAAGGGGCCTTCAAAGTATCAAATCCTGGCCCTAATGTTAACTGTATCCTACGTGTATGTCGCTCCAGCTGTTATTAGAACACCCGTGTGGGTCAG
>JALHSQ010000169.1 GCA_022865885.1 Candidatus Bathyarchaeota archaeon | reverse complement strand
GTTCGGGATAATCTTCAAATATCATTAAATTGGAGCGAAAAAGAAAATGTGGAACGGAATAACTTTAGCGTTGGACAAAACCAGAAGCCAGACCCCCACTCAAATAGTAGCCTACATGAAAACGAACAGGTTTAACATGCTACGCATCTACACAGGATGGATGAACAGCTCGGTTTATTCGGGCGATTTAAACAATCCAATGACCACAAGCACACAGACGTTTCTTGCTGACTTACTGACACAATGCGAGCGGGAAGGCTTCCTTGTTGTGTTTAGCATAGCTGACCAATCAAACAAGCTGTACGACCAGTTTCCAGACGAAGCGCAGCGCGGATTCAATGGCGCAGCAAGTTCGGGCTACACAGACGGAGGAGGCTACATGTGTCCAAGCGGCCTAAACTTCCGCACATGCACAGCCAACCTGATACGGAAATATTTGGAAATTGCTAAACCGCGTCTAACGATAAGATGGGTGAGCGTTGACGAGATGCAGTTTGTCAATGCAGGAGGCAGCCCAAGCTTTTACAGTGCAACCATGAAAGCAGCGTTCACAGCGGCAACAGGAAAGCAGCCTGTTAGTGTTCCTCAAAGCGGAACGTGGACGGCGGCGCAGCAGGAATACGCTGATTTCTGTAGGAACATGATGCAAGACTACTATTTGGAGATGCAAGCGGTCACTGCGGGAGCTGACCCTGACGCGCGTTTCGGCGCGTTGATAGACGCTTATTGGGTTGAGGGCGCGTACATTGACCGCACACAGCCATATACGCACTACCAGACGTTGAATAACGTGTGCTTTGAATGGTTCGCGTCACAAACGACAAGCCTAACGGAGATGCAGAACCGTATCACAACATGGAAAACGAAGATTGCCGCGGGAAGCCGAAAATACTATATTTATGGGCGCTTAAGCGCAGGTGCGACCTTGATGCGGAGCGCTATTCAGCTTGCGAAAGACAATGGGTTTGACGGCGTTTTCATCTATGAATGGTACGACATTTATAACACGCCGTTCGATGTGCGCGACTTGACAGGTGAACCAGTGATGCCTCCACCTCCACCGCAAAAGTGGGCCTGCCCGATCTGCGGAGCCTTGTTCGATAGCGAAGTTCTGTTAGCTATTCACATAAGCACTGACCATCCTTCAACACTTCAATATCCATGCCCATTCTGCACTTTAGTTTTTGCAACTGAAGCAGAGTTAGGAGCGCATATCACAGCGGCTCATCCATCGCCTGTTTACGTCTGTCCGACCTGCGGCGCGCAATTCCCGACAGCCGCAGAACTGGCGGCGCACATAGCATCTGTGCATCCTACGCCTCCAAGCGGCTGTTTCATAGCTACGGCTTGCGGAACTAGCAACGTCCATCTTTCCACGCTGCGTAGGTTCAGAGATCGCGCGCTGCCTCTGCCTCTTGTCCATGCGTATTATCGAACTTCGCCGCCTCTAGCTGACCGTATTCGGCCACATGCGAACGTGAAAAAAGTGTTTAGGAAGGTGATTGAATGGTTGACGTTCCAACTAAAGAAGAATTTGACGCTTTAGCCATGTAAGTAATCGAGCTGGAAAGCAGACTTGTTGGTCTTGCCCAGATCGAAGCGCTCATAGAGACTTTGAAGGGAACTATTGATAGCTTATACGCATTACTGCATCCAACATAAGAAAGGTGGTGATTGACAACGAGATTCAATCTTGACCCGACAATTCCGAAAGTCGTAATAATTGCAGTGCTGATCTTCATTGAAGGGATAGCGATTCCTGCCTACACGATCACGACACAGGGAAGGATGCCAGACGGAATAGAGTGTTTAGGCTTCCTCTTGACGGCAACCATTCAGACCGTGACGTACTTGTTGACGTTCATGCAGACAGGAGCTACAGAACCAAAGAAAACATAGAAAAGGAAGGGAAGGCCCATATCAACAAAAGTGAAAGATACTGGAACCTCTCTCGAATGGGATGAGGTAGACGTTTACCAAAAAGTAGGGAACATGCTTACTTTAGGGCCTGCTGGACAATACAGCGAGATGGAAAGCTTGATGCTCATAGTGTTGCTTAATCGCCTTTCAAAAACAAAAGACGGAGTTCTAGCGCTTCAAACCATAATCGGCAAGTATCTTGATAACATGGGAAAAATCATCGCTTCTATGCAGAACGCAAGCGCTCAAAACTGGCTCACTGCAGCGATCAATCAATGTGCCTGTAGCAACATTTTTGTAAGGATGGGCTTGATTTCTCCGCGCGACCATTACCGAAACCTGCTTTGGACAGATCATGTTTTTGGCGAGATGCTGCTGAAAGGCTATGTAGAAAACACCGTGAGCGCATTGACAACCCTTGTGAACAGCAGCACAGAAACGAGCAAGGGAGGCACATCAGGAATTGCTAATTTGTTGAGTTTCGCAAAACTGTATGCAGGAGGGGGGAAGTAAAATAACAAAAACAAGCGGGAAGGTCCATAAGTGCGGCTGCAACAAGAGGCTGCATTACATGGTATGCACGAAGAACGGACAAAAAGGCAAGGGCGGCAGAGGCTTTACCCACCATCCTACTAAGAAGTGCTGAACATGCCCACGCCGACAGGGGAAGAAATAAGAGAGGAAGCCTTACGGCTTTTCTATCAGTCTAATCCTTCAGCCACGACTCCCGAAGATGACGAACTTAAAGAAGATGGGTATTGGAACCTAGCTCAGCAAAACCTTATGAGAGGCGAAGAAACAACCGAAACCCTAGCCTATCTAGAGCAGCTAGCGAATGACGTTGGCCGTAGAGTAGTGACGGAAGCAGAACATAACAAACTGTTGGATTTAGAAAGAAAGCTTGATCTTGTGAAGGAACGAGAAAAGAAGGTCGCAGTCATTAAGGCCCATCTTGAAGCCTTGAAGACTCAACTAGACGAAAAACCACAACCGCAAGTCATCGAGCGAATAATCCAGATCATCAAGGAAAAGCCTGCGAAGAAGGAAAGAGAAGGAGAGGAAAGACGAATTAGGAAGGTTCAGCCTTTCAAGGTTCGGAAGGCCCTTCCTGAGTTGCCTTCTATTCCTGAGTTTCCCGAATTTCCCTCATTCTAAACTTGGTATCCGCATTGAGAGCAGGGGCCGCAGGCTCCTTCAGGTAGCAAGTGACCACATTTAGGGCATCTACGAGCAACAACTACTTTTTTACTTAATTTTCCACCCCCTCTTTTTGAGGATTCTTTGAACTAATGGAAGGCTCAGAGCATATTTAACGTGCTTGCAGTTGTCTGAATCGTCAAGGCCGCAATAGGCTTTTCCATCTTTGAAGTAAACGTCAATGATTCTTCCATGAGGGCTATATCTTGTGGCTAGGGAAGGGTCTAAGATTCTCACGCCTTCCTCATCTAAGTTGAAGTGAACCAAATTTATTTCTTCAGTCTTGTAGTAGAGATTTTTGACCTTATACATACATCTTGGACAGTTAGTGTAGATTTTGTCTCCTTTATAATTCCACGAATGGCCGCAATGTTGGCAAGTGAGTATCTGCTCTCTTTTCTCCATTTTCCCCATACTACCTTACTAACAAACTAACTTTTATACATTTTCCTAGCAAGACATGATGGACACCAAATAACTAACTAACTAACTTTATATGCTTCGCCGTCCTCAAGTTACTTAAGCAACCCACTAACTAACAAACTAACAAGGGAAGGACAAAAAATGAAATACAAACCCGAAAAGGATTTACCCGATTTTGCGAGAGAACTCAAAACCGTCTCTCCAACCAAGTTAGTCGAGATGGTTTTGAATAAAAGAAATGAAAGAGTGACTCCTGAAAGCGTTACGATGTGGTTCAAAAGGCATCCGCAGGTTGAAGAGCTGCTGAGAAAAGAGCTTGTTGACGGAATGCCAACGGAAAAACAAGAGACTGACACTTCAATATTTCAGAATGGCAATTTTCAGCAGATCAGAAGCGTCAAGGAATGGATGACCTACATGAGCGCGGTCAGAAGGATAAAAGACAAGACGCTGGCCCAGTTAGTTATGGGCCTGCGGCAGGTCTGCACAGGAAACTTTAGCACTCTAAGAATCAATTTTGTTCAGGAAGGCAAATGGTGTCTGAAGCATCCAGACCGTCTAGGCTACGATGATGCTTTAGAGTTCATCAGCCTGCTCAGAGCGCACAAGATCGATGTTTACGGATATGCTAAGACGCTGAAAAGCTTTCTATTGTCAAAAGGAATCGTGGAAGCGTCTAAACTGATGGTTGGAAAACCAAGAGGCTTCGCACGATACAAAGACCTGTTTGTGAGCCGAGATAAGCTTGACCGTATGCTGGATTGGGTCCTTTCGGCTCATGGAAAGGAAGCTTATGCGATAGACTGTTTGATGTTCACTAAGGCTTTTCGCATCAATGCAGTTGTCAAGGCTGACGCAAAGAACATGACGGAGGAAGGAAGGATAACCCTTTACGAAAAGGGCCTAGAGCGCAAGTACGGCGAAGGGGGGAAAGCAGTT
>JALHSQ010000168.1 GCA_022865885.1 Candidatus Bathyarchaeota archaeon | reverse complement strand
GCTAAGCTTCTGGACAGTGACTTTCAATCCTAGACCCTTTTCTCTTGATTTCATGTACCTTGTTTCAAGATTGACTAACTTCACATCCTTTCTTCCTTCTACATATCTCATCACGTCATACCTGACGTCTCCAAGGGCTGTGAGCGTCACTCTTTCGTCTGTTTGCAAGCGTTTCTCAAGCTGCTCCTTCCATATCCGATGTATGGCGCGGTGAATATTGGAGAAATAAGGGATAAGTGTTCGAAAAACTGAACGCCTGTTCAAAAAAATGAGCATTTTAGACCAATTTATGGACAAGCCAGCGCGCTAATCGGCCATAACAGAGAACTTCCTTCCCCACCACTTCCGCCGAAACTAGGACTGTTCACCTTGATTCCCACTCGCTCTCAATCCATGCTTTCATATAGCGTGCGCTGAGCGCGCCTTTGTGTGTTTTCACTAAGCTTTATATATTTTCACCGAACGGTATATAACAGTACAATCTACATATTCGTAGGGCAAAGCATGCAACTCTCTGAGCAAGAAGTCATATGGCGACTTACTGAGAACTCGACGAATATCCTCTCCGGAGTGGAGATTCTAGAGAAAGTCCCTCAGTATCGATCAGGCTCCTACATCGCAGATTTAGTGTTAAAAATCCGGATAGGTGACATGATCAAGAATCTGGTTTGCGAAGTTAAGACCAATGGTGAACCAAGATACATATTCCAGGCTGTCTCACAAGTAAAACTGTATTCATCTCTTATTGAGAACAGCTACCCGGTAGTTGCAGTACCCCACATCGGAGAAAAGGGTAAGGAAATATGCAAGTCCTTTGGCGTTGGATTCATCGACTTTGACGGTAACGTGTATCTAAAATTCGATCATGTTCTAATAGAGAAGGAAGCGAAAGGAAATCAAACACGGGCAAAACAACAGACTAAGGATCTCTTTGCACCCCTTTCCTCTAGAATTCTACGTATCCTTCTAGTAAATCCAGAAATGACTTGGACTCTATCAGAGCTCTCTAAGACTGCAAAGATCAGCATAGGATATGTTCACAAGATTTCGAAGACGCTTGAGGAAAAAGGATATGCCCTAAGAGACCAAAACAATAGATTGAAGCTGTCAAGACCAAGATCACTTCTGGATGAGTGGGCCTCCAAGTACGATTTCACCACAGCAAACAGTCTTCATAGATTCTATACTTTTGAACAAGATTCAAGCCGTCTTATTGAGAACATCAGAGATATTGCTGACCAAGATAATCTTGAGTACGCATTGACACTTCATGCTGGCGCCTTCCTGATTGCGCCATATGTTCGGTATACTGATGTGCATTTCTACGTCAAACTAAAAGAAGTCAACGTATGGAAGGATCGTCTCAACTTGCGACCTGGCGAGTCTGGGGGCACAGTAACGCTGGTTGATCCTTATGATAGGGGGGTATTTTGGGGAGCACAGAAGATTGATGGGGTAGACGTCGTATCAAACGTCCAGCTCTACCTGGACCTTTTCAACTATCCGGCCAGAGGGAGGGAACAAGCCGAGTTCCTTAGGGAAAAAAAGATGAGGTTTGAATGAGTTATGAATGGATGGAATATTGATGTTTATAATTCAGCTGTCACGGAGGCATCAAAATCCGCTCTAGTCGAGGTCCTGCGTGTTCTCAGTTCATATTCCGACTATTTTGTGTTGGGAGGTGGATGGGCTCCTTACTATATTGTAGAGTGCTTCGCGCGGAAAACACAGTTAAAACACTGCGGATCTATAGATATTGATTTGATTATGGATCCGAAACTGCAAGAGGCCTCTTGCTATGAGACTATCGTCAAGATGCTCGAAAAGCGTGCCTACCATCGACATGTTGAGAATAGTCATCGCTTCCTTTACAAATTTGACAAAACTGTAGTCTCACATGTGGATGGCAGACCTTATGATATTTCCGTTGATTTCCTCACAGAACCTCCCGACACGAAACTGCAAGAAGACCTCATTCTTGGGATCCGTTCACGTTTTCAATTGGTTTTTCGTCGGTCAATGTTCGTAACATATTTCACTAGCGAGCGTTGAATTTTATGGAATGCAACTTATTCGGTTCTTGAGCATGAAGATGTTAAGTGTGGCTCTTTTATATTTGTTCAGGCTAAGAGTTGTCTATCAGAGCGATACTTACCGAGATGTTCCAAAATGCTAGGTTATCAGTATCCGAGTGATGTGTTTGATTATTTGAAGAAGAACTGGAAAACAAAAATCTATTCTGAAGAGAAAATTCCAGATTTGCCAAATGATGATTGTCTGCGTAACATCATCGATGCTGCCTACCTCGCTAGTCTTCAGACAGAAGAGACCCGCCATGCTCAAGTCCGGATTGCATACATAAGTCCCAACGCTCCATG
>JALHSQ010000167.1 GCA_022865885.1 Candidatus Bathyarchaeota archaeon | reverse complement strand
GTTTGAAAGCGCCGTAGACCCGTTACTCACAAAAATCTTGGAATTCTGCGAAAAGGAAAGAAGCTTTCTCAGAGTAGGCGAAACTGTCAGAGACGAAGTCTTCTTCAAATAAACCCTAAACGTTGGCATAGATGATGGCTGGCTTCCAAGAAATCAACATATTCGGCAAAGCCGGTTCTCCAAATAGTGGGAAGTCGGATTTTCAGGAGTCCGCCGGCGCCAACCCCCTATGCCCAGAATGCGGATCGCAGAAGCTCTTCAAGGATGGCTTAAGATATCTGTGGGATGGAAGCGCGGTTCAGCGCTGGTTATGCAGAAACTGCGGATACCGCTTCTCTGAAAAAGGGCCCCAGGGCTCTACTCAACCACCGCAAAAAACGTCTGACATGTCTCAACATGTCTCAATAATTGATACACAGTCATTAAGAGGCAAACTGGATATACTCTATAATCGCCGAGTACGCGACTCAGCCAAAGAGGCGAAAAACTTGGCCGCAGCAGAATTAAAGACTGTTGCGGGAGACAGAACTTCACAAGACGTAAAAGGTGCACTAGTGACTTTTGGTGTCAAACGGCTGACCAAAGGAATAAGCGAAGAAACCATTACCAACCAAAAGAACATCTTGAAATGCTTAGAGCGTAAAGGTGCTAATCTGTTAGACCCGCTTTCCGTGTGGCATGTGATAGACAAGGCGAAAAAACTCAACGGTGAACCTTGGAGCAATGGAACGAAGGCGATAGCTGCTAACGCCTACACGCAGTTTTGCGGTTCATGTGGCCTAAACATTCCAGAAGAATACAACTTCCATAAATGGCACAGTACAAACGGGAAGCTTCCATTCATACCGACACAAGAGGAGCTTTCAAATCTGATCGGTTCATTCAAAACTCGAAAAGCAGCCTTCCTAACACTACTTATGGAAACTGGATTGCGAAGCGGAGAGGCATGGAATCTTGGCTGGACTGACGTTGACTTGGAGAAGGGAATAGTGACCGTGAACAATCCTGAAAAGAATGGCCTACCACGTCAACAACGGATAAGCGGCAAACTCATAGCAATGTTGAATCTGCTGCCGAAAACCACAGAGAAAATATGGGGAGGAGACAGAAAGAAACTGTATTACTTCCGCATTGCCTACATTCTGAAAAGAAACAAAATAGCGTTCAACCTTCAGAATCCAAGAATCAGAAAGATAAAGCTTCATACAATGCGTCACTACTACGCGACAATGGAATACCATAGAACAAAAGACTTAGTTCACGTGCAAGAGAAACTTGGACATAAGAGCATATTGAACACTATGATCTACACACACCTGATAGACTTCACTGAGGACGAATACCATTCTGTAACAGCGAAAACCCAGACTGAAAAGCTAGAGCTCCTCAGCAAGGGATGGGAGTTCATCTGTCAAGACACTACGGACGGACTGATATACTTCAGGAAGAGGAAATAAGCCCAAAATGATAAGCCTTTCAAAAAATAAGCCATATATTGCCTACAAAAAACTTATACAACACTACAAACATCCATAACACGTCATCAACAACACTCGGAGAACTGGTTATTGAGCAAATCGGCCATCATTCTTGCAGGCGGCTTCTCCAGCAGACTCGGACAGGACAAGGGGCTGCTCCAACTGGCAGGTAGACCTCTCGTGAGGCATGTTCTG
>JALHSQ010000166.1 GCA_022865885.1 Candidatus Bathyarchaeota archaeon | reverse complement strand
TTTATGCCTCGTCTTTCGTTGCCCACACGGCGATTGCCAACCCCGAAATCATTTCAAGTCCTCCGCAAAATACACTGGTTTCCCAATACTTCTAGCGTAAGCCATCTCCATCTGCGTGTGCTCTCCGATAGCATCTTTAGAGATGCAAACAACAGCGTCAGAAGTTCGAATCTTGAGGTAATGCACTTGTTCCATAAGTTCACGTCTTGCCTCAAAATCGCCTTGAAAATCGCCTCTAAACCAAACAACCGTGAAAACAGCGTTACCCATAAGAGTTAGTTTCTCAAGAACTTCTCGGTATTTTTGTCGCCACTCTGGTTTTGTTGAACCTACCAAGCAAATTACTTTCTTTTTCAAAATCATTCCCGCTCAACCTCGTCTAGGGTGTGAAAGATTTTCAATCCTAGTTTCTTGGCAAGTTCAAGTTCCATATCAGCGCCTTTGCTTGACCCAATGAAAAAAGTAGCTTCAGCCCAATGAGTCAAGAACGTATTGTCCTCTTCATACCACCACCCGCCATAGTCTCTTTTGCAGGAATAATGCGTGTGGATGTAATGGCTAAGGTGCGGGACAAAAACGAAATGTCCCAGTTCTATCAGTCTATTGGCCATTTCAATGGCTTTGTCAACGTTTGCTTGAGCCACCTTTGCAGCTTCATGTAACGAGCAATCGTGAGGGCAATAGGGTCCAGCAATGTAAATTCTCATTTTTGTTCTGCTCCTTCCAAAACAGACAAAACCTCGTTAGTAAATCGCGTGAATAATTCTAGCATGTTTTTAGCGCTCTGATTGTCTAGTAACCATGCACCCAAGTTTGTAGGATAGACCTTTTCTTGGATTTGCTTTGTGGCTTCATCCACCAAACCCAAAGCGTCTTTCAAACCTTGTATCGAACCATTGTTATGGTAACTACTTCTAAGAATAGCTTGGGCTTGACTATCAGGTAGTTGACAATCTTCATTCACTCCTTTTAGTATTCTGTCATTTTCAGACTCTAGTTCATCAATTTTTTCTCGGATTTTACTTTTTAATGAACACAAGTTCCATCTTCTCCTTTAGTTTGAAGTATCTATTTGCAAAGTCGGGAATCTTGTCAAGAGTATTGACAATTATGTGGTCAGTTTTGCATACCCAGATGCCTTTGCTTGGGTCAGAATCGTCCCAATGATGATACGCATAATTATTAGGTTTGAATGGAACTCCACACAGTTCACAGCAACTAGGTCGAGGTCTTTTATTGGGAGCATCTAACCATACAGGAACCCAAACACCGTTCACTTTTACGGCTGTACCTATCTTTAAGGACCGTGACTTTTTGAGGTTCTCTTTTATTTTTGTGCTGATTGTTAGGTAACGGTCATGGAAATAGTTTGGGTGTTGTGTGTGCCATCCTTGGTTTTTGCATTTTTTTGAACAATACTTATGTTGCGGTCTTTTTGGAATGAATTGCTGTGAACACTCTTCATTAGCACACTTCTGTTTCAAACTCATTTCTGGCTTGTCTCCATTCTCAATTTCACGATTGTCCATAGTGTGTGGAAGAAGCAGACTAGGCAGTGCGGTTCGCTCCAGCATTGCTTCCTGTTTCTGCCGTGGTAAAGTGCAGATAACAGAAACCGCCTCAAACCCTCACTTCCTTCAGCAATTTTTTATATTCTTTTGGAGTGATGGCAACTACCTTTCCACGACTATCTTTTACAAGAACCCAAGTAGTTCCGCATCCACAGTCATTAGTAGGTTGATAACAGTCTGGACAAATTTCTATTAAATCCTCATTCTTAGCGGTGCAGACCTTTAGTTTTCCTTTTGCAGAACCGCATTTTTCTTCAGTAATACAGAAGCCTTCTTGGTTAAACCCACATTCACTCATGTTTTCTGTGTCTCCGTTTCTAAATATTGGTTGAGTACAGCTTCGAAAACGTCATCTTCCACGTAAAAAATGTCCTTGTCGCGCATGGTCTTTGTAATTGCTGCAGCACTAAATACTAGTTGGCATAATCTCCAGTCTGGATTTGTTTTCCAAGATTTCCGAAGTTTCTCTATTATTCTGTCTATTCTTTCAGGGTCTCTCACAGTCTTGTCTCCGTTTTGAGCTTGCAAACCGCCAAACACCTCATGCTTTTGAAGATAAACAAATGGGGGGATTTTGAAGGAACAATTCCTTGAAGAGAAAGTATAATAGTGGATCGCTTGTTTTTGTTTGTGCTAGTATTTCTTCGCGTATTTTTTGAGGTATAATATATGGGTTTTGTTTCATAGATTGGTATGCTTGCCATTGTGCTACTTTCAGGATTCCTTCAGTCAATATACGGACTGTCTTTGTAAGTTCATCGATTTGTTTTGCTGTAGCATATCTTTTCAAGGCTATTCCTCATCCCATTTTCCGTCTTTCAACCGTTCCGTCTCTTCCTTGGTTGGTTGCCGTTCTTCCAGAGTAATCCAACTATCATCATCTATTTCTTTGAAGTCTCGGTTCATCTCGATTTGCGGTTCATAATCCTTGCTCCCGAATATCCATGCACTATCGATACAAAGTTGTTTCAGTTCTTGCTGGCACTTTACACATGGAAAGAACCATCTCTGAAACGGTCTAATATAGAAGCCAATACGTTCCACTGTTCGCCACTTCACCTTTTTGTACTTACCATCTTCATCTATGTAGTCGGCAACATGCCACTTTTCGTTAAGAACGGGTGTACTTTCAGGACTTTCTTTCATTCTTTCATTCACTCCTGTCACTACAAGTGACTATGATTCTTTTGTTCACGCAGCGAGGCATCATAAATGTCAAATTGTTGTAGTTTCTTTTTCTGTTCGCCACGCTCCCTCTCCAAATCTATGATACGCTCGTGAAGTCTCGCACAAACCTTTGCGTAGCCCTCGCTTTTTTCCTTGCAATCATCTTGTGATTCACACCATTTCTTGATGGCGTTATCTCTGAAAGTTTTGTACTTGTCTATTTCTTGCTGGTGATCCGAAAGCCTAACCCACTTTGATAAACCATCAACGGTTTTATCCATGTTTTCTAAGGCTTGCCAAATCTGTAAACTTGTTTTGGCTTTTTCTGAAAGACTCAAGGTTTCGCCTTCTCACCAAAGCATCGTCCTATCCCTCTACGTGCTTGAGACTGATTTGTTCTTTGACCGCATCGTTCACATTCAACTTCGTTGTTTCCGACATATCGCCATTTATGTCTCATGGTTGAGCTTCCTTCTCTTCAAACTGTCCGAATATGAGTTTTCTTCTTCGTTGCTTGAGGTCTATCAATCGCCCTCTTAGACTGGCTCTTTCCGCTCGAAGTCTTCTGTTTAATTCAAGATTCTCGTCTATCTTCTTTTCAGTGAATCTAATATCTGTATTGACATCATTGAGAACCTCTAGGTCCACGGTTCCTATTGAACCGTCTTTACGCATCACTTTCATGGTTCCGCCCCAAAATAGTTACACTTACGCCAATGAAGAGTGACTCCTGATTTGTGCGCAATAGTTGGGTGGTGACACCGATAGTTTACGCCTTTTCCCCATAGGCAACGCGAACACAAACTCGTAGCTACCATTTTAAGAACTCCCTGATCTGCTCTTTAGCCCGTTGCACTTCCTCTTTCGTGTCCGTCTTGTACTGGATGGGCAGGACTTTAACGTCGTAAAGCCTCTCAAGTTGACCACGAAGCCACTCGTCCCGTTCATTACCTTCCTTATGCGTTGCTGCACAGTCAATGTAGATGGCTATGGTGCGGTCTTTCAGCTTCAAAATCGCGTCTGGAATTGTTTTTTGCACGCAAAACTCCCTGTCCGTCTCCAAAGGCAGGCCTTCCGCTTGCAATTCCTGAATCACTGCGAGTTCAAACTTGCTTTTCTGTGGATGCATCAGTGCCTTGCGATATTCGCCTGTTTCCTTCGGCTTAAACGGCGTCGGCTCAATCTTAGGCTTGGGCTGAGGCTTCACATGTTCCGCGCACCGTGGACAATAGTTCTTATCGTCAATCAATGTGGCTCTGCTTATGTGGAATCCCATGTGGCAGTTCGCGCATTCTACGAGTTCATTTAACGTTTCTTTTTCGATTCTTTTGAACGTGGGTGTTTGGACTACGGTTTCTTGAGTCTTAACAGTGACCTCCGAGCTCGGAGCTATATCTTGCGATATGCGATGCGCCTCTTTGCCCGCTTCCACTCTAACCTGATTTTTCAACTCTTGAGGTTTGTACTTGTAAATGGTACTCTCGCTGATTCCCGTTGACTCTATTATCTGCTCCATTGTGAGGCCTGAACCGATCAGCAAGCCGATGTCATTCTTCATTTCCTCAGGCGTGTAGTGTCTGCGACAGAAGTTCACCGTCATCCGTGCAAGGGCCCTATCCACAGGCGTCTTGACCTTGTCCAACTTGACAGTCCATGCTTTCGGGTCAATCGCCTTTCTGTGAACTCCATCAAAGATTCTGCCTTCCGCATCTTCTAGGCAGGGCACGAGCTGGCCAAGTTTCCCTTTGAGGCTTCGGCTAAGAGCATACTCTTCTGCCGTTTCGAACTTTTCAGGCGCAGACTTCGAAACATTAGCGGTTTCAGGTGGCTTGTGGCCTAGAGCCTCTTCCAACTTCTCGTTTTCATGGGAAGGCTCGGAAAGGATTCCCTGCTCATTCATAACGGGCTTGGGAACGGATTCCTTGGGAATGTGAATGACGCTTCCCTTGGCTTTCGGATCGTAGGTTCCCCCATATTCATACGCTAAAGTCAACACTGCCTTGAACTTCGCTATTTCCAAGTAACGGATCGACTTCATAGTCCACTCCTCCGCCGTGTTCTCGATGCTGAAGTAGTGTTCAGCTTCTTCCCTGCTCATGCCAGCGTATTCTTTCAAAAGGTCGAAAAGATTCATTTCTCGTCCCCCAAAACCTCATTGATAAATCGTGTCAGAAATTCTCCTAGATTTTTTGAGTCAGAATTTCGCCGAATCCAATCACCAATATTAGGTCTGATTGTCAGTTCTCGGAGTTCCTTCTCGAAATCAGTTTTCCAATCGTTCACAAGTCTGCCATATTCAAACCAATCGTAGCACTTCTTTTTGTCAACTGGAGCATATTTTGGAAAGTTTTTCAAATTGGTTTTCATGCTATTCCCCTCTTGTTAAGAACTTTCAGTCGCTGGTAGGCTTGTTCAGCGATTTCCCAGAAGATTTTAGGAACGTAACTCTTATAGTATTGAGAACGTTTGTGGATGTAGTTGCAGATTATCTGTGCTTGTTCTTTCTTCATTTTCAAGTAGGGTTCAATAGTATAGATAAATTCCTTCATCGATTTGGCGTTGATGTACCAGATGTAGAGGTCTTTGCCATTTTTGAAGGTCTTTGAATTATGCTTGTGAATCCGACCTCCAAACCTTTGCTTTAAGAGTTCGAGAATCTTGAGGTTTGTGTTTGTCACAGAAGCGTAAGGCGTGTAGGCAAATCCAAGAACATGCTTTTCATTCTTCTGTTTGGTAATTCCAATAGCTCCTTCTGCATCGATGAATCCAGCCCAATATGCCTTCTCTGTTTCACTCATCGCCAAGTATCTCCTTGATTACATCGTAAACTGCGACTGACTTCGTGTTTGTTGGGGAAACCACCTTCTTTCTCAATTCAGACTCGAAACCCTCAAACCACTGTACGCATTCAATAATGGCGTTATCTTTCTCCGTCACGGTCATTTCTGTGAGGCTTTTGCCTCTGAATGAAGGTCGGTTTTTCATGTTGAACTTCATGGTTTCGCTTCCTGTCTCATTTTTTGGGTAAAGCATGGAGTTCCAGTTGCCTTGAAAAATCTTGGCCATTCACCTTGAAACCAAATCGCAAAAGATTCTAAAGATTCATCAGCACGGTCAGTCCCTACCCTTTCTTTAATGAATTTGACATAGAGTTTGAACTCTTTTTGCGCTTCGTAAACATCTAATTCTGCTTTCATGATTCTGTTTTCTCCTTGTCCTTGCACGTCCCGAACCTCTCTTTGGAACTGCAGGTTTGAACCGAGCAATTATAGCAAACATTCACGAATTCCTTTACAGCCATGATTTCAACTCTTCAATCTGTTTCCCGAGTTCCGCGACCTGCTTCTCCAGCTTCTCAATCTTGTCCATCATATCCCTACTTTCCGCATCCGCATACTCAGCAGTTTCTTCTTCTTGCCGTTGCAACTTCTGGTTCAGGCCAGCGATGGCTTGTTCATGGTTATACTCCATGCGACGCTGACGTTGCTTCAGCTTTTCAGTTTCGCTTTCAAACAAACTCATGTTTCCGCTTCCTTGAACCGCTCAACTTCCACCCAAAAATTTTGGAGTTTGTCGCCGACAAAATCTATGAAACTGTCAAACCGTTTTTTACTGTTAAACTTGACTGCACCCATTCTGTGTACATGAACAATAAACCAATCCAAGCGGCTAAGCCTCCTTCTCCACAAACTCGTACAGGCTAATCTTTCGTAGATGGTTACTTGGAATCACGCTGCAAACCCTTCCTACTTCTCGAATCAGCTTGTTGTGAACCCACTTCGCAAACACGCCGCCAATCGCATGGCATAAGTCGCCGTGCAAAAACTTTTCCAAACCACACGCTCGGAAATCATCGCTGCTAAACCGCGTTTTGCCTTCGACTGCTAGGTGACAGCGAAGCTTCTGGTACAGGAACCTGTCAGTGCTTGAAAGGCTAAAATCTACGTGACTTTGGCTACTCATAGTATTTGTCTCCGTGAGGCGGAATCTTCCACCTTTTCCGCAATCCACAATCAAGAGCGCATCCCAACCCGTTCTTTCTGCACGAAAGCAAGCAGTAGTTCAGGGCAGACATCTTACCCTTTATTTCAGTTACAACGTTTGGAGTGCCTTGGTCCCTCATGTTTTCGGTTTCAGCTCCTCGATCTGCTTCTGCAATTCCTCAATAGCTTCAGAGAGCAACTCAAACTTCGTGTCAGGACACTCTGCTTCATCCATCTTAGCGAGCAGGTTGGCAACTTTACTTTCGCAACTCTCAAAAGTCATGGCTTGCGTCTCTCCCATCCGCCGTCTGGCTTCAACCACATCAATTCTCCTTTGGGAAAAACGTGATGCTTAACCATGGGCTTGTCCTGCTGTTGCAGGCAAAACTCCCAGGTTGGGTAAGGCCCGTCCCTCGGAACGGGTCTGTGGTAGTGACGGCAAAACTCGTCCTTATTGCAATGGCAAGAATCGCATTGAGTCACGTGGAACCCTCCTTCTCAATGTAGAGCTCTATAGCCCTCCGAAGCGCAGCCGTTCGAGTCGCATCATGACCCCCACAAGCGACTGCCCTTTTACGTGCGTCTTCAAACTTGTCCAAAAACACGATGGGCAGGTTTACGTGGATGTGCTTCCACAATCTTTTCTCATTCATCTTTTCATTTCCTCCTTGATTTTCGGTTTAAAACGGCAACCCTCAACGCATTCTGGCAAAGGCGCATACTTGCACACGTTCACAACTGAACAGCCTCTACAGACGCTTTCGCCTGTTAGGGGGCCGTTCCTGACGCCGTCAAACTCGGCTTGAACGTCCTCAAAGAAGACAAGTTTATTGATGTAAATCTGAGTGGTTTCCAAGCTTCTGTGCCGAAGAATCTGTTGCAACGTCGGCAACGATTTGTGTTCGGTGTGAGCCCAATTCGCAGCAAAATACTCTCTGAGCATGCGCGGCTTGAACCCGTTCACACCTGCGTTTCTGCCAATTTCGTGGATGATGTGCCAGATCTCTTGAACCGTCAACGGCTGGTCTTTCTTGACTCGTTTCCAACTTCGGGTCCGAGTGAAAACGTAGCCTTCAAGCCTTTCCCGAATCAAGTCCTGAATCAGTTGCAGCGTCACGACGTCCAAGGGCAACGGATAAAGAACTTTCTGTTTCGAATCCAAAACCTTGAATGACCTATCGTCAAAGTTGACGTTCTCTATGCGGAACGAAGCGATTTCGCCAGTTCTCAACCCGATTTTTAGAGGCAACCTGAGAATCAAATAGTCTCTTCCGTTGCAGTGTTCCCTTGCATAGTCATGGATATGTTCAATGTCGGTTCTGCGAATGATTGTGGCGTGAGAAGCCCAACTGCGGTATCCGCCGTCTGTCATGGAAGCAACAATTCTGAGTTTCAGTCGCGCCTTAACGGTTTCGTTGCTCATCCACTTCTGAACCGCAGACTGAGACGGGTTAAAGTGATTAAGGTGGTTCGGCATCAGTTCCACCCCAAAAACTTCTTAACCTTCCGCGTCCAACCCAAACGGCTAAACGTTTTCATGCTGAAGTCAAAATCCGCTGCCAAACTCAATCCTTTATAACTGCCCTCTTCACCGATTTGTTCAAGAATGCAAATCTTGCCGATGTCATATCGTTGAATGCCGAAACCAAAATCGCACAAGCACAATCTAAGGTGGTTCTGCATCAAACACCAACCTCTATCGGATTTAACAGTGCGTCTTTGCACGTTTTTGCGAAGGCTCGGCTACAAGCCAAAGGAATCTTTGCCTTTAGCGCAGACTGTTCACACCATTTTAGTTTGGCATAATCTTTTTCTAATACTCGAGAAGAATGAAATTCAGACATTAGCGGAAATGCAACATTTCCCCATAATGCCCTTTTGGCGTATTTACTGGTCCAGAAGTAGAGAATCGGTTTTTCAACAATGTAGAATTTTGTTGTCCGTGGAACATTTTCCATTAGCCAAAACTTAGGGTTCGCATCGTCAACGAACTTTCTAAAAGCTCTAATTAATTCTAATCCTATTTCAGGATCAGGGGCTTTTCTTCCTTTTCGAGTTTTGTTAGGGCATGATGCTGTAGAAAAATCTGTGCATGGTGGGCTTCCCCAAATCACATCGTAACCCCTGAAATCCTCTCCCTTAAGCGTAGCCATGTCGGCTTGTATGAACTTGTGCTTGTAACCCAGCATTTTCGGAGCATCAACAATATCGATACCCGTAACGTCGAAGCCTTCCAATGCGAAACCGTCAGAAACTCCGCCCATTCCACAGAAACAGTCGAGCATCTTCAGTGGTGTACTTTCTAAACATAAGGATTTATGGGAGAGTTCAAATTCTCGTTCAGTCATGGTTTAGAAGCCTCCTTGCTTATCACACACTTTTCCGAGAAAACTTGCGGATGTTCCTCATACATATCACAGTAGCCATGATTGTAGTGAGGGCAAATGGGATAGTCACCTTTAACATTGTCAAAATGTTGATATTGGTAGTGAACACACTTTTCATACATCTTTCTTCCAAAATTATCCATTATTTTTGAGGGCAACTTGAACTGCATATGTATCAACGTTTCTTTTTCTGTCATGTTGTTGCCTTCTCTGTTTTTGAGACGTTTTGGACTTCCATTTCTACGTAGTCGCCGTCTTGGATGGTCCATAGTTTGCGTATTTCTGGCGGTATGGTGACGCGTCCGTTTAGTGTTACTAGGGCTGTGAAGGTGCTTGGTTTCTTTGTCATGTCGTTTTACCAAGCTTAACCTATTGTAGGCTAGAGGATATAAGGTTATGCACCTTTAAGGTGTAGCAAGTTTTAAACCTTAAGACACTAGACGATAATTGTCATGGGCGGCAAAGCAGTTCTCAGCACAGAAAGCAAACTTCAAAATGCTTTCGGTCTGTTTCTTTCACAAGAGAGTCTCTGTCCTCGATGCCGCGACAGTTTCGGCCAGTTTCTAATCGAAAGAAACGTCTGCCCATCGTGCTACAACAAACTCCAAACGATAGATGGAGAAAAAGTGTGCCTGTCATACAATAGTGATGGAGAAACTGTTTCATGCGGCTTCAGCATGCGGGTTTTTCAGTTTTGCGGCAGCATCCCTTACGGCCAAGAGAGGCCTCGCGTGAACAGTTTAAAGTTTGGTAAGGCTCAGGGTGACACGCTTGGCGAAAAGGGCACTTTCTATGTGTTGGCTCATGGGCCGCTAGGCACTCTGGACCTGCCTATACGTTCCATACACATTCGCACTCTCACGCAGACCAATGAACATCCGAAGCTTAAGCGGATGTTGAGTTTAGGCGAGAGACTATCGCGTGATTGGGGTTTTGACAAGCATGAAGAAGAACGTACGATAGTGTTCAGCAACATTTTGGGCAACATGCTCAGACGAGTAGGCGGCTTCCTGATCCTGAACGGGCTGAAATTCAACATGCCAAAAATCGTGAATGGCTGCTTCATTCTTAGCTTGCGAGAAGTGGCAGGAGAAACTAGGTTGCCTGCCGAATGGATGGAGAAGCTTCAGAACCTGCATGTTCCAGACTCTTTGTTGCAGTCAATACTCATGATTAGCAGGCGAGTTGGCGAGGTGTAAAATTGAGTTTTGTATTTGACAAGGAATATGTTGAGTTGCTCAAGAAAAGCGTGTTAGAGATAGGGTATCTACAAGAGGTTCTTGTAAGCTCTAAAACTGGCAAAGTCTTGGTTGGGCGTCACAGAAAATTCGCTGACTCTAACTGGCCAGAAAGAACAGTAGATCCTTTACCTCTGATGGAAACTCTGGCAACTCTTTTTCAGCCTGCAGACGACGATTTGGCTGAAGACCTCATCATGCTACATGGCGATGTAAAGCGCACTGTCTCGTTGGAAGAGACAAAAGCACGGCTCACCCGGATAGCCCAAAAACTCGTAAATCGCGGGGTTGAGAAGGAAAAAGTGTGCACAGAAATGTGCAGATTGGTTCCGTACTTCGAAACCTACGTCAGAAGATTGTTGCCTGCAGACTACAAAATGACGGCTAAAGCAAGGATTCAAGAAACTGCGACACTAGTGTCGCAAATACCCAGCAATGTAGACATTGGCAAAGTTCGAACGGCTCTGGAAGAAATAGCCCATTCAGGCCTAAACGGTGGCGAACCAGCACTGCCATTCCCAACCTGCAAATGTGGAGACTGCGCGAACAAGTCACTCTGCTACTGACACAATGGAACGAGTGGTATAATCGTAGTGGTTTAGGCCACCCTAACTGCTCAACTTTTAGTCACTGATTATATTTTCTGCGTTTCTGCGTACCCAAAAACAGGCCACTCGTTACAACTATAGCCAGACCCCCAAGGAAAACGTAGACAAGAGTGCTAGGTACTTCAGCAATTGGAGTGGTGACTTCGAAAGTCAATATGCTCCGAATGGTTTTGCTCACCCCCTCAACCGTGTTGAAAGTGACATCGCAAGGAACAGAATAGTTTCCCGCAGCCAAACCCCCAGTTATGTACAACACCACTGGAACCTGAGCTCGGCCATTCTGCATCAACGTCTCTAAAGTCCAAGGTAACCTTGAAACCTGAATCTTCCAATCTTTAGCGTATTCCGAACTCACTACTGCACTCCAAATGTAGACTTTTGCCGCTCCCATCCAACTGACATTCAAGAATCCATCCAGAGTTGCTCCACTTTGCACATTCTTTGGGAAAGTGAAGGCTAACGTTATGAAAACGCTTGCTTGAGGCTCTCCTCCACCTGTCGTTCCCCCGCCACTGGTTGCTGGTGTCCATTCCATCGAGACTGTGATGTCAGTAGCTGCAAAAGTGTAGAGCCCCGTAAATACTCCGCCAAGATAGCTTGTGACTGTGAAGCCAGAAGTTGAAGATGGCATCCCTCTAGGTAAGCAGTACACTCCTAACTCCCCAGAGTCTCCAACTGTGCCGTTTGCTACAACGTCAAGCCTCTGGCCTGCCCAACCAACACTCCACAGCGTATGGTCAGTCTTCTTAACGTAGAGTCCAGCCCAGTTCTCGTAGCCAGCAACTATGGTCATGTTGCCAAAGTGTGGCAGGACAAGGTAGCCTGGAGCGAAAGCCGTGGTATAGTCGTAAGTCACGTTAAGAACGTAAGATGGACGAGTCGTGTAGCTGGCTACTAGCACGTATGAGTTGTTCACGCAACTGAACTTGACAGTAAGCAAAAAGCCCGCGTAAGCTGAAGAAGTTATAGTCGCATTAGACGCAGCCCAGTATCTAGTGGCACCTATCACGTAGGGATAGCATGTGCAGTTAAGGTTTGTAGTAGTGTCGCCGGCGATGACAGTGTTGAAGGTTGAGTTGACAGCAAGATTTTGAAGCCAAGTGACAGTAACGTTGAAAGTGTCTGCTGGAACATAAACTGCCGTTGCAATCCCGTTCCACACTGCCGTAGCTCCAAGAGTCACGTTATGATTCGTGTTTGTTAAACTGTTCCCATCAACGTCTTGAGGAGCAAAAGTCCAATAGTAGTTAGCGAAGGTCTGATTAGCCCCTGAAACGGTTATGCTGTAGGAGGTTTCGTTCTCTCCATAGAGAGTGAAGGTTCCGCTGGTAGAGTTGAGTTGTCCGACATTGAAAGTGACCCAGCCTGTAGCATTACTTGAAGTCTTGCCCACTAGGGTTCCGTTAGGATA
The DNA here is from genome assembly GCA_022865885.1 of Candidatus Bathyarchaeota archaeon. Classification (GTDB taxonomy): domain Archaea; phylum Thermoproteota; class Bathyarchaeia; order Bathyarchaeales; family Bathycorpusculaceae; genus DRUK01. The sequence continues at coordinate 29,373 of JALHSQ010000166.1, read as the reverse complement.
CTCTAGGTCTACGTAGCCTCCACTGATAAGAGCCAAGTCATAGCCATATTTTAGCTGTGCCTCATACTTGTAGTTGCCAGAGCCAAGGTACTGAACAGGCTGTATGTTAATGACTGTAAGATTGTCCCAGATTCCTACTGCACTATTGCCGTTTATGTTGCCAGCACCGATTCCAAAAGTGGCTTCGTACACGCTTGTCAGGGCATTTATTGTTATGTCGGCTGGAGCAGCCAGAAAGGTAGAGTTAACCCAGTAGGTCCCATTGTAAAAGAAAGTGTAGCCACTCAAACTTAGAGTGTCCCCTACACCTCCAAGAACATGTCCGTCATACTCGGACTGTGCCGTACATGAGAAGGACTCGACGACCCCTACGTTCGCTCTCCCGTCCAAATCGGAGAAAGTCAGACTAGCAGCATTGACCTTGTACCTGTCCCATGTTTCAGTCGCCGTCATTGAGTTGATGTTGCCCACTGTTATTCCGTAAGTCACTTCGTTACCAGAAGTGAAGCTGTCGATAGTAGTATCCGTGACTGAAGCATTAGTCTCTTTATACTCAAATCTCACAGTCGTAACATTCCAAGCGAATACATGTCCAGTCAATGTTAGCGAGTCAGCAGCACCCAAAGTATGGCCGTCCGTCTCTAAAGAGGCTGTGCAGTAGAACAAGCCTTCTGTTGAAACGTCTATTCTTATGTCGGCGCAAGCCAGAGAGTCTATTCTGATTCTGTCCCATTTACCGTTAGCACTATTGGCGTTGATGGTTCCGGAAGTAATGCCGAAAGTCGCTTCACTTAAACTTGTCAGGCTGTTGATCGTGACTGACGTTGGAGCCGCCTGGGTGGTGGAGTTTACCCAGTAAGTGCCATTGTAAGTGAAAACGTAGCTAGACAGCACTAACGAGTCGCCTGCACCTAGAACGTGTCCATCGTGCTCACTTTGAACCGTACATGAGAAGATGCCTGCAGTTCCAACATTAACTCTACCGTCTGGATCTTCAAAGGCTAGAGTTGCAGCATTGACTTTAAATCTGTCACCTATAACTGCCGTAGTATCCCCGTCCACAGCATCTTGGTCTGTCCCGTCAACATCAGCCAAGTTTATGTAGACATGGTACGTGTTGCTTTGCACAGCGTTAGGAATAGCGAAGGAAGCGCTGAAGTAACCGTTCACTATGACGTTATCTGTCCCTACAACGTTACCGACAGAATCGTGAAGGTCGACCTGAGTAAACTCTGCGTCTGGCGGATAGCTAGTAGAGGCAACATTGCTTGCTGGATCGTTACCATAATAGACGGTTCCGTTTAGAGTTGTGGTACCCGCAAGGTTGATTCTGGGATCGTCACTCATGAATCCTGACGTGACAAGCCTAGTTACCACATCAAAGTTCTCATCACTAACAGAGTTAGTTGATGCAGCCGCAGTATCCGTCACGAAGAAGAGGAAGTCAAGGTCCGACTCTTCAGTTGCGTCCCACTGCGCCTGAAACCCCCATACGACAGCAATGTTGTTGCCTGCTGATGCGTTGCTATAGCCCGTTAAAGTCCACTCTGTTGATCCTGCAGGAGTAGACCAGCTATTGTCGTCCTCATGGAACTGAAACTCGGCCCGAGTCGCGTTACCTCCAGTCTTTAGGTATAGCTCGCAATAGTGTATGTCAAGAAAGCCGTCAGTGTCTGAATAGGTGACTGATACAGTGTACGTTTTCTTCTGCGCATAGCAGTTGTCCGCGTCGTCCCAGTTGGTTCCTGCAGCAGCTCCAATCGTAGGAGATGAATTTAAAAGAACCTCTTCGCTTCCCCAAGCTGCATGAATGGGTTCGGGACTGACATATTTAGATACGAATATCCAATCGTACTTGTCTATAGCTGCTGTTGCTGTGTTTGAGTATACTACGGAACAAACAGGTAGGGCAATACTTGAAACGTTCGTAGTGATTTCTTCCACAGCATTAGAGTCTATCTCATACTTGCATGAAGCACTACTCACATAAAACACTTGAAAGACGTGCCAGTTAAGGTCCTTAACTTGAGCCATCTCGTTATAAGTGATCCCACCAGTTTTACCAGCACATTTTGACCAATTAGCTAGACCATGGACATACCCGATGAATGCTCTGTTTTCATCACTCACATGGTTAAATCCGAAGCGGTGGTCATTTGAAGCACCCCCTGCTTGGAAGGTTTGTCCATAGGCCTTATATCTAACTGCTGGACCGAAAGAAGCAAGCGTCCTAAGCCATGAATAGCCGCTACTTGCGTTTGTATGAGTCATAATGCTACTAGCAACATCAGCGTCAGCAGTGCCGTTTCCCCATTTGAACGTGTCAATCGCACTACATGGAAAGTGGTCAAAGAACAGAAAAGTGGCTTCTCCCTGTTTTGTGTCGCTTGCAAGATAAGGATATGTAGCGTCTGCCTTGCCATAGTAAACGTAGATGGTCCGATTAGCCGAACTCAAGTCGTCCGCAACTTCAACCCAGAACGTAGCATTTATCCCAGTATTCAAGGTCTCCATCCAACAATCGAGAAGCGTCACTCCATCATCATCCGTGAACCTTACGTCTCCAAAATCGGCTCTTGTCTTACTGTTGATGTACACGACATTTCCACTGTCAGCAGCAGAACCGTTAACAACTATAATCTGAACCTGATAGTTTGTTCCAGCACCCGTAGCGTTGTTAACTACATGACTTCGCCTATAGCTCCAGCCAACAGCTACAGGTACGGTTCCATCCCATTCTGTTCCGTTAGGATAGAACGTCTTCCATATTGCCTGAGTTGTGGTGTTACCGTAAGCGATTATCCAGTTGTCACCATAAATTTTGATGCCGTTAGCCGTTTCTTGGCTGCATGGAGACTGATACATGAATGGAGCGTTAGCAGCTACAGGCCAGCTTTCAACGTCAGTCAGAGCAGCAACCGCTGTGCCATCGCTCAAGTACGTTGCAAACGACAGATCGAAGTCTACATAGTCGTACCAGCTTATGACGAAAGCTGTGCTATTCAACGCTGAAACTTGGACTGATTTGCTAGTTATTCCTATATCCGCGTCAGCGCTGGTTGGCCCTGTTTTCAATGTTCCAGCAGAGTCGTAAACCGCGAAAATTGCGTCACTGTCTGTTCTGTCAAACCAGCCAATAACGAAATGTGTAGAGTTTAGCGTGCTTACAGAAACTGAATAGCAAGTTGCTTCTACATCCGTGTCTGCGTCTACTGCGCCAGTTAACGCTGTTCCAGCACTATTATAAACTCTAAACGTGGCGTCACTGTCAGTTCTGTCAAACCAAGCGATAACAAATTTTGTAGCATCGAACGTTGACACAGAAACGCTGTAAGAACCCCAAACATCATCGCTAGCGTCTGTCGGGCCAGCAATTAGGGTTGACGAAGAATCGTAAATTGCAAATGTGGCATCCAAGTCTGTTAGGTCGAACCACGCAATCACGAAATGTGTAGAATCAAAACATGACACTTGGATGCTACCGCCACTTGCTCCTACATCCGCGTCTACATCTGTTGGGCCAGACAGCAAGTTGCCAGTTGTGTTGTAAACTGCAAACGTAGCGTCACTTTCAGTCTTGTCAAACCATCCCAGAACAAACGTGGTGCTGTTAAACGCGCTAACACCTATGCTCGTATAAGCCATTGTGCCTCCAGACGTGTCGTCCACATCCGTTTCAGCCCTAACCTGAGTGCCATTCGTATCGTAGACTTGAAAACTAAAATCGTCATTCGTCTCGTCATGGTAGGCTACTACAAACGTTCTCTGGTCCAACGGGCACGTGTGAACGCTTGTCAATTCGACAGCTGAAAAAGCCACAGAGGGGTTAGCCTTCACGACTGGAACGAAGCCAAAATGCAAGACCGACGGCAAAACAACAGCCACTACACAAACTATCAGCAGCAGACTCAGAAGCCTAGACTTTGCCCTAGCCAAACAGTTTCACAATGGAAAAATAAATAATTAATTTCCTAGTAAGGCGAATAGTACGCTGCTGGTCGAGACCTAGCGCCTTTCCCTGGCAACATGAACATGATTCCGCATCCTATAGTTGAAGCTAGGCCACTCACTAAGAACAAGCTTTTGACTGGAAGGAGATTGAAGAAGTTCTTAATCATCGTCAGAAAGTCCCCAGTATCAGGCGGTGGAGGCGGCGGTGGTGTGGTTCCAAAAGTGTAACATGCAGTAACCGTCAAGTCAGGACCGATTGTCACAGACCTTTGCGGATTAGTGTTTGTCACGCTGTCACTCCAAAACTTGAACGTGTAGCTCCCATAACTTGAAGGAACAGTAACCGTGTACGTCCCGCTTGCCAACGGCCACGTTGCAGGAGTAGCCTTCGATGCTTGGCCAGACACAACGACAGGCGTTACACCTGCGAATGATTGCCATACATTGCTAGCATCCGCGTACAACGCATTCACATTAAGATTGTAAGTGCCTGGCGGTGGAGGAGGAGTGCCGCCTCCAGCAATTCTTAGATTCTGAGTCTTCCCAGAAACTGTAGGCGTAGAACCAACAACCCCAAGAGATTGGCAGACATAAAGGTACTGGAACATGTCTGGGGCAGTGCAGGTCAAAGTCATTATAGGACCAGAATATGCTGAAGAAGTGAAAACCCCCAAAGTGAGCTGTGAACTAGCCCTACTTAAGTCGAAGTAGTACAAAGCCAACGGATCCGTAGTGATTAGCCGAGAGGTAGAACCACCAACGACCCGCCCATCACCGAGAATGAAGAAGTAGCCACTACTATTGTAGCCCACACCGAAGCCAATAGTGTCAGCAGTCATTGCGACACTTGGACCTATGTTGTTGGCCAAAGTCAAGAGCAAGATACCAGTGCCAGATTGTATTGCTGTAGCCTGGGCTTCAAACTGCATGTGAAAGTCTCCAAAATGCGATGCACCAAAATTTTTGTACACATAAGAAACTGCAGAACGAGGCATATTCGTTACTGTAACGCTAGAAGAAGTGACTGACAGATAGCCACCAGAATCCACTCTTGTATATGTGGTGAGGTTTTCTGGAGTATCTGGCAACAGGGCCAATCCAAAGCCTGAGAGCCCAAAGAAGGACAAGTAAACAAGCAACAACCCTACAATCACGCCAACCAGATACTTTGGTCTCATCTACGCATCCCTCTACGTCTTCTAGTAGAAAAATGTAATCCACTTTTACGCCTAGCAAAGAACACTAGACCCATCACTACTGCGAATGCACTTATGATGAAAATGAGCTGGAAAGCCAGTTCAGGTATAGGTGGAGGTGGCGATGGAGGAGGTCCACCAAAATTAAGAGTTACCTGAACAACTTGGTCCTCAACTACTGTTACGCCCTCAGATTTTGATGTAAAGTAAGTACCAGACACCGTATAAAGTCCAACCGCCAAACTGAAACTTAACGGATTATTAGCGTCAGTTGTAGTCATCCCATTCACAGTCTGAGGCCCAGTGACTGTCACCGAAGTAGCGACATAGGTACCATTGTAGGAGGCAAAGACTCTGAGGGTCCCAGTATTTGGTGGTGGTGTATCTGAAGTCCAGGCCACTCCAAATTTCCAATTGCTGGAGATGTAATTTTCTTTGTTGTCTCCGCCTTGATAGAACAGATACCAAACTTCATTATGAAGAAAGAAGGTTGGCGTAGCTATATGATACTCGTCAAAAGTTCCAGTCATTCCACTTTTCTGGAAAAACGGGTTGCCAGAATATTTGGTAAACATTGCCGTAGGATCTGTACTGTAAGCTAAACCATGCGCCCAAGGCTCATTTCCAGAACCGCCATAGCCTTCATAGATAAGTATGTAGTACCCGTTGATATAGTAGATTTGAGGATGCTCAAGGTATGTGTCGTCCCATTGTCCATTCGAACCTTTGCTTAGAACCACCCCAACTTTTGTCCAGGAAACGCCGTTACTAGAAGTGGCTACTTTATACTCAGGAAGTGTAGCCGAAGTGGTGCGGTCATCATAGTACATGTACCAATGAGTAGCATCAACCCGAATCACCGTCGGGTCTCCAATAGCTAGTTCATTGCCGCTTGGAGTCAAGACTGGGTTTGATGAGCTTCTAGTGAAGGTTATTCCATCTGAGGAAGTTGCTAAACCAATTGATGTAGGCCCTCCTGTTGCTGCATAATACAGATAATAAGTTGAGCCGACCTTGAGAACATTGCCAAGTCTAACGTAGCTCGAATCCCATTGGCCGGGAATAGGATTCTTAGCGAAGACTGTCCCTTGTTTTGTCCACGATGTCGGAGGATAAGTCTTAGGCGAGGTTGCATAACCTATTGCGTTGATACCTCCAAATCCAGAATAGTACATCCTCAACTCTGTAGCTTCTTCGATTATGACTGGGTCTCCTATGTTAATGCCTTCCCAAGGTAAAGAAGGCACTAAAATCGGATTGTTTGCATATCTTACAAAAGGCTTACTTAACAAGTCCGTAATCGGAAGTGGATCTTGACAGTAGGCTAAATCTATGGAGACAAATGGTAGCTTACAGAGAATAAGAGCTGTAGCGAACAGCAAGACAAACAGTAGTTGCAACTTCATCTATCATCGAGAGAAAAATAGCCTACAGTGCAAGGCTGACAATCAACGAGACAATCAGAAATAAGAAGACGATGGCTAGAAGCTTTGGCAGTTTTTCGAACCAAACCATGAAAGAGGCTACAGTAACCACCAGCACCGCTAGTGCCACAACCCAAGAAGGCACAACTACCCCGAATGCTGCACCTATAAGCTGAACAATAACAGTGACTACCAGCTTGCCAATCAGTCCGACTGCACCGATTAGAGACTTCAAAGAGTACATGAAAGCCTGCCAGCTTCCAGTCTGAGTCACTTCTTCACACACAAAATATCCTGAAGGCACCCCAACCACATCCACTACGCCCGTCATATTGAGAGTCTGATTAACAACTAACCCAATCCCCACAAGAAGGCTTGTAGGAATGGCCACTGTCAGATTCACTGGAGCTCCTAGCCAAGAAGCGTTCGAACTGCTCACGCTAAAGTTAAACTCGCTGTAGGTCAAATTGTTGTAGGTTGATACTTTCGGGGTTGTCGTGACAGTCCCGTAAATCCAGAATGGGTCAGAAACTGCGTGAACTGAGGCAGAGAAGCAGAGGCAGAGCAGTATTGCCAGTAATGTCAGAACTGTAAACTTTTTCATACGCTACCCTGTCCGAACTCTAATACAGCAAACAACCGTGAACAAGGCAGCAACAACTGAAATCGTGATTGCTGTTGGATAGTAGCTCATGTAAAGCACCGTAGCGTTGTAGCCGAAATGAACCAGCATCGTTGCAAGCAAGCTGTGAGTGTACTGAAGAACCAGAAACATGATCACTCCACATATAGCCGCTGCAGTGAGGTACACCCACCCGTTAGGACCGCCATAACTTAACGGGTTCGAATAAGTATGAAGCAAGGACCAACCTCCAACCGCAATAGCCACAGACACCCATTTGCTAAAGCCTGCGCCGAACCTGTCCCTCAGCCAAGTATAAAGCGCGAGTATGATAACCAGCTTAGTACATTCTTCAGCCGTCACAACCAGCACAAGTGTGAAAAGTATGTCAGTCCAGAAGGCTGGCAACATGAAGCCTCCGTAAGTAAGGTCTAGCTTCTGAATGGGAACGTACAAAACACTCTGTAAGAAAGTTGACGTGAAGAAAGTAGAAACAGCCAAGCACCCTAGAACCCCGCCTAGTACAATGGCCAGCTTCTCCAACGTCAAGTTCTCAGTGTAACCAACCACTGGTTTTTCATTGTGTTTTTCAAGCCAAACAATCACGACAAGAGACACTAAGAGCATGCTAATGTAGAACTGCGTGTCAGGATAGCTGAGCAGAAGAAAGCTTGCGATGGGCAAAGACGCGATGGCAAAGAACACTAACAGATCCTTAGACGCTGGCATAGTCTATCAAGAGTCCTTGAAAGTTTTATTTTCATTAACAACGGCTTTCATGTCGGAACTCATCAAGTGAAAAATAGTCCTTCAAAAAGAGCTACATCATTTTAGAAATCGTTTCACATCTTTACTTAACCACAGATAACCGAGAACGATTCCTTGAACGATTGGCGTAATGAAATCAATTCCACCTGAAAGAAAGGTGTACGCAACTCCAAGAATTTCCAGAAGTCCTAGTCCCGTCACAATTAGTCTTCCCCAATTCTTTCCTGTCCAAAGTCCATAAGCACCAGCTAGACAGAGGAGTCCTTCCACTCCGCATAGTAAAGCGAAAGTTCCACCTCCTCCTCCCATTGTTGCTACGACCATTCCAATCCATCCACCAGTAAAGATAGAGCCCGATCCGACAAGAGCAGTAAGCACACCAACTCCAAGAGCTGCAAGGAGAAATAGAAGTCCGTCAAGACCCTCAAGAAGACAGCCAATTGTCAGTAATCCAGGTCTTTTCATCGTCATCATCCTACCAATAGAAAATTGTCATTGATACTGAGGTTTAGGTTTAGGCCAAAAGAGCATTATCGCACTTATCGAGGTAATCAAACCACCCACAAGTAGCATTAGCCGACTATTCCCCAGCAGTGCATCTAAGAAAATCATTAGATATACTAGGTAGTCTGGGGGCGGATTAGGCATGACTGAGAATGAGGCAGAGATTGTGTGTGAAGTTTGAACATTCGTAAAAGTGTAGCTTGAAACTCCGCCGACAGAGATACCATCAACTAGGATGCCTGAAATCCGATAGCCATTATTGCTAGTTATAGTGAAGCTTTGACTGCTCCCCGCATTAACAATCACGTTGCCTAAAGGAATGATGGACCCGCCTACCCCAGCAGATGCTGTTATGGTATAGGTGGTTCCATTGGCTAGAGTAAACTGCGCGGAAATTGTGTGGTCAGCCTGAACGTTCGTGAAGCTGTATGAGCTTATTGCTCCTTGGCTACTCCCATCGATTAGAACGTTTGAAATCTGATAGCCACCGTTGGCAGTTATAGTGAAGCTTTGACTACCTCCAGAAGTAACAGTCACACTACCTGAAGGACTGATAGACCCCCCAATCCCGCTAGAAGCAACTATGTGATAGTTAGGTGGGACTCCAGATACTGGATCACTACTCGTGCACTGGTATCGAATGAAGGGTGTCCAACCTGGAGGATCAAATTCAACACTTGAGTATTCGACTCCAGAATCTTGATAATACTTTGTGGTGAATTTGATAGTCACACCTGCTCCATTTGTGTAGCTCCAATTACTTACGAGTAGGTTTTTCCCTGCTACTGTTTCAATCGTGCTGACATAACCGTGGATAGGACCGTATGGCGGATAACCTAAATGAAAAAGTTCGACGCCTATACCTAATCCACTTGCCACAACCTGTGGTTCATAGTAGCTCGTTGCGTTAGCAGTGTTAGTAACATCAAAAACATCTAACTGATCTATAGGAAAAGGACTCCCTCCCTCAATCATTGTCCCAATTTGACGTACAGTGACAACGGAACCAACTACTGAGGCTACGGTATAAGTGTAAGAACTCCCGAATGTTTCAGTAGAAGTCCAAGACATTCCAGCTTGCAGATTTGTTGTTCTGCTCGGATACAAAGTGAGTCCTATGCCAGCAACACCAAAGTAGCTGACGTAGAGAAAGAACAAACCTATTGCAAGCCCGATTATCCACTTTGGCCTCAATCAACTTCACGAAAGAAAAATGTTCGAGAGTCTACCGCTTCTTCTTAGGCAGTCGCAAGTAGCCTCCGCCGCCGAGGCAGCATGCTCCTGCAGCAAACATCACCAACTGCTCAGTAGTAAAGTCTAGAACCACTCCTCCAAAGTCAACGCTGAGCGTAGCCATTATGATTGGCGTGGTGACTCCTTCGCTCGCTGTCAGAGCCAGAGTGTGTTGCCCACCAGCAAACGTGTAAGAGCCACGCCAAGTCACAGAATCTGTAGACGTCAAAGTCACAAGTGTCATACCGCCTTCTGTTACTTTCAAAGTGGAGGTAATAGATCCAGAACTCCTTGAGAAGGTGAAGTTCACTGTTAGACTGGAAGAGTACACTGTCTGGGTAGAGATGGTAATTTCTATCCCGTTAACGTACCATGTTCCCTGAATAGCTGTGGAGAAAGAGAACGATCCAGTGTAAGTAGTAGTCAGTCCAACACCGTTCGTTGCGACGTAAGAGATAGAGTGTTGTCCGCTAGTAATAGGTGTAGCTAGACTGTACTTCCAGAAAGAACCAGTATAGGTGTCGCCCGCATACATCGTCATAGAGTACACTGCTTGGTCGATAGTGACTACAACCGACGTCACGCCACTTTCTAAATCCTTAACACTGGCTTGGATCATGCTGACAGGGCCTCCATACACAGACCCATCTTTAGGATTGAGTGCTAATGCTCCCCCTGAATCAATCATCCACTCTGGGGGAGTATCGTCTGCGACAACAATCACCAAGCCTGCTCTTATCTGAGGTTCAAAGTATCCAACTACAATAAGAGCTACGCCAGCAACCAGAAGAAGCGTACTCAACGTTTGTCGTTTCATCTTTATCACTACAAGAAAAATAGCTAGGAAGCTACTGTCCATACTTGAATGTTGCCCTTGTAGAAGGTCTGAAGCAGATTCATAGAGAACTTTCCCCAGTCAATCTGCGCGCCACTCAGCATAAGCTCCGTCAGCTTAATCGTATCTAACGTGACAACCACACCATAGTGAGGTTTGATTTGAACATCTGGAAGAACGTCTGACGGACTGTAAGCCTTAACCGACATATAGGCTGGAGCAAGAGGCAGTGTGCTGTTCTCAGGCTGCCAGACCACATCAAGACGAGTCAACCACACTAAGCCATCATTGGAAACTATCCACAGCGTCACACACCAACTCTGGTTCAAGTCCACACTAACGCTACTCGCATAGCCCGTATAGTAACTTGTAGCTTGATCCTCCACGGTCAGCACCATACTACTGAATTGACTGTACCAAGTAGCAGAAGCATTCAAATCTTCTACGCTGACAGGCATTCCAATCGTGCCATCAGTAAGCTTGGCCACAGCCACTTGCGCACCACCTGTCAAGCCTGCTACAGGCCTGATCCACTGCCAGATGCTCCAGAACCCCCATGTTGCTCCGTAAGTCGCTTTGGAGAGCACGTCTTTAGGGAAGAACACGGGCATAGGCTGAGCCGTCAAAACAGCATAAGCTGCACCGGAGAGAGGAGGTAGAAAGATGAGACAACTCAGTACAGTACCGATCAGTTTGAAAATCGTTCCGAGCATACTCATTCACTGATAGAAAAATCGTTCTGAGAAAGCTAGACGAAAAAAGGGGAGGTGTCCGCCCCTTGGCTTCCGCCGCAGAGCGGCTACGCCGCGAGCTTAGCCGCCCTATGAGAAAGCGGCGGCAAAGCCATCTCTCATGACTACGACTAAGCTAAGCAAGCGTAGAACGTTTCGCTGATGCTAGCACCGGATCCTGTAGGCGCAGTTAAGTAGTAGATAGTCAGCGTTATCGGAATTTCAGTGGTGGCTCCCAAGAGAAACTCAAGTTGGCCATTCATATCGAATCGGTTGTTTGCGTTCGCCAAAAGCCCCAAGTAAATCGCGTGGTCAAGGTTGTTCGTAGCAGTATAAGTCCATCTTATGTCTTGAGTCGTGAACGTCTGCGTGAATTGGCTGCCATCCAAGTAGCCTAGGCCTGGAATCTGCAGCTTCTTCAGCGCGACCTCCGTCAAGTCAGTGCATGGAACAGTCGCGTTGCCTGCTATGAGTTCTATTTTGTAGATTGCTGTGCCGTTGCTCTCTGTCAGGTTCAGGAACCAGGCAAAGTATCTCTGAGTAAGAAAGGCTCCAATGGCCGATGTGTTTACTCCGTCCAAAGCGTCGGCAAACACGGGTGGGCAGTACGCTGTTGCGTATGAGACGAACGAGATTATGGGGTAGCCGTTTGAAGGTATAGCATGGTTCTTGAGGTCATATTGGAACGCGAAGTATTTGACGCCTGTGCCAGTGACATCTACATATTGGTAGCTTACAATGTAGGGGTCGCTATTCATGATTTTCTGGTAGTCAACGTAGAACTTCCAAGTTGTCGGAGCAATAACGACCCACATGTAGCCGTTGTCTTCGGGTTTAGCATCGAACAGGTCTGTGCCTGCCGAAGCGGTGACTCCTAGAGACCAGCGACCTTGTAGGAAGTGGTAATAGTAGATGTTCTGTTGCGTGGCCACCGTGTAAGATGTCGCTGTGACCAAGCTGTTGTAGATCTTTGTGCTCATCTGGAACTGGCCTATGCCGTTGAGGTAGTTGCTTCGCATTGTGTTGTCGATTGTTTGGCCTCCGCCTGTTTGGCCTCCGCCTGTTCCGCCTGTCTGAAGCTTAGGGAACCAAGCTATGTAGTTCAATTGGTTGGCTAGGAAGATTGCAAGTACTGCGATAATGACTATGCCGAGAATGTTTCGTGTATCTTTTTTCATGTCATCAAGTCCTTTTCAAAGGAAAAATACGTTACCACTGGAATAGTCCCCAGCCTTCGACAATGCCGAGAAGGCTGAGTCCTACAGCCAATGCAGCCATGACGACCATCCAAAGCATCGTATGTTTGCCGAGTGGCTTGTAGCCTGCGTAGCTTAAGACGTGCAGCCAAGCGAAGAGCATCACAGCAACATAGTTCAGAGCCAACGCCCAAGAGTTTCCTGTCCAAGTAAAGTAGATCGTCGGGTTGTAGCCTGCTATGCCCAACAACACGCTGAAGCCCAAGAGAGCCATTGGAATTATAGTCAAAGCTTTAGCGTGGGTATTGGTCGGTCCAAACTTGAATATGCCAAGCTCAAACACTAGCACTCCAATGAACAGGGCAATGCTCAACGTCCACAGTATCGCTGCGTTTATTGCTGTTGCCACCATCATGAAGTAGCTCATGCCGATAAGTGCAGCGAAGAGTGCGCCGAGTACGGTTGGCCTCGAGTTAGCTAAGACTAGGCCGCTCGCGAGGAAGGTGAAGCCGAAGAGCACCATTGACTGGTTGATGCCGCCTCCGCCCAGGAATGGCAGTATGATGTACCAGAGTCCTATCAAGGTGAAGCCGAGAACGCCTGTTTTCCAGTTTAGCATTTGCTTGTATGGAATGTTCATTCTTTTTGTCTCCTATGTTCTTTTCAAAGGAAAAATACTGTGAAACTGAGAAAGGAGAAAATGGAAAGGTTCTACGGTGTAAGCGTTAAGCCCCAACCGAGAACGCCCGTCACAAGTACTGCACCAAAAATCGCTGCAACGGCCAAAACCAGTCTTATCTTGCTGGACGCGCCGAACTTAACTGCTCCCAAAACAGTCACGAAGTCGAAGCCTGCGAGCAGCATGATTCCCCCATGATACATGACAGTCTCGTAGTTGAGAGGCAGACCTGAGGTTAAGCGGTTGTAGAAGTATAGAAGTCCGAACAAAGCCGATGAACCGAAAGCCAACAGAGTAACGTATTTTGCTTCAGAGCGACAGCCTCCAAACTTTAGCATATTGCTCTCGCTCAGAATTACTCCTGCAAACAGCACAACCGAAAGTCCAGCAGCCATTTGGCTAGTGATAAAAGCCAAAGCCTGCAGGCTCAGCACAACGGCCAGAGCCCCGCCTAAAGCCGCACAAACAGCGCCGAGGACTCTTGGCTTGGCCACGCTGAGAACTATTCCCAAGCCTATCCAGCCCAGACTGTAGGTTAAGCCGTACCAGAACGCCCAACTTGCAATGCCGACGACAAACAGGTTGAGAAGTAGTAGAGCAGCTCCTATCCAGAGCCATAATGTCCCAAGATTGCCCTTCCAATCCGTCAACACTTTTCCAAGGTTCATACAGACTACTCCAAGAGAAAAATACTAGCTGAGAATGTTAGCATCTAGCACTTCTGCCCAAACATAAGCAAAACCTACATCAAGCCAATATTCAAGGCGGTTTGAAATGTCCAGCAGCCAAGTTTGAAGTGCTTCAGCCGTAAAGTCTGCCACAACCACGTTCTCTGGATCAAACTTAAAGCCTAGCACACTTTGGCTGTCACGAAGAAGTTTGCTACCGACCCATTTGTGCAAGTTCTGCTGCTTCATAGTCTGAAGCTTCTGCCAAACTCCCTCGTCCCACACATAAAGCCGAATCGTGGTGCCGTGACTGTCACGAATCAGACACGACTGCAGTATAACATCATCCACTGGTCTGTAAAGCCAAGCCAATCCAAGGCAAGCCGCTAGCACTATCGCGAGCAGTGTCAAGGCTTTCGTGTCGCTCGCCAATAGAAACTCACCAATAGGGCCAGAAGTCTATCATTGCAATCAGCATCCGCGTTGTATCCACCTGCACCTGAAGGACAGGACATGAACCATAAGTCACAGTGATAATTTTTGTCAATGTAGCATCTTGCCAAGTTGCAGTCACACTGTAAGAAGCATTTATTCGTAGATAAAGGATCGGGTAGAAATCCCAGCCAATCACAGTCACAACAGTATAGTTTCCAGCATTTGGACTATAGACATTTACTGTCACGTTAGAAAGTGGAGCCAGCCCCAGACCAGAGGAAAAAACTCTGACTGGGAGAGTGGCAGGGAAAAGGACTGAGCCTGAACCAAAAAGCTGAGCAAACACTATCACCCCTACCAAACACAGTAGAAGCCCGCCTCCTAAAACGACTGCTTTACGCATCGTTAGCCTCCTTTCTCTTTTTTAGTGACTTCTCGCACAGCCTTCCCCGCACTTGTGACGCCCTTAAAGATTCTAGGAAGCACCCACGGAGCAAACACCGCCAGCAAGACAAAGACTATCAGCAGAATCGCTCCGATTGTGAAGAGGAACCAAACAAGCGGCTCATACATTCCGAACATTTTGAATGGGTCTAACCCTGCAAAAAGGTTAGTCCAAAAACTTTCTGCCCAGCCAAAGTAGTCTGACGGCCAATCAGGCTCAGGGGGCTTGATAGCTGTGATGAGAGTAAAATTATGCGACTGCAACACGTCTATTCTAAGAGTGTACCGACAAACCACGTCCAGCGGGTCTATCTGTGTTGCCCCGCCCAACATGTCAAGTGCAATGTAAGCACCTGGAATCATCTGGACAGGCAGATATTGCACAACTGTACTTCTGATCCGACTCTCTGGGTTAAGATTGTCATCCCAAGGTACCGGAGTTGCTGGATTACCTAAAGTACCATCATCTTCAAACATTGGAACCTGATTTCCACCATCTAACCCTCCAACTACCCGAGGCTGAGCGTTTGCATCTGCGGTGGGTTTTCTACCCCATTGATTGTCAATAGTTCCTAGCTCCTTTCCTCCAGGCATAATATATGTGTTCATAACTCCTGCCCAACACCCCGAAAGCTGGTAGGAGGAGTTAGGACCAGTACGGTAACTTACACCAGTCCACGGACTGATTACAAACTTTGTATAGACTCCACCATCAAACTGCGTACCCACGTAAGTATTGAGCCCATGGTCAGTATACCAGTCCCACATCTCATGCGGCCATGAAGTTTCATGTTCCCATACTGGAAGATCTGCATAGGTGCGGTACTGGTGAAAGTCTGCAACGGTTCTGATAGTGACGACATAAGAGTAAATGTGGTAGTCAAGATAGTATGTATTGTTACCTCTTGTAACTGTCATAGTAGCAGCAGGTTGAGCGTTAGGAGTCGGAGTACCTGTAAAATCGATATGCCGAATGTCCCCAACTTGAACCATAAGAGTAGCAACTCCCCAATGAGGATCGTCAACATCCACCTTCCAATATACCCCCATTAGCTCCTTTGGTGAAGTAAAGTCTGATTCCTCAGACTTAACTTCGTCATTGTGACGGATTGCAGCAACTTGGTCGTAAATCTCCCACCCTGGAACTACAAGGCCGTACTTTGGTAGGCCTGGAATCATTCCCGTCATAACCAAGACTGCAACCAGAAACAAGACTCCGACCCCTACAGCGGCAAACTTGACAGAGCCAGAATGCTTCTTGCGCTTAGGCATCTTTGAACCTTCAACAGAAAAATAGGTAGAGACAAGAGCACGGAGTATTAAGGTGAGAGATCCTTCCGCACTCAGTCTCCAAAAGAAAAAAAGCCTATCGTTTTCTCTCGGCTTTCTCATACACCTTTAAGGTGTAGCAAGTTTTAAGTGTCAAGATGTCAGACAGAAAGGACTATTATTGTACAGAAGAGGGCTTGAAATGTCTGAAAAGGACATTCGGGTTTGGGTCCGAAAAGGCTTGATCGCGCAAGTCAAGGACACGTACCGTGAAACGAGAGGCTTGACTGCTTCTGGCCTTGTGGACTGGGCGTTGCGTTACGTGGTTTTGTTGGAAAGAAAATTGCCTATTGTAAGTTCTGGAAGCAGCAACGCGAAAAGAAGGCCTCCAGTTACCGAACAAACATGAAGGGCAAATTGGCATGAGTGAGACAAAGCTAGACATTGGGTGCGGAAACAAGAAGCGACAGGGCTTCATAGGCTTAGACGTCAGACCTACCCTGCAAACCGATTACGTCTGCTCCCTACAAGAAGCGCACAAAATCTTTCCATACGGCACAGTCGACGAAATCTACTCCCGAAGAGTCTTCCAACACATTCCAGACGATGTGGCCGCCTTCAAAGAAGTCTCTAAGTTGCTGAGAGTCGGCGGCAGAGCCACAATCATAGTCTCGGGCTACAGGGCTTGGCTGTACTACCAGTTATGGTGGAAGCATACACGAGACTATCGGAACATCTACCCGTGCTTCCACCTTTACACTAGGAGAAGGCTAAAGCGTAAGCTTGCGAAAGCAGGTTGGTCGCTGTTTCACAAAGGTCTAAACTTCAAATGCGCTATCCGCAGCACTTCTGAGGGCTGTAGGCACCATAGCTTCGACCTAGCAGTAGAGCTAGTTAAACTTCCTGCTTTAGACGAGCTTGAAGATAGAGAGTTCCGACAGTGGGGCTACATGGGCACTGAGATGGCGCATGAATATTGCAGGGATTGCTGGATTTGTGATAATCAATGTGGTCGAGCAAGTCAAGGAGAATGCTAGGCCTGATATTAGACGTAGGCTGTGGTGGTAGCGGGGCTTCAGAGTTCAAGCAGAATGTGGAGCGTGGCTTCGTCTTCTCACCCTTACATGGGGACGTAGCTATAGACATTCGCAAGCCCAGACAAAAACTTGAGAACTTCGTCCAGGCAAGTGGTGAAGCCCTACCATTCAAGGACAAGGCGTTCAGCTTCGCTTTCAGCACAGACGTTCTTGAACATGTCAACGGACCCGTCTACATGGTTGAAGAGATGAAGCGCGTAGCACACAAGATCCTCATTGTCACACCTAACAGCCTGCATTTGCCCGGGATACTGATGAGCATGGCTAGGAAGAACCAGAAGTACGAGCCATATCCCGATCATGTTGTAATCTGGAGTAAAGCTGAGATGGAGGGCCTGCTCAACAGGGTAGGCTTCAAAAGTTACAGTGTGAGCTGGTCGAACCTGCGCAGGCACAAAGCACACTGGTATGTACGGCTGCTTGTTGCTGTCTGTCCATTCCCAGCGTTGCGTTATGGAGCTTTGGTGGTTGCTGCAGAATGCTAGACAATTACTGCTCTCTCACTAACGCGAAAGTCAACGTTAAAGACTGCTTTAACTGCCATTTCGAAGCTATCAAACTAATGTTGAAGAATGCCGAAGGAAACGTTTCCACCATTGCCGGTTTGATTGAAATTGTGTCGCAACGAGCATTCAACTGTAGCGCACGCCGCACCAAAATTTTTCGTGTGGAGAGAAGCAATGTCTCGGTCACTTAACAAGGTTCCAGGCGGCTACGAATACACTCTCGGAACTTGGCTGTACACGAAACTGAAGAACAAAGGACAACTAATATGCTGCTATTGCCACTGTTTGAAGGCTCTGAAAATCGGTGATAGAATTGTCTCTAAGACTCGCAGAGGCAAGACAAGGAGATACCATAAAGAGTGCTGGAAACAAACATTCGTAGCCTAAGAGAAAAGCCTACTTATATTAATTAATTACTTTGTTATTTCGCATACTAGCTAGAAGCTTACTGAAGAGCCCGATTTTGAGTCGCAAAGAAAGCAGACACCATAACCGTTGACAGTTTGTTCCCAACTGTTCTTTTATTATTCTTTTGAGGAACAAGTATGGAGTTACCGTCAGTTGATGAGGTGCGGAAAAGAATCATGACCGTCGAAGAGCCAAAGATCAGATACTGCTTGATGACAGTCTATCTGTTTGCTGGAAGAATCAGCGAAGTTGTTGGAAGGAAGAACCCTGCCGACGACAGCGTTGCTGGAGGCCCCCGAGGAACAGATGTCAGACTGGACAAGTATCTGCTGATGGACCGAGAGGTTGAAGCTGTTGTTTTCAAAGTTCGCACTTCCAAAAGGCAGGGCCGGGAACGCGCAATAGGATTGCCGCTGGAAGAGGTCTATGAGCCTTGGTCAAAGCTGTTGTATGGGTATTTTCAGTTGGCCGGAGACAAAGTAATATTTCCTTTCACTCGCAAGTTCGTCTGGAAATACGTTACGGAGAACAAGGTTTTCGGAGGCTTAACCTACCCGATTGAGAAGTATAAGGTCGACAAGAAAGGCCAGATTGAAACAGTCCCCACACATGAGCGCGCTTTCAAGCTTCACGCTCTCAGACATTTACGTGCAAGCGAGCTGGTTGGCTTTTACGGGTTTGACGGTTTTAACCTTGCCACATATGGAGGCTGGACGTACCATCGCATGGCCGAAACCAGCTCTATCATGGACCGTTATCTCACATTGAGTTGGCAGAGCTATTTTGGAAAGCTTCTCAAGAAAAGGTGGTAACATAAATGTTGAAGAGGTTTGCAGGATCAATCTATGGCGTTTGTTTGTCAACTGAAGTAGTCAACAAAATGGACATGGATAAGTGCATCGCAAGTATGCAGAGGTTTATTGCTACTAAGAAAGTGTGCGTTGTTAGGATTCCTTCCTTTCATGTTACTTGGGTTGAAGGACCTCTATGTAAGTGGTTTGAAGCCCATTATCTTGAACTTGGATTTGACCGTATTCTTAGAGAGCGCACACCAGAGTATCTAACATTGAAAGAGAATCTTGGATTTTTCGGATTCCCTGACTACTTGGTTTCGAGAAATGGTAAGTGGTTACGGCTTGAAGTGGAATGTTGGAGTGAACAATACAAGTACACGCATTCTCATGACTATTCGGATATTCTTCTCTGCTATGCTGAAACGGTTAAGATAGAAGGAGTTGAGACAATTGCGTACAATGTCATTGAAGGCTACGATGATGTTATCAATCAGTATGAAGTCGGAGAGTATCTCTACCTGAATGACCCTGACTTTCAGAAGGAGTATGACCGACTGATGGATCTTTCAATTATGAAGAAAATGGGATTGCTCTAACTTGCGCCACAGTTAGGACATGTTGAAGCCTTTTGTGAATCGTATTGGGTTTTGCAGTAAGGGCACGTTTTCAAAGCCATCTATTCAGGCTTCCCGCTCTCTACTATGGTTTGCTCGTTCATCCACTCGTACACGCCGCTGCGAACCATGTCGTCAGCTTGAGTTCTCGGCACAACACCCACCATCAAGCCCTCACGCCAAACCTGAATCCTAGACGTTCTGAACTCACGATCCACGCTTACGGCAAGCGTTTGCAACGCCTCCGCAATCCTATGTGCCTTGTCGTAGCTGCGAGCGGATATGGAAACGGTTTCTTTGTCCACTTGGATCGCGTCTTCAGTGACTGGTTCGCCGCCAACTTCTGAGGCTGACAAGATTCTGTGGTAAAGAAGTTCTGCTTCGTATGGGTTGAGAAGAACAACGTAGGCAACGTTCACGTCCTTTTCCAAGGTCACGCCGTACCTGAAAAGCTTGAGTGAAGACTTTTTCCCGCTTCCGCTTTGGATTGCTCTGTGCCTAGCTGCTACTTTCGGGTCTTCCTCTACTGGAAAGGCTTGTCCACGCTGCCTACTAGAACCGTGAGTGCGAGTTTTCCAAGGACACAAGATGCTTCACAACAGAAAAATAAGCCAAAAATTACTTTCATCTACGAATGCTTTGCATGGCTAGACAGATAAGTTGCAAAACAGCCTTTCGAAATCGCTAGCTTTTTCTTGTGTAAATGGTATAATGATATTTCTCGGTTGGACTTTTGTGAACTCTGACCTTAACGCCTTGTTTCTTTAGTCCCTTCACTATTTTGTTAGTATCACTTTTCCCATTATAACTATGATAGCGATGATAAAGTTTGCCATTGTAAGTTCGTAGAATCAGAAGATGACTTGTATTACTCTTTTTCCTTGTCATAGTCCTACCTTGTTGTATTGCTTTTCTAATTTATTCGCTAACCTAACAGCTCTCCTAGTCTTTGGATTAGCCAAACCACCATAAGCCTTGTACCATCCACGAGCAACAGAAGCGTAAACCTTGAATTGCTTCTTAGACTTTGCTTTCCTAACGCCCTTAGCCGCCTTAGATAAACTCATTTGTGTGAAGAGTCTACTCATACCTTTGCGAATGTTAGTCCTCTGCTTCTCCTTCAGATTACGTTGAAATTTAGTCAAAGTCTTCTGTGTCATAGTCCTGCCTTCTTTTTCGCGGCAGCCTTGCCCAAACCCTCATTCCGATACTTGAAATAGGCTAAGACATTAGCAGGCATCTTTGACTTCTTCTTACCCTTACGCTTTCCACCCTTCTTCCTATGCCCCTTATGTTTGGTCATGCGTGTGCCTTCTTAACTTTGAAGTTGAAGTTCTTTCCCCAAAGACGTGTATACCTTCGCACTCTTGCTTGAGCCTTTCGTCTATTGGTGAGAATGCCCTCTCCTCCGATATACCAGCTTGTAGTTCCTTTTTTCTTGCGAACTACATAATAACGCACTTTCGGCTTAGGCATGTCTATCACACCCTCATAACACGGATGCTACGAAATTCATGGGACTTACGATTGCGTTTCCTCAATTGATTAGCGCATTTGTTTGCTTCTCGCTTGTTTTCTGTGTACCCGTAATTGCCTTTTGAACCCGCCTTAGTTATCACGCGAATTTTGTATTCAACATGATAGATGCGAGGCATAACTCTTCACACTAGAAAAATCATTTTTCTCCTAGTGAAAAAATGAAAGCCACAACCGCTCTAATAATTCTAGTTGCCGCCGCAATCCTAATCGGCGCATTCTACTATGGATACATACCCTTACAGATCAATCAAGGAGCACTCAATCTACCAAATCAGAACAACGAAAATGAACAAAACGATGTGCCAGCCAACGCGGAACTCCAACCATTCTCTAACCAAGAAGTTCACACCGCACTATGCTACTTGACAGGCAAGGCTCTCCCATGGCTACAAACCAATGCATTCATAGATTCATTACACATAGAAATATACGGGAAAAACGCCGTAAGCTACCTAGACATGGAAACCTTCTACAACAACCTCTGGATCGCCGACGGATACATAGTGTATGTTCGAGGCTACGCCTACCACACAGGCTACAGTGTCTATAGTGCAATGTTCACGAAGGGCGGCGATGGTCGAGGCGTAACCGCTGCCTCTGGAGCAGGCGTCACCTCGTACTATGGCTATGACACCATGATCATGGTCGGCCACGGACCACTAACAACTTGGATAGCCTTCCTAACACTAATCAATTCGTCATAGACACTATTTTTCTCTCAAGTGAGTGTTGATGGGTAAACTACCAGCGAATCCTAAGAAAGGCCAAATCGCAGTTCTCAAGCGAAAGGGAAGAAAAATCACTTTCAAGTGCATGAAGCTTCAAGGGTTTGGCAAGTGGCGTATCGTAAGCAACGAGAAAGCATAAACCCTTCTCCAGACAAGTCTAAGCCAGACGATGACCTGCTAGACTGGCTACTCTCAATTGACTGGTTGAAGTGTGAAAAGCGAGCCGTTAACTGAACTCTAGTATTTGTAATTCTTGCGTCTGCCGTACCTTGCCAAAGCCCCAAGCTCACCCTCATACCGCTGAACCTGCCGTTTTGTCATGCCCCTATGCTCAGCCTTCCGAGCCTCACTAATTGCCTTGCTTCTTGAAACACCTTCCTTCCGCAACTGCCTAAACACTTTCATGTGAAGCTGGACACGACGTTTCTTTTCGCCCTTCAATTTAGGGTTAAGCCAAATCCGACCTTTCCTAATCTTGGCAAGACGCATGGCAACATCGAAGGAAAAATCAGGTTTTAGGCGGCATCATCTTCACCATCTTCCTCGCCTGCTTAGTCGGCACAACCGTATCCCCAAACCGCTCCACCAAGCCACAGTTAATCAAAAGTTTAAGCTCGTCACCCCTCTTCAAAACCGTAATAATGTGCTGCCGCTCATAACTGCCATGAACCACCAGATCCTCAAGAAGCTCCCTAGCCTCATCAGTCAACACGTTCAGAATACTTCTCAACCGCCACTCGCCTTCTCCCTCGTCAAACCGCTTGTTACACTCGCTTCTCCAGTCGTCATACCGCGTCTGAACGTCGCTCGGCAAAGGCGGAAACCTCAACGTCAAACCCGTCTCAGCCTCCACCTCCCTCGAAACCTCACCCTTATAGTCCAAACGCACCATCGTCTGATACGGATTATCAAACATAGTCCACTTCTTCAACCTCTGCACCTCGTAGTAGCCTCTCTCAGCAATCTTGATCTCGAAATTGAAGAAGTACCGCCAAGGATAAGCAAGCTCCCCAATGTCAGGAGCCGTAGCCATCAAAACAGCCAACTGAGGCCTAGCCGTCGTACAGCGATCCCTCAAACTCCGCACATAGTTGTCTCTGCTCCTGCTCTTCCCGAAGACACGTTGAATGTCATCCAACAAGAAAAACATGGGCTCGCCAGGATAACGTTTAGGAGCTTTATAGAAGTATTCTTCAAGCTCGTAGGGAAAGCCATGAAGCATCTCAAAAACGCGGTTCCACTTCTCATCTCTTGTAGTACATGGGTTCAGCCTGAACTTGTCACCGTACATGTCAATGAAAGTAAAGCACAGGTTCAACATAAGACTGCTTTTTCCCACACCGTAATCGATACCAAGATTCTTCAACTTCCCCTCGCTGGCACTTGTAACCAGAATAGCGATGAGGAAGTCATGCCAAATAGCAGCATCTATAAAGTCCGAAATCGTTTTCAAAACAATGACGTCATGGCCTGACATTTTACCTACCTTATCTGTTTTCGATTCGTCTTTTTCAGTGTAGCTTTGCCTCTCTCTTCGCGTTTTTGAGGATATGGTCTAGCAGATGGAAGTATGCGTCCTTCCATGTGTAAGAAGTATGAGTACATCGTCGTATGCATCGCACCCGTCCAGCCTTTATTTCTTCAGACTCCCTACAATGTATTGGGAGCTTTTGTTTGTCCATCCTTCACACTTACCTTACCCTGTCACGCATCGCCAAACCCGCAGGATCTAGACTTACTGGAGATCCACGCGCAAGAGGCATCGCAGACGCCGCGATTCGGGCCTGCTCCAAAACTATGAACGCCTGCGCATAAGCAACCTCACGCTCCCCAACAAGCTCCTTCCGAAACTCAATCACCGCACCGCTAAACCCAATAGTCAAAGTAGTCAACTTTTCAAGATGCGTCCGAAGCATACTGTAACAGATGCGTTTAGTCTTGTCACACTTGAACCTGTTAATGCGCAGCAATGTTCCTCCAAGCCAGTCGTACAGCTTGTTAAGTTCAGGAGGAATGTCCCTAGCATAATTCATGAAGTCAACCTGACGCTCCGTCGTAGTCATCTGAGGCTCCTTAGCACCCGCAGTTATCTTCTCGAGCGCCTGCATCTTCTTCCTCTCACCCAAATACCGCCACATTCCATACTCGCCAGCAACAGACTGATTCGTCAAGGCAGCAGCCGTCGGCAAAGTTTGCTGTCGGCCAGACAGCTCAGCTTGCTGCATTGCTTGCTCCGCCATCTTTTCAGGCTGGCTCAGGGCTCTTCTTCGTAGGTCTATGTCTATGACGAGGTGATTCGTGTATCGCATGACTTTCTTGAAAGCATCTAAACCGATATAGACGTCCTTTTCATTGTCAAAAATGTCCTTGCCTTTAGTTCGTAGCGATGTCATCAACGTGTCAACATTTGCGATTGCTTCCTTGCCAACCTCTTCAAGCCTTGCTTCCTGCTCTTCAAACTTTTCAAAGATGCGGTCCAAATAGAATTCAGGAGTCGGATTTTCTCCAGTATCCTTTGAATCGCTCATCGGTGAATCAGCTTCCTAACAAACGGAAAAGCCAAGAAAAGAAAGAAAGCCATCCCCACAGCAACGGTCTGAGGATCAGGATAACCAATGCCTGCCGCAGCCATCGCATTCGGCGTGACAAGATAAGCAATTATCGCTATCGCAACTTGCCAGCCAGTGAAAAACTCCGTTGCTTTAGGCCAGCGAAAACGCGATGGCGCCGCCACTTCAGGATGAGTCAAGCTTGTAGTTGAGGCTATCAAGTCGCTCTCGGCCTGGTTGCTTGTGCCCTCGTTAAGCTTGTCGTAAGCTTTGGACAAGTGAGTCTCAAGAATCCCTATACGGTCCTCCAGATGCTTCTTCTCTTCTTTCCCAGTGGCAGCCAACTTCAAATTCTTCAAAGTGTCAAGATGAAGCGCAAAAGCTTCACGTTCATCATCACTAAACTTTGCCGATTCAGGCTTCAACTTAACCTTAACATAGTTGAAACCGTCTTCGCCCTTGCCTCCGCTCATGCAATCCTGAATGTGAAGCAGAAAACGAATCGGAATGGTAGTACCCAACCTGCTCGGTTTGTCATCTCGCATGTGAAACTGCGGGTCCAAAGGGTTCTGATCGAAAAGGTAAGTATACTTGTCACGTCCAACCCTCTGAGCAAAAGCATGACTCTTCATAATCTCTTCACGTAGCTTGATGTAGCCTTGCACTTCTGACGGAGGCGAATTGTCAATCAGCTTTGCAAATTGGCTCTGCAAAAACCGTCTTGCAGTACACACTTTGCCCTCATTCATGAGTCCCAGTTGTGGAAGAGGAATTCGCCATAATCCTTCGTCATGCTCGTTTGGAAGTGGCTCCTCTATTCTGGGCTTAAGCATGAAGAAATAGAAGAGAGCAAAAGCTGCAACAGATAGGATTGCGACAGGCAGAGCCACAACGGTTAGGAGATCAACCACTTGCGCGTCTCCTCCAGCTTGCTAGGCCAGCTAGTACGAAGCTTGTCATGCTCATTACGACGGCTATGAACACAAGAGCGATGCAAACGTACAGTGTCGAAGTTATCTGCTCCATAAGCTTGCGGTTCTCTTCTGTCTGTATCACAAGTTTCTGCTCGACCTGATGCACAACTTCGGCGGCAACCTCGTCTTTGCTCGGATAAGTTGGCTGCCTCGTCACGCTCAACCTCACAGTGATGATGAAGTCGGATGCGTCTGACCTGTAGAGGTAGCCGTCTGACGGCAGATTTCCACTCCATAGGCCCACAATCACGGTGCGAGAAAGTGTTACGTTACTTGTAGTCTGATTCGCTTCGTAATGAATGCGAAGCTGAAAAGAATACTCGTCCACATCATCAGCAATGAAAGTCAAGTAAGTGGCACTTCCCTCATACTTGTAAACGCCCCGTCCAATCGTGGTGACTTCGCCGATGCTCGCATTGTTCGTGTATGGAAAGTTGAAGGTTATCTTGGTGGTCTGGTAAGTCTGCAAGTCAAGAGAAGCCTCGTAAACTCCACTCGCATGCACTAGACTAAGAGTTGGCATGAGAAGACAAGCCAGAACCAACCCAACTATGAAAAGGCAGGTTTCTTTCTTTTTCACTTTTTAATCTCCTTTTCACTGGATGTATTGTTTTTCTCCTTTTGGGGCATTTGCTGGTTGAATTGGAAGCGTAGCCTTGAATTTCTTATCGGATGGAACAACCTTGACAGTGTTGTTGAATTCGAAATGGTAGTTCTTATCGCCTTTATCATTAACTCGGAATCCAGCACGTATTATGTCAATACGCACAATGACTTGAGTTCCATCCTCCAAGCGGAAAACAACACAGTCATTTCCCAGTGCTTTCGATGATAAGTAATTAAATTCAACTTCACTCATTCTTTCTTCTCCAGAACAAGCTTAGTCATTATCGCTAGAAACGTGCTCTTGGTTTCTGGCTCCGCTAACGCATTTACCGCGTCAGAAAATGTTGATACCGCATCATGGTCGGACTGCAATTCCCGCGTAACCCGCGAAACTTCAGGCGCGACTTCAGGGCCGGGCCAATAGTCTGCAGCCTCAGGCAATGTCACACCCTCATGTTCAGGCTTCGCTTCAGCCTTTTCGAAACCGTCCAAAGACAGCTTCTTTGGCCTTCTCATCTTATAATAGGCAACTGCCAGCCCCGTCAAAACTGTTCCCGAAACAACCGCGCCAACAAAGAACAGCAGGTTAAGGCTCACGAAGGTAAGCCTCCCTCAAAACCTTCTGAACCTCCTCGATGAACTGATTAATGAAGATTGCTTTACGAGCTTCAGGAACGCTCTCAAGCAAACTGAGCTTGTTCTTCAGAAACTCGATGAGGGCTGCAGGATAAAGCTGATTCTTCGGAATCTTGGCCAAACCCTGACCCCGCAACTTCGAATTCAGTTCAGCGAAGAGTGTATCTATCTTGCGAGCAACCTCATCCGCTATTAAACCGGCAGACAACTGTGCAGTCTTTTCTTTACTGCTCATACCACGCCTCAGAAGAAAAATAACAAATTAACAAAATATTATTTTTCTTGTAGGAGGTAAGACATGAACAAGACAAAACTCGTTTTGGTCGGGGTAATAGTAGCGGCTCTGTGCTTTGCAGGCTTCGTTTACGCTCTCACTACGTTGTCATGGACTCAGAATCCACAGGTTCCAACAGGCAGCTTCGTAGCATATAGAAGTGACGGAATAACTGAGATAACTCAGGGCTCTAACCAAACAAGCATCTGGGCTTGGAATGGAGCAACATTCAGCTTCAACACAACCATCATAATCAAGAACAATGGCAATTCAAGCATCAACGTAGCTGTGGATTATTCAGGACTTGATGCTTTCTGGACACCAAACGGATTTGGTACCCAAACTTCAATAGCAATAGGCGAAACGCGACAAGTAAAATTAGGCATCAGCAACACCTCAGCCCAGAGCGAGGACTTTGTTGGACTCTTCACCGTCAGCATGACTATTGTCCCGTAACAGGTGCGAAGATGAACAAAGCGCAAACTCTCTCTTCTTTGTTAAGGCAAAAAATGTTCGGGAAAAAGAGGACCAAGCCAAAGAAAACCAACATGAATCCACATTTCAATACTCGATCATGGCTTCGCAGTTACAGAAAAGCTGAGAAACCGCGATTCGTTGACCCCCTCTTTTTAACTAGGAAACAGAACCATGAAATACCCCCAACTAAACACTGAAAACATCAAGAGAATAGGAATCAACCTCCTAGTCGACGTAGCCTCAATCATATTTATCACTGCAAGCCTGTACTCAGCTTCCCTAGCAGGCTACACTCTCTACTCATCTTACTACAAGACCCTGACCCTTCCAACTCCAGAATCGTTCTCTGCAGCTTCCCTTCAGCTGTCCACGGCAATCTCTTTCGTGTTTGCAGTGTTCTTCACAAGAAAGTACAGGAAAGACGGCAAGAAAGACGAGACAAAGTAGGTTTTGTGTCAGTTAGGCTAGCTTTTCCGCGTAAAAAGACCCACTCATGTCCATCCAATAACACGTAGTAAGTCTTAAGACACATAGTCAGAACGCCCTTCAACAACTGTAATCATCCCTCAAAGGCTTAAAGCCAGCCTTAACTTCGAAAAGCCCATCAAACTTCCGTTCAAGCCGTTCCGCCCAATCCATAAAACCCGCAACAACCTCAACACTATTCGGGTGGCTCCTGTCACCAACCTTAACCGTAACCCCATTACTCTCGTCAAACAGTCGGATCGTCAACGGCGGCAAACGCTGCTTAGTCTCAAACACAAAATGTGCACTCTTAAACCGTATAGACTTCAAACAAGCCTCCAAAACCTTAACATCACTAATAACCTGAGTCTTGAAGAACCCGTCACAAAACAACTGGTACGCCTTTCCCTGTGTAGCTGGCTTACGCACGTACAGGTTAACTCGGCCAGTCTCAAACAACTCCATTCTACCTAGCCCATTCTTAAACAACAACATACGGTTACGGGCCCTAGTCGTTACCCATCCATCTGTCTCTACAGGCACTTGCACATCTAACGGCACAAAGGCAAATCCCCTCCAACAATGAACATCGTTTAGGCAGTTTGAACCTTGCCTATTTTCGTGGTAATACTTTCAGAGACTCTTGATCTTGTTAACATAGTTACCGTACCGACTATAGTCTAGGCCTGTGAGGATGCAGAGCTTCTTAGCCGTCAACAATGGATTCTGTTCAAGCATAGATTTTATTTGTGTAGTCACGGTTTCGGTATTACCTTTCATACTAGTAAGTCCTATTTCTTATGGCTTAGTCCCAAAGCCCTTGTATTGCAACTTCGGCACAGTTCTCGAATCGTGTTACCATGTCGGGGTAACGGTACACCACAAAGCAGACAATGCCTTTTAGTATCACGCACCACTATACTTCATCTCGTTTCGGCTGGCCAGTTCCACAGCGAGGCATCAACCCCCCACCTCAACTTCCAAAAGTCTGGACTGTTTTCCAAGTTGGATTTGCCTGTCTAGAATCTCCAACCCAGCATAACCATTCTTAAATGTTTCTTTATGATGTTCTTCGCAAAGAGTAATCAGGTTCTTGAGGTTATGTGTTCCCCCGTCTTTCCTAGGGATGATATGATGCACTTCAACAGGATTTTCTCTCGTATAATGACTTTCGCATACGCGACAATGACAATCGTCCCGAATAAGAGTGAGAGTTCTCGCCGTTACCCAACTTGTCGTTCCTCTCTCCTTTGAGCCATGTGGACTAAAATTAGGCGGGTTAATCAGGAATTCCTTGCAATCTTCACAGAGGATTATGGTGTCTGTGAACGGTTTAAAGGTTTTATCTCCATCTTTTAGATGTCTCCTACACCAATGGCATATTCGGGTTCTGTAAATTTCCTCAACATAATGTTTATCAGTCATTGTTTAAACCTCACGTCAATATTCTTCTTCCAATTCCACACCATTGCTCTTTCTCGTCAAGACTCTTGATTGAACGCTTTATCTTGTAGAACGCTTCCCACCCCGCCTCTAACTCATCCGGGAAGCATCCAGTACAACGGTTCTGAACAACCGTGAACCAATAGTGCGCCTCTTCAAATTCCATGTTTATGCCTCGTCTTTCGTTGCCCACACGGCGATTGCCAACCCCGAAATCATTTCAAGTCCTCCGCAAAATACACTGGTTTCCCAATACTTCTAGCGTAAGCCATCTCCATCTGCGTGTGCTCTCCGATAGCATCTTTAGA
>JALHSQ010000165.1 GCA_022865885.1 Candidatus Bathyarchaeota archaeon | reverse complement strand
TTCTTTGGTTCTGGTTTCTTGGCCACTAATATAACCTCGGGATTCTACATATGTCAGTATAGGGGTGTGCACAATTTAAAGTGCTTCTGAGTATTATGTTGTTATGGAAGCCTGTGAGGTTGTCAGGCTTTTCGTCAACAAAGCTATCGTTTCTGCCGAACCTAAAAGACGGGGAAATCCCGGTTACGGGCGACTCAAAGCACTCAGAGTTCTCGTCTACGCCAGACTAAAAGGACTCGAAAACGACACGCGCGTAGTTGAATATCTAAAGAAGCACGCATGGGCTGCTAGAACACTGGGATTACGCTGTATACCAGACAGGACCACGGTTGGACGTTGGTGGCGGCGCTACCTCAGATTTCTTGAAGAAGCTTTTCAAAGAATAACCTGTATGCTTCAACTCGTTACTCCAACCACGCATCTTATTGTTGATTCCACGCCGCTTGAAGACCTCTACGACATGGAAGCCAAGTGGGGCTACACCAGCCAAGGTCCATTCAGGGGTTTCAAGCTTCACGCCGTCGTCAATCAACTTGGGCTACCGATGAAGGCTGTGGTTACTCCAGGCAACCGCTATGACTCGTCGCTGCTTCCTGAACTGTTGCAGGATCTGGAGGCAAACTACGTTCTGGCCGACGCAGGTTACGACTCAAAGCGAAACATCAAGGCGGTTAAAGCCATGGGTGCTGTGCCCGTTATCGCCTCTAATCCGCGAAGAGGAAAACGCAGAAAGATAGAGCATTCTGAACTTCTCAGGGAGAGGCGTTACGTGGTGGAGCAGTTCAACGGGCACGTTAAGGACAACGTTTTGAAGGAGTGCTGGATTAGGCCAAGAGGTCTTGTGAAGAAAGCAGCGATGGTGACGGCTGGACTCATAAGCATAGATGCAAACGCTATCGAAGCTTTGATTGAAGGCGAAATAAGCTTGAAAGCAGTGAGCAAGTACTGGGATTAACCCAATAATCGTCGGTTATAGTGCTGCGTAGACACCAACCAATGGTACAGTCGGGCGTAACCCCAGACTGCTCACTATGTTATTCAGCGGGCAAACTATAAAAAATGAATTGTGCACACCTCTATTCACCTAAATAAAAAGCCATCTGGAGATAAAGAAAAGGACGTTCTGAAAGAGCCTACTTAGCCTATTTTTAGTTCCTGTAACAGCACGTCCAAACATAGCCTAAAACAAGTTCTGAGCAAAAAAGGATGATAGTATTCCAGAAGTAGACATCCACAGATGACCGAGAATACCTCATCCCGGCCACTTTTGATGGGCTTTTTCGTGATCCTGACCACTTTTAGGGAGGGGGCATTATTTACGTTTGCGGAATATTTCGCAAGTTGGGATGCATGTGTGTCATGTGAGTTAATATTTGAATAATGTGGAAAGTCTGTGTTGATGAAGGGTCGAACGTGAAGTCTTGAAAAGAACCTGTTGGCAAATGTGGAATCTTTTGTGATTCCTGCAGGCTCTATTTCTTGGCGCAATGCAAGGGATGTATTGACCTCTTGGAAGCATGGGAACGATGGAAACCTGGCTAAGTGTTTTCGCATATTGCACGATGTTAGACTGCATGACTCTCGCTTGTTTTGACGTTTTTTGGCTATTTATTGTGGATTCATAAGCGTTTTATCAATTGTGAGACTTTTGATGTGAAGTGCGGATGTTCCATGAATCTGCATGCGGAAGAGTGAATTGAGTGACTCAGCACACTGTAGAATCTTCTCCAGAAGTGATTGTTGATTTGAGTGAGAAGAATAAGCCGATAAGAGTTTTGCATGTTGACGACGAAGCCAGCTTGCAGGCATGAGCTTGCGCAAAATGGTCGACGATGAGAATTGGGCGAAGATAAAAAGTGAGACAAAACGGCGTCGACATGGAGAAAACAGCCGCTATGAAGCAGTATTCCGCAGGAGCGACGGCACAGTTCGGAGTGTTCTGATCTCGGGTGCCCCATCGTTTGATCACGATGGGCAATTTGAAGGAACGGTTGGCATTGTCTTGGACATCACAGAACAGAAGAAAGCTGAAGAGATTCTTCGAGAGTCTGAGGCGAAATACAGGTCTTTGGTTGAGCAATCCATGCGAGGAATAGTTGTCGCTCAAGGACCCGTTCCTCACTTGGTCTTTGCCAATGCAGCCATGTCCCAGATGCTGGGGTATTCTCCTGAGGAATTGACGTCGCTCTCGCCTCAGCAAATAGTGACCCTCGTACACCCAGATGATCGAAACTTGTTTTTCGATCGTTTCAAAGACCGATTGGAAGGAAAGCCAGTACCCTCAACATACGAGGTTCGAGCGGTCAGAAGAGACGGCAGATTGATTTGGATGGAATTGTCTTCCACCAAAACGGTCTACAACGGGCAACCAGCGGTCCAAGCGACCTTCATGGACATCACAGACCGCAAGAACGCAGAAGAAACTGCAAAGGCGTCCGAAGAAAAGTGGAGTTCACTAGCTGGATTAGTTCCTGATGGCGTAGTCACGGTAGACTTGAAGGGAGTGATTACATCAGTCAACGATGCTTTTCTACGGCTAACAGGCTGCATCAAGGAAGAAATAGTCGGAAAGCACTTCGCAAGATTGCCTACTATCCGAGTTAGAGATATTCCAAGATACCTGAAGCTATTGGGTCCTGCATTAAGAGGAAAGTTGCCTCCGCCATTCGAATATTCCTATGTCCGAAAAGACAGGTCTATTGGCTGGGCGGAAGCTCAAATCAGATTCTTGAAAGATAACGGCAAAACGATAGGTTTCCAAGCATTCTTGAGAGAGACAACCGAGCGTCATCAACAGGCAGAGGCATTGCGAGCATCGGAAGAGAAGTATAGACTGCAGTTTGAGGAAGCACTCGATGCTATTTTCTTGGCGGATGCCGAAACAGGTATACTACTTGACTGCAACCGTGCAGCGACAGAATTGGTCGGTAGAGCGAAATCAGAATTAGTCGGTAAACACCAGAGGATTCTCCATCCTCCAGAAGAAATCATGGGGGAATTCAGCACATCTTTCAAACAACATCTCAAAGAAAAAGAAGGGCGAATTCTCGAAACGCAAGTGATCACCAAAAACGGGGAAATCAAAGATGTCGCAATCAAAGCCAGTGTCTTTGAACTGGGAGACAAAAGACTAGTTCAAGGGATTTTCAGAGACATCGCAGAAAGGAAACGTTTGGAAGAAAGGCTTTCAGCGTTGAACATTCACAGCCGAAAATTGAACACGGCAGGAAGCATGGAGGAAATATACCGTCTCACCTTGGAAGCTATGGGGAAGACACTGGGATTCGAGATTGCGTTTTTCATGGTTGTGGACAAAGACATGCTTTGCCTTGTGGATCACCGCGGATACCCCGAAAACTTTTCCATCAAGTTGCCGCTAAACGGGACGAAAAGAGGCGTAAGCGTCAAAGTGGCAAAAACCGGCAGATCGATCAACGTTTCAGATGCGGAAAAAGAAGATGCTTGGGTCGAATTCATACCTAACATTCGCTCCGGACTTGTCGTACCTGTCGAGATTGAGCATGAAGTGCTCGGAGTAATAGGCGTGGATAGCAAAGAATTGAATGCTTTCGACGAAAGAGATCAAGAGCTACTTGAAATCTTGGCGTTACATGCTGCCACTGCAATAAGCAACTTGGAACACGCGAAAAACTTGGAGATGCAAACCCGAGAGCTTAGAGCGAGCCAAGAGAAGTTTAGACGGTTGTTTATGAATAATCCTGAGGCCTCAATCTACTTAGATGTCGAATTCCACCTCGTCGACGCTAATCCCCGATTCCTCAAGCTTTTCGGCTATACAATTGACGAAGTCAAAGGCAGACACATCAATGACGTTGTTGTGCCAGACAACATGATGGAAGAGGCAAAGAGGCTGGATGAAACTGCCGAAAAGAGTTATGTATACCATGATACGGTGAGGAAGAGGAAGGATGGCACACTGGTTCCTGTTTCCGTGTCAGCCGCACCATTAATCGTAGAAGACAAGCTAATCGGCTACATTGGCGTCTACAAGGACATTTCGGAAATGAAGAAGCTGGAGGAAAAACTGCGGATTGTCGGCAGCCTCACGAGGCATGACGTGCGAAATAAGCTGACGGCAGTTGCGGGAAACGCGTATCTGCTTAAGAAAAGGTTTGCAGGCGACCCTGACGCGTTGGAGTGCCTGAGAAGCGTTGAGACGGCGATTCGGGAGTCGGAGAGAATCTTTGATTTTGCAGGAGCCTACGAGAAGCTGGGCGTCGAACAATTGGCTTACGTGGACGCGAAGAAGGTTTTGGACGAGGCTGCGGGGCTGTTTCCAGACTTGAAAGGCGTTAAGATAACTAATGATTGTGGCGGGTTGACGCTGTTGACTGATTCGCTCTTGAGGCAGCTTTTCTACAATTTGATTGACGACTCGCTAAAGTACGGCGAGAAGCTGACTCAAATCAGAATCCGCTACGAGAAACCTGAAGATCAGCTGAAGCTAGTCTATGAGGATGACGGTGTAGGCATTTCTCAGGATGCTAAACCCAAGCTTTTCAGCGAAGGCTACACTACTGGCAAAGGTTCAGGCTACGGGCTCTATCTGATAAAGAGAATGATTGAAGTCTATGGTTGGACAATCGAGGAAACGGGCGAACCTGGCAAAGGAACACGATTCACGCTTACAATACCAAAGACAAACCGAGACGGAAGGGAAAACTACAAACTCAAACGAAATGTGTCAACTATCTTCTAGAAGCACACGATCTAGGCTGTTGAAGGCATGGGAGACGTAAACCTGAATATCCAATGGGTGCCTTCGAGAGTCAGGCTAGATCTGCCCGGAATAAGAATGGAAGGCACCACAAGTTGTGTAATGATTTCGACGCCTTGCTTGAGTACATTGGCAGCCGGTACAATGGCCAGAGTCAGTGGTGGCATCGACTCGCATGTTTGTTCCTGAAGCCCTTTTTCCAGCCCCGGCGAATTCGAATCCCATCCTTCCAATGACGCACTCACATCCCGAGTCCACGGTTCACCGCGAAAAAAAAGAATTCTTTTTTTATTATCCAATTACATGCTCGGGATATGAGAAGTATCGTTAAAAGGCGCGACCCGAACCTACCGCAGTCCGAAAAAGGAATTTAGGAACACACATGCGCGCTTGATACCATCATGAGCACCGTGAAAACTAGACCGCCTAAGAAACATAAAAGAATTGACACTAGTGCGGGAGGAAGAGGTCAATGATGTGCGTTGTTTTCAGCCAGCTCCTTTGTATAGTGAGGGTTTCCTAGTTTTCTTTCTTTGACAGGAAACATACTCCTATGAAAAGCGTCAGGATTCCCATTATTTGCAGAGATGTGACTGTTTCTCCTAGGATGAAGAAGCTTATGATTGCTGCGAAGAAGGGTGCGCCTAGTTCGAGTGCTGCTGCTTGTGCGGCTTTCATCCGCCTGAGTCCTTCGATGTAGAGTATTGTTCCTATGCCGACTACGATTCCTACTAGAATCTGGTACAAGTTGGGTGTGGCGAGTGCTGAGGTTGATGCTAGGTATGCGGTGAAGAGTATGGAGACGATGAGGAATCTGTAGAGGCAGATTGCGCCTGCGTTGAGTGCTTTCAGGTATTTTCTCGTTGCGATCGTTGTTGTTGCCCAGGCGATTGTGGCGGCTAGGACGAATAGGTCGCCGATCGTTCCCAGTTTGAGTGTTGAAAAGTTTTCTAGGGTCTTTGTGGTTATGAGCAGTCCTGCAGTTATCATGATTAGGATTCCGGCGTAGTCAAACTTGGTGAGCTTTTCTTCTTTGAGGATGAGGAAGCCTATGAGGACTATGAAGATGGGCTGCATATACCCGATTAGCACGGCGTTGAGCACTGGGACTAGCGTCAGAGCGTAGAAGTACATGATGTCTCCGAAGAGGTTTGCTGCTAATGCTACGTAGACGAGTGCCGAAAGCTGCAGCTTGT
>JALHSQ010000164.1 GCA_022865885.1 Candidatus Bathyarchaeota archaeon | reverse complement strand
TGGAGCGCCTTATATACATCTGTGCCGGTCGTCATCCTAATGATGAATTCTCTGCCTCTGCGGGCCTCGACGCAGTGGTACTCCGTCGGCTTTGATGCTTCGCGTTCCCATGAATCTTTCTTTCTTTGAGCCATAAAGACCGCAGATATTCTAACTGGGATGCAGTTAAGACTTTGTAGGGGGGTCTAGTGCGCTATTACGGCTCGCGCGCGGGCGGTTTATTCAACCACTATCTATTTAGCTAACTTTTAATAGCTCTCGTAGGATGCCTAGTTGGGTCGGGTTGGCTTTGACAATATCGCTTGTGCTTATGATACCGAGGATTTTGTCTTTCTCGATTATGGCAATTTTCTTGATCTTTTTCTGAACCATTAACTTGGCGGCGTCTTCGATCGATGCGTCGGGCTCGATAGTGATGAGTGGGCTGCTCATGATATCTTTAGCTCTGATCGTGCTGGCGTCGAGTCGTGACTCGACGATTCTACGGAGGATGTTTTTACTCGTTATAATACCAACCGCGCGATTGTTGTTAGTAACGATGACGCTGCCTACGTCGAATTTGTTCATTTTAACGACAGCATCGTGGACGCTGTCGTCTGTGCGGACAGTTTTGACGTTCTTCGCCATTATGTCCCTTACAAGTATCATTCCGCTCATATAATCACCGACAAGGGCGGAGTTAATCTACGTTTGGTGAGATTTGAAGTTTTATTAAGGGGCTTAAGTTCAGAGCTGTTTTTGTCATATTAGTCTTGGCTCCATAATCGCTTTAACGAATGCTTCTATCTGTGAGTTTTAGCCGGTGCTTACCATGAGTCTTAAGGTCGAGGATGTTATGCGCTCGAGTGTTGTCACTATAGAGGGTGAGTATTCTGCGAGGCAAGCAGCGAAGATGATGGACTTTAAGGGGGTTAGCAGCCTCGTTGTCGTGTCGAAGAAGAAGATTTCCGGCATAGTTACTGAGAAAGATCTATGTACGAGGGTAATGGCGAAAGGGAGGGATGCGGAGAAGGTAAAAGTTAGGGAGATAATGTCTCAGCCAGTCATGATCGTAAGGCCCGATATGTCACTTGAAAGCGCGGTTCAGGTGATGTTAACGCAGGGGATCAAGAAGTTGCCTGTCCTAGGAGGGGAGTTTGGGGAGAACCTTGTGGGTATCTTGTCGCTTACGGATGTTGTTATGCTATACCCCGCTCTATACGCGACTATGAAGCAGCTTCAAGAAATCCAACTTGCGCCCGTAGAGAAAGATGTAGATTTCTACATAAGTTAATAAGTACGTGTTTAGCTCGATAATTTTCGATGTAAAGTTCAGCTTTTGAACGATATTTATTTTGACATTTCCACAAAAAATATAGCGGAAATTACATAAAAATAATTCAAATTTCTCATTTTTTAATCCGAGCTAAACACATACGTTAATAATTGTTTTTAAATGCGCGCGTATTTTCTTCCTGAAGTCGTGATTGAGGGCTTTGAAGATCTTCTTTCGCCGATCTTTATCTAACACCTGAAGGTTCTCCTAACATAGTGTATTTATATAAGGTGGAAAGACTGGAGTCTAGCCCAGAATATTTGGGGAAAAGATAGTTTTTATTACTAGTCGCTGCTGGCGTTTGCCTCGCTGATCTGCATCGATGCTGTTGGGTATAGAGCGACCTTGGCTCGGGAACCGTGTTTGTCCTCCATGAGTTCTAGAGCCTCCTTCCAAGTCTTCACCCACTTGGAGCCTTCGCCGTAGTAGTGTTCGTCGACCTTCATGAGGCCGCTGGGTGAGACACAAATTACTCGACCCATCTTCCAAGGCTTCTTGACGTAGACGTCTGGTTTCCAGCCTTGGCCGCCATAGTCCATGCCGAACCTGCCGTTGTAGAAGTGGACACGGCAACCCTCGGGTGTGAAGAGGAGGTAGACCATGTCTCCGCTCTCCCTTACAGACTCTAGTATGATGTGGTATGCCTTGTAGCCTTCGTTAGCCATCGGGTATGTGTTGCCAATGCTTATGTCTGCATTTTTGACGACCTTCGTGACGTAGTGGGCTCGAGCGCGTCTGACGCCTTCGCGGTGGGCATCGATCATGTCGCCGGATACGAGGTCGCAAGCGTCGGAGTCGACATTGAGGAGGGCGTGGACGACGAAGTCAAGG
>JALHSQ010000163.1 GCA_022865885.1 Candidatus Bathyarchaeota archaeon | reverse complement strand
TGATGGTCTCTCCCTTCACGAGAATGTCCAGTACTTCCTTCAAGAGTCCATGGTGCCTCTTCTCATCCCCGAGTATCGCGTTTAGCAGGAGCTTGACTTTGTTGTCTTTGACGGCTGGGAGCATCTTGTTAATTTTCTTGATCAGTTCAGCTTCCATCTGGATATGTCTTTCAACAAGGTCTTTCTGCTTGTCAAGGTTTTCCTGAGTCAATGCTTTAGAAACCGTCGTCATTAACCTTACAGCTGAAGCATACATCTCTGCGTGTTTAACCGAATCCAGTGAAATCCCCTTCAAGACGCCCTTTACCGTCGGATTGTCAATCTCGGGCAGAGATTTGTTCAATGAATCCACGATTCTGTTCTCCACTTTGATCTGTTCCTTCAAAAATCCAATCAATTCCTCTTTTGCGCTCAAGCATCTGCCTCCTTTCTTAAGGACATGTTAAGCTTTCGGAATAAGGCTTTCGGCAACTCTATTGCCCAAAGCAAAGCACTTTTCAAGACTTGTTTGATCCGGCGTGTAATTGGCCAGCAACGGAGGTTCTGTCACGTTCATACCAAACCGATATTTAAGAATCTCAAGAACTAGCTTTGAACGTTCCCCGCTCCATCCATAAGATCCGAAAGCAGCAGCGATTTTCCCCTGAGACTTACGTTCTTCATGGCTGCTTCTTCAAAGTAGTTTTTAATGATCCTAGGCATGTTGCGATGGTAGGTCGGTGTTCCCACCAAGATCGCCTCATAATCCGAAAGTTGTTCTTCAGACACGTAGTAGTTCAGCTCAACGTCAGTTCTTGCAACGCTTCCGGCTCCATTGGCGGCGGCATTTGCCATCTTTTCAGTATTGCCCGAACGGCTATAATAAAGGACAAGAATTTTCGGCATGTTTCCACAACACTAGTTTACGTCAGTGGGAAATTTATCAATCACGTCGATGATTCCGAGAAAACCTGGACGACTTGGCGCCTAGCGCGCTGAGAAACGCCTTCTTGGTTTCTCTTACTATGCCTTTACGATTATGTTCCAGCCAACTACCGCACCCATGATGTCGACTATGGCGATAATGATCGTCAAGTATTGAAACAATGATTTCTCTTTCGCCAAGTCTTCGGCCAAGAATGAAACGACGATTGCGACGACCCCTAGAATTCCTCCAATGTAGTACACGCTGAAGAAAAAGAATCCCAATACGCTGAGAATGAAGGAAATAAAGGAATATTTGTTGGAACCTTCTCCACCTGACGACATACGTTTATCCTCGTAATTCTTAGTGTGTTTCTCTTCACACTCTTTTATCCTTTTACCTTGCCCCCCAATTCTTAAACTTGTCGAAGACGACGCGTGTAACAGCAAGGTTTTTATCATCAATTCGGGGTTTGAATTCAACCGATCTCGACGAGTGTGACGTCAACGGAAGGCCTTGTTTTCGACATCAAAAGGTACGCCACTGACGATGGACCGGGTATTCGCACGACCGTATTCTTGAAGGGATGTCCCCTGCGATGTTGGTGGTGCCACAACCCTGAAGG
>JALHSQ010000162.1 GCA_022865885.1 Candidatus Bathyarchaeota archaeon | reverse complement strand
ATCTTTACGGGCTGTGATTCCTTCCCTCTTCTGGCTGTCCCTTTCTTCATTCTTGCGGGGGCATTAATGGACACAGGGGGAATTTCGATGAGGCTCGTCAATCTCGCACGTGCCTTAGTCGGCCATTTCAGAAATGGCCTCGGAATGGTTTCCATCGTATCGGAAATCTTTTTCTCCGGTGTCTCCGGGTCTACGGCAGCCGATACAGCCGCCATTGGCTCCATCATGATTCCTGCCATGAATCAAGCAGGTTACCCTCCTGCCCGGGCAACCGCCATCGTTTGTGCTGCTTGTGGTATGGGCATTCTGGTGCCTCCGTGCATTGCCATGGTGGTCTACGGAGGGATCGCCAATACCTCCGTCGGGGCACTCTTCGCTGGGGGATTTCTCCCTGCCTTTTTGATGGCCACTGCGTTGATGATTCAACTCAACCTTCAGGCACGTCGGGCCGGTATTGCACCACGCCCATGGGAAGGCATTAAACCCCTTATCAAATGCTTCAAAGAATCGCTCCTTGCTCTCTTGATGCCCGTCATCATCTTTGGCGGCATCCTCGGTGGAATCTGCACTCCTACCGAGGCGGCTGTTTTAGCGGTGGCCTATGGCCTTGTGATCAGTATATTTGTCTACCGAGAAATTAATCTTTCAAAGCTCGTAAAGATCCTTTTAGAAACAGGGATGGTTACAGGAAAAGTGATGGTCATGGTGGGGATGGCTTCTGTATTCGCCTGGATCCTGGCTCGCGAGCAGGTCCCACAGGCTCTCGCCAACTTGATCCATTCGATGGGGGGTGGGAAAGTCCTCTTCCTCTTGCTCATCAACATTGCCTTCCTTTTTCTGGGTTCTGTATTGGAAGGAGTTCCTGCTCTCATCATGACCGTCCCCGTTCTTCTTCCCATCGCGACTCAGTTCGGAATTGATCCGGTCCATTTCGGAATCATTCTGATCGCCAATATGGGGATCGGCCTTTTCTTACCTCCCATTGGTCTCGGAGTCTTTATTGGTTGCAGCATTGGGAAGGTGAACGTGTCTGAAGTTGCGAAACCCCTGATTCCCTATTTAGGGGTGAATTTTGCCACGGTTCTCTTAATCACTTATTGGCCGTGGCTAACGATGGTGATACCGAAACTCCTCTTCAAATAGTTATTTCTTTCTCAGAACATTTTAAACTTGAAATCGGATGAGGTTTGATATAATCTTTTCCAGGGAGGAGGTGAGGGTATGCCGATTTCAGCTTATGTCTTTATTGAGTGCACGGCAGGGGCGGCCAGGGATGTGGCGAAGGAAGTGTCAAAGATACAGGGAGTGAAGCGAGCCAATGCAACGACGGGTCCTTATGATGTCATCGTTCTGGTGGAGGCTCCGGACATCAATATCCTTGGGGATTTCATCGTCACCAAGATCCAAGGGCTCTCCGGTGTGCTAAGAACTCAGACCAATGTGATTGTGGATTGATAAATCACGCCCACCCTTTCCCTCCCCCATCAAGGGGGAGGAGATTCTTAAGTGAATCGCCGCTTTGGTTCCCTCTCCCCTGGTGGGAAAGGGCGAGGGTGAGGGGGAAAGGCGATGCCTGAATTCTGCATAGATAGAAAGGAGGGGAGATCATGGGAAGCGTGGTCAAAAAACGCCGAAAGAAGATGCGAAAGCACAAACACAAAAAGCAATTGGACCGGGACCGTCATAAGAAAAAGAAATAATCGTTTTTAATGCGAAGATATACTATCCATATCGTTCTTGTTGTTCTCACTGTGGCTTCCACGTGGTTAACGTGGGGGCCTCTTTATTCTGTTCCCATTATGCTCATCCTTCTGGGACATGAAATGGCCCACTATTTCATGTCCCGGAGGAGCGGCATGAGGGCAAGCCTTCCTTTTTTTTTGCCTCTACCTGTCATTTCACCTTTTGGGACACTGGGTGCTGTCATCCGCATGGAGGGGACGGTCCCCTCTCGGAGGGCCCTTTTTGATACGGGTATCGCGGGACCTTTAACAAGCTTTTTTCTAAGCGTTCCTGCGGCTGTGATCGGCCTAAAACTTTCTAACCTCATTCCTGCATCACAGATTAAAGGAGAAATGATCCGGTTGGCAGATCCTCTCCTGTTCTCACTTATTCAGTTTCTATTTATGCGAGATGTCCCAAGCCATTATGAAGTCGTCCTACATCCCATTGCCTATGCCGGCTGGGTTGGCCTCTTTGTCACCGCCCTTAACCTCCTCCCTATTGGACAGTTGGACGGGGGCCACATCGCTTATGCTCTTTTTGGAAGGAACAGCCGAAAGATTTCCGTTATCGTTATTGCAGTGGTAGCCTTCATTTTTATATTCTACTCAATTGCGTGGTTTCTCCTGCTTATACTAATGATCCTCTTTGGCTTCAAACATCCGACCCCGTTGGATGATCAAACGCCATTGGGTACGAGGAGAAGATTAATTGGAGGAATAGCCCTTCTTATATTAATTCTCTCTTTTACACTTGCTCCATTTCCGGAGGTTCCATCACTGATCGATTTAATTAATAAAGGGTTCTCATCACTATTAAGGTAAACTTTAGGGTTTCTTCCTCCTCCCCATCAGCCCTACTTTATTCTCCGAATATGTTGAGGAGATTAAACAGTTCTTTCACTGGTTTTAAATCGCAAAGAGCATATAACATGATGTTTGGACAAGAGACGAAGAAGTGTTGAGGAGTGTTCTGGGAGCAGGAGATGTGGTATAGCGGTCTCATTTAGTCAGGTTGCGAGAAGAAGGGAGAATTTCAAACACGTTTGGCAAAGATCTAACTCCATGAAAAAAACGAATGCAGGAAGATACCTGGATAGTCTAAAGATTGATCACAAGTTTGTGGACTATGAGATTGATGAGTCGGACCTCAGCGCTGAAAACGTTGCAAGCAAGGTGAATCTCCCCTTAGAGCAGGTATTTAAAACATTGGTCGCCCGTGGAGACAAAACAGGAGTGTTGCTGGCCTGCATTCCGGGAAATACGGAGCTCGAT
>JALHSQ010000161.1 GCA_022865885.1 Candidatus Bathyarchaeota archaeon | reverse complement strand
ACCCTAGTGCAAGGCCGATCAGGAATGAAACGGAAGAATAAGGTAGGACGTTGAGCCATCCGCTTCCGACGTCGTAGAGTTTAGGCAAAAACTTCATGGCCTCGCTGAAAAGGTCGGTGAAGGTTAAGCTCAGGATCCCTGTCGCGACGAGGACTATGATGAGTGCGACAACGACTATTAGAAGCTTCGCAGTTTTCTTGATCACGGCACCTACCAGCAAGCCTATAATGAATGGCATTACTATCGGAATTAGCCAGGCAATCTCAGGTGGGATTGACATTGTTCTCCCAAGATTTCGGAGTTTTTTGTCTACAAGAGATTTCAGAGATTATCATATAAATACTTTTCTCAATCCGCATAGACTATTTAGTGCGCGGTTTCAGGCGAATCTTTTATATTGGCTGTGATCATCAAATAAGGAACAAGGGTGATAGTGTGGGAAGCTTGTGGCTGGGAGCTTTCGTTGGCTTCGTTGTAACACTGATTCTTGGCTGGATGTTTCCAGGACTTGGACACCTGATAGGCGGACTAGTCGGTGGATTCGTGGCGGGACTCATAACTGGGGGAGGGATGGGGAAAGGAGCTTTAGCCGGTTTCCTTGCGGGAATATTCGGCGGGATCATTATTGCAGTACTCGCATTCGTAGGACTCGTGTTGGTTGGCGGGTTTGCAGCAGGAATCCTAGGCGGAATTTTCGGCGGCTTAGCCGGTCTGACTGTTGGATTCATAGCGATCATACTTGCTGCCTTCGGAGCGATTGCATCAACAATCGGCGGACTCATAGGCGGAATGCTAGCAAAATAGAAGATTCCACATTTCATTTGTTCCGAGCATTTCGTGAATTAGCCTATTGACTGAACCCCATTTCTCCACGTATCAAAGAAGCCAATTTTAGGCGGGGTAGGCCTATTTAGAGCCAACACATTTCGTTCGCTTGAATT
The DNA here is from genome assembly GCA_022865885.1 of Candidatus Bathyarchaeota archaeon. Taxonomy (GTDB): domain Archaea; phylum Thermoproteota; class Bathyarchaeia; order Bathyarchaeales; family Bathycorpusculaceae; genus DRUK01. The sequence continues at coordinate 17,479 of JALHSQ010000161.1, read as the reverse complement.
TCAACCAATAGTAACCCCCACCAGTTCGGCGGATCGCCATCTGCCTCCCTTGAAGCGCGCATATCTGTTCCTGAATTCGTTTGTGAGGCAACTTGTGTTCGTGTCTTTGCCTCGCCATAGATGACTACGTGCATTGAGATGTGAGAACCGTCCTTAGGAGTGTGCTGAAAAAAAGAATTCTTTTTTTTGTTATGATGATTCCTTGTTTAGGACATGAGAAACAGCGCCCAGAAGCACGACTCGACACAATCTCAGCCAAAACAAGGAATTCAGGAACACACTAGCGCGCTTGCTACCTTCAAAATAGACGAAAACGCACCAAAGTAGCCTAATCAAGGGCAAGAGTCATGCCAACTATAGACGCCGATCTTTGACACGTCTGCAAAATACGCTGCAACAAGGTGTTCGTGAACGAAAGTGACCTTACAAAGTAGTTGTTAGGGTTCGGGGTTTGTCGTAGGGCGTGCGAAGCAGGATCTGCATAGCACTTAGTTGCGAAATCTCTGCATATCTGTTTTTTTCTATTTTGGATAACGATAGAGAACATAAACGCCTAACAGCATGACTAATCCAGCGATCAATTGTATTGGAGTAAATGATTCTCTCAAGGCAGCAAAGGCGAGAACAGCTCCAAAAAGGGAAGACGTAGAAAAAACCACGCCTGTTCGCATTGCGCCTATCTTTCTCAGAGCAAGAAGAAAAAGGAGAATTGAAAATGCGATGCTGAGCGCTCCCACGGACAGGAGATAGGGTATTGATATTATAGGGGTGCTAAAGTCAATGCCGAGTAAATAAGATATGATTAGCAAAGCCAAACCGCCGATGAAACATTTTAGCCCAGTTATCAGTATGATGTCTCGCTTTTTGCTGAGAAACCTGCTCAGGTTGTTGTCTATCCCCCAAAACAGGCAAGCTCCCATTATGAGCAGGCTGCCCGTAATGTTTTCTGTTAGGGTGAGTTGCTGAAATGCTCCGTTTGTGGTTACGAAGACCACACCGACAAGCAACAGGAGAACCCCAAGATATTCTCCCCTTGTTCCTCGTTCCCTTAGGAAGATGAAAGCCATCAGAGCGGTGAACAGTGACTCAGCATTGAGAAGTAGAGATGTGTTGATGGCTGTGGTTTGGCTCAGACCATTTAGGAGCAATAATGGGGCCGTTATCGAGCCGCAGAGGATAACGAAAGCCAGAATCTTCAAGTCTTTTCTCGATATTTTAGCTTCAGCTTCAGGAGTTTCAAATGAGGAGAGAATTCTCTTGCAGAGCGGAGTAAGATGAATCCCAAAAAGGAGAAGACCTCCCACGAAGTAGATAATTCCCGCTACAACAGTCGGATTCACGTTCTGCAATGTAATCTTGTTCAGCGTTGAGCTTATCCCAAACAAAACTGCTGAAGCAATTGCACTTATGTAACCCCAATGGTGACTCATTCAATCAGTCTTCATCAGGTCGTAACGATACAACTCTGATTGGCTATGTCACTTTCGCAGACGCGCTTTCAGATGGCAACCATTCAAGTTCCAGGTGAATCTCATACTTGTGATTTTCTTTTGCATAAAGCAGTTTGACGAATATGGGTTCGGTTGGCTCAGCCTTCCTTTTCTCTTCTGAAGGTAAAATGTCAGAAAACTCGAAGGTTTTGTCCCGAAAAGCTGTTCCCAGTCTTGTGAACATTCTTGCCGCTTCGTCCCGTGTGCATGGCTTCTTAAACTTGAATAAGGCTTCGTGCGTTTCTCTGTAAGTGTCTATCATTTCTGTCATTTTTGCCCACTGAGCCATAGCTGCCTTAAGCTCCTCTTTTCCCTTGTCAGTAATCGCGTAATGTTTCCTGTCTGGTCCGTGGTCCCTGAATTCTATTTGACCTGTGATAAGCTGATTCTCTTCCAGTTTTTCTAATGCAGGGTATATAGTGCCCGTCTTGGGCGACCAGTGCCCTGAGAATCTTCGTTCCAGTTCCCTAATTATCTCGTAGCCATACATGGGTTTGTCTGAGAGTAGTAACAGAAGCCAGAGCTGCACTGTTCCGATCTTCATGCCTCTGAGTCGATGCATGTTGTTCCCCAGTTATTGTGCGGGTTAAGCTTATATAAGTAGATATTCTACTCATGATAGGTAGTTAATCTACCTAAGTGAGTGTGAAAAAAAATATGCGGGAAGAACATGGCGAACATCATGGATATGGTCGACACTGCTGTCGCGAAGGACATCACGGTTACGGAGAATTCCCTCGCCGCTTTCTGACGAAAGAAGAGAAAGTCAAGAAACTGGAGAATTACGCTCAGGAACTGAAGAACGAGCTTGCAGCGGTGCAGGAACGCATCAAAGAGCTAAGAGCCAAGTAGCATAGTGAGACCGTGAAGTGGGTAACCAGACTATACGTGCATGTAGATAGAACTGCATGCCCATGGTTGATAAAGCGGTTCGTAGATCCGAAAGCTGAATTTCTCTTCGTTCCCGTGGAAAAAATTGAAGAAACCGTCAAAAAGGAGAAAGCAATACCATACGACGCACCTGGTGTCGAGCTTGGGCACCATGACGGCAAGTGCAGTTTCGATGCAATAGTCGAGAAGTACAAGATAAAGGACCCCGCAGTCTTGGAGTTAGCGAAGATTGTGAGAGCAGCTGACACTGACACTGTGGAAGCTGCACCAGAAGCAGCTGGATTGGAAGCAGTCATGACAGGTCTTGGCATCGTATCAAAAGATGATTATGAGACCATTGCCAAAGCGAGCCTAGTGTACGACGCATTCTATACTAACTGCAAACTGAGGCTGATCCGCGAGAAGCATAAAACAGAAATCGAGAAGCTGGATAGGAAAGAGCGAAGAGAATTCTTGAAAAGGAAATTGGCAGAGTAAACCAGAAACTCCCCCATTTTCTTGTGTACGTTAAGAAGGTATGATTGTGACGTTGCTGATTTCTCAATACGTTGATCTTCCACCTCACAAGTATGGAGGTTTTGATCATGCGGACGTTCATCTCGCAAGCGGACGGGTATACGTTGCTCATACCGCCGCTGGAACTGTGGAGGTCATAGAGGGCGAAAGTGCAAAACACATGGCAACACTTCCAGGATGTCTAGAGGCAAGTGGCGTTGTATGCGCTCAGAATGAGAAACTGGTCTTTGCTGCTGCTCGAGGAAATGGCAAGATCCTCGTAATTGACGCCTTAACAAATCGTATTCTGCGCCAGGCACAAGCGGGGTCAATGCCTAATGGTCTTGCATGGGACAGCAAACGGAAACAGCTTCTTGTCGCTGACGTGGAAGACAATAGCGCAAGGCTCGTTGATTCCATTTCAGGAAAATCGATCTCGGCTCTAAAACTGGCTGGGAGACCTCGGTGGTGCGCATACTCCAGCAAAAGGGACCAGTTCCTAGTGAATATTCGCGAACCCGCAGGCGTGGCCATACTTGAGCCGGAAAGCATGTCACAAAGGGCCTTCCTGCCCATCTCGATAGCTGGACCTCACGGCCTTGACATCGACGACAAAAATGGCTTGGCCTACGTTGCATGCGATGGCGGGGCAGTGATTATCTTGGATATTTCAACAGGCCATGAAGAAGCTGTTGTGCCGATTGGAGGAGGCCCTGATGTGATTTGGCTTAATGCTGACCGGCACCGTCTTTACTGCGCCATCGGGAAACCTGGTATAATCGAAGTGATAGATACACAAAAAACGATTGTGGATGAGAAGGTAAACACGGAAGAAGGAGTACACACCCTCGCATTCGATAAAAAAAGGCAAAAACTCTACGCGTTTCTTCCTAAGAGCTGCCGTGCAGCTGTCTACAAGGAAATCTAGTACATAAAGCGCACTAACGCATGTGCGACATATGGTCCGTCATATTCATGCGGTTATGCATTTCTGCGCATTCGGTGTACATGTCTCCCTGCATATGCTGTGTTACGTTCATGTGAGTTGACGTGTTTTCATCGTAGCCCATATGGTTATCTTGCCCCATGTGATGCCCCATTGATCCCATAAAACCAGCGTTTTCTCTCATCGCTTGCACATGATTTAGACCAGCGCTTACTAAGGCCAAGGTAGCGATTGTTGCCATTAAAACCAGTGTCAGAACTGCAAGTGATCTTCTCATCTGTAACTCACACCTCCTTCAATTCTTCGCGACGTAGCTCGCTTTGTCTCGTTCGAATCCATTGTTCAGCGTTCTTGTGAATGCCATGCAGACCGTGTTTGATTAGCGCTAGATCTCCTATCAGGCCGAGACCAAGTCCCGCGACTGGTGCAATAAGTGCCCAAGGTCCGCCCAGAGCAGAGCCAACCGCAAAACCAGCAACTAGTCCCAAACAACAAAGCATTGCTATCTCTCCTGCACTGTCTTGAAGACTTGCTTTTCCAGTGAAGACTCCAGTCTCTTCAGTTCCTCAAACTGCTTGCTGATTTCCAGTTCCAAAGCGTGTTTCTTCTGCAATTTTTCGTCAAGCTCACTCTTTAGCAAAACATGTCTATCTTCGAGCAACAATTGTGTGTTCACGTCTTCCCACCTCTTTTCCTGTTAGCATAACCTCTTCTTCTTGGGTTCTCGCAAGAGTCCAGAGCAACTGAAGGGAGAAGGAGAGAGGGGAAACGAAAAGTTATCTTCACCTTGTTCTGGACCTTAGCGAGTCCTTTTGAAGACAGGTTTTGCCGACTTGTTCTCAACCTCCAATACCAAGCGTTCCTTCCAGGACTTATAAGGGCCGTCGGACAAAACCATGAAACAGACTAGAACGAAAACCGAAACACTTCATGTGGGCTTAGGTTCCTCTTTGCGAAAGTGTGTTTCCATCCAGATGTCTAATGCGTTGTCTACAAGTCTGTCTAGGAAGCTGGGTTTGTACGCTGTCAACACTTTTGCCACTCTGTCTTCGTCTCGAATCGTGTAGAGGTTTTCATAGCCGATTTTATCCTTGACGAGGATGTTGTTGCTCACCAGATACTTGAGGTACGATGACAACGTTGAGTGTGACAGTTTGAGCAAGTCTGCAAGTAGTTGATATTTCGCTTTCCCGTTTGCCAAGATGATGAGCACGATTTCCCTCATTCTTTTCTGTCTCAGTGCCGCCAGCACTTTCTTATCTTCAGGGCCAAGAGGCTTCGTGTAGTATCTTTTGTGATGGCCTTCTGTTTCTGCGAACAGTATCTTTTTCCTAGCCATATAGCTGAGGTGATATTCTAAAGTGGTCAAAGGCATGTTCAATATTCTTTGAAGTTCCCTCAGATGAATACCTGGACTCCCCTCTACAGCGGCGTAGATTTTTCTTCTTCTTTCGTTTTCCAGGATTTCATCTTTGAACATGAGGCACTAGTCCTTCAGTATGCCGATTGCTATCAAGACTAGTGCTATCAAGTGGATGAGAAGGTGCACGTTCTCGCTCATAGCGATCTGGTAGGTATCGCTGAACAGCTCTGGAACTGTGATCAAGGCATGGACGAAGAAGACGGCAAACCCCGATGTGACAAACAGCATCTTGCGGGTTCTTGTACGCCAATAGCCAAGAAACATAATTCCGAACAAGAAGCTCGTTGCTAGGGTCAATCCAACTCGTAAAACAATATCCAATATTCCAATGTGCATGTTTTCATGTATCTCCTAGAACATCAATGCATCCGCGAAGCGGACTTTCTCGGCGCTTCTCTCTTGTATGATGCTGCACAGTGCACGCAGCAGAAGGTCATTTCTTTTCCATTGATTACCTCTCTGTGTCCGCCTTCGTATACTTTGCAGCCGCAGCTCGCGCATACTGCTAGGCTTGGTTCGATGGCAACAGAGACGAGGGCTGAAAAACGTTTGAATAGTATTCTGCAAAGTTCTCTTCCCTTTTCGGTTAGTTCGAATACTTTCTTTTTCTTCTCTCCGACTGGCTTCAGCAAGTGTTTCACTAGACCCTTTTTCTCAAGTTGGCTCAGGAATGGATAGACCATGCTCGGACTGACGTCTTTGCCTATCCTCTTTTTGAATTTGGTGATTATGCTGTAGCCGTGGTGTGGTCCTTCATAGAGTATTGTGAGTATGTAGAAGCGCGAGAAGTCGGAGACGATTTCGCCTAAATCTTGTGTAGACATGTTTTCACCAGATGTATCTTCAAAATATATATCTGTAAAAGATATATTTAAATACTTTGGACGCAAAAGATTACTATGTCATAATGGAGGAAGAATATCATGCCAAGAGATCCCGTGTGCGGTATGGATGTAGACAAGGATAAAGCAATTAAGAAAAAGATTGGAGACCGCACGTACTATTTCTGCAGTCAATCGTGCGCCAACGTGTACGAGCAGCCAGAGCAAGAACTGAAAGCTATGAAACGCAGAGTCGCAGTAACTTTGATGGGCGTGGTCGCTGTTGCCGGGTTACGAGTGTTGGCTTTGTTCGGCTTAGTGGCAGTGCTGATGACGACCACACTCATCGGCGGCCTTTCTATCTACAGTCTGGCGTTATTTATAGTCTCAACCCCGGTTGTATGGATTGCAGGCTGGAGCATTATTCATGGAGCCTACAGCTCTCTCAGAAATCGCGCAATCAACATGGACGTGCTAATTACTGCCGGAGTGGTTGCAGGCTGGGCTTTTGGAGCGGTCAACGCATTCTTGCCCAACCTAGCGGGTGGCGGAGAAGGCTACTTAGAAATAGCAGTTGGGATACTGGCCTTCGTCCTACTCGGAAAGTATATTGAAGAAAGCATACGCAGAAGATCAGCTGCTTCCATTCGAAAACTGCTGGAACTTCAACCAACGATAGCCAGGGTGCTCAAGGACGGAAAAGAAGTTGAAGTTCCGATCGACGAGGTCCAAGTGAACGATGTTATGATAGTTAAACCGGGTGAAAAGATACCCACCGACGGCGTTGTAATCGCGGGGTATTCTTCAGTGGATGAGAAAATAATCACTGGAGAAAGTATACCTGTTGAAAAGAATGTGGGAAGCGAGGTCATAGGCGCGACGGTAAACAAAGCTGGACTCCTAAGAGTTAAGGCGACCAAGGTTGGAGAAGAGACGGCCCTTGCTCAGATTGTGCATCTTGTTGAGGAAGCACAGGCTTCAAGCGCGCCTGTCCAAAAGTTTGCTGATCGTGTTGTTGGAAAATTCGTTCCTATAGTCTTCTCCGTGGCTGCTGTTTCTTTCGCCTACTGGTATATTGTGAGTGGGTTCTCGACCGCTTTCTTCGTCCTGCTTGCTGTTTTGCTGATTGCGTGTCCATGTGCTTTAGGTATTGCTACTCCTACAGCTATATTGGCTGGAGTGGGCAAAGGTGCCGAATATGGGATTCTGCTCCGCAGCGGTGAATATGTCGAGAAAGCCAGGAAACTGAAGACCGTCGTATTCGACAAGACTGGAACGTTGACAAAAGGCGAGCCTTCAGTCACCGACATCGTTGTTTACAACGGCTACTCGGAAAAGGATGCGTTGAAACTTGCGGCGATTGCTGAGAAGGGCTCAGAACATCCATTGGCAGAAGCGATATTGAAAGCAGCACATCAAAGCGAGTCTAACATTCCTGACGCGGAGTCGTTTGAGGCAGTACCTGGACGCGGCGTCAGATGCACTTACGAGAACAGGAGGATCTTGCTTGGGAATCGAAGACTCATGCAGGACGAGAAAGTTCCGATCGAACAGTTGGAGAAGGATCTCGACAGATTGGAAGGACAAGGCAAGACCGTGATGATTCTTGCTGTGGATAATCAGCTTGCAGGTGTAGTCGCTGCTATGGATACGGCAAAAGAAAATGCGGTTGAGGCGATAAGCAAGTTGAAGAGCATGGGACTGGAAGTAGCCATGTTGACCGGCGACAATGAAAGAACTGCCAAGGCGATCGCGGAGCAACTAGGTATTGACCAAGTGATAGCTAATGTGCTGCCTTGGGAGAAAGTCAACGCAATCAAAAAACTGCAAAGCGAAGGAAAAACGGTGGCGATGGTGGGCGACGGCATAAACGATGCCCCAGCTTTGGCTCAGGCCGACATTGGAATAGCCATAGGAAGCGGAACCGACATCGCGAAGGAAACAGGCGGCATAGTGCTAATCAAAGATGATTTAAGAGATGTGGCGCTTGCCGTAGAGTTGAGCAAGAAGACCATGACGAAAATCAACTCGAACCTGTTCTGGGCATTCATATACAATATAGTCATGATTCCAGTAGCTGCGATGGGATTGATGAATCCGATATTTGCTGCGGGAGCGATGGCCATCAGCTCGCTGACCGTGGTCTCCAACTCTGCGTTGCTGAAATTATCGACGTTCAAATTCGAGAAGTTCAACGATCAAACCAAGAAATGATGGAGGTGAGGATAAGCATGGTTAAGGATCCAGTTTGTGGAATGAATGTAGACGAGAAAACAGCTAACTTCAAGTCTGAATACATGGGCAAAGCCTACTACTTCTGCAACCAGTCGTGCAAAGCAGTGTTTGAGAAGAACCCAAAAAGATTCACTGATGAACATTCGGAACATGAAGGTCACGGTTGTTGCTGCTGCTAACAACTCGCAAGGAACTTGTCTTGCTTTTAGCGGGCGGGGTGGGATTTGAACCCACGACCACCAACTTAGGAGGCTGGTGCTCTGTCCGTACTGAGCTACCCGCCCTCACTACCAGCCACTTACTACAAACAAATCCCAAATATACAAAACCTTCTACTACACCTCGAAGGAAAAGGCAGAAGCAAAAACACACTAATAGCCATAGCTAAAGCCCTAAAAGCATTAGCCATACGTGCAGACCTAAACAACCCACAAGTCGTAGAACTCGCAATCGCTCGATACCAAAAACAAAACAAACAACCAGCATCAAACAACTACAAATCCAAACTATGCGACGCATACCAACACTACTGCAAACTTCATAAAATCGAATGGGAAAAACCAATCTACACACCAGAAGAAACAGGCATCCAGCCACCAACAAACGAAAAAATACAAATGCTAATAGCCTCAGCCAAAGGCTCACTATCCCTAAAAATCCAAATCAGCGCAGAAACAGGACTAAGACCAATCGAGATACACGGCAACAAAGGCTTACAAGCAAGAAACATACACCCAGACCAAAAAACAATAACAGCCCTCAGCGCCAAACGATGCAACGCAAGACCACCAATGCCAATATCACCAGAACTCACAGCAAGACTCCAAACATACATAACAAAAAACAACATCCAACCCGACGAACTACTATTCAAAGGAGATGAAAGAAGATACGGCGAACACTTCAGACGATTCAGAAACAAACTCGCCAAGAAACTCAACGACCCAACAATCAAAACAATCCGACTATACGACCTCAGACACGCATACGCCACAAAACAACTACGCAGAACACAAAACGCTGAAACCGTAAGGATAATTATGGGTCATAAAAAGCTAAACACAACCCAAAAATACCTACACCTACTCGGACTCAACAACGGCGAATGGGAATGTCAAGGAGCAACAACCAAAGAAGAAGCAAAAAAACTCATCGAAGCAGACTTCACCTACATACTAACAACACCAGACGGAACAATGCTCTTCAAAAAAGCAAAATAAACCCTCTTTTTCTTTGACCATCAAAAACCACTTTCTCACAAACCTTCTTAGCGCGCGCTCGTGCATGGCTTATGTTGTTGTCGTCTATCGCGCGCGCGAGGACAAGAGGATTGCTGTCTACCTTAGGAGTCGTGTATTGGCAAGAAAGTGTGAACGCGCATAAGAAGTAGAAATGGCGAGTCTGTGCAAACAAAGAAATTTAAGTGCAGTAAGCCAAGAGATAGTCTGGGATATTGATGAGCTTCACAGTCTACATCAGTTATTCGCAAAAAAACAAAGAACTTGTAGACAAACTATACAGCGTTCTCAAACAGAATGGCATCGTTACATATGCCCTCGATGTGACAATTATGCCTACGCTAGAAGGAAGGCCTTTCGCTGATGAGATTCGAAGGTACATCAACTCTTCAGACTATGTGTTTGTTCTCTTGACAAAAGATGCCATCACGTCTCCAAATATATTTTTCGAGATAGGCTTGGCTAGAGCTTCGTCAAAACCGATATTGCTCATTGTTGAACCCGATACGGGTTTGCCTAGTGAAATTGGAGACCTGCCTTATATCATTCTGGATAGAAGCAATCCGAGTGTGACATTGGAGCAGATAAAACAACTATCATCGAAACTCAAATCACAGAAAGAAGCTGGGAACGCAGCCATGGGATTACTGTTCCTACTCGGTGCACTTGCTTTTTTTGCTTGGCTTTCTTCTGACGAAAGGTGAGAGGAAATGCCTTTAAATCCTGATCGGGTTTTCAGAGATTTCAGGGACTGGCTGATTAAAGAGTCTAGTCTCTCGTGGGGTCAAAGTCTCAAGGATTGGACAACTGGAATAAAAGGTTGCTTTCAGAAACTGGCCAAGAACTCTGGATACGAACCTGTTCTGACAAGTATAGATAGAAAGGAGTACTTGGTTGACATCGTTTGGAAGTGTGAACACCCTGACAGATACCTAAGCCTCGCCATGGAATCTGAATTGTCAAAACGGGACGATGCGATTCTTGAAGATTTCGAGAAACTGGTCGACATCAAAGCACACCTGAAGATAGGGTTATTCCACCTTCGGACTAGAACGGCAATAATGCCGATGCTCGATGAAATGAAGAGAATTCTAAATAAACAACAGATAACGTTCAACGAAACTTATCTGGTAATCTTTCTGTCCTATGATGACAGTTCGGAAAAGATTTTCATCAGTGGCTACGACTTGGACGTAAAAGGCATTACGCACCGAATTGTCAGCGAGGATTCTTTCAGGTTTCCAAAGATCCAGTAGTACTCATGATTGGGCAGATTCACCTAAAACGCGCGCGTCATGCTTAACCATCATGTCGCGCTCGCATGACGCTCGCGCTCCAACCCACAAGAACTCAAAACAACAACTCAGACAAACGCCGAAAAGAACGGCAAAACAAACGACGCGCGCTTAACCTTAATGCCTTTTCAGTACCACTAATAAGTTCAATGGACCCCCTTTCCCATTTAACGCCACACTCCACACGCACTGCTCCACTATGCGAGGTTTTATATCCGTGATGTTACAAACCAAGGACAATTAGAGGTTACAAGATGGCATCATATCCAGAAGTCACATGGGAAACAAGACTTGGAGATGTTGGAGAAAGCGCAATAAGGAAGCGGTTATCATATTTCTCGACCGTCACAAAAACAGAGAGAGACGTAGGAATAGACTTTCTTTGTGAACTTGTAGTAGATAACAGGCCATGGGCAAAATACAATGTGCAAGCAAAGGGCACAGAACATTTCGATGACCAATGGGGTAGCAGCATCAAGAAATCAACCATTACATACTGGTTGAAACAAGAAGACCCAGTGTACCTTATTGTGTATGATGACAAAGATGGCAACAGCTACTGGATGTCTATTGAGGATTATCGTTATGAGCTGTTTGATAGAATCATGAAGTCAGACACTCAATCTGATACAGTTTATATCAAAATGGACAAATCACAAATCCTAGAAGATGGAAAAGAAAAGAATGAACATTTGCGACGCAAGATCCTCTCTGACAAGTATTCCATACAACAGTTCTATGGACACCCTCAAATGCCAGGAACAGGATACGTAAGGGCCACTCCTCCACCTCCAAGGAACGTGCACGAACTAATCATAACCAAGGAAACGATAAGAACAAGTCTCTATTCAGTGATAATTCACTACCTAGGAAAGAATGACATTGAGACTGCCTATCTTTGCTGTGAGTTCTTAACTAAATTCGATAAAGGGCACTACAACCATTTCGAGTGGTTCGGCCTACTTAATCTAATCCTAGGAAAATCTATGGAAGCAAAGAGCGCCTTTGAAGAGGCAATTCACATTTTTGAAGAAGACAAGAATTGGCCACTAGAAGACAAGAAACTACAAATCAAGCGCCTAAATGATGAGATAGAAGCTTCAATGAAGGCACACCCCCCGAGAAACCTACCTAACGGCACATATCTTGGCACACCTTGACCCCCGCGTGCGCCACTTTCGCTTTCTGTGCGCGCTACTCATAGCTACCGCTACCAAAACTACCATAGCGCGCGCATCCTAGCTCGTGAGCCTTTCGGCTCACTCGCCCGTTCCAGACGATACGTCAAAAAGCCGATACCGCGCGCGCTTGGGTAGATTTTTCTGCAATATTACCCATTTAATAAAATCTGGAACTATTGAAATAGAAACAAGACGACCAACAGAATGACACCTAGAACTGCTGAAGAAACCGTAAGTATAGTGGCCCGTTCAAGTTGATCGCGTTTGAAATCTGAATAGTACGATAGAATGAAGATTTGCTTAATGTAATCGTTTGTAATGTTGTTCTCTGTGATAGCTCTATTGTATTCCATGATCGGGTCCTTTTTGCCGGAGAGACATTCTTTTACTAGCTTTGTTATCCCGCGATAATAGATCAACGATTCCTTGATCCAAGGTTTTGTTGTGCTTGGTATTAGCTCGTTGTCGACTTTTCTCAAAGCTTTCGAAGATAATGGGCGTATAGTGTTCAAAATCAAGCAAAAAGAGAGCAAAAAAACTCCAAAAAACAGTATTACCATGAACAAGAAAGAAAAGGCAATCGCTCTGTTGGAAGATCGAAGAGGATGAAAGCCCAGAACAATGGATACAAAACCGCCTAGAATTGCCAAAGAAGTGAAAAGTTTTTCCGCTATAGTTTCATGTCGGTCAATAAAGAAATGTTGCCTTTCGTAGATTTTTTCCAGCATGCCCAATTTGAACTTGCTCTGACCGTCTTCATTGTTGCCTAATGCCATTACCCCCCTCAGCCAAGGAATTGGCGTTTCAATTCTGAATCTTTTCTAAATACGGACCTGTAAGGTTTTGCATATCCTTCCAGATTGACCCATTTATTCCAATTCTCTTTTGTCTTTTGTGGTTCTCTAAGAAGGTTGCCCACACAAAACTCTGTTGGATGCAAACCCAGTAACGGAATAAAGACATCGCCATTTGGCTTCATCAGAAAATAACTCTTATTCCTCTTTTTCAACGTATCGAAGACTATCTTATTCTTATCAAACCTTTTGCCTAGCTTAGGCATGCAATACTTGTCGAAGACTTTTTTCCCGATTTCAGACTCGTTGTTTTGACCTTTTTGCGGATACCTAATGAGTTCGTACAATTTCCAAAGAATAATCCTATCTTCAAATGGACGTAGAATGTGTTCGATAGACGCCAAATTCAGATAATTCTGAGCAGTAACTACTGTGCAGATTTGAAACTTCGTTTCACTATTACTGTAAGCATCTTCTAAAGCATGCATTACTGCGACAAAGCTATCTTTTCCCCTTAGTTTGTCGTGAACGTCTTCGCTAGACCCCTCAATTGGAATACCGAGGACGTTTACGTTCTCGAATATTGCTCTGCGATGTTGAATATACAAGTCGCAATTGGTAAAAAGGCACATCGCGATTTTGAGTTTTTTAATGTGACGTATGATCTCATCTATGTCTGGTCTCATTAAGGGTTCTCCACCTGTTAGCTCAAGCGCTTTAGTGCCGAGATTTTTTAGATTGCCAACTACTTTCAGAATGTCCCTATAGGATAAATCCGGCTCACTCTTTGGCCCGAAGCAGAATCCGCAGCTTCTCGTGCATCTGGAAGTAATTTGCCAGTCAACCACTACAGGGTCTATCATCAGTTGCTCTTCAAGTACGAACATTTGAGCCTTCCGAATATTAAGTTTGTTCAAATAGATTCATCAGAGTCTGGAACTGAACTCCCGCGAATTGTGCGTTGGTCTAAAGCGCGCGCTGCACTTTCCAGATGATACGCCAACAAGCCGACACCCTCGCGCGCACCCGCTAGAACGCTTCAAGAATCAACCAACCATCCTCAAAAGACCAACGACGCTTCCGAAAATCAGACAACTTAACCAAACGCTTCAAAGGAACAGACTCAATACGACAACCCTGCTCACGAACACGAACAAACAAACGCACCTTACCCAAAATCACGGCATCCTCTCATGTCTTCCAAGCATAGAACAAAGCCCAATAGGTACGACGAGCAACCTCACCCGAGAGACGATGGTCAGCTAAGTAACGACGAACAAACTCGTTGAAGGACTCAATATCCTTACAGCCACGAACAGCCTCGAAAGGATCAACACGCTTAGAACGAGACTGACAATGACCTTCAGAGCTACCGCTATCCAAACCTACCACCCACAACGTCGACATAATTAGGCTCACCATTCTCATCAAACTCATCATCAACAAACAACGGAACATAATCCGCACTACCAATGTCCTTCACAATATGACGCTTACCCATGTGAAAACACCGAGACATCTCACCGTCACACGCAGGACACAAATTCTCAGTCTTCACCTTCTCGGACTTAAACTTACGGTAACTGCAAATACCGAACCATGTAACAGACTGAAACCGCTTAATACCAAGCCGAATAGTAGCATGATTTAGTTGATACCAAGCCGTACCGACAACAGTTTTACGCTTACCCATTACCCTAACGATACAGCCGTCCTTCTCAAAGCATCTATAACTACGATCAACAAAGCCACCGCAACCCTTGAAGCAAGCCTTCTTACAATCACGACACTTGTAACCACCCTCAATATAGACCAAAGCATGATAATGAGCACTCCAAGCCAAAACATGACGACTTCTATCTTCACGAAAACCATGAAAGATTAAACAGCCACCAACCACGCCACGATCAAACAGAGCCTTACGACACTTCTCTCTCAAAACAGACTCAGGCAAATCACGATCAGCAACAGGAACAGACACCATAATGTGTTCGACCCTACCAAAACCACGCTTATCCCCCTCAACAAAGCGACCCGCTATACTACGAGCCTCACGAGTTGACCAGCCACGAATAAAACACACGGGACAAGACGATTTCGTACACCACATATGATTATGACGAACAACGACTTTACCCGTACAATCCGTACCACCAAGAACAATTCCCTTATGCCCTTCAACATTCTTACAAACCGAAAAACTAACCCACCGACCACAAAAATCAGAAGATGGAACACCACGACCAACAGGAACATAATTCTCATGACCCTTATCATCCACAGGCAAAAACCAATATTTATTCTTCAAAATAGCATGATTCAAACGCAAACGCCTAGAAAAAGAACGATTCACAGCCTCAACCGAACTCATTTCCACACCCCAGTCCGCCGTATCTTATCTATCTCATCCATGATCTTCTCATCCTCTTCATCCATCTCACGCTCAAATCTCCTATAATGACAACACTTCAAACACCTACCCATCACTCCAGACCTCACATCCTTACGATACGAACACAAAATGTCATCGAAAAATACACATGGCAAACACTTCAGACCATTCTCATCAACCAATGACAACCATCCCTTTCCTCCTACCCACCTTAGAATGCTAAAGCCATTACTAAATCCGTCCGAGCCAAACAACTCAAAAACAGAGAACAAACCAGCCAAATCAACGACGAAAAATAACACCAAAAACGCATACAAGCATGGACAAACCCACAAAAACCCTTTTACTACAAAACAAAGCAAAAAGAAAAGGTCAATCAATCAACACAACAACAAAAACAAACACCTCAACAGCAAACCAAGTATCATAAGACACAATACACACACAACGTATCCTCTAGAACAAACGCAACAACCACAATAAACAACGAAAACAACCACAACAACTCGGGCAACCCAAGCCAGTCCAACTAGCTTCTAAAGCCACTTACAAGTGCCTAGTTAGCTTCTAAGGCCTGTTTAGCTCAGGTTTCCCATTCCCTTCCACAAATAAATAATGAATCCATCATCATGAAAACGACGGAACGACCAAGCAACAACCTCATAAGATCAGCAGGAAGCAACGGTAACGCAAAACAACAAAATAACAGCAACGCGTAACGCGCGCGCTCTATCGTCTCCTATTATTTTCTTTAATCTCAATTACAGAGTGACATCGTGGACACTGTTTAGGTACTCCCTCACTCTTGAATTCTAGACTACATGACGGACATCTGTAGTTTTTGCTTCTGTTGTATCTTCTCTCACTCATCTTTTCTCACCTTCTTATGCGCGCGCTACAACCCTATGACTTTAGAACAACAAGAAACGAATATATATAAACTGGTATATGATTATCATAATACACAAGAGGAAGAAACTAAAATGAAACTACCAACACTCAAGTGCCTAAGATGCGGAAATACATGGCAAAACAGAACCGAACACCCCAAACAATGCCCAAAGTGCAAATCACCATACTGGAACAAACCACGCAAACTAAAGGTGAAGAAATGACAACCCCAAACACGGAAACACAGGGTAAAACCACAAATCCAATGGACAACCAAGAAGAAACCAAACAAAAGATACTAAGAGTATTGACTGGTGCTCTGTCCGTACTGAGCTTCGGTAGGGAGTAAAAAATACTTCCTCTACCCGCCCAGATTTTCCCACCCATGGATCTCATCGACCTTAACCTTTGGACTCAAGATGTTATAACCGTAACGCAAGAGCCACGATCGACCACGCGTCATTGGTGTGCAGATTCGCGAATTTCTCGCATGCAAAAGACTTAAGCTGAACAGAAGTCATCAGAAAAGTGCTGTGCGGCGAGGGTACCCGAGCCAGGTCTAAATAGGCGGCCAGAAAAAGCCTAAGACAAGGGGGAGGACTTAAGATCCTCTGGCGAAGGCCTACGTGGGTTCGAATCCCACCCCTCGCACTTGTATGTTGAAAGTACCGTAGGGTTTGTTGGGGTGACATTGCCTTCCGGAGCGTCAATATTTCCGCTTCCTGAAGAGAATCCTTGAGCAGCGGCCGCCGAAAGAGGCTGTGAACATCGTGAGAGTTCTTGAGGGGCTTGGGTTCAACGCGCAGCTTCTTGGCAATAAGACATACGTGGTCAGCAGATTGCAGACCCTGACTGAGAAGGATGTTTTGAGAATAAGGGAAGTCTTTGCGAAGTGCAGGCATACGAGGTTCATGAAGAGCTTCTCGTATCATCTTCCATTCGGCACAAAGGATGCCTACGTCAAAGAGATAATGGTGGCTGATCGGGGCAAGCTTGCGAGCCTCATAAGGATCTGCGGGTTCTTGATGGAGACGAAAGCCGCTTTTCTTGTGGGGCCCGATTTCAACTGGTTGAGGCGCATGGCTGAATGCCTTTTGGCCTTCTTAGTAGGGCTGTGCAGTGTCGATGCTGGTGGTTTTATCCTTGAATTGCGTAGTTTCCCGATGCGAGCGGATAATACTTCAAAATGCTGTTGTAGACCTCATCTGGTCCGACTTCTCTTGCTGTGTTTTCCACTGCTTGACTAATCGTTTGGCCTTCGGTGACCAGGTGTTTCAGAAGCTGTGTGGTTGCTTGGTCCGTGTGGCTGGATGATTCTGAGCCGTCGCAACTCACGCATGCCTTGGCTCCCTTTTCAATGAAAGCCTGTGCAACGCTCGTGTATGTT
>JALHSQ010000160.1 GCA_022865885.1 Candidatus Bathyarchaeota archaeon | reverse complement strand
TTCTTCTTCCCGTCGATCTACTCATTGGGCTCCGTCTTAGGGACAAAAGATACATCAGATACTTCGACAAATTCTCCGGAACCACCGTCATTGACCTTCGGGCTGGTGGTTCCGCAAAAAGCCCCCAGCTAACAAACGCCAATTCCTCATAGAAGATTCCGTCAATAACGCCATTTTGGCGTCTTTTTGAAGGCAACTTCGCCAGCTTAGTTTTCGCGCGCACTACTATGACGAATCCACTTTTTCACAATTCCGCGCGCGAGAGACGAGGATGGCCGCTGAGTGCTTTGAACTGAGGGTTTATGGCACTTCATACGTGATGCTGGAGGCGTATGGACGCAGCATTTTCAAATCCAGGGTGGAGGTGAGGAGCATCGTGGGCAATATGCTGAGAAGAGGCTTCTACCTCTCGACAGAAGTGTACGCGAGGTTTCTTTTTCTCCTGGACAGAATCAGGTGAACCTGCTAACCTGGAAAGCTTCTGATTATCTCGTTTCGTGTGCGGCTGAGATATTCGGGCAGAGTGGAACCTTTGACGATGTGAATGATTGGTTTTTGACGTGTCTTAGGCGGGTTTTTCCAGAAATTTCTGTACCACCCTGACCAGATTGTCTACTGCTATTTTGAGTTCTTCCCTCGTCCTCAGGAGCTCTGCTGATATTACGTCGTACCTTTCAGCCATTTCTTTGAAGTTTAGATTCATGTCTTGGTGCATTGACTCTATGCTTCCTTTCAGGTCTTGACGCATTGACTCTGTACTTTGCTTTAGGTCCTTGTGCATTGATTGTATGCTTCCCTTTAGGTCTTGGTGCATCAATTGTATACTCCCGTTGAGGTCATGGTGCATGTTTTTCATGTCTTGATGCATGTCTTTGATGTCTTGACGCGTCGCAACGGCTATCTTTACGGCGGCTACCATCCTTTCGCCCATTTCCTCTTCCATGGAACCGTGTTTTATGTCGAAGTATTCGTATTCGCCTGTTGCTGGTTGTTTTTTGATTGTTTCCATTTTTTCTACTGTGATTAGGTCTTGTTTTATGTTTATGAGTTTGATGAAGTCTTTCAGTGTGTCTTCATCAGTTTCGCATACGATTCTAACGGATCCGTCTCTTAGGCTTTCCACGTAGCCTTTGACGTTTAGGCTTCTGGCTTTTTCTTGGACGTAGTCCCTGTATCTTGCCTTTTGAACCGCGCCTTTGACTATTACTTCGGCTTTGATGTTTGCCATGTCTTGGAGCCTTTTTGTTCTGCGTGTTTATTGTGTGGTGGAGCGTATATAGATTCTATTTTGCTTTAAGGTACTGCTGTAGCCCGCATGCCTGTTCCTAAATTCCCCCTCTTGAGTTTGACAACGTTGAATCGCGCGTCTCACAGCGTTTCTTGCGGCGTATGTTACCCGTCACCACCATAGCTCAAGCAAATCCCGAAGCATAAGATACTTGGCAAACGAGTCGGTTGCGCTCTGTTTCATTAACTTCATCGAAATTGTTATACTCATTCAACGTAGGCCATTCTTTTCGATGTTCCTGCAGCCATCAAAAGTGCTAT
>JALHSQ010000159.1 GCA_022865885.1 Candidatus Bathyarchaeota archaeon | reverse complement strand
GTAATCGGTGAAAGAATAAAATCGTTTTGTTTCGTTTAAAAAGGGAAAAACAAGTAGCGATCAGGATATAGGATGGGTCTGGAAAAGAGAGAGAGTTATGCTCTTTGTGTGACGATTTTTATTCGACTGGCAAAATCGTATCCTTCAGCTGTTCTTTCAGATTCTATTTTGCGGAATGAGCCATACGTGGAGTAGATATCGTTCAGGATTTTGCTTTCAATGGCGAGGGCGCCTGTACTTAAGCAGTCTTCAAGTCCTTTTGCGAAGGTATCGATTTTTTCTGAAAATTCACTTTGGCGCAGAGAGTAGTTGCGTTCTAGGTATTTGTATATGAAAAGGGTGGCTTCTTCTCCGAAGACTTGTTTCAGAACGCTGTCTATGATTTTGAAGATTGTGTCTTCTTTTTTTCTGGTTAGCGTTTCCACATGTTTCCCGGCAGCTTATCGCATGTATTGCGACTTAATAAGTCTTATCGTAGCACTGTTAAACACTAATACACATAGAACAACATGAAACTCCATAGTCACCAAAAATCTGCAAGATTCAACTGTTGAACTCTTTCGCGGCGAGGCTTCTCTGCAGAAGCGTCAACACCTAAAACAAGTTTCCCGTACACGCCGTCATACCCAGGAACGACGCTGACAGAACCTGCTCTAACTCTGAGGACAGCATCAGCAATCGGCTCTTCCACAACCTCAGTCAGCGCATCCTTAGACGCGTCCATGAGCACCGCGTACTCATCGCCGAATTTGCCAACGAGCAAATTGTAGATTCTCCACACCGCTTGAGTTGAGGGAGAATCAACGCCCAACACCGTTGCGATTATCTCCGAAAGAGGAAGCAACCGCACGAAACCCGGCACATTGATAGGCCTAAAATCAGGAGGCCGATCAGCAAGTTCTTCAACACGTTGTTCAACGCCTTTTGTGAGTTTTCTGCGGCAAACTGGACAGATGTTGCCGAGTTTTTGTGCTTCCTGCGGCGAGAGGGACACTTTGCAGTTGCGATGACCAGTCCAATGGTATTTTCCATAAGCAGGGTCAGTCTCGATGGTGAACTTGAAACGTGTAGGGTCTTTACTGCGGATGGCATTTACAACTCCGTGATAACTGGCGCGTTCAAGTTCGAAGACGTTGGCTTCTCTGCCGATGCGCCAAGGCCAAAAGCTGTGGCTGTCACTGTTCGAAACCAGCGCAAACCTGTCAAGCTTGCTCAAGCGCCAGTTCATCGGAGGATCAGATGAAAGACCGGTTTCTAGGGCGTGAATGTGCTTCGTCATGTCTTGGTAGCATTCTTCGATGCTGTCGAAGCCGCTGAAAGCACCGAAAATGCTGAACCACGGCGTCCAAGCGTGAGCGGGGAAAATCATGTTATCACTCGAGGTTGCCATGACCTCTTCGACTAAGTTCGGGGCAGTCATGTTTAGCATCGGCCTGCCGTCTGCGTCTAGATCGCCGTAGCTTCCAAGAGCGTCATTGATTTGGACAGCAGTTTCCATGGTAGGAGTTAAGATGACATGGTGAACCTTCTTGGCCTCGTTGTTAAAATTGAAGATAGTGCTCACTTCGGTCGTCAACATGAAACGCACTGATGAATCCGTGTTGC
>JALHSQ010000020.1 GCA_022865885.1 Candidatus Bathyarchaeota archaeon | reverse complement strand
GACACAGGCAAAGAACTAACCCCAGAAGAATCAGCCAAGCTCCCGCTCTTCAGAGTTTTCCAGCTATTCATAGATCCAATAGTCGACTACATACATCCCAAAATCAAAGATCTGCTCGGCTTCGTGCCGATCGATGAACCACTCTTATCGCTTCTGTTCCAGCACGAAATGTACACGATCACGAGCATCTTCGGAAGAAAAGTCTTGTTACCTAAACCAGAACTGCTACTAGCGATGAAGCTCAATTCAGCCCCCAGAAGAGACAAAGAACACAAGAGAATCAAAGACGTTGCCGACATCTACGCTCTCCTATGGCACTCTGACATCAACCTGCTAGAACTCAAGAACCGACTATTCTC
Source organism: Candidatus Bathyarchaeota archaeon (assembly GCA_022865885.1). Classification (GTDB taxonomy): domain Archaea; phylum Thermoproteota; class Bathyarchaeia; order Bathyarchaeales; family Bathycorpusculaceae; genus DRUK01. The sequence continues at coordinate 34,226 of JALHSQ010000020.1, read as the reverse complement.
AATCAATCCTAGAGAAGAAACAAGAAAAACCATCCAAGCATTCACAGAAGAGGTTGTCAACAAAGTGTCAGAAACAATAGGAGTCACATCAAAAGAAATCTCAAGAGTCCTTGGAGAACTGAAATGATCAGAATCCCAAGTGCTATCCTGGACAAAACTCGACAAAAAAGAGGGGGGGGAATGTGCGGGATAAAATGTGTTCTCAACATGAGAACCGATAACAGCAGTCCCGGCACAAATATCGCTGCACTTCTCCGAAACGCGTGTATCGGATTCCGTCCTTGTACACTCGCTGACTGCTGCATTGAGGACATTTGACCGTTTCCTGGGCCATTACAGATGCGCCTCCTGAACCAGATTTTTCCTGAAAGTCCACATAGCTCCCAGAAAAAGGGGGGGTTTTGCGGGAGACGTCTCCACTTCGTTGTGAAATAAGTGTTCTCTATCTGAATTTCCCCGTTTACTTACTATTTTCTTTTCCTGAACAGCATCAGATCGTCTTTCTGGCATACGTAATCGAAGCCTTCTTCTACTAGTTTTCTCGCTCCGTCGATTGATTTGGCAACTGCGGAGTGGTATTCATCGACTTCATAGCTGATGAGTTGGGTATAGATCAGGGTGTTTTCAATGTTTCTGTGGCCGAGCAAGTTCATGACGTGCAATATGTCTCTGGTTTTATGGTACTCCATAGTGGCTTTCCAGTGTCTGAAGGTGTGGAAGTGTATTTGTATTAGTCTCTGGTTTTGAAGAAGCGAACACCCATTCTTGAATGGTGACGATTGCTCCTGGTTGTGTGACCTTGAAGACTCGTCTTATTCGCGTGATTCAGGGCCATTAGCGGATACCCCACTCCCCCCCTTGTTGGAATGATTTAGGCTACCATGGCCAGAGCAGGAACGCCAAGTCTTCTCCGTGGGACTCGTTCAGTGAGAAATCATATAAACTTATATAACGGTTTGTGTAGCGTATATTCCGAGAGACCACGATGGAAGCGCTTCATGAGCCCCAGCTGGACACCGTCCTAATGGTGGAGAAAGCAATCCTAGACGCTGACGATTATCCAACAAGGATGGAACTCTGGAGGAGTCTGCCTCGAAAGGTCCAGTATCAGACCTTCAAGCGAATACTGGACTATCTGGAAGCATCAGGGAAAATAGCGTTCAGCGGAAAGAAAATCATCTACACCGGAGTAAACAACCCCAAACTACGGGCCTTGATGGAGTCGAGCGTCCGCGTTCGGTGATCACCTTTTCCGGTAGCCGAAGACCCTGTCATACTCCTCATGTGACAGCAAATCCAGTATGTGGGGGCACACTCCAATTCCTTCCTCGTAAAAGACCGTGTAGCATGAGCGGTATCCCTCAGGGTGCGCGTAACGATACAGATTGTTCAAGCCATACCGCTCTATGTAGCGAGCGGGAATCTGCTTTTTCCTTATAGGCTCTCCTGCATACATGTGCTCTTTCAGGACGGCCTCCATGTTCTCAAGCCATCTTCTAAATTTGCTGTTAGGGCCCTGAGTCTTCAAAAACTCAGCAAGCTCCTTGGATCGGAAAACAGCTGGTGAAAGCTGGCGAACCATACAGAACTAGTACACGAGCTTACCGCTTAAGATTTGTGTGGTGCTCAGCTTGACTGATTGCCTCGCAAAACAGTCTCTTCTCCTAGCCTATTTCAAAACGATTTTTCTCTTAACATGAAGAGGAACCACAGGGTGGTGTACACTCTTTTTAACAGTCAGACGGCCACGCAAAAAGATGCCCCTACCCCTCCTAGGCCTCACAGAAAGCATTCTTGTCTCAAGAAAAGATGCTGATGGAACCTCAGCAGAGTTCAGCCGCTCTACCTCATTCTTGAGTTACAGGGGCCCATGGATTCAAGCGTTTCTTTGATGCTCGGATGCGAGAAAAAAAGAATGAACGTATCATTTGATTAGGAAACAGATGGGCTTAAGATGCTGCACACCGGTCAAGAAAGAAAAATGGGGTTTTGCGGGAGATGTTTCCACTTCGTTGTGAAATAAGTGTTCTCCTGCAATATGGGTTTGAGTTTTGCTGGATAGCTAAGCTTAAATCTGGTTCATTTTTCTTTTAGCTTCGACCGATGTAAAAGGGGAGAGAAACGTGGTAGAGTGTGATGTACTGCTAGTAGGGGCAGGGATTATAGGTTTGTCAACTGCTTATCACCTCAAGAGTGTGCATCCTGAGCTTGAGATTCTATTAGTTGACAAACTGGGTGCTGCAGGTCAAGGTAGTACTGCGAAAAGCGCTGCAGCTTTTCGCTGTTTATTCGCTTCTCGCACGAACTTTGCTTTGGCTGACTCGTCTGCCGAGTTCTACAGGCACGTTCAGGATGATTTGGGTTTTGATTTGAAGTTGCGTTGGGCTGGATATTTGTGGTTTTTTGATGAAAGTGGCTATCATAAGATGCTTCCGGTATTGAAGGACTTGAGCAATAGAGGCTTCAAGTACGTGGAATACGATGAGAGCGAACTGGCTAGGAAGCTTGACATGCGAACAGACCTTGCCAACGATGAAGAAGCGCAAATGATGGGATTGGGCAACGTTTACAAGGGAATAGTGATTCCCAAGGCAGGCCTCATTGATGTTGATTCACTCGTAAAATTCTACGAGACAGAGTATCTCCGGCTTGGGGGAAAAATCCAATACAACACCGATGTGAAAGAGTTACTGGTTGAACCGCGTTCCCCTTTGGGAATGCCTGGTGAACCGTATTTTTGGCAGGACGCATCAGTCAGAGGAGCGAAGACTAATAGGGGCGTTATAAAGGCAGAGAAAACAGTGATAGCTGCTGGAGCATGGACTGCGCAGCTCTTAGACCCTCTTGGGATAGAATGTTTCGTCAAAGCCAAGAAGAGACAAATCTTCTCAATAAAGGCGAAAACTGAGGCGTTGAAGAAGCTTCTCTTCACAAAGGATTTCTCAGCCGCTGGCTGCTTACCTTTCACAATCCTTCCAAAACCCTCTGCATATATCCGTCCTGCTCCTGAAGAAGATGCACTTTGGCTGGCCTATGCTGATGAATTTCCAAGAGCCTTCAAGATCGAGGATGATCCTGAGCCTGAAGAGAATTTCTATCAATATGGGCTGTATCAGGTTTTAGTCAAATACTTCCCTCAATTTACAGACTGCCAACCCTTTTCCGCCTTTGCTGGCCTCTATGAGATTAATACTCTTGATGGGCAACCATTGGTATTTGAAGAGAATGGCTTGATGGTGGCGGGTGGTGCAAGTGGAAGTGGAATACTGAAAGCTGACGCAATAGGCAGAATTGCGGCTGCACTCTACGAAGGTGAGGAGTATGCATCGTTATATGGCGGCAAAGCGTTCAAGGTCAGCGACTTGGGATTGAAAAACCGAAACATAGAACCTGAGAAACTAGTCATTTAGCCCGATTCTATCTTCAGACCGATTGCCGAGATTGTTGGAATCGCTCAACGCAGTTGGTGTTGCAGAGTCAAGGAAGAAGAATAGTGTTTGGTCTAGTACGATCTCGCAAAGAGAACGGTTTCTTTTGCTTTCTCTCCGCAATATACGCACGTTGTGGCTGTGGGTTCTTCTTTTTCAAGAGGCTCCAGCCTTATTGTAGCACCCGTCTCATCTTTTATTTTTCCTTCGCATTTGGAGTTACAGCACCAAGCTGCTCTGATTATGCCTCCTTTGTTTTCTAGCACTTTCTTGAATTCATCATAAGTCTTCACTGTAGTGATGTTTTCCTCCAGAAACATCTTAGCCTTGTTGAACAGATCGTTCTGAATTTCTTCAAGTAGTTTCGTCACTGCATCCTTTGTTTCGTCTTCTTTCACAATGGTCTTTTCAAGTGTGTCTCTTCTGACGAGCACCACTTGTCTTTGCTTAACATCTCTTGGTCCCAACTCTATCCTTATTGGAACACCCAGTAGTTCCCATTGATTGAATTTCCATCCCGGCGTGTATTCCTGTCTATCATCTAGAACAACCTTTACGCCGTTCTCTTGGAGTTCATTGAAGATACACTTGGTTTTCTGGGCAATCAGATCTGCATCAACACCCTTGTAGGGTATTGGAATAATCACAACTTGCGTTGATGCAACTTTCGGTGGCAACACCAATCCTTTGTTGTCGCCGTGCACCATCACTAGAGCCCCGATCATTCGGGTCGTAAAGCCCCACGACGTCTGCCACGCATATTGCTCCTTTTCGTTTTGATCAAGGAATTTGATGTCAAACACCTTTGAGAAATTCTGGCCCAACTGGTGCGACGTTCCCATCTGCAAAGCTTTTCCATCGGGCATCAATGCTTCTAAAGCGAGCGTGTAGAGCGCACCCGCAAACTTCTCCGATTCTGTCTTTTTTCCTGCGAGAACTGGAATAGCCAAGTAATTCTCCATCACTTCTTTGTATGCGTGAAGGATTTCTGTTGCTTCTTTATCAGCTTCCTCTCTAGTTGCATGTATAGTATGTCCTTCCTGCCAAAGGAATTCCCTTGTTCTGAGGAAGAGTTTTGTGGCTTTGGTTTCCCACCTTACAACGCTGCACCACTGGTTAAGCTTGACAGGCAGGTCTCTCCAGCTTCTAATCCATTTCGCATATGCTGCGTAAATGATTGTTTCAGATGTAGGTCTGATGGCAAGTCTTTCTTCGAGTTGGCTGTCTCCTCCCATCGTTACCCAAGCGACCTCAGGAACAAACCCTGCGAAATGCTCTTCCTCTTTTTTCAAGAGGTTTTCAGGTATGAACAGTGGAAAGTAGACGTTTCGGTGCCCCGTTGCTTTTATTTTTTGATTGAATATCTCTTGGATTTTTTCCCAGATGGCATAGGAGTTTTCTCTGAAGATCATGCAACCCTTAACCGGCGCGTAATCTGCTAGACCAGACTTCAAAACAACCTGTGTGTACCACTCTGAGAAATCCTCAGCTTTCTTTACAGTAATTCCCATGTCTGACATTTTCTTATCTCTCACAGAACTTTTCAGTGGTTGAATTTAATGCTAGCGAAAAGCAAATAATGATGCCGGTTACATTTTTCAAGAATCTAGCGGTGTGGAACGCAATCGCCCATAACAACCACTTTCAGCAACAAGCTTCACAGTTGCTATTAAGCATTTTTGTCACATTACCCATGCTAAAGCCTGATCGCTTAGTGCACAAATGTTTTAACTTTCCGCGTCTAACTTGGTATTTCCTCAATCGTGAGTGTCGTGAGCGAGCTTGAAGACAGTTCTAGTTATTGCCGATGGGATGGCTGATAGGCCACTAAGAGAACTAAACTGGAGAACACCGCTGGAAGCCGCACGGAAACCTTCGTTAAACCAGATAGCGGAAACAGGTGTTTGCGGCATCATTGACCCAATATCGCCTGGAATCCCGCCTGGAAGTGATGCCGCCTCCTTGGCGCTGCTTGGTTATGACGCCCTAGGCATTTATTCTGGTAGAGGAGCTCTGGAAGCGTTAGGTTCTGGAGTGAAAATTCTGCCGGGAGATGTGGCCTTCAGGTGCAACCTTGCTACAATAGATTCAAGCATGGTTGTTCTGGATAGACGCGCTGGCAGAATTGCGACTGAGGATGCTGCTGAACTTGCCGAAAAACTTCAAAGAATCAAACTGAAGCAGTCTTCAAACGTTGAATTTGTGTTTAAGAATACGATTCAGCATCGAGCCATCCTTGTAATTCGCGGTTCTAGGCTCTCTGCAGCCGTCAGTGATTCCGATCCCGGCAAACTCGGAGAGAGAGTCTCAGAGGTAAAGCCGCTAGATCACAGTCTGGAGGCTCGGTCGACAGCCAAGATTGTAAATGAACTGATACGTGAGTTTCAGAAGACCCTAAGGAGCAGTTCGACCAACAAGGAGAGAGCCAAGCACAATCTGCCACCAGCGAATGTGGTTTTATGCAGAGGTGCAGGGACAATTCCTAAAGTGCGACCCCTCTCAGAGATTTATGGTATCAGAGCTACGTGCATAGCTGCAGCACCACTGATCAAAGGGGTTTGCCAAGCCGCTGGGATGAAGGTGATAAACGTCAAAGGCGCGACAGGAACATTGCAAACCGATTATACTGCTAAGACTCGTGCAGTAGTGCAAGAGCTGAGAAATTGTGACTTCGTTCTTTTGCATGTAAAGGCAACAGACGTTGCCAGTCACGATGGAAACATCAAGCAGAAAGTTGAAGCAATAGAGAGAATCGATAGCATGTTGGGCTATTTGCTTAAGAACATTAATCTAGATTCCACCTATCTGGCCATTACTGCTGATCATACAACCTCTACCCTTACACGAAATCATGAAGGCGATCCTGTGCCAGTCGCTATTGCCGGTCCCTATCTTCGGGTTGATGATGTAACGAAATATGATGAGCGAGCTTGTGCCAAGGGTGGCCTTCACAGAATTAGAGGTCTGGAATTGATGCCTATCTTAATGGGTTTACTTGGCAAAACCAAAAAATTCGGATCGTAGAGTTCACAGAACCTGCATAAGTCGCCACTCTCTATAGTCTGTGACGACCCTAATATATCCCCTAAGAATATTGTCAGTCTCACAGTCTCCAGTGTCAACTCTTAGGATGTTTCCTTCGATGCTGTGAAGCTTGCTCTTGGTCGCAGCGACGATTATTCTCTCTTTTCCCACTTTTTTGATTATTTGCGGGCTTATTTGCTGATTTCCTCTTCCAAGAAGGATTCCTTGATGCCCAATCGGTGAAAGAATGATCCATGTGGTCAGCCAATCTGTCACCTCCTTCAGAAGTCTCTCTTCGTTGACATCAAGTATGGTTCTCTCATTTCTGTAGATGTCGACGCCAAGAATAGTCTTTCTAACTCCCAGCAACTCCGCAAGGCGCTTGACAGTTGTTCCGGCACCTAGTATGTAGGTTCCATTTGGCTGCATCCCTTCAATAATGAATCTTGCTATAGCCGTCTGATTGTCCACTTCATCTGTCGTCTCTGGACTTACTTGCTTGCTACCCTGAATATGTGCTGGTAGAAACGGTCCTTTCAGATAACCATAGAGTTTCACTGCGAAAACGTCTTTCCGAATAGCTTTTTCATCCACATCCATTACTTCAAACTCGGTTATGTCGGCATGCCCTTCGACAAAAGCTAAGACTACATCCGCAGCGTCTGAAGGGCTGACCGCGAAGATTCCACTGTACATCTTGACGCCGCAAGGAACACCGAGAACTGGGGACTCGTTGAAATCTTTGAGGGCGTCCAGAACGTCTCTTGCTGTGCCGTCTCCTCCTGCAAAAACTATCAGGTCGACTCCTGCCGTCGTCAACAGCTTAGTGGCGGTCTTTGTGTCTTCAGCGCTCGTTTCTTGCTTGATTTTCATCGGTAAGACTTGAATTGTGAAGTTAGTTGTTCTTGCTTCCTCTTCGCCCATAATACCCGGGCAGGTTAGAATCTTGCACTTTTTTTCCAGCGTCTTCTCTTTCAGCTTCTGGAGAAATTCAATAGCTCTCCTAGGCGCTATTGGCTCAGCTCCTTTGGAAACCGCTTCATTCAGAGCATCATCAGTTCCTTTGAGACCTACTTTGCCTCCCATACCCGCTATGGGATTGACAATAAGACCGAGCTTAATGGTTTTCATTGGTGACAGAGTTTGTAGCATTAGCTATAAACTGTTTTGGCAAGACGTTTTCCCGAAAGCAAGACCTGTATAGCTCTGAAGCTCGACTCCATCATAAGAGCAGCTTTTCTCTGTGAAAATTCTTATATCTTGAGTTTTTTTTATCATCTCTTGCTCACGACTGATGAAGGAAAGTGTTGACAAATGTCAAGAAAGAACACCAAGAGAATCTTGGTTACAGGTTCCACTGGCCAAATAGGATCCGAATTGACTCTTGAGCTTCGAAAGAGATATGGCGGCGACAACGTTATAGCGGCTGGACATAAGAGACAGCCAAGTGAGACGTTACTCACGTCAGGACCATTCGAATACGTTGATCTCAGTAATGAGGAAAGCATTGAGAAAGCTATACGAAAGTATGACGTTGACACGATCTATCATTTGGCCGCAGTGCTGTCCGCCACAGGTGAAGAAAACCCTCAAGCTGCTTGGGCCATAAACATGGGCAGTCTTTACAATATTCTTGAAGTGGCAAGGAAACTGAAGTTAGCCCAAATCTTTTGGCCTAGCTCGATAGCTGCATTTGGTCCTTCTGCACCCCGGACAAACACACCCCAAGAAACCATACTGATCCCCAAAACTATGTATGGAGTTTCAAAAGTCGCAGGCGAACTGTTATGCAACTACTATTTCATCCGATTTGGTTTGGACGTTCGTGGCATCCGCTACCCCGGAATCATAAGTAGCGAGGTTCTTCCAGGCGGGGGTACAACTGATTATGCTGTCGCCATATTTTATGACGCCATAAGAAGCAAGCGATACACGTGTTTTGTGAGGGAGGATACAGTCTTACCAATGATGTATATGCCTGACTGCATCAAAGCAACCATAGACCTTATGGAGGTTGATCCATCCAAAGTCAAAAGGCATGATAGTTACAACGTAGCCGGGATGAGTTTCTCTGCTGGGGAACTAGCAGCCGAGATCAGAAAATACGTTCCCGACTTCAGGTGTGATTACAAACCTGATTTTAGACAGAAAATCGCGGATTCATGGCCAATGTCAATAGACGACAGCGTTGCCCGCAATGAATGGGGTTGGAAGCCGAAGTATGACTTAGCCGCAATGACAAAGGATATGATAGAGAGATTATCAAAGCGTTTCAATGAAGGAAAGCTCTAAGGAAACCATGAAGCATTAAATCCACGCAAGATCATAAGTAGTGCAGTTTCCCACTGTTCATTCCATACACACTGCGAGATTCTGTTTACACAATGATCTTGTAGATTTCACATGTCTTAATCAGATGGTATCCCTTCTGGAAAGACAATAGTGGCAACATGTGAAAACGAAAACAGATGAGAAAAAGGGTTTTAAGAGAGTGAACTCCTCAATAGGAAAAAAGAGGTTCAACATCATGCGAAACCCAACATCCTTCTTACGAGAAGAATATGAAGACCTGGTTAAAAGTGAACTTGACTGGAAACTCCGAGTTTTGGGCGGGCCAAGCACCCCATGGTGCAATGTTGACGGAAAAAAGGTATTGATGTTCTGTTCCAACAACTATTTGGGCCTCAGCAACCACCAACATTTAAAAGAGGCAGCGGTCAAAGCGGTTCAAACTCATGGAGCTGGCTCTGGTTCAGTACGACCCATTGCAGGAACCATGGATATACATATGGAACTTGAAAAACGACTTGCACGCTTCAAGCATGCAGAAGCTTCACTAGTATATCAAACAGGATTCGCAGCCAACGCAGGCTTAATTCCTCAATTAGCCGGAAAAGACGACCTCATAATAAGTGACGAACTGAATCACGGCAGCATAATCGACGGCGTCAGATTATCCCATGCTGAGCGAGCAGTTTACAAACACTTAGACGTGCAGGATCTACATCACGTCTTGGAGGAAGCGGAAAAACACTCTCCACCATATAGACGGATTCTGATAATCACTGACGGCGTTTTCTCAATGGATGGCGACATAGCACCTTTGGACGGCGTAGCTAAGGCAGCAGCAGAGCACGGTGCAATGGTTTATGTAGACGACGCTCACGGCGAAGGCGTGCTTGGAGAAGGCGGTAGAGGCATTGTTTCACATTTCAAGCTCAACCGAGACAGAGTCCATGTGGAGATGGGTACATTCTCAAAAGCTTTCGGTGTAGTAGGTGGGCACGTCTCAGGTTCAAGAAGCCTAGTCAATTTTGCATACAACAAGTCCCGAACATGGCTTCTCAGCGGTTCACATCCGCCTGCAGTTGCAGCGGCTTGCATAGCAGCTATTGATGTCTTGGAAAGCGAACCCCAACACGTTCGTACATTGTGGGAGCACACCAAGTACTTCAAGAAAACCATGAAAGACCTAGGTTTCGACATAGGAAGAAGTGAGACGCCAATAACACCTGTTATGGTTGGAGAAAGCGGTATTGCGAAGAAATTGAGCGCAAGGCTTTTCGAAGAAGGTGTCTTTGCGTTGCCAATCGTTTTTCCGATGGTAGCCAGGGACAAGGCACGAATAAGAACTATAATGAACGCTGCTTTGACACGGAAAGACTTGGACTTTGCAATAGGAGCTCTTGAAAAGATCGGAAAAGAGCTTCACATAATCTAGCTTTAGTTTTCTCTTCTTTGGCAGTTGAGTGAATGCGAGAATGTAGTCTCTGACAATAATCTCTAAACTTTATCTAGATAGCTCTACGTAGCCACAACTCATTCGATCAGAAAGATAAACGGAACAATGCTGTTTTCGCTACCGGACACCACCGCGGTCTGACACACTTCTTGGTCCAGCGTTATCTATTGCTTGGAACGCAAGGTTCTTCTTTCCCTTTGCTTTGGCAACTTCAGCCTGCAGTTTTTTCGCATCTATGGGGCAACTCTTTGAGACATCCTTAACGAATTTTCGCAGCTCTTCTTCGTTTAAATGACAGCTTGACGTAAGTTCTTCGATCACATCTCTTGAGGTGCCTGCATCTCCATAGCAGCTTTCACTCAATTCCTCCAATATGTCCTTCAAGAAGGCTGCGCTTAGACCACACTGGGAACTCAGTTTCTCAGCCCACTTTTTTTGTTCACTCAAATTTCCCACTTCCTTGATTGAATGTCTATAGTGTACAAGATTTTGTTATTTAAGCATTGACTCTGTGTATTGGCGCGTCAATAATGTTTCTCTGAAGTGAGTTATTGTGTTCTGCAATCTATCGGCGCAGTTTCTTCAGGCTCTCGTCAATATTCTCCAATTCGAGTTCTCTGAGGGTCTCAGTTTTGGGCACGCCATTTTCATCCCAGCCTGCTTCTCTATAGTATCTGCTTCTGTCTTCTTTCACTTTTGCTCTATCAACGGTTTTCCCCATATATGGGCCTGATGGTAATGGCTCATAGAATCTTTGCGGGTTTTCGTCATGGATTTTCGGACTCCACTTGAAATCTGGACCACCCAGTAGTCCTGTCGGGTGCATATGTGGGATTCTGCCTGGGCAAGCATTTATGCACTTTCCACACGCTGTGCATTTCTGAGTCTTCACTATCACCGCGCCCGTTTTTTTACTCACTGAGAGTGCTCTGACTGGGCATGTTTTCACACATGGGTAATCTTGACATTGAACGCATAAATGTGGAAATTCGAGTCCAGGAACGAGCATGAAGACTCTTACTCTTGAGGCTTCCGACCATATGCGGTTTTCATGAGCGAGTGAGCATTCGATCTCGCATTTTCTGCAACCACTGCATTTTGAGAGTTCTCTTGCGATCCAGATTGGTTCATTTTAAGTTGTCAACTTTGATCCTCTCAAAACTAACGCAGTTTTCCTTTATGTTGGGCTTGATTTAAGCTTGATGCTCGCTATAACAACCTCTTTAAGTACGAGTTTTAAGATCAATTGAGACGGAGGGTGGGCTTTCATCTTGCAGTTCCAAGAGAATAGCCAATTGGATGCAACGCCTTTCGATATAATAGGAGTATTTCAACATGCTTCTCATAAGCCCTGAAAAGCGCGTTGGTAAAGAAATGGATGGTTGTGAAAGACTTGAGGGTGATCGCTGACCTGCATGTTCACAGCCACTATAGCCGGGCGACTAGCGAGAAGATGTGCATTGGCGAAATAGCTAAGTTTGCGAAAATCAAAGGCTTAAACCTTGTCGGGACAGGAGATTTTACACATCCAAAGTGGCTCGTAGAACTGCAAAATGACCTGATTCGAGAACCTGATACAGATCTCTACACGGTCGCGGGAAAACATGGTTCACCAGTTCGTTTCATGCTGACGGCAGAAGTAAGCACCATTTTCACGTTTGAAAATGAAGTCAGAAAGGTTCACCATGTTGTCCTGACTCCTAATATCGAAACTGCCCTTCAACTCAACGATAGACTCTCAAAATATGGCAACCTCGAAGCTGATGGTAGACCAACTTTGAACATGAACGCGTCCTGCTTGGTTGAGGAGATCATGGAAGTCTCAGGCGAGAACTTGATCTTTCCAGCACACGCTTGGACTCCCTGGTTCAGCATACTAGGCGCATTTAGCGGCTTCAACAGTATTGAAGAATGTTATCAAGACATGACAAAACATATTCACGCTTTGGAAACGGGGCTTTCATCAGATCCTCCCATGAATTGGCGGCTGAGCAAATTAGACCGATTTACATTACTTTCAAACAGTGACAGTCACAGTTTCTGGCCGTGGCGAATTGGGAGAGAAGCGAACGTCTTTGAACTAGGAACGATAAACTACGCTGAGATCATCGATATCATTCGTCGCAAAGATAAGACTCGTCTCAAATTCACTATAGAAACTGATCCAGCATACGGGAAATATCACTGGACCGGTCACAGGAATTGCCACGTAGCACTTTCTCCACAGGATGCAATAAGACTTGGCAACATTTGCCCTGTTTGTCGCAGAAAACTCACAGTGGGTGTTGAACAACGAGTTGAAGAACTAGCCGACCGGCCAGCGAATTTTATTCCGGAAAATGCCGTTGGGTTCATGCGTCTGCTTCCTCTTTCTGAAATCATTGCGACCGTAGTGGGTGTTGAGTCTCCGTCTGTTCAAAGGGTTTGGAGCATATACAATTCGCTTATTGAACGATTTGGTGATGAGTACACTGTGTTGATTAATGCGCCAAGAGATGGCCTAGACGTGGTTGCCGGTGGTAGAATCGCTGACGCTATCGTTAAGGTTAGAGCAGGTCAGGCCAAGGTGTCGCCAGGCTATGATGGCGTTTATGGAAAACTCGTTATTACTGACGAAGACGCTGTCAGGGATGATACTCGAGGAAGAGTTAAACAGAAGAATCTTGCTGACTTCATGTAGTGATGGGTTCTAACACTCCCAACGTGTATCCGTGTATTACAGATATACGACAATGTTTATTAAATCGCAATATAAACGATATATTTGCAGTGCATCACCATGGGAAATCAAAAACACACCTCGACAAACAAGAAGGAAGAGCAAATCTCAAGGGTCATAGACCGCGTTCTAACTCATGTTTTCGGCCGAGAGGCAACACAACTGATCTACAAATATATGGAACACAACTATTCGCTAAAACATGATGAAATAGTTGAAAGAATCGATATTTTTGCAAAAGGACTTGAAGCGTTCCTAAATTCTGGTGCCAATGTAGTTGAACGTGAGATCCTAACGAACGTATATTCAGACCATGATCTGTTACTTGAATCTGAACCACGAAGGGCATCCAGTGATTCTGGCTTTGCTGATCAAGTGAAATGTCTGTTGCAAAGAGCCTGATACTTCATCGCAAGCTAATCTTGATTTCCTGTTCAACCTCCCCCTTGAAAATAGCAAACTTGCAGAAAAACTGCCGGTTCGTGTCGCAATCATCCAAGTAGTCTTCTCTTCGACTCTTCGATTATGATGGTGAGATATGAGTATGCAGCAAGATGCATTCGCTACCCATGTGACTGATAATATCTAATTGTAGTAGATCAGCTTGAAATAAGTGTTCAACCACATCGCTTTGTTGTCCCATGTTTGTGGGAAATCAATCAACACTCTTCAATAGAACAGAGGTTTCTACACTTAGACCAACGTGAAAGCTTGGGCTATCGATTGCGCCAAAAGTTTACACAGAAAACGTTAAAGTATCGGAACACAAATAACTTAGTCCTTCATTAATCGCATGGAAGAGGCGGAAAGTTGAAGAGGGATAACGTCAAGGAGTACCTGCTCACGTACAATGCACCGCGGAGAATTGTTCAATTCCTGTCCTTCATACTCTTCTGTGCAGCGATTTTCGGTTTGGGTGCTTCGTCACTCTTGTTTCCGGTTCTGTGGACGTGGGGACTGCAACCAAATACTATAGGTGATGCCTTTACGGCAATGCAGTTTTTGTTCTATGACGGAGTTTTTCCATGGCTTGCGTTTGCCTCGTTTTTGATTGTCGGAATATTGATAGGCAAGTCAATGTGTGGTTGGGTTTGCCCATTTGGTTTTGTGCAGGAGTTGTTGGGCTTCATAAAGAGAAAGCAAACAGAGCTTTCGGTGAGGACACACGAAAGCATGGTCTACTTGAAATATTTCATCCTTGGCCTAACGTTATTTATAAGTGCAACTTTCTCCATAACCAGAGTTATGGGGGTCGAGGCTGGTTATGCGAAAGCGTTAGGTACCTTTGCCAAGGCGCCGTTTACTGCTTTGAGCCCTAGTGAAACATTACTTGCAACTCTGCCCAAAATGGTTCTGAATTTCCGTATTAACATTGCAAATACGCCTTTCTTCGATCTTTTATCTGGCGTTGTGAATATACCTTACCTCTTCTGGGCTCAATTAGCAATCATGATCGGAGTTCTCGTTTTCGCATCATTCATTTCAAGAGGTTGGTGCAAATATCTCTGTCCCCACGGTGCCATCATGGCAATCCTTAACAGATTCAGTTTCATCGGTTTGCGCAGAGACCCGGTCAAATGTGCCAAGGGTGGCTGTCGCCAGTGTGTCACCGCCTGCCCTATGCGAGTTCCTATTCTGGATTTGCCGTGGGAGAAATTCAGCGACCCTGAATGTATTTACTGCATGAAATGTGCCGATGCCTGCAAAGACAAAGCAATAAAGCTGAAATATCCCTAATATAGCTCTTCTCGTTTCATCTCAAAACAATAGATTATGTTTGGTTCAGTTGATCTAGTGTATGCATCTATAACCATTGTAAGCGTCCACGGATTTATCTTGTCTTGACTGATCTCGATGCTTTATCAAGGATCTATTCGAGACTGAAGGGCGACGATTATTGAAAATGGTTTCGATTGCAACACTGAAGAGGGTTCTTTGGCTCTTGTGTTCTTTAAACCATTTGTTGTGCCCAGAAGCTTTTTGAATATTCGCTTAGAACGGAACTGTAGGTGACTTTGGTTTGTTGAGCTATTTTATCCCAATCGTATTTTTCTTGGATTCTTTTATAGGCATTATTTCTCAGCCAATTCGCGTATCCATCATCGACCAACACTTTCGTTATCCCCCATGCTAGAGAGTCGGGGTTGCTCACATAGGTCTTGACACCACTAACATCATGTTCAACGATCTCTGATAGACCGCCTGTGTCTGAAACCACCACTGGGCTCTTTGCGGCCATAGCTTCAAGTGCTACTATTCCAAATGGTTCAAAAAGAGATGGCACGACGGAAACACTTGCGCATTTCTGCAATTTTCTAAGTGTTTCATCGTCCACGAATCCAGTAAACTGCACCTTGTGGGCTAGTCCCATGTTCTTGACGAGACCTGCAAGTTGCTCCTTCATGTAGCCATTACCAACGATCACGAATTTCGCATTCGTTTTCTCTAGTATTTTCGGTACTGCGTTTACAAGGACGTGAATTCCTTTCTCGTACACTAATCTGCCAACAAAAAGCACGATTTTTTCTTCTGGCAACGCGAACTTGCCTCTGAACTGCGTCAGATCCTCATTTTCATATTTTGAGTACACTTCGTAGTTTACGCCGTTAGGAACCATCACTAATTTGTCAGCAGGAAGGCCAAAAGCCCATTGAACATGTGAAACCATGTAATCACTACAGCATATGACCTTCCATGCTTCGTATGCCAACCATGCTTCTGTTTCGTGTATCATTCTTTCATAATCAAAGTGAATGCCATTTCTTCGACCAATCTCTGTCGAATGCATAGTGGCAAATAGGGGTTTTCTAAACACATGTTTCAAGCCAATTCCTGCAGTTGCGACGAGCCAGTCATGAGCGTGAATAACGTCTATCTTGTTTCCTAAGCTCCTAATGAGAGAAGCAGCCTCTTTCTGCATGTTCACATTCATCAGATAGACCCATGTTGCGAAATCTGGCGAGGGATTCTTATACGAGTCTATCCTGAAAACCTCCGCGCCATCAACGATTTCATGTTGTGGCGCACCAGGAAAATCGCACGTCACTATGTATACTTTGACGCCTTTTCTTGACAAGCTTCTTGACAAGTAATGCACATGTGGAGAGATGCCACCTATAATCCTAGGCGGGAACTCCCAAGACAACATCACAACATTCAAATCTTGGCTCATTTCGAACTTGTGCCTCCAGCAGTGCTTCTGTAGGTTGCCAAGATGTCCGTAATCCGGCTCGCAGATTCTTGTGAGATCACTCTGATCTTCTCAGGCGGTACATTGTACGTTCGGGAAATCTCATCTCCCATCCAGCCAGATTTGACCAGGAGCATCTTTGCCTCATACATCCCAAGCAATTCAATGCTCTTAATTGCCATGTTGAAAGGCGAGTTTGTGCCGCGAGAGCGTTGATCTTCCAAGCTTTCGACAGAGTAAGTAAACGGTATGCCGAGTGCTCTTTTCAAAGTCACTGCGGCTGGAATGAAATGCCAATCATGTACATCCATCAGATCTACTTGTCTATCCACATTATAGTAGATGTTTGCGGCTGCCCTTTCAACTTCCTGATTCAAAGTCAAAACCCATGTTAGAACACCAATATGGGTGCGCACAGGGTTGGTCACTCTAACAGTTTTTACCCCTTCTGGATCATCGTGTCCTCCAGTCAAGTATTCATGGTAGGTGACAACGTAGACGTCGACATCGCTTCTAGTAAGTTGCTCCGCCAGCGTTTTCACGTAGTTCGCAAGTTGTCCAACTATTCTAGGTGGGTACTCCCATGAGAGAATTATGACCCGCATCAGAGATCCGCTACGTGAAGAGTGCACACACTTTTATTATTCCGCTTCCAGTCAAGTAGTACCTTCTTTTCCCTTCGTTGTCAATGAAACTCTCTGCAAACCCCTCAGCCTTGTAGCCGTCTAGAATCTTCTCCAGTTCACCTACATTGACTTGGAGTGCTTGGGAAAGCTCTTCGCTTCTCCTTGCTAGGTCCGGGGCGGTGGCACAAAGATTGTGCAACGTTTGCAGGATCTTCTCTGAAAGTGGAAGTTCCTCTCTCAATATTGCTCACCTTATGGCTTGTTGGATAGCTTTGAGTCCTTGCTCTTATAAAGACATACGCAGCGATTTCTAGAAGTACCTGGTCGCTTCTTGTGTCTGTTTGTTCAGTTCAGCAAACCTTTCTTTTGTGGCGTCAGTGATTGTTTTTATCAGCATTTCTCCCTTTGTTTTTGAGAGTCTTATTTTCTTCAGTCTTGCTGCCAGAGTTTTGTCTTGCAGTGATCTTTCTGCCCATTTTTCAAAGTCTCCGCGACTGTTGTGAAACTCCACGGATTCCAAGCTTTCTTTCAGAAGAGCATCGTTTAGTCCTTTTAGGCTCCAAACAGTCGTTCCGGTATAGCATTCTTCTCCTTCGCCAGTATAGAATAAGAATGGCTCATTCGCGGTGACTGCTGCAAGTCTCACTCTGTTTTCAAAGTCCAAGATAGCTGCCTGTGCAGTTACAAAGGCGTCTATCGGTGTGTTGAAGGGGCTGAAGTAGGAGTGAACTTCGCCTGGTGACCCGCCTGCAGTGAACATGTAATAGAGGTGATCACTTGTCTGGAAGTATCTCCATATCTTCAGAAAATCCTTGTCCTTCGTTTCTTTAACAAAAGGCTCAAGTCTTCTGAGACTTGTGTAGTACGCCCATTGCATCGTGTTTCCAAGCCAGCAGCTTGCGTCTCTCTCCAAGTCAGCCCAAGAAACAGTTCCGCCCAGTTCCGGCACGTCAATCTCTCCTACTGCCGCATACTTGTCAGCGACTTCAGAGGGCGTAGCCATGTGAAGGTTCCACCACTTCAGGATTTCTCCTGGCAAGTGTCTGAGAAAATCATGTATGCCCGTTTCTGGCCACTGATGTTCGCCGAAGGTTTCATAGTCTGGGAAAATGTTGATCAAGCTTGCTGGCGTTGATGCTAGCCAGTTTGCGTACTTGTCTGCAGTGAGTGGCCACTCATTCCACCATTTTGCAGAGAATCTGAACCCGATGTCGTCCGTTAGTTTGTAGTTCCTCAGCAGAATCTTGATTCTCTTGCAGTCTTTCGGTGTATAGAGATAGTTCGGTGATTTTCCCTGAAGTATTCTTTCAACGCCTTCCGTGAATATTCCTTTGTATCCTAGTTTTTCTACGGTTTTTGCGACAGCGTTGTTGTATAGTAGCTCAGTGTTCTCAAAAACTGTTGGCGTGTAATTGAGTAGGTCCTTGGTGATTTGTTGGTGTGCTTTTACCTGTTCGATGAATTCTGTTCTGTCGGGATAAAGGCTTGCAAGGGAATGGTAGAATGTCTGGCTTAGGAACTCGACGCAACCCGTCTCCGCGAGCTGTTTGAATGTTTCCAGTAGGTCTTTGCTGAACATCTCGCATTGTTCCAAAAAAACGCCAGAAAGACTAAATGAGACTTTGACCCGTTTTCTTTCTTTTTTGTACTTGTCGATGAGATCCAACAATATCTTGTTAGATGGAAAATAGCACTTTCTGCATGTTCTTTGAAAAATCTCCTTGTTGACGGTTTGATCAAAATAATAGTCGAATAATTCTCCTTTTCTCAAGCCTCTAAAGATTCTATTTTCCCAGAAAAAATCTCGCCTCAATCTATAGGGTTGATGAACTTCGAAAACAAACACAATGTCTGTCAATGTACTTTTCCCTATTCCTTTATTCTACTGCTGTTTATTTCTGGTTTGCTGTCCACGATCTAATGCATGCTAATTGGCGATACTCACGGAGGTCGAGAATCCACAATAGATTTGGATCAGAATATGGTTGCATGGGGTTTAGCAGATTAACAAGAAATTGGATACTATGTTTTTCTGATTCCGGCTTCTTCTAATGCTACGACTCCTGGGAGCTTCTTGCCCATCAGGAATTCTATCAATGCACCACCTGCCGTGCTAACATAAGAAATCTTCTGGCCCAAACCGAACTTCTCTAAGGCGCCTATAGTATGTCCTCCTCCGACTAATGAAAATGCTTTGGAGTTCGCAATTTCTTCGAGGATTTTTTTGGTTCCAAAGCTGAATTTGTCATTCTCGTAGACTCCCATTGGTCCGCTGGCAACGACGGTTTTCGCATCTTTCACTATTTTGGAGTAGTGTTCAGTTGTTCTGGCTCCAATATCCATAATGGTGTATTCTGTGGGTAGTCTTTCAATTGAGATTTCTTTCCGTTTTCCATTCGTTTCAACGGCTACATCCGTCGGCGTCTTAACTCTCTCAGGATATTTCTGCTCAAGATCCATTATGCCTGGCATCAAATCGCCAAGCTTCTCTTTTTTTAGGAGTTCCATGTTCGCTCTGCCGAGATCGATGCCTTGTGCTGCAAGAAAGACTTGACCGACAACGCCGCCTGTAAGTATGTAGTCTGCTGTCCCGTTATCCAAAACATGCTTGGAAATTTCAAGTGAGTCGTCGGCCTTGGCGCCTCCAAGAATGAAAACGCATGGTTTTTCCGGTTTTTCCAGAACTCTACTTAGTGATTTCAGTTCTCTTTCCATTATGCGTCCAGCTACACTTTGTAGCACGGGTGTGAAACCTATTATCGATACGTGCGCTCTATGCGCTGCTGCGAAAGCGTCGTTGACAAATAGGTCAGCCAAAGGTGCTAGGTTCTTTACGAGTTCTGTCTTTGCATGTTCCTCAGGTGTTCCTTCTTTTGTTTCTGCGTCGAATGTCCGAACATTTTCTAAAACAAGGGTTTCCCCGTTCTTCAGGTTTCTGATCGCGTTTTTGGCTCTTTGACCGAAGAGATCATCAACATATTTGACTGGTTTTCCAAGGATTTTGCTTAGAGCCTCTGCGTGCTGTTTCAACGGCACGAAGTCTGGATCTTTCTTTCTTCCTTGGTGAGCCAGGACGACAATCTTCGCGCCTTTGTCTGCAAGTTCTCTTATGGTTGTTTCTCCGTGAGCTCGGATTCTTGTATCGTCTAGTATCGTCTTCTTTTCTGGGTCGATTGGTGAGTTAAAATCGACTCGGACAACCACAGTTTTGTCTTTCACTTTCACGTCGTCAAGAGTTAGGTATTTCACCATTTGGTTTCTCCTTCTGCCGTGAGTAAAGGATTATGGAGGCTACTCGGGTCTAGACGTTTGGAGCGTTCAGAGACCTGCCTTTTTCCCTATGAACTCTATTAGTTCAACCATGCGACAGGAGAAGCCCCACTCGTTGTCGTACCATGCGAAGACTTTGACGAAGTTGCCTCCTAAAACCATTGTTAGTTGCGCGTCAAAGGCAGCTGAGCACGTGCTGTGGTTGAAGTCCGAGGAGACAACTGGGTCTTCAGTGTAGGTCAAGATGCCTTTGAGTGATCCCTCAGAAGCCTTCTGGAAAGCAGCGTTAATCTCTTCTTTGGTTGTGCTTTTCTCCAATATACAGGTCAAATCTATTATGGAGACATTTGGTACAGGTACTCTCAGGGCTACTCCGTTCATTCTTCCTGAGAGTTCAGGGAGGACAAGGGTCGCAGCTACAGCTGCACCCGTGGTGGTTGGTATTATGTTAATGGCGCCTGCTCTTGCGCGGCGCAGATCTGAGTGAACAAGATCTTGAATTCTTTGATCATTTGTGTAAGCGTGTGCAGTGGTCATCAGTGCCTGTCTTAGGCCAAAGTTTTCATGTAGGACTTTCGCTACAGGCGCGACGCAGTTTGTGGTGCAAGATGCATTTGACAGTATGTTGTGCTTTTCAGGATCGTAATCTTTGTGATTTACACCCATAACAATCGTGGCGTCAGGGTTCTTGGCTGGCGCGGAGATCAGGACTTTTCTTGCTCCAGCTTGAAGATGCATTGCTGCCTTTTCTCTGTCTGTAAATAGCCCTGTTGACTCTACGGCCAAGTATACACCTAGTTGTTTCCATGGCAGTTGGGCGGGATCGCGTTGAGCAAGGGTCATTATACGTTTTCCCTTGACGACTATAGCGTCCTTCTCAACCTCAACAGGGAACGGGGCTCTTCCATGAATCGAATCATACTTCAGCAGATGCGCCAAGGTTTTAGAGTCTGTGATGTCGTTTACGGCTGCAAACTCTATGTTGGCATTTCTCTCCACAGCTGCCCTAAACAAGAGGCGTCCGATTCTGCCGAATCCGTTTATACCTACTTTTATCGCCATTCTATTTCACCGTGATCTGAATGATTATAATATGACTACCCACCGCTCTTCTAATTTAGTTTTCTGCATCAGCAAAGAAAAAAGAAGGTGAAACTATCGTAGTTTCATTAGAACCATTTCTGCTGCCAAGACTAGAGGCTCCCAAGTTTCACAGACAGGTGGCGCATAGGCCGTGTCCGCCTTTGCCAGTTCTCGCACTGTCATCTGCTTCTGTATCGCAAAAGATATGGCGTTTATGCGTTGCGTTACTTCCTCTCCACCGATAATTTGCGCACCAATTATCCGTTTGGATTCTTTTTCAACGACAAGCTTCACTTTTATAGGTAAGGTGCCGGGGTAATAGTCAGCCCTAGTCCGTGAAGAAATTGTGCCAGTCACAGTTTCAATTCTGGCTTGTTGCGCAGCGGCTTCAGTTAGGCCTGTCACTCCACAATCTGTAGCGAATAGTCTTGTAACAGCTGAGCCTAGCGCTCCTGTAAAGAGCGTGTATCCGCCTGCCGCGTTTATCCCCGCGACTTTTCCTTCTCTAACGGCCACCGTGCCTAGCCACGGTAGCGTCGGCTTTTGTGTGACAATGTTGACCGTCTCTGCACAATCACCTACAGCGTAGACGTCCTTGATGTTAGTTTCCATTCGGGCATTGGTCTTGATTGCTTGGGTTTCGCCCAGCACTATGCCTGCGTCAACGGCTAGCTGAGTGTTTGATCTCACGCCGAAGGCGCTCATGAAAAGGTCTCCTGTAATCTGTTTACCCTCTGCGATTATGCCTGTTACTCTGTCTGTTCCTAGGAATTCCTCGACGCATTTACCGGTCATGATCGTTATTCCTTTTTGTTCGAGAATTTCTTGTACGCCTCTCGCCATGTCTTCATCTAGCATCTTTGGTAGGATTTGAGGGAGTAGCTCGACAACTGTGACTTTTAGGCCTCTTTCATGTAATGCAACTGCTGTCTCCAGCCCTATTAGGCCGGCGCCTATGACAACTGCTGTTTTTGATCCAGCTTTGATGGCTTGATCGATGTTCTGTCCATCTTCTAACGTGCGTAAGGGGTGAATGCCTTTTTTGTCCTTGCCTTTGATTGGGGGCATGAACGGGCTGGCGCCTGTAGCTATAATAAGACTGTCATAAGGAAGCGTTTCTGTCTTGCTTGTTTTGTCAATTGTCTCTACGCTCTTGTTTGTGATGTTTATGGCAGTGGCCTTGGTTTCGGTTTTCAAGTTCAGTTTCATCATTTGGAAGTAGGCTTGTTGAAAGACAATCAGGCTTTCAAAGCTAGGAATTTGTCCTCCAATGACGAAGGGTAGTCCACAACGCGAGTAACCAGCATGTTTTTCTTGTGTTATCAGTGTGATTTCAGCTGTGCGATCTGTTTTTCTCGCGGCAGAAGCTGCGTCAACTCCCGCGGCGTGAGCGCCAATTATCACTATCCGTTTAGGCATTGGTTTTCCTTCATTTTGCCAGGGTCTTATGCCACTCGACTGCCTTGTTGAAATCCATGAGGTTGACTAGTTCAGCTTGCAGGTTTGATGGTTTTATTATTAGGAGCCATGCTTTGCCGTAAGGGTCTTCATTCAGCAATTCTGGTTTCGATTGGACTTCTTGGTTCACTTGCTCTATTGTTCCGCTTATTGGCGCTATCAAATCTGAGACTGCTTTCACAGATTCCACTGTGCCATATGGCTCGTTTTGCTTCATCGCCGATCCAACACTGGGTAGTTCAGCATAGACGATTTCTCGGAGTTGCTTTTGGGCGTAATCGGTTATTCCAACACGGATCTTGTCGCCTTCAACTTTCGCCCACTCGAATTCCTTCGTGTAGTATAAACCCTCGTGCACTTCGGTTCCATCTACTTTCACCATTTTTTCTGTTCACCTCTAAACTGATGTGGTTATTCAACGCATCATAGCCTTAAAAACTAACTGTTCAGGAGAATCACTGTCAAGGGGACGCGTTTGTAGTATCCACGTGTAATTGTTCTTTCAGTTAAGTTTCGCTTCGTGGATTGGCGTCGTTGGAAACGTTTGAAGAGTACTATAGAGTCTGGGAGGGGCTAGTCTGGTTTGATCAATGTTGTGGCTATGTTGTTATCGTTGTCTTTTTCCTTGTATATATTCCTCTACTGCCTCTTTCGCCACAGAATCAGGAACTTGAAGTGGCGGGTGTTTGAATGCATATGAGGAGATGCTGAGAAGCTGTCCAGCTATCTTGCGGTCTAATGCCAGCTTCACTGCTCTTATTATGTCAATCACGACGCCTGCGCTGTTTGGTGAATCCTCAACTTCTAATTTAACGGTTATCGCCAAAGGTCTATCTCCGAATTTTCTGCCCTTAAGCCACAGGTAACATATTTTCTTGTTGCCGAGAAACGGAACGTAATCTGATGGTCCGATCCTTGTTGGCAGATCGTATGGAACAAGGCTCTTAACCGCTTCTGTCTTGCTTATCCGCTTGGTTTTCAATCGTTCTTCAACGGTCATGTTTTGAAAGTCGGTGTCTCCACCAAGATTGAGCTGGTACGTTTCGTCAATAATCACTCCCCTGTCGACGCAGAGTCTGGCAAGGTTTCGGTGTAGAATGGTCGCGCCAAGCTGGCTCTTGATGTCGTCTCCCGCTATTGGAAGCCCTTTCTCCTCGAACTTTTTGGCCCATGCAGCGTCTGAGGCAATGAATTCTGGTATACAATTTATGAAAGCGCATTCAGCGTCTAGGGCTGCTTGGGCATAGAAACGTGTGGCATCCTTACTTCCAACAGGTAAGTAATTGACGAGAATATCTACTTGTGATTTTTCTAAGACCGTGACAACGTCTGCCGGTTCAATCTCGCCATCTTTGTACACATTGAAAGTCTCTTTCATGTGTTCAGCGACGCCGTCCATAATCGGGGCAGAAGAAACTGGGACACCTAATTGTGGTACCTCTGCGAACTTGAAACAGCAGTTCGGTTTTGTGAATATCGCTTCAGACAAATCCTTTCCGATCTTGCTTTTGTTCACTTCAAAAGCCGCTACGAATCTAACGTCTCTTATGTGGTATCCACCGAAGTTTACATGCATGAGTCCTGGTACGGTGGCGTCTTCTTTCGCGTCTTTATAATATTGCACTCCTTGAACAAGGGCTGATGCTGAATTGCCTACACCAATGAGTGCTACGCGTATTTCTGGCAAGTGTATGTTCTCCTTTGAATGCTATTAGCTAAGGCTTTAGCAACCGTGTGCCCTTTAACTTTTTCTAGAAGCATAACAAAATTAAAAGGGAACGTTGAAACACATAGTGGCTGAGAGCAGGTGCAGTTTATGGATGGAAGCGAAGTAATGGTGAAGTTCGAGCCGTTCAATGAAATAGTCGTGATGGAACGCGACTTCTTTTCGACCCCTGATGACATAGCGAGGTTTGCATCGATTATTGCCGGGGGCAAGACTGCAGGATTATACTGGGCTGAGGGTGTAGTATTTCTCTATTTTCCCATACCTGCAACAACCGAGACTGTCGCGAAGGAATTGATCGGGAACAAGCGGGTTTATTGGGCTTTTGTTGGTTATTCCTTTATGCCTAAATATCAACCGATAATTGAGACGCGAGAGAAAATGATTGTCCCTGTTGTTGACATGTCTTCCAATACTTTGATCAAGAAAGTTGCAAGCTGGTTGAAAGAACTGAAATAGACGCTGCAAGAGACCTCATGTTTTTCGTATGTGATTCCTGCTCGATCATTGAGGAGTTCTAATGAGAACTAGGTCGTTGAGAGCACCGTATGTTAAAGGCATGGTCTTCTCGGGAAAAGGCGAAGGAGCTAAATTCGTCAAGCTGTCATGGGTTAAAGAACAGTTGGAAGAAAAACTTGGTTTCACTCCATATCCTGGGACTCTAAACATAAGGCTGTCTGAAACAGATTGTGTCAAGTATAGGGGGATATTGAGGAACGCAAAACCATTAGAGATTTTGCCTGCTGAAGGTTTCAACCTTGGAAGCTGTTTCAAAGCCTGCTTAACACTTGACCTTGAATGTGCTGTAGTTATTCCTGAAGTCGCGAATTATCCTAAGAACATCATGGAGATTATCGCATCAGTTAACCTGAGAAAAACGCTTCATCTGAGGGATGGCGACACGATCGAGGTAAGAATGATTCTCTGATCGACTACTGTTTCCGTTTAGCTTTCATAAACGCTTGCAGATATGTTGTGAAAAGCTTGTTCTGCTTTAGGTATTGGCCATACCTCATAAGGGCATTCATAGCTCTTGCAGCGTCCTCTGGTGAACCATAAGCTGGTATATCTAACTTGTCAAACCTTGAACGAGTGTGCAAAGCCATCTCCGTTTCTCCGATGTCGCAAGCTACTATGGGTTTGTTATGTTTGCTAGCAACTCTCGCTACTCTATCGATATAGTCTTCTTGGAGGGCCGGTGTGTGATGTAGACCAAGCATTACTATACCGTTGATTTCGTGATCTTGAAAGAGGATTTCCGCTGCGCATTCGAACATTTCAGACGTTGCCGAACCAGTTATGTCCACAGGATTAAGGTTTGTCGCGAATTTTGGAAGCTTCCCTTCGTCTTTCAGCTTTTCGAATTTCAAGACTGTTTTCTCAGAGAATCGTTTCACGATTAGCCCTTTGAGTACACATTCATCTACAGCCATTATGCCTGGGCCGCCAGCGTCTGTTATTAGTCCCACGTTTAAGCCATTGGCAGGTGGCTGCATGGCTAGTGCTTTTCCAGCGTCGAAGAACTCCTCCATGTCCTTCGCTCTGAAAACCCCTGTTTGCGCGAAAACTGTGTCGTATATCCTATCTGAGCCTGCGATGGCGCCTGTGTGCGAGGCTGCTGCTCTTGCTCCTGCCTCTGTTCTGCCAGATTTAATAGCCACAATAGGTTTCTTTCTTGTGACCTTTTTGGCTACTTGGAGGAATTCCCTGCCGGTTTTTATGTCTTCTACGTATAGTAGTATTACTTTGGTTTCTTCGTCGTACAGTAAGTAGTGTAGCATTTCTGTTTCTGTTACGTCGCACTTGTTGCCGAAGCTTACGAATTTGCTGATCCCAATCTGTCGTCCTGTTAGGTAGTCTAGTGCTGCAACACCGAAAGCTCCGCTTTGCGTGACTATCGCTATGTCTCCGGGTATTGGGCGTGGCGTAGCGATTACTTCGTCTCCCGTCGTTAGTATCTTGGTTTCTGGGAGGAACAGCATGTCTACGCCTGTTCTTGAATCGTATACTCCTAGACAGTTCGGTCCGAGGATGCGTATGCCAGCTTTCTTGGCTATGGCTACAACCTGATTTTCAAGCTCGTGATTTCCGATCTCGCCGAATCCAGAACTGATTATGACAACCGTCTTCGCTTTCTTGGTCGCTGCGTCTTTCATTATGCTTGGAACAATCTTTGCTGGCACTACGATGACTACCAAGTCAAGTTTTCCTGGAACATCAGTTACCGTGCGATAGCATTGGACCCCCAGTATGGAGTCTTCGCAGGGATTGACAGGGAAGATCTCTCCTTTGAAGACTCCCCGTCTCTTGTTCTCCACAAAATTCTTGAAGATCACATGTCCTGCCTTGTTTATCCGTTTTGTTGCTCCCACGACGGCGATTGAGCTTGGGTTGAAGAAGGCTTCGAGTTGTTTGACTGATGTTTCCATTGTGTTTTTCACCTTTTGCTTCTAACAATCACTATAGGTTTATGCTTTACTGTCATCAGCATTTCCCAGCTTACCTTGTCCACCTCTACTTCTAATCTCTCTGCCATATCCCACACAGTCCTTCCTGCACCAAAACCTCTAGCTTTGTTTGCAGCTTGAGCGATTTCCAAAGAGTCTTCAACGGAGATCTTACATCCTGCCACCGCAATAGGCGTCGCTCTCCTCTTGAGTCTGAGCATTCGCCCCATCGTATAGGCGAATACTCCGCCGAATGAATGAATGCTGCCTACTGGTGTTGGTCTTGGTGTAAAATGGAAATTCCTGAACGAATACGTTTTGTCAGTGTCCACGATCATTGTGAAAACATTCCTCTGCAACGTTGACGACAATAGACCGCGTATTTCCTGAGCTACGTCATTTGCGTTTCTCAATGGCAGACATACGTAGGAATACGGTAGATTGCTTCCATCAATGCCTCCCTCTGAACCAAACATTAGAGCTTGCAAGAGACCGGAATACTGCAAAGCCACTTGTTTGTGAGCGCTACCCTGCTTCAATGGAAAATTACGGAGAGCTTGGAGTAGTTTTTTCCGAAAATCGCACAATGGGCCTAGAAAATAACCCCACACAACTCGCATCCAGTACTTGGCAATGAACCTTGCTGACAGGCTAGGCTTGATAACGCTTTCATCAACGATGTTGCCCAGTGCAGTTGAAATCGCCTTTTCGGATATGACGACGAAGTCTCCGTCCGCGATTTTTCCCTTGACTCCATCGACTATGCTCTGTAAATAGCTGTCTCCTGGCTTCCAATACTCTGTGGTAACTACTAGAACCCGATACTTCACCATTAGCATCGCATTTTCTTGTCGTCCACTCAAATCGCTACAAGTTTTGGAATGTTTTCCTCGTCTCTGTTACGCTGCACTCTGCAGGCTTCATTTTTCCTTCTGAACAGAAGCCCAATTCCACGCATGAAGGACCTGCATTCTCAAATAGTGCGGGCGTAGCCTTTTTTGCTTGTTTCAGCATTTCAGTCGCAGCTTGTCTCATTTCCCATTGTGCTCGTGCGCAACAGCGTACTTTGAAGAAGTGCCGGAGTTCTCGGGCATTCATGGTTACGATTATGTTTGTTTTTGCGGCGTTTGGAAGGATGAATCTCGCATCTTCTTTCGGGACTCCCATCTTCAGAAGAGCTTGGTATGTTTCTGAGATGTTTTTCAATGTACTGCTAAAGACTTTCTTTGCTTCAGGGTCCGCAGTTATGCTTGGTGGGGTCACATAATCGGCTAGTGTGTCATATGCTACGTAGCGTTGACTTTGCTGCGTATATGACGCAATTCTGTGCCTGACAAGTTGATGTGTCATGGCTCGCGATGCATCTTCTATGCTGAAGGTAAATGATGCGTGTTCAATCACAGAGCCGTGTCCGTAACCAGTGACTTTCCTTATTATTCTTTTGGCGTTGTCTGGATCTATTCCTTCGAATATCTCTGATGGATGCCCGCTCTTTATTGTCGTCAGAGCTGCAGTTCCACATAGTCGTTCAGCGTCTGCCGTGTAACGAAGAAGCTTGACCTTCAATTCTGAACCTCACCTCACTCTAGCATCGGTATAGTAGATGTATTTTATGCATATCTCTTTGAATCGGTTCTGCTTCTAGATGCGGGCGTAAATGCGATCGCTTGTGTATCTTCCTTTTTCCATTTCTTCTTCTATTTCACGCAGCAGCAGTATGCGCCTGAAAGTTGGCGGGTGCGTGGAGAACAAGCTGTTCATCTTTGACCAGGTGGACTTAGCCTCTTTTTCCATAGCTAGTTCCAATTCATGCTCATCGAGGACTCCGTCATGATCCAAGTCGTATTCTTCTTTCTTGTCCACTATCTCTGCGATTTCCCGTTTGGCCTGTGCGGGGTCGCCTATGTAGAAGGCTCTGGCGCCTGAAGGTGGCTTCGATGAGAGTGACAATCCGTAGGTGATCTTGGTTAGTGCACTTTCTAGGCTTCTAGGTGAACCCGTTGCGTAGGCTGAGTATGCGTCGGCGTAGTGTTCTCGTAGTCTGCTGAGTCTCATCACAAACAAGAGTGAGATGATGTAGACTACGTAGGAGAGTGCGCCAATGGCGAACAGGGCTGCTCTCATGCTGCCCTCGTCTCTGTCTCTTGATGATCCTCGTGCGAACCATGCTACTTGCCATGTTCCACGCGCTATCAAGTATGCGACTAGTGGCAGTGCTGAAATTAAGGTCATCACGATGTAGTCCTTATGTTTGATGTGTCCCAATTCGTGGCCGATGACGCCTCTTACTTCGTTCTCGTTCAGGTTTCTCAGAAGTCCTTCGTGGACTGCTAGGGTGGCGCTGTTGGCTGTTCTGCCGAAGACGAAAGCGTTTGGTGTGTTGTCTGGAACTGTTGCGAGTTTTGGCATTTTGATTGTGCTTTTGTCTGCTAAATCCTTTACTGTTTTCTCAAGCCAAGGGTTTTCGCCGGGTTTCAAGTATCGCAGTCGAGTCGAGGCGGCGACAATAGCTGGGCCTATGAGATACTGTAATGAAACGAAGAGGACTGTGCCTATTAGCGCGTAGATGAAGGAGAGTTGTATTATGAACATTATGGCTGCCAAGAACACGGCGAAGACAAAGGCCACTATGAATATTGAGGTTCCCATCGCGATTTTCAACTGGCCGAGTCTTGCCATTGTCTCACTTTTCGATCAATATGACTTGAGTCGGGATGGGTTAAAGTTTTCGAAGGCTATCCTCTGGATACTTACAGTTTGTCTCTGATGGGACGGAGATTTGTCTGGATACGTGCAATTAAGAGTTTGGCTGCTTGCTAGTTGCTTAACTCTAATATGGCGGTTCATGCTTAGCTTGTTGGGGCTTGATCAAATTGGTGACACTGACAGAGTGGGCGGCTGTTTCCTCTGCAGTGGCTGGGGTTTCCGCAACCATCTTCATACTGCTTCAGCTTAGGCATATGGAGAAGCACAAAAACCTTGAGATTTCGATGAAGCTATTTGAGTGGGCAGAGAATGATAGGCTTCATAGAGCTTTTAGATGGATTGAAGAGGAATTCCAGTTTGAGGATTACGAGAAATACAAGGCCCAAGAAGATACAAGTTATGATGTGAGAGACTACCCCTTTGAGGTTACTGCTTTTTTTGAGCAGGTAGGCTTTATGGTTGAAAAGAAGTTCGTAGATTTCGATGTGATTATTGATCGGCTTGGCCCTTATATTGTGTCAAACTGGAAGAAGCTTGCTCCTTGGATATTGTCTTCGAGGAAAGAAAAAGGCGATGAAACCTTCGGACAGCATTTTGAAAAGCTCTATGGCGAGACGATTGAACACATGAAAAGACATTGAGAAGAAACAGAAGATCGTTTGACTAGAAATGACGCGCGCTTTAGTGTGGTCCGGTTCACTTCAGATTAGTTTTTCTTTCCTTGTTGATGCAACATTCAGCAAACCAAGGAAGTATGATTCTGGGAAGTCTTCAGGATCAGTGATACTTGTGAGATGAAGAGGTGAGAATTTGCTGTTGAATTTTTCAACGCCAGTTGACCAATCATCTGAGCTAGGATTCGCGACAGCGAGTACTAGAATGTATCTCAAACCATTTGGAATTCTCAGCAATTTCCCAGCATCTATACTGATTCCTACGGAGGTTGGGTCTCCAAAATAGAAACTGGCATTATACGAAGATCCTCTTTGATGCCCAATCAACCAATATTTCAACTCGATCCAAGCATCAGTAAAGCCGGAAGGTGCCGACAACGTGAGTCTAAGATCTACTTTCCCTATCTCCTTGCCTAGAGCAACTTCTCTATCAAAATCGATAATAATCTTCTGTTTCCTCTCATTGTCCAAGAAGTATAGTAGCTCTCCTTTCAGCCAACCTTCTAATTGCACACCGTGTCTGCAAAAGGACTTGAGAAGTTCCTCATGGTTGTCCAGAGTTTTCCTGAAATCAGCAATTAGCAGTTCAAGACTTTTTTCGCACGCCACTTTATCAACTCTGACTTCTTTGAAATGAGGTAGTATAATCAAGAATTTAACCATTATCTTGGGTTTCGCGTTGTTAGAAAATTACTCAGAAACAGAAAGACCTCAAGAACTGAGGTTGCAGAGAGGTTGACTGTTGCGCACGAAGTGCGCGCTCGAGGAGATACCGAGCAAGGTAAATATCGAAGGAGCTACTTATGACTCAGGGACATCCTTGCAAGATAATGCACCATGTGCACGTTGCGGCAAGTACATTACATGCTATGCGCGCTTTTTGTGGGCTGGCGGTTCGACATGAGAGAAGACGTGCCATGCCAGTGTTTTGTATCATGTCTGGCGTATGCTAATTAGAAAAAGATTTGATTTCAGCCAAGACAACATCCTTGTCTTTGGCAGAAAGTGAGTACAGATCAAACACTAGCTCGTCGGTTTCATTTTTCTTATACCTTGTTTGCCTCTCGACCTTTTCTGTTTCAAACGGAGTCATTTTCTGTTCTTCAATTGCACATAGCTCCATCAATTCTTGTGCTAGTTTCGAAATTCTTGATAAGAGGTCTTCCCTTCCTTGAGGTATAGGGATTCTATTTAGATTGTTTGCATTGAAACGTCTGTACCCTTGTAACTTAGGGGGGCATATAGACCTAAGATAGTACGTAATCAAACTGGAATTCAATATCCCCATTATTGTGATTGGATCTGCACCGTCGAGTATTAGGGCTGGGCAATTTGCGCCGTTGAATGCAGTATTTTTGGCAAGATATCCTACACATGAGACCTTTGCCAAACCTCTAATCAGGAGTTTCTCTTTGGTGATATAGGTCCATCTTCCAGGACGCAGAAACCGGAACCACTGGTTTCCTTTGGCATAGAACTTCCTAGAATCTCTCCGTCTTGTCAGCTTTTCCTTGAACTGAAGGAGGTATCGATACGTGTTTGGATGCCTCTCTTTGAGAGTGTGTTCATCCATAAGCAATGAATCTCCATCTGTCGTCTGGATGTAAGGATAGATTATCCTTGCCTGAGGAATTACTTTGCCGAAGGGTGCAATTTCTTCCCCCTCTGTAAGCATAAGGTAGGACTATTTCCTTCTCGATTCCTTCTTGTTGGATTTTTTTCGAGTCTACCACGAATACTTCATCCATGCCCGTCAAGGCGCCAATGTAGAAATGCCCAATTTGAGAAAGAGGAGCATATTCGATATTCTCTTTTTCTAGGTGCTCGACAAGGTTAAATTCTGAGAAAGACCAAGCGGCACTATGTAACGTCTTTGTAGCAATTTCCTTTGTTCCTGAATTCTGAATACCGTAAAGAGATAGTTGATTCTTTGATAGGATCATCCTGTAAGAGAATTTTTGACCGGGGCTTTTTGAAATTATGAATATTGCTGGGTACGTCGATGCCGTCGAGAAAACTGGGAGTGAGCCAAAATTAACGATTTCTTGCAGATACCCCTCTGCCAGATATTCACGAAGCCTCTCTCCGTAGTCCGTAGACATCCACTGGGAGGAGCAGATGAAGCCAATGAGACCCTTCTTTGCCAAGAGTTTGTGCGCTTTCTCGATAAATATCAGTGAAATGTCACTTTTCTTAATCGGCGTTGAGTAATTTTCAAAAAGATAATCAATAACGTCATGAGGAATTCTTTGTATTCGGATGTACGGGGGGTTTCCGATTATGCAGTCAAAACCACCTTTTTCCATCACCTCTTTGAATTCAATCTCATAATCAAATGGATTAATCTCTCCGGAGTCAGGTAGATTAGTCAGCTTTGTTTGACCTCGCAATATCTTTGACGAAACTAACGTATTTCCGCATTTGATGTTCTTGTCAATGTTTGGTAGGACTCGTTCGTTGAATAGTTTCAATTGCTTGTATAATACTTGTTGGTTTTCTCCTTCGAGGCATTTGAGTAGTAAATTGAGCTTCGTTACTTCAACGGCTTGTGAATCAATATCTACCCCAAAGATGTTGTTCAGCAAGATTCTCTTTCTTTCTGCAGTGGTCAACCGCCAACCGGTCTGTATTTGAACAACTTCTTGTTTATTGGACGTGCTTTGCTTATTCGAGCCTGTCCTGAGGTAATAGTTCAGATGGTAATCTAGAAGGTACTGGTATGCTTCTAACAAAAAGGTACCTGACCCGCACGCTGGGTCTAAGACCTTCAACGAAGATATTTGTTCTGGGGTCTTGTTTTCTGTAAGTTGGCCTAACGTTCGATTGATTATATATTGGGCAATATAATCCGGAGTATAGAATATTCCTCCGGATTTTTTCACTTCTTCTTTCTCCTCAACCTTAGCTCGGTGAGTTTCAGTAAGCCGAATTACTTTACCCAGAAATCGTTCGTAGACTTGCCCTAGAATATCCGAGCGAATAACTGAGAAATCGTAAGGAGATTCTGGGTAGTACAGACGGGGTATGATCTCGCCTAGAACCTTGTCATCCATTTCCAACTTTGGAGTTAACCGATCTCTCGTTAAGTCAAACAACCCGGCATCATATTTGCCATTTGCTTCCTGAAACAATCGGACAAGGTTCTTATACACATCATCGGATTTCACGATTTCGAGCAGTCTTCCATATCGTTCTATGCTACGATCCTCTTCGATTCGTAGAAATATCATTCGATTTATGATTGTTTGAACTGCAAAGTTTAGTTCTTCAACTGTTAAGCGTTCATTCCTCAACGCAATATTCTTCGCCAACTTTTCCCTCCACGCTTCGATTTCTCTCAGAAATTCATCGTCTACTTCAGAGGTTCCTCTTCCGCCTCTTTCTGAGAATTTGTCGAAACTTCCTTGAAGAACAGCCTCCCTTGAGAACACTTCGAATATCTCATTGATCTTTTCTGTATTCGTCTCAAGCGTTATGTACTCTATTCTGCTCACGCTTGAGCTATCTGATACGTTGGGTTTGATTCTGCAATCGTACACCGCGAATTCTTCGAAGTTAGTGAGAATTGAGAGAGGGAGCTTGGCATTCCATGCGTATCGTCGAAGCTGATACGCTGCCTCTTGATTTT
The DNA here is from genome assembly GCA_022865885.1 of Candidatus Bathyarchaeota archaeon. Classification (GTDB taxonomy): domain Archaea; phylum Thermoproteota; class Bathyarchaeia; order Bathyarchaeales; family Bathycorpusculaceae; genus DRUK01. The sequence continues at coordinate 505 of JALHSQ010000020.1, read as the reverse complement.
CCTTTATCTTTAAGGAGGGTTTTTTGACTTCGACGAAGAATTTCCTTGTACCACCTACCCTGAAGCTGTAGTCCGGGGCTTTTGTAGTTCTTCCGATTTTGACAGAATCCTCGCTTACAACTTCCTTATACTGCTCCGCGGATCCTTGTTCATTGTAAACATCCCATCCCAAACACTTGAAAAACCTATTGATGTATTCCCGGCGAAGTTGATCTTCCTTATACGACACATTTTCATATTGACCTTTGTTGCGAAGATATTGCTCAACAAGTTGAAATATCTCTGCCTTTGATTCTTCTTTATCAAGTTTTGGAAACATGTATAAACCAAAGTGCTTTCGATAAGACTGAATACCTAGCTTACGCATTAGGAAACAACTCAGAATAAACTTTCCTAGTGCCCGCCTTCGCTTTGAGGACTAGGTTCAGCCATCGAGTAGCCATCTTCCTTTCTAATCGTATACGTAACGTCTGCCACATCTACGATTTCGGAATGATGAGTGATT
>JALHSQ010000158.1 GCA_022865885.1 Candidatus Bathyarchaeota archaeon | reverse complement strand
GGGCATTATTGAAGCATTATGCGGGAAAAATAATTTTGAAATCGCGATTTGCCCACCCAACTGCGAAAGTTGGGTTAAACCCTGCTCCAGTAGCTTTGCCTTGAGCTTCTGTCCCTGTCTAACTGATAAACCAAGCCGTTTATATCGGGCAGCTATTCCGCTCTCCGGATACTCTTGAACGTCTTTGAGAAATGAAATCTCATTATCTGGATTTTTCACAGTTTTTGCATTAACAATTGTATTACCAGCGGGAAAATCCTCTTCTGGAATCATAGGGGCAATGTACTGCATATGTTCCTTGATGTAGTCATCTGTAATCTTGCCTTTCTCGACAAAAAACTCAGGCACTGTTATCTGAAACGGCCTGGCAATCCTGCCCTGGAGCTTCACAACTGCCTGACCCACTTTGAGCGTTCCCAACAGGTCTCTTTCACTATCGAGCAGCATACACTGGGCCATAGCATTGATATCAGACTTGTGCTTGAGATTCATGCAAATCGTGGCGTACGTATTGCCGAGGGCTGGAAGACTGATCTGCGAAGGATGCTGATCAAGAATGATAAGGCTCTCGCCAAATTCCCTTATCTCACGGAAGGTAATTTCCATAACAGATTGGCCACCAACAAGGCTTCTTCTTTCATCAGAAAATACATGATGCGCCTCCTCTATAAGCACACAATGCTTCAGAACCTCACGCTGTGTTTCTATCATACGCTTGTGGTGAATCCATAAAAGAAGGGTCTCAATGAAAAATATCTTGTCTTGCTGGGTTAATGCATCAAGCTCAAGGATTACGGTCTTTTTAAGGATAAGCTCAAGGTTCTGGTTTTCCCCGGTATTTACGAGTGCATCCATATCGCCAAAGCATAAAGATGCAAGGGCGCGAAGGGTAGAAGAAAGCCAGCCTGCTTCCCTACCTCTTGCATCACGATTTCTGGCCTTTTCAAGGACATCCCTAAAAGTAGGCCATTCTTCAACATTTCCTGAATAAACCCCAGCTTCTTCATAAACAGCATCAACAGACTGCTGCAGAAGATACATTACACCATTACCCAATAGATACGCATGTGCAATTACCTCTATGAGCTTTTTGAGCCAGGTCTTTGGATTTGTGCCTTTTGGCGGTATTAAAGGATTGAAGTTGAAAGGAGCAATATTTCTGCCGATGGTATAGACTTCAATATCTTTGAATCCAGGTAAGGCAAGTAAATCCCTGTAGTTTCTCTTCCAGTCGAATATAAGGACGGGTTTTCCTTTATCCTGGAGTTGTTTCAAGATAATAAAGCCAATATTTGTCTTTCCGGCCCCGCTTCTTCCAAATACACCTACATGCTGAATCCATTCGTCTTCTCTAAGGCCAAAATCATATAGGTATTTGTCAGCATAGCATACTGAGCCAATAGTATAAGGCCCGTATGCCTGTTTTTCTGAAGGTGGGATAAGACCGGGCTGACTATCATCAAGACCGGTGGGTAGGTGTTTAGCAGAAAGCAATTCAAGGTATGTTTCAATCTGCTGTCTGCCATCGGCATCTTCGGCACAATAGGCTTCAAAGACCTGGTTCATGTTATCTCCAAGGATAGGCCGAAGTTTCCGGCAGAGCTGCCTTACATATTC
>JALHSQ010000157.1 GCA_022865885.1 Candidatus Bathyarchaeota archaeon | reverse complement strand
GGGGGTAAAGTTTTATAGTTTTAGTGTTAGACTGTTCTTTGCGGTGGGTCTTAGGCGGGGGGGTAGGGGTCCTCTGTACCGTAAACCCTCTATAGGACGGGCTGACAGCGGAGGATGAGGCGTTTAAGGCCGCTGAAACCTCTATTTCCGAAGCGTTGACTATCCGTCCCTTGGGGCTGACGATCACTGAGCGGCATCCGTAGGGAAGCCGTCTTCAGTGTTTGCCAGGCGAATCCGGCCAGGCCCGGGAGGGAGCAACCTAAGTCTGGGCGTTTGGCGCTCAGGGGGATGCGGGTACGAGTGTAGGGCTTTGAGGGTTCGGCGGATTCTGGGCGTCGAACCTCCGTGACCCATCGCTTTTCCAATCATCTTTCCAAACGGGAAGACCGTTGCCTGCAAAAACTTCTGTTTAAACGGAAAACCTCCTACCTAAGGCATTAGGAAGCCAGATGGTGATGTCTCCCGCAAATCCCAATTTTTCTCTTAGATTCGTTGAAGTGTCCGCAGAATTGCAGGATATTCCGCTATTCTTTCATGGAATAGTCCAGTGTTGTCAATCAGGGTCGGGTTGAAGATTTTTTCGTCGTAGAACTGGTCTATTGCTTTGATTTCATTGCTTGTTATGCTGGCCAGGTGCGATTCGGTGAATTCCTTGACTTCTCTTGTCATTTTGGCAAAGTCGTATTGTGGGAGCTTCTCTGTATGCAGTAGGTTCCTCAGGTTGGAGTCTATAGGAATGTGTGCGATTAGTTCAGCGTTGATTTTGTGCATTCTGGGGTTTTCATGGGTCAAACTGTCAATGATTGCGCATTTGCGGAAGATGTCGTGGTCGAATCTCATTTTGGTTATTTGGTATGTGTCGAAAAGGTCTCGGGGTGTTGCTCTGTAGAGCAGAGTGCACCATTTGTTTGCGAACAGTTCTTCCTTCATCGGAGTTGTCGTTCTAAATGTTTCCTGTGTACCTACGTGTCTGAAACCTGCTGATGAGTCGGTTTTAAGGATTGAGGTTCGGCGTAGGTATCCTATTTCTATTTTGAAGTTGTCTTCAGAGCCAAAAGTATTCATGTATCTGACGGTGAATCGTGTTAGCGGGTAGCTTGCGTTTATGGCGATGTCCCTTTTGTTGTATTCTTGCCTGTAGATTAGATCTTTCAGACGTTTGTCGATGTCTTCTCGGATCTCTCCCCAGTCTGCTGCGTCTGTGTGTCGGTAGTTGAAATCAAGGTCTATGGACAATCGCAGTATTTCTCGTGAGTAGATGAATGAGAGAGATGTTCCCCCGTAGAGTGAAAGGCGGTCTGAGAGGAATTTCACTGATGAGATATCCTCTAACAGGTCTGAGATTCGGCATACCTTTTCTATTTCCTTGAAGCTGAACCCGTATTGCAGTGTTAATGCGTCGAAGTCGTATTTCCTTTTCACTTAGATGCCTCTCACTTGTTCCTCGAAACTCTGGGGAATGTACAGGTTCCATATTCTGTTGAGGCTGCCTTTTTCTCCACGGACCAAGTATTGCGGTGGGCCTGTGATCTCCCTTTTCATTTTGCCAAGTGTGCTGTCGCTAACGTGTTCATAGAATGGTGACCTGTTTCTCAGGAGCTCCAGGATGAAGCCGATGCGTCTAGGAAGACCCTTTTTATCTTGCCCCAGTGTTAGGTTAATCAGTTTTTCAATGTCGAGTCCACGGAGATTTTCTAGACTCTTTATGCATTCTTCCCAGCCTCCAGCATATTGTACTCTATCGATGCATTCGATGAACGTCCTTTCTTTGCTGCTTACTCTTAGAAGGCTGTTTCCGTAGGGTTTCTCAACTACCTGTGACGTTGTGTCTTTGACGAATACTGGTTTGAAGATGAAGTGTTTGTAGCTGAAAGGGTCGAACCTGTCTTTTGCGTTGACACATGTGTAGGCTTCGTTGAAGGCAGAGTAGGCGCAGCCGTAGTATTCGAGAGCGGTGTGGAAGCCCAGATAGTGTTTTTTTCTTATTTTGGAGGCGATTAGAAGCTTGTCTGGTTCGTATTCTCTTGTTTTCTCGAGTGGAGATAGAACGGCATATAACCCTTTTCGGATTGCTTGGAGTTTGCCAGTTTCGATCAGCCTTTTCACATATTTGCGATAGATGTATTTGCGGTTTGCAGAGCTTTCGATTATGCTTGACGATGCTTGTACAATGTCATCAAAGCTTACTATTTTCATGGGAAGAAGGGCATTGTATAGCGCTTCAGTTTTCTTCACCATTGTCTTTTCACGCTTTTAACGTAGTTATCCATTTTATGGCATACTGCATTAAAAATATTTAAAACTTGTCACGTCAACAGACTCTTCAAAAATCCAATGCAGTTACCCATTAACGGGCATACAACATTAAACCCTTCAAAAGGCGTGCATTCTGTGCTCCCTGCATTGTCGCACATTTTCGGCTTCGTATGTGCTAAACATAACACGCCCACAATATTGTGGATAGTACCGCTGTAACACAGCCAACGTTGGAGACGTCTCCTGCAAAACCCTCATTTCTCTGTAATCCGCGCGCGCTGATTTCACTGTGGCTTGGAGATCAGTCAAGCATTTATAGTGGTGGAAATGAGCATTGCTGAATTGGGTCTGAAGGTGTCTGTTATTGAGTAGAGGCCTTCTCAAGAACTGGCTTGGATCTCTTCTGATTCTTGTCTTGTTGGGAAGCGTCACTATATGCTTCTTAACATCGAGAACGCAGACACGCGCCGCAAACAGCCATAACCCTGAATTGTTTGGCGTGGGAGAACCGCTTATGAGTCGAAGCATATGGGAGAATTTCAGTCTTCAACATGCTTTTGATGCGCTTAGTTCTCTAGGCGTCAAAAGGCTGAGGGAAATGACTTGGATGAGTCTCCTTCTGACAAATCAAACGACTGTGAACCCCACGAACGCGCAAATTCTAGAATCGGTCATCTCCAACATGACGGCAAGCAACATAACAATCATGGGTTATGCCCAGGACTTTCCGAATTGGATGACAGGAATTTACGGCAGCGATAGCCAAACAGCTCCTTACAGAAACATGACATCCGGGTCAGATTACATGAGCTTCCTACAGAAGTATAACGAATCGTGGCAAACGCTTGCAAGCGATTTTCCGAGCATAACCATGTGGGAGATAGGCAATGAGTATAATGCGGATCCGTTCCTCCACCCACAGGGCTACGACAGAACCACAGGTTCGCCAAATTTCACTGACACAGAAAAGGCCGAGATAACGACAGACCTTTTGTACTACGGCTCATCAGGCGTTCACCGTGGAAACCCAAACGCCACGACTGTTCTCGGGGGCTTATCTCCAGGTTCCAACCTAAATGAAATAGCTGACTCTCTCGAGAAGATCTACGATAACATTGACAGCGGCTTGTGGCCCAGTAGTGACTCAAACGACTACTTCCAGATCGCGTGCTGGCACCCCTACCTTTGGACTGTAGAGCCGAACTCCACGAATTGGGTGAACCCAAACGAGGCTACCTACGAAGTCATGAATAGTCACGGCGACGGTGGCAAGCGGGTGGTTTTCAGCGAGTTCGGCTACAACGACAACGATAACTCGCAAGAGGACGTTGCGAATTACCTGGATGAAGCATTCCAGCTTGCCCGAGACAATTTCCAGTGGCTTGACACGATCTACTGGTTCAGGCTAGTTGAACCTGATCCCAGCACGACTTCACCAGAGAACCCACCAGGATTCGGTCTCATTAACCTAAATTGGACGTGGAAACCTGCGGCTCAAACTTATAAGAACATCATCACTCCTGAATATCCATCAGTCGTTGTCTTGCCGCTAATCATTGCAATCATTGCAGCCACACTAGTCGCCGCCCTTGTCTATAGGAGAAGGCGTTCTGTGCATTCTCGCCTGTGACAGATTGCTCTATTCATGGGCATAAGCCCCTAAATAAGGAACTTGTCTGAACTCTGAGCTGGCTGCATTCTTCACTTTCACTGCTCTCTCCAGTGACTAAAACAGCCTTTTCAGGATAAACCCTTTCTACTGTGACGGCTAAGTCGTGCTCGTGGTGTTGCCGATGGGAAAAACGGTTCCTTCATACAGGATTGTCTTGGAGAGCGAGATCCGCAATTGGAGCGACTTCAGAAAAGCTCTGGACAGCAGGGGTCAAGAGATCTTTGACACGCTGATGACTGCGTGCAGGATGCATGCGTCGGCAGGCAGAATGACTGTGAGGCCCGTGCCGTTTGAGGCCATGCTTATGTGCATGCTGCTGGAACAAGAGAAAACCCTGACACTGCTTGAAGAGAAACTTCAGAAACTGTCGCCCTCAGTTCAGACGTGAACACGATACTGCAAGGCTGAAGTGGATCTGGTTTCGTCCGTCATATGGTTCTTTTTCTTTAGAATATTCTGTGTTCCACATTTTTGGCGCACGCGAATTCCTCATATCTTCCGAAAGCGAAGATGAAAATACCCTACCTAAAGCAAAAATGTGGCGTCTAAGGCTTTATAAAGGGTATTTAAGCATTCACTACAATGAAGAAGCGGTAACCTATGCCCAAGACTAAAGCTATCATAAAAATTGAAAACGTCGTCGCTTCTGCCACGTTGAACCAAAGAGTCGACCTGAACGCCGTCGTTAAGGGTTATCTTGGTGTCGAATACCGACCTGAACAGTTTCCAGGCCTAGTCTTCAGGCTTAAAAGGCCAAAAACAGCTACGTTGATTTTTAACTCTGGGAAAATGGTTTGCACAGGGGCAAAATCCGAAAAAGAAGCACGCAGAGCGGTTATGAAGGTCATCAAGGAACTGAGGAGAGGCGGAATAATAATCATCAGCAAGCCAGAACTAAAAATACAGAATATAGTGGCTTCTGTAATTCTGGGTGGAATGATAGATTTGGAGGAGGCAGCGTACAGTCTTGGAAAGGCTATGTATGAGCCGGAGCAGTTTCC
>JALHSQ010000156.1 GCA_022865885.1 Candidatus Bathyarchaeota archaeon | reverse complement strand
GGTCGTCATCCCGGGCGTCTCTCTAGCCGGTGGCCTCGTTCTAGAGTTTCTCCAAGGTCAGAGCTTGATCACCGATCTACTGCTGCTCGCATCCATGTTCGTCTCTGGGTATACGATCGCGGTATCGGGATTGAAGACCTTGTTAAACCGCAGAGTCACCATTGATCTTCTTATCACCGTTGCAGCGGTCGGGGCGACCCTCATTGGACACATCGAGGAGGGTGCTGCCGTCGTGCTCCTCTTCAATCTCGCCGAGAGACTCGAGGAATACGCTGGTGATCGGGCTCGCCATGCTATAGAGGAGTTGATGGAACTTAGGCCAGAGGTCGCGGTCATCAGGCGGGGTGGTGTCGAAGTCGAGGTACCCGTGGGTGAGGTAATGCCGGGTGATGTGTTTGTACTTCGACCTGGTGATAGGGTCCCACTCGATGGAGAGGTCATAGAGGGCGAGTCGGGCCTCGATCAGTCGGCGATAACTGGTGAATCGGTGCCTGTGGCGAAGGGCGTCGGCGGAGACGTCTACGCGGGTACGATGAGTGTGGACGGCTTCCTCGCTGTCCGTGCCACTAGCATGGCGGAGGAGTCGACTCTCGCTAGAATACTACACATGGTCGAGGAAGCCGAGGAGAGCAAGTCTCCTACCGAGGCTTTCGTTGACGGGTTCTCCCGGTGGTACACTCCTGCGGTTATAGTTGTCGCCATCGTCATCGCTGTAGTACCTACCCTTTTTCTGGGTCAGTCTCTTATTGACTGGGTCTACAAGGCGTTAGTTATGCTTGTGGTCGCATGCCCGTGTGCCTTGGCTATCTCTACCCCTGTCGCAATGGTCTCCGCTATCGCGAACGCGAGCGGGAACGGCGTGCTAATCAAAGGAAGCATACACATCGAGGAGCTTGCCAAGGCGCGAGTCATCTCCTTCGACAAGACGGGGACCCTGACACAGGGTCAGCTCGAGGTGAGCGAAGTACGGGGTGCGGAGCCCGCGGAGGTACTAAGGTGCGCTGCAGCCCTCGAGGCCAAGTCTGAGCACCCCATCGCTCAAGCAATAATTGAGAAGGCGAAAACAGTCGGCATCGAGAACGGTGAACCATCAGGTTTCAAGACTTACCCGGGACGCGGCGTACAGGCGCGTTTCGAGGACTCGACAGTCTGCGTGGGAAACCCGAGGCTCCTCACCGAGCTGGGTATAAACAATACGAATCATGTAGCCCCCGAGGACGCCGGGAAAACAATAATACTCGTTGCGAAGGACGGCGCTGTGATCGGGTCTTTGACTCTGACTGATAAGGTGAGGCCAGAGTCTTTCGCTACGGTTGCCGCCTTGAAGGCGAGGGGCCTCAGGGTGGAGATGTTAACCGGTGACAACGAGGAGACAGCTCGAGAGGTCGCGGATCGCGTCGGCGTCGACGGGTTCCGCGCGGGGCTTCTGCCGGAGGAGAAGGTAACGGCGGTTGAGTCTCTCAGGGGGATGGGCGGAGTCGTGATGGTGGGTGACGGCGTGAACGATGCGCCCGCCTTGGCAAGGGCAGACGTGGGCATTGCTATGGGGGCCATGGGGAGTGATGTTGCTCTAGAAACTGCAGACATCGCCCTCATGCAAGACAGGCTAGACAGATTACCATACGCAATCGATCTGAGCCGTGCAACGATGCGCCGCATAAGGGAGAATATCACTATGAGCATCGTTGTGAAGCTTGGTGTGGCGGTGCTCGCGCTATCCGGGTTCGTGACGCTGTGGATAGCCGTCGCCGTCGGCGATATGGGGCTAAGTCTCGCCGTGATTCTGAATGCGCTACGGCTCGGCAGGATCAAACCGGCACAGGCTTAAATAACGTAACCCCTCATAACACATTTCTATTATCTCCTTGATTATTGAATGGGCTATTATAGGAGAGTAACGATGGCGACGCCCAATACAACGAGGGTTGAGCCGACGACGGTCCTCACCATGAGATTCTCATCCCTGATGAGGAAACGTGTGAATAGTAAGGCGAATAGTGGGTAGCTGTAGACGATCGTCGTTATCACTGATACCGGACCGGTCTCGAGTGCCTGCATCATGGTTAGCCAGCCTATGCTGCTGATGACTCCGGTTGCGGCGAAGTAGGCTAAGCTCGAGCGATTAATGCCCAGATCCCGGGTCTGACCTGTCAAGGTGAGATATAAGGAGATGAAGAGTAGGCCAGCTACCGCGCCGGTAGTAGCGCTGAGAAATGGGTCGGGTT
>JALHSQ010000155.1 GCA_022865885.1 Candidatus Bathyarchaeota archaeon | reverse complement strand
GCTGATGTGTATCTGTGCTGTACATGTAAACAGAAATCTTTATTAAATATTAATAGTACCGATATACAATCAGGAGCCCACTGGAAGGATGAATCATGCCACACCTACATTTCCACGAAGAGAAACTCAAATGCCCATACAGTGGGTGCAGAAAGTCGTTTGAGAAGCCTGCCGTGGTGACTGATTCATCCACGATGCCGAGAAAGACGTATTATGCTTGTCCGCATTGCCAGTCAAAGATTGACATTCTGACAGAGAACCTGAAGGTCGTCGACGTCAAACCTGCTGACTATCCGAAGGTTCTTGATTCTCCTGCAAAATGCGCACATTACTCCAGTTTTCTGAATACGTTTCCCAAAGACGGCGGAATCCCAGAAGAGTGTCTTGTCTGCCCGAAAGTGCTTCAGTGTACCGTGAGAAAGCAATAGCACTTGCAGACAGTTCCTTTATGCCAGAACATCAAACACGCTGTAGTTCTGCCTTTGTCACAAAAAAGGGAAGGATGGAAGGAAACTCGAGGTTTAGGAGAAGGGGTAGGGTGGGAAGCATGAGGGACGAACTATGGCCTGGACGTTGTGTCTGGAGGTCTTGGGCAGGGCACTCGCCTTGTTTTCCTTTATCCTTTTTATCACATTCAACTCTCCAAGTAAGCCTCTTTTTCCCAAGGATTTGAGCTTCAGTACGAAGTAGATAGAAGGTTCGGCTTTTTCTGAGCAAACGATAACCTATGCAGCGCTATGGAAGTAAAGCTCTTAAATAGCAACTCCCTCTCTAGAAGATGCAAGAGGGGCTGTCGGCTAGCTTGGTCTAGGCTTGTAGACTTGGGCTCTATAGACTCCGGTTCAAATCCGGGCAGCCCCACCATGCGACTTGCTAAGCGTTTATGTAAGTGTTTGATAGAGTAAAATAACAAAAACAAAAGAGGTGGCGACAATGGAAAAAACGCTCGGAATAACCGTTGACAAAAAGTTTCTAATAGTAATGATTTTCATCTGTTTGGCATTGGGTGGCAGTTTTGCCTTTATATACTTGGACTTGAAAGCCGATTTTAAAGCTTTAAGAGACAATTATGCAACGCTTTTAGACCAAATGCAACAACTTCAAAGTCTAATTGAATCTTTACATCATGCTCAAGTCGCAAACCTAACTGCAGTTCAAATCTACAACCAAACGAAATACTCCGTAGTACTAATTGCGTGTACACTTGCGAACGGTTCTGTTGTTGAGGGTTCTGGTTTCATCTATGATCTCGCAGGGCACATTGTCACGAACAATCATGTTGTAGAAGGAGCCGCCAGCATCACTGTAGCCTTCTTCAATGGAACAACAGTCCAAGCACAACGTACAGGAAGCGACGTTTACAGTGACTTGGCAGTAATCAAGGTAGATTCACTGCCGGAACAGTCCCATGCCTTAATCCTTGGAAACTCCACGCAGCTACTGGTGGGCGAACCTGTCTACGCCATCGGGAACCCCTTTGGCTTAAGAGGTTCAATGACATCTGGAATTGTAAGCCAAGTGGGAAGAGTCCTACACCTATCTGATTTCGGAGTGCCTCCGCCACAGGGAAACTATGCAATAGCTGACGTGATCCAAATCGACGCTGCTATCAATCCGGGCAATTCTGGCGGTCCATTACTTGACAGTTTAGGCCTTGTGGTAGGTGTGACGTTTGCCATAGAAACGGGCGGAGAAGTCAGAGCCTTCGTAGGTGTAGGATACGCTATACCATCAGTCCTTGTAAGACGGGTTGCTGATGCAATAATTCAGACAGGAAACTATACACATCCGTGGCTAGGCATCGGCTATAATCCCAACTATGTTGGTGGATTACTAATCAGTGACCTCCCTAGCTCAGTTGTGCCAAGAGGCCCAGCTGACAATGCAGGCTTGCAAAGCAATGACGTAATCACAGAAGTGGATGGACGACCAGTGACCCGAGCTGAAGACCTCATCGTTTACATAGAGAGATACAAGAGTCCATACGACGTGATCTCTTTGAAGGTTCTTCGAGGTAGCACTGTTTTAGACAAACAGCTGACACTCGGCGAAAGACCTTGAAGCTAGTTTCTTAGATTCCCCCAAAAGCTATTCTTCAAAGAGTTTTGTGGTTGCTAGTAATGCTATGAAGAGTGTTAGCGCGATTCCTATGATGAATGGATAATACGGTGAGATGCTGTATAATACGCCGCCCACATAAGGCGCTATGAATGAACTGAACACCAT
>JALHSQ010000154.1 GCA_022865885.1 Candidatus Bathyarchaeota archaeon | reverse complement strand
CCTGAAGGCCTCGCAACCGCCATCCCTCTTACGGAAGCAGGAATGAAACCCATCAAGATAGCATTAATCACGCTTCTCTCAGGGTTGGCTGAACCCCTCGCCGCCTTGGTTGGAGCTTTTGCTCTCTCTCTTCTTGGAACGACGACCATTGTAGGCTTTTCATTGGTCTTCGCGGCGGGAGTGATGACATACATTACAGCAGATGAGTTGATCCCGGTGGCTCACGAGTATGGGTACAAACACACTGTTTCCGTTGGTCTCTTGCTCGGGATAATATTCGCCCTGCTCATCGATGTTATACTGAGCTGATTTCTTGAAAGAAAAACGACCGTATTAGGAAAGCTGTAGCTAAGGCGCGCGCTAAACAATCTGGCGCAGTTCTTAAGTGTTCCGAACTAATCCTGAAAAGTGTTCGTCATCGCTGAGCGCCAGATCATGACGTAGGCCTATTTGGTCTTGCCGCGGCATGTCTTGCACAGACCGTAAATGTCTAGGCGTTGTCTTGTCCGCGTGAATTCTGCTTTGGCCGCAGCTCTCTCAACCATTTCTCGAGCAGCATTATCCTTGAAATCCTGGATTTTGCCACACCGCATGCAGACCAGGTTAATGTGAGGTTCCACATAAGAATCGAATCTTGCTTGGCTTCCTGGCAAATCCAGTTCTTGGACTAGGCCGTGTTCCGTAAGGATTTGAAGTGTCTTGTAAACTGTTGCGAGGCTGACTGTTGGATGAACCTTCTTGACTTCATCGTAGATTCTCTGCGCGGTCGGATGATCTCGGCTTTGGAGTGCAAATCGACAGATCGCGATCCTTTGAGTAGTAGCCTTGTATCCTTTTTTGCGGAGAATTTCGATTATCGATGCGTCTGATTTCTGAGAGCGGCTCATACGTTTTATTAGATAATAATAAGTCTTAAATAAATCTTTAAGTCCTTCACATGCTTAGACACTTCAAAACAACAGAAAAGGAGGTGTACGTTTATGAAAGACAAGCATCTTACGACAAATCAGGGTGTTCCTGTCTCTGACAACCAGAATTCACTCACCGCAGGCGAACGCGGTCCTGCGTTGCTGCAGGATGTGCATTTAATTGAGAAGCTTGCACACTTTGACCGTGAGCGTATTCCTGAGCGTGTGGTTCACGCAAAAGGTGCTGGTGCTCACGGATATTTCCAAGTATACAAGAGCATGGCAAAATACACCTGCGCAAAATTCCTCCAAGACCCGAAGAAAAAGACGCCCGTCTTCGTCCGTTTCTCCACAGTTGTCGGCGCAAGAGGATCTGCAGATACGGCTCGCGATCCCAGAGGCTTTGCAGTGAAGTTCTACACCGAAGACGGCAACTATGACTTGGTAGGCAATAACTTGCCAGTCTTCTTCATCCGAGACGCCATCAAATTCCCTGACATGGTGCATGCCTTCAAGCCTGCCCCTGACACTGGTTACCCCACAAGCTCGTCGGCAAACAGTCGCTTCTGGGACTTCATCTCGCTAACTCCTGAATCAACTCACATGATCACTTGGCTCTTTTCAGACAGGGGGACAGTGAAGAGTTACAGGAAGATGGAAGGATTTGGGGTTAACACGTATAGGTGGGTGAACGCCAAGGGCAAGGCAGTCTACGTCAAGTACCATTGGAAGCCAAAAGCAGGAATAGAGACTATTGACCGCCATGAGGCTACTCGTCTGGCTGGCGAGGATCCTGACATCGCCACTCGCGACTTGTACGAAACCATTTCCTCAGGAAAGACGGTAGAATATGAATTGTATGTTCAAATCATGGAGATCGCGGATGAGTTGAAGCAGGACTTCGACCCGCTTGATGCTACAAAAACCTGGCCAGAAGACAAGTTCCCCCTTATGCCTGTGGGCAAGATGGTGTTGAACCGTAATCCTGAAAACTTCTTTGCTGAAACGGAGCAAGCTGCTTTCTGCCCAGCGTCTATTGTTCCAGGAATCGATTTCTCCGCTGACAAGCTCTTGCAGGGCAGGATCTTCTCTTACGCAGATACGCAGAGGCATCGGTTGGGTGCTAATTATCTGCAACTTCCAATCAATCGGCCGCAGGTACTGGTCAGTAACAATCAGCGCGACGGTGCCATGCAGTATGCACCTTACGGCGGAGGAACAGTCAACTACGAACCCAACACGCTAGCAGGTGGGATGCCACACGAAGCCCCGACCACCGCCACGACCCACGAGCATCTCGACGGAGACATCGAGCGCCGGAAAATCAGTTTGACAAACGACTTCAAGCAAGCAGGTGAACGCTACCGATCACTCAGCAAAACGGATCAGGACCACCTAGTTGACAACATCGTGGATTCGCTGGGCCATGCGGACAAGCCTATTCAGAACCATATGGTTGAGAACCTTGGTAAAGCTAACCCCGAGCTTGGCAAACGCGTGGCAAAAGGCCTGAAACTTTAGGAAGTTAGGTTTGATCAGAATACTTTGCATTCTCTTTTTTTCTTCTTTCTACAAAAGTTTTGACTGAACAAGGCTATTGCCAAATTAGCAAACTCTCATTGGGACATGTGTTTTGCATGCAAATGCGATTGAAACATAGCGATTTTGATAGTAGCCCGGGATAGCTTCAAACTTTCGGTTCAAACTTTTTCTGCATACTATCGATTTGCGAGTAAAAACTAGCTTAATCGCGATTGAAAAGGCTACGTTTTACTAGTGTTTTGGCTATTCACCCGAGAGCTCGTCGTTTTTTCGCTGT
>JALHSQ010000153.1 GCA_022865885.1 Candidatus Bathyarchaeota archaeon | reverse complement strand
TGAGCAAAGTCGCAATAGGAACAGAGGAGATGCCACCAAGAGAAGGCGAAAACAGAGCACGGATGGTTTCAACAATGGAAATAACGCTTACAAAAGAGTAAGAAAACCTTGCGAAACACGCGCGCTAAGTAAACATTAAGACACCGCCTGTTTTTTGCCTCCAAATGTTCTGAAAAATGAGTTTTTGACAATTTTTGTTTTCTCCTGGCACTTTAGGTTTTAAGAACTCTAACAGGCCCAAACGCCTTTTTGCGAAGCGCATAAAATAGCTCCTCGTCAGCTTGCTTTGATGCGGGACAAAGAACTCCATGACCTGTTTATGGATTATGTTACTTCGGCTGAGAAGAAGGGATACGCGGGAAGCTACATCAGCTCAACCATGAAAGCTTTGAGATCTTGGCTTGTACACAATAACAGAGAACTGAGAGTGAAGATCAAGATCAAGGGCGTGGACGATACGCCGTCTCTCAAAGATGAGAGTTCCCACTATTGACGAGCTGAGAAGAATATTTCTTTCGGGAGACGGGAAAGCTCGGGTCTCTTGTGTTCTGCTTGCTCACAGTGGTTTAAGGACTCAGACGTTGGGTGATTATGAAGGCCGTGATGGCTTAAGAGTCAAGGACTTGCCGGAGATGAAGATTGAAGGAGTTTCTGTGAGTTTCATCAAGATTCCAACGATAGTGGTCATTCGAAAGGAACTGAGTAAGGCACCAGTATTTCACGTTTCTCAGTGAAGAAGGATGCGAATACCTAAAAGATTACTTGGAAGAAAGAATGAGAGAAGGCGAGAGTGTTGTCGCTGGCTCGTCGATAGTGACTCCAAAGCTGAGGATAAAGCCTTTCATAAAAACGGTGAACATAGGCGACATAATAAGAGGAGCCATCAGAAAGGCAGGTTTTCCAAGGAGACCGTACGTGTTGAGGGCTTATTTTGATACGCAGTTGATGCTTGCCGAATCTAAAGGCTTAGTGCTGAGAGACTACAGGCAGTTCTGGATAGGACAAAGGCGATGTCGAAAATCGCTATACAACAAACAAGTACAAGCTTCCGGAAAGCGTTATTGAAGACATGAGAGAAGCATATAGAAGAAGCCAAGAATACCTGCAGACCAAGAAGATTGAGGAGACAAGCGAAGAAAAGCTTAGGCAAGCCTTCAGAAAGCAGCTTCTCTTAGTTGTTGGTTTCAAACAAGAAGAGGTTGACAAGATGGATTTGTCTTCGATAAGTGATGGAGAACTCCAGGAGATTGTGAGAAAGAGACTGTTAGGTACTGAAGCAGACAATTGCACAAAGGAAAAAGCTGTGTCCATAGATGCAGTTAGTAAGTTTCTGGCTCAAGGTTGGGAGTACGTCGCAAACCTGCCCAACAAAAAGGTTATCATCAGATTAAGAACCTAGGGACGCTTAATTGTTTGCTCGTGAACCCAACAAGCATCCGTCTTCACGCATTAATGATACAGGGTGTTCTCGAGAGTTCGAACCTATCCCGGGCTACCACTTTAAGATTTCAATCTAAGGTCATTTTGGGGATATTTTTGGAATAGAACAGTTCTATGTGGTTATTGTCTTCTCTTGCACGTTTTTATTTTGGAAGAAAGTTTAGATTATCGGTTGATATAGTCCAACCAAAAAGATGATCCTTGCTGCGCTAAACGATCACAAGCCAAGAAGTTGTAGGGACATTGTTAAGGTCACGAAACTTGGTGGAAGCGCGGTAAATAATGCTCTGCTTCTCTGCTGGAAGAGACTCATGGACAAAGTTTTTAAGTAGAGTCCGCGGGAGATATAAAAAAGGAGAGATTCATGTTGGGACGAATTCCAAAACCTGAAGACGAAAATTGGGACCAACTAGCTGAATGGGACAAGAAGTACTTCTTGAGGCCAATATTTGCAGCCGAAGAGTATGTCCCAATGCCCATAGCAAAAACTGAAGGATCATACCTTGTGACCCCCGAAGGCGTGAAGATTCTCGACTTCATGTCTGTGCTACACTGCGCTGGATGCGGAGCTTACCATCCCAAAATTGCAGCCAGCATAAAGGAGTATGCCGACCGTTTCGGCTACATTTATGAGGGTGGCTTCATCGAATCCATGAGACCGAGAGTAGTCAAATTTCTTATTGAAGAGGCTTCGAAGGGCGACTTCGCTAGAGTCGGATTTGCTAACTCCGGAAGCGAGGCCGTTGAATACGGGACTATGATTGCCAGACTCTATTCGCAGAGGCCATACATCCTTACCAGGGACTTTGCTTACCACGGTTGGACACACGGAGCAGTAGCCTTCACAAGGATACCTTATCTGAGGAACATAGCCGTCAGACCAGTAACCGACGGAGAACCGAAACCAACGATAGCCCCCGGCACGGGCATGTTCTCTTATCTCGCACCACCACCATTTTGTTACAGATGCCCGATAGGCCATGACTATCCAGATTGCAAGAAAGTCTACAATGGGATGCTGCCTTGCGTCAAGCGCACTAAAGATATCCTCTTGACACTTCAGCCCGAAATCGGGGCGATGATCACTGAAATCGTGTTCGGCAGCTGCGGTGTTTGGAGTCCTCCACCAGAGTATGCACCACAGATAAGAAAGATCACAGAGGAAACAAACACACTGTGGATAGACGACGAAGTTATATGCGGATTCGGCAGAACTGGAAAGTGGTTTGCCTACCAACTGTACAAGAACATAAAACCTGACATTCTCACTTTTGCGAAGAACGTAACTGGTTCTCACGTCCCAAGCGGTGGAGTCCTAGTAAGCGAGAAAATTGCAAAATGGTTTGACGAGCTGCGCTGGTGGCACGCATCAACATTCGCCTCCCACCCGTTGGCAATGGCTGGTGCCTATGCTGCCCTAACAACTATAAAAGAAGAGAAACTCATTGACAATGCCGTGAAGATGGGCAAGTACTTGGAAGACAAACTTGAAGGATTGAAAGACAGGCACAAATCCATCGGCTTCGCAAGCGGTGTCGGCTTGATTTGGGGAATCGAGTTTATAAAAAACAGAAAGACGAGAGAACCCATTGTGCCGACCGATAGACATGACTTCTGGGCTGGCGACATCTCAAAGTACCCCGCTAAGATGGTGGGAGCTGAATGCTTCAAGCGGCAGCTTCTCGTTTCGACATTCGCCCCAAACAACGTAACGTTGATGCCGCCGTTGACTATCACAGAGGATCAAGTGGATTTCGCCATTGAAATCTTAGATGAAGCCATCAAGTTGGTTGATGCGATGGTGAAATAACAAACTTGCGAGGCTAAATCCCTCCCCTCTTTTTTTAGTTCTTGCAAATTCGAGGTTGTTACAAAGTGAAAGTGGTTGTCGTACAAGCCATGCCAGTCGACGGTTTATACAGCGACAAGAATCTTCCCCGGGCTCTGCGACTTTTAGATGAATTGGCAAACAAAGAAGTCGACATTGTCTGTTTTCCAGATGGCTATCCATCAACTGGAGAAAGTGAAATATGCAGGAAGGCACGTGACATCAACGTCTACGTGATAGCCTCCATAGCAACAAAAATCGCCGCCAACAGGTTTTATGATGAGAGCCTCGTGATAAATTCGAAAGGCGAAGTAGTCGGTAGACATAAGAAAGTTGTGTTGCTTTGGATGTTCGAGCCTTATCTCATCGAACCAGGCAAGGAATTCGGCGTGTTCAAGACTCCCATAGGCAACATTGGCATTTTGAAATGTTCCGAAACCCTATACCCAGAACCGGCTTCCATTCTCGCAAACAAGGGTGCAGACATAATATTTGTGCAGGCAAACTTTCCGACGAACATACTCAATCTGTGGCATCGTATACTGCTCGTGAGGGCATGGGAAAACTGGATACCTATAGCAGCCGCCAATAATGCGGTTTGGGTCAAGGAAGGCGTGATCTACAAAGATGTGGAGTTGACCACCGTCTACGGCGGAAAAAGCATAATAATCGTTCCTGAAGAATTCGGCAAAAGCATGGAGGAGCTTCCACTAATAGCCTTCAGCCATGGAGATTTCTTTGCCGAACGGAGAATGGTTAAAGCTCTGGCAGGGCACGGCGAAGAGACTATTTTCTCAGACATAGATTTGGGTTTCTACAGCAGGCTTAGGAAAGAATTCCTCAAATACAGGAGGACTTCAGTCCAAGAAGAAAATCCAAGAAAAGGCATCGACTCTTAAATTCCTCTGACCAAAGTCGCTTTATTGAAAGAAGACTTGACTGCGCATTTGCGGAAAACTTAAAAGTTGCCAGCTGAGTTTTGATATTCAAGATCAGTAATTGTTGGAGGGATTGATCCGTTGAAAATAGCAGTTCTCGGCGGCGCTGGGACCATAGGAAGTGGGGTTATCAAGGAGTTAGTAGCAGAGAAAGAAATTGAGCGGGTGTATGCTTGCGAGATTAAAGCTCGCTTAGACAAAGCCGAAGAGCTTGCAAAAGAACTCGGTCCTAAAGTTTCAGCCACTACAGTCGATGTGAGAGACACAGACAATTTGGCAAAGGTCATTAAAGGAGTAGATGTCGTCATAAACTGTGCAGGCCCATTCTACAAGCTAGCGGTTCCAGTGATCAAAACAGCCGCCAAGATAGGGGTAAATTATGTTGATATTATGGATGATCCGGATTCGATGATTATGGTGCTGGATGACACTGAACTTTTCAGAGCCGCCAAGGACTCAGGGACAACGATCATAGTCGGGCTCGGATCAACACCAGGGCTCAGCAACATGTTAGCAAAGTATGGCGCCAGCAAACTGGACACGGTTGATAGAATAGACGTGTCATGGGTTTTCACATCTGTCTCCGGAACAGGGGCCGGGGGCGCTGTCTCGGAACACATGCTTCACGTGATGAACAAGGGATGGACTTTCAGGGATGGAAAATTGGTGGAGACAGAGCCGCTTGTGGACGGAAGAGAGATTCAAGATTTCGTTGAGCTTGGAAAATTGGAAGTCTACGACATAGGGCACCCTGAGCCCATCATGTTGCCTCGCTACATCAAAGGAGTTAAGAACGTAACTTGCAAGACTGGGATGCTTCCATATGAAATGTTCCATATGTATCAGGTGCTTTCTCGGTTAGGGTTTTTTGGGTTGACTCAAGAAGAATTGAAAGGAGCGGCTGTATCACCCAGAGAATTCGTGAAGCAGCACTTGGCGAATGTCCCTATGGAAACTATGGTCAAACTGTTCAAGCTTGACGAATTGGCGCCTGTCTTCGAGCTCAGAGTGGCAGTAGCAGGGCAGAAAGACAGCGGGAAAACCACGTACATATACGGTTTCGCCGATGTCTATCACGAAAGTGAAACATACATCCCACCCTCCCTTGCAGCATTGTTGATAGGTCGAAAAGAAATAAAGGGTAGAGGCGTCTTTGCGCCTGAAGGATGCATAGAACCTGAGTCGTTCCTTCGAAAAGTCGTGGAAAAAGGTGTACCTCTCTACGAGGCGGTCCACGGAAGTCGTGCACTCTTTAAACCTTGAGCGTAACTAGCTTACACTATTTTTCTTTTTTCTCGTATTTCATGAGTAGGAACGGCGTTCCTTCAGCTACCTTTGATAAATGCTTCTTGTTCATCTGCACTTTTCCAGCAGGCAAGGCTTCTGAGACCTCCACCTTTGCGACGAGAGTGAAGCTCTTGTAAGTGGCTTCAACCTTGGTGTCGTGAGAAAGTTCGAGCAATCGAGCATATTTAGGATTTATTCGCAATGTCTCTTCGTCTAAATCGTCAACTCCTTCGGCTTTTAACCAGACAAATTTCTTACCAGGTAACGTTCCCAGCGCAATTTCCTCCTAAGATATTGAACATAAGTTCGTGAATGTATGAAGTTTGCACGTGTATATAAAAGTTTTACCATCAACTGCAAACTTTACTGTTGCCTGATGTCATGTTTGGCTATGGCTCTGGCGCAATCAGACCTGGATATGGACCGCAATCAACGAATACTACTACGGTGGACCGGCTATGCACACAGTCGGCAACAACGCAACAATCCTCGCAACATGGTAAATTGAAGAATCGAGTTCTTTACAGGTTTTCCATATTATAGACTTCTGACAAGCCCATTTTCTCGGACGTGCTTTTCAGAAGTGCATTAGCTTTTCTCTTTAAAGTAGGGTATGATTTCCTCCCCGAACGTTTTTATGGTTTGTTTCTATCTGTCAAGGGAAGCGGAGATGTACAGACCTACAATGTCTTTTATGACGATGTGAGTGGCTCCTGCCCGTACAAATCTTTCAACCCGGTCTATGATTTCTTCAGGAGTGCCGACACCCAAGAATTGTTCGGCGACAGAATCGGGCATTTTCTGTGCTTCTCGAGACACGAGTGAAACAACCTCTCCAGTGGGCTGACTTTTCTGGTATGCGTATGTAGATTCTGGTGGAATCGAAACCTCAAACCCCAGTTTTTTCAGCACTTTCTTGTGAGTCAGCATTAGGATTTCAGGTTTCACGGTGTCAACGGCCTTCTTCTTTATCCATGGATCATCGGTGGCCGCAACGAACAAGAATGCAACCCTGTCAATGGTGTTGATGTCTCTGCCCGCTTTGTTGGCGGCTTCTTCTATTATCTTGAGCCTTTGCTGGAAGGTTTCAGGCGTGTTAAGCCATGGTTTCCAACCATCGGCAACCTCTCCGACAAGTCTCAGCGATCGATGTGCCCCGAGAGCTCCCACATAGATTGGCGGAGAAGGTTGTTTGGGTTTCTGGTCAAGCCATGCCTTGTTGAGCTTGTAGAATTTGCCTTCAAAATCGACTGGGTTTGAACGGTTTGATTTCCAGATCAGCCTGATTACTTGAATTGCCTCTCTTAACCTTTCAATCCTTGTGTCAGGGTCTTCCCACGGTAGCCCGTATGCTGCCAGGTTCATGAGTTCTCCCGCACCGACTCCTAAGGCCGCGCGGCCATCAGTCAAATCGTCGAGCGTGGCGATGATATGTGAGATCTTGGTTGGTTGACACCTCAATACATCAGTTACGTCGGTACATAGCATTACATGTGAGCTTTGAACGCCGATCGCAGTGAGAACGACCCAAGGATCTACTTTGTCGCCAGAGGGTGGCAGATCTGTGAAGTGATCCGGAATCCAAACTGAGTCGAACCCAGATTTTTCGGCAAAGACGCCAGCCTTAACCAAATCGACAACTGGAAGAACGGTAAGATGCACACCAAATCTCAGACTGTGCATGATCCACTGTCTAGCCATTTGAAAACAGATAAGGTTTGTTGTGTCTGGATTTCGTAGCGACTTATGGTTCTAATCCGCGCGCTTGCTTGCCGGGACAACCAACAAATCCCTGGGGCAATGCTTACGCAGAACTCGCATCATTCTTCTACCAACCACAAGGGCCTTTCATGTAGTACTGCGTGACTTAGTCCGCCAAAAATCTAAAATACAACTTGTGTAGGATAACTCGCAATTGAGGAGTGGAATTGGCGTCAAAATCTCAAGAGGGAGAGAAGCCGCTGGGACTTTTTGGGGCTACAGTACAGGGACTTGCGTACATGGCCCCTGGGCTCTCATTGTTGGCAACATTCGTTCTCGTGTATAGAGCCGGGTTCACTTATAACGCCACACCCTTGGCCTATCTCATTGCTGGGGTGGCAATCATACTTACTGCGATAGGCTTCGCTGAATTGGTGAAGGCTTTTCCCACGCGCGGCAGTGTTTGGGATTATGTTAGCGGGACCACGGGAAATCCTAGGCTGGGACAGTTTTCGGTGTGGATATACATCCTCGGTGTCTTAGTGGCTCCGGCAGCAGCTTTCATACCTGTCGGGTTCTATTTCTCCGACTGGCTGGGGTTTCCATCTTGGATTACGGTTTTGGTCGGCATCATTGCAGTAGTAGCCATCGTAGGTGTCGGAATCAAGCTATCTATGAGACTGATGGCCATACTGCTTGCTTTGGAATTGGGTATTCTTCTGGTTTTTGCTTTTGGATCAATCCAGTGGTCGGTGAATAACGCTTCTTTTGCGCACCTGGCAACGTTGGCATTGTCAGCGGAAGGATCTATCTCTGGGTGGGC
>JALHSQ010000152.1 GCA_022865885.1 Candidatus Bathyarchaeota archaeon | reverse complement strand
GTCAATTGCGCGCGTGTGGGTTCTAGACCGTTGTAGGTGCCTGACAGCTTGAAGCAGTCTGCGTATATTGTGAATTGGTTTTGGACTTGTGTGGCTGAGATGATGCCAAAGGCGACGATTTTTGCATTCCCGTAAGAGGTCGTTTTCAAAGCTGTTAGTTGAAGGACTTTGATGCCGTCAACGAACATTTCAACTAACCCTTTCGCTGCGCTCCAATGGAGTTCAATGCAATACCATTTGCTGGCTGAGATGAGCGGGGTAGCTGAATATGCTGGCACTGTCCAACCGGATCCACTTCTTGCGTAGAGGACCCATTGGTTGATTCCTAATCGTCGCGTTATTCCAACCCGGGCAAGCGGTTGAGTTGCATTGGAGAATCGTATTAGGTACAGTGTGTCGCCGTCGTCTGTTAGAATCTGAGGACTGGAAATACGGATGTAGCCTCTGGCATATACTTCTTGCATGTCGACGTTTTTGAACAGATAAGAGTTTTCATTTCCATTGTTTCCATTTGTAGTAAAGCAGGCATCGTAAGTGCCGTGATGGGGTGCATAGTTTGTGACTGTCATGGTCTCACCATAGGACAGTTTCGTTCCACTCCAGCTGCTGAAGCTTCTAGATTCAAAACTGTCTTCGAACAACGTTGGTTCTGTCGAAACGGGTCTGGGAGTGATTGGTGATGGCGCTGGAGGCTGTGATGGAGGAGTCGTTGGAGGAGAGCTGGTTGAAACAATATCTGATACATCAAACGGTTTGCTTTTGCTTTTCGCATACTCATAGAGAAACACTCCATCATAGTGTTCTGCCATCGTTAACTCTACAGATTTTCTCATGTTCGTTGTGGTCGTCATTGTTGATGTTCCATATATGAAATAGTGTTTTGCAGAGGGATTCATGTCATAGATGCGTTTTAATCCGTTTGTTATCCCATTCCAGTTTTGATTCTGAATCGCATAGAACCATTCATATGTGATTTCGTCAAGATTAGATGAACCGTAGAAGTCCCAGGGCTCTGTATCGTAGCTCGTTTTGGGGTAAACCCAATACGTGTCAACAAGAGCTTGGTACATGACGTTTGGGTTTACCGCTTTGGCCGTGTCCCTCACCATCAGATAAAGATCTCGTATAGTTCCCTTTGCAAACTCGATGAACTGCTTTTGTTCGCTATTATATGATCCTGATGTTGAAGTGAAAACTGGTATGTTTTTCCCCGTTTTTTGTCGGTAGAGGTTTCTCATGGATTGACTGTAGAAGGTCGGTTTGCCACCGCCTGTTACGAATACTATTTCGTCTACGCTGATTCGTGGAGTGGCATATTTCCCCATGATACTTGTGAGGATTCTTACCAGGTTTTTTGTGAATGTTTGGTAGTTTGGTCCTGTTGGACAAACCCAATTGCCTTGGCTATTCTGCTCTCCGTTTGGTCCCACCTGTATTTCACTTGGAAATACGGTTCTGAAAGGTGTAACTTGCATGCTAACAGCGCAAACCATATAGAACCCATTTTGGGCGCAAAGCCTACAAAGCTCATCTATGTAGTTCTGTGTTGCAGTTTTCATTGGAGCATTAACGTTGCCTGTCCAGAAGCTGCTGCACCAGCCCATGTAGATTCTTAGGGCGTTGTAGTGGTATTGTTTCATGAAGTTTATTATGACTTGCGGTGTATCTGTGGATCTTAGAGTATCCAGAGCTATAGTTAATCCGTTGACGCTTGCCTGTCCGGTTTGGGCAAAGGCGACATTCATTGGCATCATCAAAGCGAGCACCAGAAATACAATGATGAAGATACTTCTTTTCACCTTGCTTCCTTGCACGTTTTCTTTCCTCAAAGCCAACCTACATCTTGAGGGCAGTTCTTAAGACTTCTTGACAAGGAAGTCTGGGTGGGCAGTCAACTTGAGGAGGCAGAAGCTGCGAAGCTCACTTTGCAAGATTGCAGATAGTAGTTAACAAAGCTAGGAACGTAGGTCTATTACCATTGTACCCGCAAATCTGTCGAAGTACCTTTTGAATCTCTTGTCCTTAAGCCTGAATCCAAAAAGCAAATCGAAGGGCAGAAGAAATGCCTTGCCAAAATTCCTCACGGCTGCATGATCATAGAAGAGTCTCTTTGAGTCCGCCCTGACGACCTTCAGCCCCAAAATTCGTTTCCCCAGCGTCTGCCCAGAAAAACCTTCGAGGAGCGTCGAATATGTCCACAACAGAACCAAGAAGAGGATTATGTTGGGAAAGTCAAAGCGAAAAGCTCCGCCTGTTGTCAAGGAGGAAAGAAGACCAGTTGCAATCGCAGTGGCCAGATAAATTCCAAGTGACATTATGAAGTCGATTGAGAAAGCGTATGTTCGTTTCTTCAGGGCTGCAATAGGAAGAACGGAGACCTTACTTGAAATATCTGCCTCCACAGCCCAGGCTTCTACGTCTTTTATGAAAACTACTGCATTTTCGCCTAGTTTACTTAATTGGTATTTGCCGGTAGGTGTATGTTCAAGGAAACCTCCTAATCTTCTGATATGAAAACTCAGTTTTCCAGTGTCCACATCTAAGGTGTGTAACAAGTCTGTAAATGAAAGCTCGACTCTCTCGTCGAGTTTTAGAAGAATCTCTCTTCTCAGAGGATGAGATAATTCAGACAGTATCCTTGACACGCTTTCTTCATCAATCGTCATTTTCAAATCAGTGCTCTCTAATATTTACTACCATTTCAGAATTGCAGAGCTGCGAAAAATCGCCAGACTGCGAAATTCTTCTGGAACACGATACACCCTGCACCCTATCATCTGTTAAGTCCTATTTCTGCTTTTTCGTATTCGTCGAATAGAAATCTCCAATTCCAGTCATACCATGAAGCATGGCCAATGCAACCTCAGCCGCAGATCGAGGTACGCTGTCGCAGGCATGGAATTTCTGATCTCTGAAGACTTGATGGTAGAGGAAACGTGGTTCTTTGCAGCGTGCTCTATAGGCCTCTGGCGGTTATCTGAGAATGACTATGTGGCCTCCGAGAAGCTTTTCTGGAGTCTTATCTCAAATTGGGCAAGAGAGAGGGCGAATAGTTTTTGTTTCGATCGGCAATAAAACTGCCTGCGAATCGGCAGATGCGAAGTGCGCGCGAGGGAGTGTGACTTAAGCCGGGAATTCAAGGGTATACGTGGAGAATTCGACAGGAAATGCATGAGGCAAAAGCAGGAACAGCGAATCGAACAGTTTAAAGCTCTCTACCACTAATTCTTTCTGGGTGGAAAAATGCTGGGAAGAAGTCGCAGGCTAAAATCTAGCAACATAATCGCTGTGTGGGATGCTCGCGCGCGGAAAGCGAGCTACAGTGCAGTTCTGTGCACCGCTAAGAACGGGCAACACTACAAAAAGAAGGACCTGCAGAAGGTGGCGATGGTGAAACTCAGAATCGAAAGAGACAAACTGCCTTGGTGGGAACTCAAGGAGGAAAAAGCTGCGTTCCATCTCTACTATCACCCCGACGTCTGGGTTGAAGAGGCACGCAAGCGCAACCAAGAAATGGCTGAAAGCAAGGGGATGAAAGACAGCCCCATCTTCGCGAGCCCAGACACAACAACGGACAGCCTGACAGAAATAGTTGAAAAGTTCAACACAACACTTCATTTCTAGGACATGAGAAAACGTTGATGTCACCGTCAAGAACGGATGATTGAAAAAGCCAACGCGCGCATTGTAATTTGGTGGGATAGCATGATGCTAGAATGTGGGTCTAAGATTTTTCTGCCTCTCAGAACGCAGTGAAACATAACTGCGTCATGGTAGTAGTAACTCGACTTTCAGAGACTCTGAAAAATCTGAGTCCTCTCAAACTATAGAAAAAGAGCGAGTCACTGAAAACAGTGGTTCATCAACTACAGCCGGAAATGGCACGGCGATCAGTCACGGATTGGCAGGAACACCACACTTTGTGTCTGTCACTAGTGGGAATG
>JALHSQ010000151.1 GCA_022865885.1 Candidatus Bathyarchaeota archaeon | reverse complement strand
TTCACCGCTTGGTACCTCGGCATGACCGTCTCAGACGTTGCCTTTGGGCTTAGACGGAGAGAGATAGGCCTATTATTGGCCCGCGGCATGAGTCACCGTCAGGTATTCACGGCTCTTCTATTCGAAGCGATCTTACTCGGCGTCGTCTCAGGCATACTCGGATCAGTTATTGGGGCTGTGATCCTACCTTTTGTCATAAGTGGAGCTGAGTTCGGACTCCTATTCCGTTACATCACCCCCGTCACCTTCGGAGCCACAATGGTTTTCAGCCTCCTACTATCCACGCTAGCAGCGTACTACCCCGCCCGAAAGGCGACACAGATCAACGTGATCGAAGCGTTAAGAGAATATCGCGAGGAGGAAGAGCATCTCGGAAGCATCGCAGTTCCAATTCTGGCCCTGCTTCTCGGGTTATACAAGTTAATATTTCTCATTTTGAGGCTCAACATCGAGTCCTTCAGTCCCTCTTCAGAGGACTTCATCAGCTTCCTTCTGTACTCGACATGGTATGGCATGGACTCGATCCTCGGCTTCATATGGACTATCCTCCTCTTCTGGGGGTTCACGACACTATTCCTGAGCTTTTCAAAGCGATTCCAAGGCTTCTTCGGGAATCTCTCAACGAAGTTGGTGGGTGACTCGGCGAGGTTTATCAGCCTAAGCAGTGGAAGAAACTTGAAGCGACTGGGATCCTTCGTATTTATCGTCGCCCTCGTCATGAGTTACAGCGTCGTCGTGATCGGGAACTCAGCGATATCGAACGACTATCTTGGCCGATTGACAAGCGTCAACAATGGAGCCGACGCCTCCGTTATAATCTATAGTAAAAGCACCGTATCAGGCATCGCTACTAAGATCCGGGCAATGGAAGACGTCGAATCAGCCGCCATAGAAATATCCTTCTTGGCGAGGACCAGTCTAGGAACGATCCCCATCAGGGCAATCGAGGTCGAGCACTGGAAAGTTACCGCATATACGGATGAACTTTTCATCAATAATAACTCGTATAGCCTCCTCGGAGCCGAAGACAGCCTCGTGAAGGATCAATATGGTACGCTTCAGGGGGGTAGCGCTCTTTTCGAGCGAGGCGCGGCTCCATATTTTGGCCTCAACGAGGTTGGCTCCGGGAACGTAAACATCGAAGTCGCGAGGCGCGTTTATACGTTAAAGATCGTCGGGCTTTTCGGGCGTGACCTTGGACCGAACTGGACGCCGCAAAACCCAACCGCATATGTTCCCCTAGCCTTCGTTGAGAGATTCGAAAACGAATGGATAAATGGAATCAGGGTCCTAGTTAAGCTAAAGCCTGGCGCAGATCTTGAGAGATTCTCGGATCAAGTAAAGGCTTTGGGCCCGAACGTTCAGAGAGTCGACATAACGAGCATAATCACGGAGCGCACGCTGGGTTCGGCTCTGTTCACAGGGGCGCAACAAGAAGCACGCCTCGGCGTACTATTCGCCGCGGCGGTCGCCTCAGTGGGTGTAGCCCTGATCGTCTACACGACGCTCAGGAGCAGAAGCACGGAATTAAACCTGATGTCAATACGAGGATACAGCGTCAGACAGCTGTCGGTGAGTTTAATCGTCGAGAACATTGGTTTAGCGATCTTCGCTACGCTATTAGGTGGGGTCGCTGGCTTCATCAACCTCTTCGGTCAAGTCGAGCTCTACAACATCTACGTCCTCAACTACACGAGTTGGAGGTTCGTCTTCCCAATATTGTC
>JALHSQ010000003.1 GCA_022865885.1 Candidatus Bathyarchaeota archaeon | reverse complement strand
TGCGGATGTCTCAAGGAAAATCTTGGATGGTTTTCCTTCCATCGCGTTCACTCTGTTGGATTCAACGGGAAAGCAGAGTTTGAGCGTGGAGGTAATAGGCAGCAAACCGCTGAAGTTGAATATCAAGCGGCTTCAACCCACGGTCTCCATGGAAGTGATAGAGGAAGCAAAACAAGACATCATTATTGTTGTCGAGTTCTTTGAAGAAAAAGTCAGAAGGAACACAGGGGATCTGTCTAGATTTCAACAATGTTCAGAGCGTGGAAATTGGAAAAGTGAAAAAATGGAAAAGACTTGCCAGAATAGACTCTCCTTACATTGACGAAATTCTTCAGAGGTACGGCAGCCTTGTTTCCAGAATAGGAACACTCGAAATAAATCGCAGTCCTTCTCAACTTCAAGATGCTTTGAAGAAAATGGAAGAAGAATGCATAAGAAAAAGTCGGAAATCAAAGAAACCATGATATGCCTAAACTCATACTCGCGCGCTCCATACGGACGAACAGTGAAAGTTTAAATGCAGATGCTTACCCGACTCTAAGCATAGACGGTCTACGGGCTTCTCACTTATACATTCTTGGGCTGCGCCCTCGAGCAAGAGGTTAACGTGGCAGTAGAGGCGGTTTTTGATGAGGCACAAGCGTAGTGAAGTATCACAGCAGAGGCGATTCATCAAACGGTTGGTTATGCAGTGTGCGTTTCAGGATCGGCAGCGAAGCGAGGCAGTGAATATCGATCGATCTGCAACGAACTAGCAATCTCTCGCCAGTTTTTCAAATCTCCGGTAACTCGTACACTTTCCTCGAACAACCCTAAGATCAAGGTGTTCAGCTATTTCTGGAAGATCTCTTGAAGGCATATACCTCTTTCCTGATTTTCGAAAGATCTCCTTCATCTTGGATTTCGCATCATGTATATTTTCTGGATTGCTGATGGGCTTTATTTGTTTATATAATACTTCTGAAAGTGCTTTATGGTCAGCTAATAGCCAAGTTTCCAATTCGTGTACAGCCAAGCAGAACCGTGTGTCCTTTGTGTCGTATCGAGCAAATTCACGATGAACTGCCCCTTGGTCCTGGCAATCTAGATCTCTCAGAATGACTATCTTGTTGCAGCGAGAAGATTTGAGCAGATCAATGTAGCTAGACAATTTTCGCTTGAAATTCCCGCTGCCCCTGGCGTTCAGAATCTTACAAGGTAACCCAAGTTTCTGGAAAATTCGAGCGAGCACATCTTTGTCCTCTGGGCCCTCCACGATACAACCCAGTCTGCTAGGCATTCTCGAGTTCACCAGAAACCCAAAGCTCGCCCAGACTGAGTTCTTTAATGAATTTCCGAAGTTCCTTTGCTTTCGGTCTCTTGCAGGTTGTCTTTCCATGGGTTTTCCTAATCAAGAGGATGTTCTCCGGTTCGACGACGTCAAGCAAATATGGCGAGTGAGAAACCATGAGAACTTGAGTTCCAGATGCCTTGAACACGTCCACGAGAAACTTCAGTAGTTTAGGATGAACATAGTCCTCGGGTTCTTCGACGCCGATGAGCTCCGCTTTTGACGGTGTAAACGCTATTAGCAGATTCGCAAGAATGCTTAAAGTCCCGTCTGAAATCTGATGGTGGTCAAAAGGCTTCTCAAACGACTCCTCTCTGATCGCCGCATGCGTCGTTCCATCTGCCTCCAAAGGTGACTGGAGTTCTTCAATTTCCGGAACAGCAGCCTTCAACGTTCTCTCTATCTCTTTGAAAATTGGAAGATTTGACGAAAGCAATGTATGAAGAACCAAGGGCATAAATTTGCCATCTTTTCCTATGTCATATTGTTTTCTAGGATCCAGACTAGTTCGCAGATTTGAAGGATTAAGTCTATAGAATCTCCATTCTCTGACTGAATCCAATAGCTCAACTAGAACTGGATTGCTTTGTCTGAGTTGCGGATCTAGAGCAATCTGCATGAGTACTGACGTTGTTGGACCCGACCCAAAGTGTCCTGTCCGCTCTCCTTTGGAGTTACACAAAGTTGTCGTTCCATCTGCTGTGCGATCAAGAAAAACCAGACCTGAAGACACATCTCGTGCTTGTTCCAGAATTATCTTGGAATTGTCAAAAAAAATCGAGTATTTGATTTCCTTTGGTTTTGCGTCTAAAGAGACCTCAATCTGAACAGCCTCTTTAATATTGCCGCCGTATACAACATGGTCATAGCCGCCTCTTGCCGCCTGTACTCGATCTATAGGATTTTCCGTAACTTCAGAAATGAAGGATAAACAATCAAGGATGTTGCTTTTTCCACTATTGTTACGCCCTATCAAGACATTGAAGTCTTTCAGCCGCATGTCAAATTGACAAAGACTCTTGAAATTTTGGACCTTCAGTTTCTTTATTTTCATGCCAACCAGCTCATGTTCGATACGATTTATTAACTCTATAGTTATAAGGTTATACCGATGACATAATCTGAGCAAATACAGATATTGTGGTTTGAAGAATGACCATAGTTAGCTTTGCAATTCAAAAAGGTGGGACGGGGAAAACAACCTCTGCAGTAATGATGAGTGCGCTTTTGGCAAGGAAAAAACGAGAAGTCCTTCTTATAGACATGGATCCTCAAGCCAGCGCGACTGAATGCCTCGTGGATCCATCACAGATACAAGAGAACCCTTGCATTGGAGATGTTCTTCTCCATCGGAAAGATGCCAAAATGAGGAATGCCATACGGCGTTGTGATTACTTGAAGACGTTGAGTTTCGTACCATCGAAGCCTGCCATGCTCATCGATGAATATTGGGGATCCTATAGCAACATTTTTCCTGATACGCTCAAAATTGAACTCACTTCAGTTGAAAAGGATTATGACTACATCATTCTTGACTGTCCGCCTAATCTATTACATTTCACCAAAAATGCACTTTGGGCGTCCGAATACGTAATCAACACGTTGGAACCAGAGCCACTGGCATATGAAGGCTTAAATCAGTTCATAGTCTCAATCCTTCCTGATGTCAAACTGCATAACCAAAAACTGAGGCCGGGAGGAGCTATTCTCATCAATAGAGCGCCTGCCACAAGAGTCTATCTACCCGAAGAGATAAAATCCAGAATCCTCAATAACCCGCAAATGGGACAAGGTTTCTTATTCAGAACTGAAGTGCATTTGGATCAGGATTTAGCCAAGATGCCTTTCCACAGGAAGCCAGCGTCAGAATATTCTTCTTCACGAGGCGTTTCTGACTATGCGGCACTTACTGTGGAGTTTGAGAGCAAGATTCCTCCATAATGGGTGAAACTCATGAGGAAAAAAAGGGACAAAGAAGAAGAAGATAATCTAACGTTGCTTATGAAACAGGTAGGCGAGAGGGCTGGGCTAACTTTGGAAGAGATGAGAAGCAGATACAATCAGTTCCTATCGCAAACAGCAAAGCTGTCAATCACCGATGAGGAACTCGACAAGAAAACCAGAGAGTTTCTCGAAACTATTTCGAAAGGGCGGAAAAAGAAGACGAAACCAGCTTTGAAGGTCACAGTTGCCTTTAATGATGAGGAAGCAAAAAGGTTTTATGCGATCAAAGGAATACTGGGCGCCAAAAGCAATGCTGCAGTCTTAAGGAAGCTACTTAATTCCTACAAGGTTAGCTAGATAAATAAAACTTGCCTTCGGAACACAGAAGGCCAACTCTCGTTTTCATTGTGTTTTCTGAGATAATCCTTCCAAGAAGCATTATTTGGAGAAGGTAGTTATGTGTCATGCTACGTGCAGCATTCCCTAGGACATAGGTCACTGTCCTCCACCGAGATCTACATTAACATCGAACACACACTATTCGAAGCGGGAGCCAACGATGAATTCACAGTGAAAGTCGCCGAAAAACCCGAAGAAATCAAGACGCTTCTGGAACTCGGGTTTGAATACATCCTCCAAAAAGATAACCTAATATTCCTGAGGAAACGCAAGTGACTGCGAAAGACGACGTCGCCAGTGGGCGAAATCACTCAAATAGTGGCCGGGGTGAGGTATCCCCGTCCATAGTGGAGATGTCTCCACTAGACCAACATAAACCTCTATTTTTTTGTGTGTTTTTCGTTGATGCTTCCGCATGCCAGACCATTCTTGACATTCAGAACAGTCCAAGCT
>JALHSQ010000150.1 GCA_022865885.1 Candidatus Bathyarchaeota archaeon | reverse complement strand
GCATTGCTATCATTCAGCGTAGAGGCGGATTATTCGATAGTAGTAATATGGGAATCGCGCTGATCCTCAACTCACTGCCGACTTTTTGGATTGGTTTAATCTTGCTGTGGATTTTCTACGGTTCGCTCGATTGGCTTCCCGGTTCACATGCCTACCCGCTCAATTGGGCTTTGACAGGGTGGCCACAGACATACAGTAGTGCGGTGAGTTATCAACCATCTGCCTTAGTATCAACCTTTTCACTAAACGTGGGGAGCATAGTCGAAATTCTTGGAGGATTTGCCTCGCATCTAGTTCTCCCTCTAACAACGTTAACTCTGTTTTCGTATGGAGGATGGTTGCTTCTTACGAGGGCAACGATGTTGGAGACAATAACAGAAGACTATATACTTACAGCCAGAGCCAAGGGCTTGAAAGAGTCGACCATACTTTATAGACACGCGCTTAGAAACGCTTCGCTACCGATAGTGACAAGCGCTGCCCTGACCTTTGGGTTTATACTTTCTGGAGCGATAATAACTGAGACTGTGTTCAGCTATCCAGGACTTGGAGGCTGGATATGGAATGCTATCAATGTCCGGGATTATGGAGTGCTTATGGCGGTATTCTACATAATATCAGTGTGTGTTATCATCGCGAACGTGCTATCTGACCTTCTCTATGGAATAATAGATCCTCGCATTAAATATGGGTGACTTGAGATGCAAAAGAAGCAAAGTAAGTTCTTGTTTGCATTGTCTCGTTTTCTGGCTTTCATGAAACTCTTCTTGCGAAATAGGAAGTCCATCGTGGGCTTGATCATAATAGGCGTCTTCGCGTTCATGGCTCTTTTCCCGAACGTTTTTACTCCTTATTCCCCTCTGGGAGAAGATCCGTCTTTTACTGGAGCCTTAGGAGGCAAATCTGTAGCACCAACTTTTCTGCGTGAAGTGCCAACATGGCTAAGTGGTAATCCAATGCTAAGTGAAAACTTGGATGCAGTGGCAGACCCAAGCTCGCCGAAGCCCATTTCAGAGGGTGGAGAATGGAATCTCTCTTCGTCAGCCAATGTCTCCTCAGCTACCGTTAGGTTGAGCTATAATCCAGACGTTGGTTATCCAAGCACCGTAGAAGGATTCCAGATTTCTCCGAAGCCAGGCTCTCTGCAAGTGACCTATGAACGCTTAACCCCTGGAACCGCAGGAAAAGCCACGGCATACATATTCCACGAATTCGACTACCCGTTTCTTGGTCCTCCCAAAAGAATCTTGGGCAATATCAATGTATTGGTCAATGGAAGCAGCATACCAGAAGCGTTTCCTGCTGAAAGATGGTTTGTCATAATGCTCTCAGCCCCATTCAGTAAGGGCTCTTACAAACCAGTTGTAGGCGATATCTCTCTAGGCGCAGATAATACGACGGGCTTGTTTGTCGCTGCCTCAAACATTACAGTTCGAGACTGGCTGGTTGACGCAAGCTCTTCAAATCCGAAGAATTGGTGGAATTGGCTAAATGGCACAGCAACGTCAAGACACAACTGGGATACGATTTCGTGGATAGTGAGTGAAGGTAGCTTGACCAACAAGACCTATGGAGAAATCCAAACCTCTGCAAACCCTCCAATCTATGATGACAGTGGCGACTTGGTTCAATACTATTGCTTTGCGAATGATACGCGAATATGCGATCCTGATCTCACTACCATCGGTAACACGCCTGATATCCTTAGACAAGAGGCATGGGCTTCCAGAATCACAACACTAGCAAGATCCACAGCAATCGATGACGCGCGAGTGTATTTGAGTTCGGTTGACGGGATATATCCAGGAGACTACTTGGTTGTTGGAGGTAATGGTAGCCAGCAGATTTGCAGGGTCTCTAATGTTGGCGATGGTTATGTAGATCTTGACCGCCGACTCATACAAGAGCACATTACCAGTGAACAAGTAGTAAATCAGAAAATGGTTCTTTATAGTAATGTCACAATAAGGAAAAGATTTTATGTACTTGTGAAAGCGGCTGTCACAGAGCCTAGGCTTTTTGAGTTGAAGATCAATACGCCGCCTAACTGCACCCTAGGTATTTATTCCCTAGAGCAAGGTCTTTACAATCTTCCTTACGGGAAGACAATTGAGGCAAAGAACATGAAGTATAACCGGTTGGCTGGCCGAGAGTACGTGTGGATTGATGGAGGCGCTGGCAGTGTGTTAAAGGTTCCCATCTCATTCAAAATGTTTATCATTCCCGCTAATTCCTCGATGACTGATGCGTCAGGGATCTATCCGCCTCCGTATGTCCTTTACCGATCCGCTCCTCCATCAGGATTCTATGTTGATGCATACGGAGACCTAGGGAATCCAGGCGGTGTCTATATTATTGATGCGCTTTCAGGGTCTAAGGATCTTGGTGGTTGGCTGGTCAGTAAGGAGAGTCGTGCCAGTAGAACCTCCCTTATCAATGACGAAGACTCCGTGAAGATTAATCAACTGTTTGATTTGTGCCCTGGAAGATACGTTATTGGATTTGAAATAACATTTCTAGACATCATCCCTGAGTTTTCGAACGACGCAGTCTCGGCGACAGTGAATCTTGACGATGTTGATTTGAAGTTGATGGGAACCGCCTACGGGATTCTTGGAGCAGACCAGGAGGGTAGAGACTTGTTCGCACAGCTCGTGTGGGGAGCAAGAATATCTCTCTACATAGGGTTGCTAGTTGCGTTCATATCGGTGAGTATCGGTCTAGTCGTGGGACTGGTTGCTGGTTACGTCGGCGGCGCTGCTGACCAGCTATTGATGCGTTTCAATGACCTACTACTCGTACTGCCCGGATTGCCTCTTCTGATTGTTCTAGTTGCGGTGATAGGTGCGAGGATTGAGAACCTAGTATTCCTCTTGGGAATCCTAGGTTGGAATGGTTTTGCCAGGGTCGTTAGGTCCCAAGTATTGTCTTTGAGGGAGAGAAGCTTTGTTGAGGCAGCGAAAGCAGCGGGAGCAGGAACGGGACACATACTGCTAAGACACATACTGCCAAGCGTGATGTCTTTAGTCTATATCTCGCTTGCAACCGCCGTCCCAGGAGCTATAACTGCGGAGGCTGCGCTCGCATGGCTAGGATTCTACGATCCAAGTCGTATGTCGTGGGGGAGAATGCTTCACGAGTGCTTCGCAGCCGGGGCAACGAAGAATTGGTGGTGGATCGTTCCTCCAGGTATCTGTATCGCCTTCATTGCCGTGTCATTCATACTACTTGGGTACGCTCTTGACGAAATATTGAACCCCAAGCTGCGTATCAGAAAATAGCGAATCCACTATTTACTTCCTATTGAATCGCTTTCTCAAGCATTTCCCAGAATTCGTCTTCCATTCTTCTATAGTAATCTTGAGTTTCATAAGCGCTTCTCATTATTCCCCCTGCTCCTAGGAGCTGAAGAATGAAGCTGTTTTTAAGCAATGGGTCGAGACGCGAGCCGGCGCGCAATTCTACCGTAAAACCACAGGAGTCTTGCATGATGCTTATCACAAGTCTGCGCACGACGTGGTTGCTATTCACGTGCAATGCTGTCCAAACAGTCTGGCAACCATCAGAACTGGCTGTTATCGAAAAGTGATGTTGCTTAAGGAAATCCTCAATGGCCACCGCTGCCTTCTCAGAGTCAATCCTCCTGTTGGCCCATTGATACTTCAAATGAATCACCACTTGTTATGATTCGGCTTCAGAAAAGGTTTTTGCTAGGCCTGCCAATACAAAAGGTTAAATATCGTCTGGCACTGCTTTCCTAGATCAAAGTATTCGCACAGTAAAGATGATTTGACGGGATTGTTTATACATGCCATTGCTTGAAGTAGTTGACCTCAAAACATACTACAAGACTCTGAGTGGATACGTCAAAGCTGTCGATGGTGTGAGCTTTGAGGTTGAAAAAGGCCAAGCAACGGGCTTGGTGGGCGAGTCTGGATGCGGGAAAACTACTACTGCCCTTGCTGTCATGAGAATTCTTCCGCAAGGAGGAAAGATTGTCAGCGGGAATATTCTTTTCAAGGGCACGGATATCGTTGGTCTGGACGATGAAACACTGCGAGAGGACATAAGATGGAAGGAAATCTCACTTGTGTTTCAAGGGGCAATGAATGCTCTAAACCCTGTTTACAAGATCAGTGACCAAATCTGTGAGGCTATAGTGACTCATGAAAAGAACGTTAGCAAGCAGGAGGCACTTGAAAGAACGCGGAAATTGCTTGAGCTTGTTGGAGTGGATCCCTCTCGTCTTGACAACTACCCCCACGAGTTCAGCGGAGGAATGAGACAGCGTGCCATGATCGCCATGGCCTTAGCTTCTAACCCTTCGCTTCTAATAGCTGATGAGCCCGCTACAGCATTGGACGTCATAGTAGCAGCACAAGTTTTGAAGCTTATGAAGGAACTAAAAGAAAGGCTAGGCTTGGGAATGATTCTGATCACTCATGACCTTTCGATAGTGGCTGAGATATGCGAGAGAGTGGCAGTCATGTATGGAGGAAGGATCATGGAATACGCCGATGTGGTGCAGCTTTTCAAGCATCCGCTTCATCCTTACACCCAAGGATTAGTGGGCGCGTTTCCAGACATTCGCGCCAAGAATCGTATGCGGATGGTTTCAATCCCTGGCTCTCCGCCTGATCTTCTCAGGCCTCCGTCAGGATGTGTTTTTCATCCCCGCTGTGAACATGCGAAGGACATTTGTCGGCGAGAAGTGCCGAAAGTAGCAGAATTGGATAAAAAGCATTTCGTCGCTTGTTTTATGGTGGAGGCCAAGAACAAGGGAGAGAGATGGTAGGGGATTTATGATGAGTGACGCTTTGCTTGAAGTCGTGGATCTCAAGAAGTACTTCCCAATTAAAATGGGATTCTTCCGAAGCATAATCTCAAGAGAGCCGCTGTTTGTTCATGCTGTTGATGGGATAAGCTTTTCAGTTAAGAAGGGGGAGATCTTTGGTCTGGCAGGGGAAAGTGGTAGTGGCAAGACCACGACTGGGAGAGTTTTGTTGAAGCTTACCGAACCGACCGGTGGTAAGATTGTCTTTGATGGTAAGGATGTGACGCCCCTCAAGGGGAGAGATTTCAAAAAATATAGGCGCAGGATGCAGATAGTATTTCAAGATCCTTATGAATCGATAAACCCGAGAATGCTCATTAGAAGCATCATAGAGGAACCATTGCTTATTCAAGGCTTTGTAGGGAAAGAGATGGAGGAGAAAGTCTACAAG
>JALHSQ010000149.1 GCA_022865885.1 Candidatus Bathyarchaeota archaeon | reverse complement strand
TGAAGAAAAGCAACGATTTCGAATCCCTGGAGCAGATGGAAAGGCTCAAGGAAAAGTACGTGCGAATGAGAGCCCTGTTCGATAAATCCAGCCGGCTGAATGAGTCTTTGAAAAAGGTACTGGAGAGGATATACAAATAAAAGGAAGTCTCGTAGCGCGATCGTTTCATGTCCGCATTGCAATTGTAGTTTTGTAGCGGAGGTCTTTAGACCTCCATTTTTTTGAAGAGGAGGCAGTGTTCGATACAAAGGTCGGACGTTACGGGTTGCAAGGTCGCTGAAGCACTGGAGATTTCAACTGATCTGGGTTACTTTTTTTCTTGCCAAGATGTAACTTTTGTTATATAATTATAAATTATAAGTGGCAAATAAGTGAATAGTCAAGACCTCACATAAGGGGTTCATGTCCAGTAACAAAAGGAGAGTCTTATGCATAAAATGACATCTTATCCGCTAGGAAATGCGGACTGTAGCCTTGTCAACTTGGCGAACGGAAAGCGATTATTATTCGACTACGCAAACCTTCGTGATGAAAAAGACGACAAAGATTTACGTGCCGACTTGGTTGCCGAACTCATGTTGGACTTCGAGGAAAAGAAGGACAAAATATTCGATGTGGTTGCATTAACCCATGCTGATGACGACCACATACATGGAGCGACCGATTTTTTCTATCTCGACCACGCGGAAAAGTACCAAGATAACAATAGGGTGAAAATAAAGGAGCTTTGGGTGCCCGCAGCGTTCGTTACCGAGGCTGGTTTAACAGGAGAAGCTAGTATTTTGAGAGCAGAAGCAAGACACAGGCTCAAGAAGGGCTATGGTATTCGAGTTTTTGCCCGACCTGATAGTCTGAAGGGATGGTTGGAGGAAAACGGTCTATCTGTTGATGCTCGAAAAAACTTGATTGTTGACGCCGGGCAGATAGTACCAGGCTTTTCAGTGGAAGAAGATGAGTTAGAAATCTTCGCCCATTCACCATTTGCAATTAGAGGTGAAGTCAAATTTGAGGACCGTAACACAAACTCTCTAGTCGTTCAACTTACATTCGTCGTCAAAAAACAGGATACCAGGGCCATTATGGGATCGGACGTAGAATATGCAGAATGGAGCAAGATTGTGGGCATTACAAGGAAGCACAAGAATGAAGCAAGGCTGTGCTGGGATATTTTCAAGATATCGCACCATTGCAGCTATGACGCATTAGCGGAGGAAAAAGGGAAAGATAAAACGGAACCGATCGGTGAGGTAGCCTGGCTTTTCGAGCAAGGTAGAAAAAAAGCAATTTTGGTGTCCACGAGCAAGCCAATTCCCACAAACGATGACGACGAGC
Source organism: Candidatus Bathyarchaeota archaeon (assembly GCA_022865885.1). Lineage (GTDB taxonomy): Archaea > Thermoproteota > Bathyarchaeia > Bathyarchaeales > Bathycorpusculaceae > DRUK01. The sequence goes on along the minus strand of JALHSQ010000149.1, from coordinate 3,682 downwards.
AGCCTCCACATCGACAAGCTGCCAACTACTATAACGAGGTTGCAAGTAACCTAGATGGGACATTCAAGGTTACAATGGAACATCTTAAGCAAAGTAACCCTGAACCTTTGGTTATTCTGATTGGTGAAGACGGTGCAAAAGTGGAAAAGAAACTTGCCAGTGTTGCTGCAGTATTAGGAGGACAATCCTCTCCGCGGGCAGGTGCGGTCTATGATAAAAGATTACATTGAAAGGCAAGGACAACCAATAGACTCATCCTTGATTTCAATCAAAAGGGCCAAGAGCTTCATAGAGGCACTACACCACTCTCCGTATGCAGAGTTGGTGGAGGCTAGGCGTCGAGAAGATAACGGTCTCGAGGAGTTCATCATCGTGAGTGTTGAAGTCGAGGTTGGCCAGTATCCGAAGCACGATATCAGACCAAGAGAACCGATTGGGATAGGATTCTCTGAAAAAGACAAAACATATCCAGAGGTTGTCTCCCTCCGGGACGACTTCCCTGCTGTTTCTCACCTGAATCTGCGAGATGAAGAGTTTCCCCGTAGCCTATGCCTATACCAAGAACCTTGGCCTGAAATCAAATTGCAGTGGACTGGAATGCTTTTTCTTGAGAGAATCCGACGCGGTGGCTTGCTTTGTCAGCTATGTCCGAGCTCCATAGGGGAGATCAGCGTCTTGAGCCTCTTCTATTTGAGTCGGACGTACACCTTATCATCCCTGCAAACCTGATGAAAGATGACAGCGTCAAAGAACCACTCATCATAAGGAAAGTCGAAGACCCCTCTGGTAGACTCACACTATTCTGCACTCGGATGGGACCCAAGGGTAAGCTGGAGTCGGGAATTCCGTTTGCAGGCCTGTATATTGAGACACAGCCACAGACACACGGAACCATTCATAGGCGACCAGCGTACCTCTCGCAGCTTCACAATCTACTTAGTAACGCAGGTACTGACTTGACGGGAATTATTAGAGACAGGTTAGGTGCTTGGCCGTTTGATAATCACCTAAATCTCCTCCATACAAGGCTTCTATTGATAATCGGGCTCCCAAAAACGAGAAACGAGAACGGAGTCATAGAAGAGGTCGAATACTGGGCATTCTGCTCGGCATTTGACATAGGAAAGATAGGAGAGGATATTGGGATATGGCAGGTTCACCAAGGCACTGCTGGTAAGTTATTGAAGCCTGACCTGACGAAGACAGGCGAGAACATTGCAATCATTCATCTGAATCCTACGCCAGCTTTTTCACGGGAACAGGCAATTCGCTGCAACGGTCTTGCCGCAGATGACGAAAAGGATGTTGTTGCCGTTGGTATAGGTGCGCTGGGTTCTCAGGTTATCATGAACTTGTTTCGCATGGGCTTCAGGAAATGGCATTTCGTAGACAACGACCTGATGCTTCCACATAATCTAGCGAGACACGCCTTAACGGATTATGTAGGGTACTCTAAAGCATTTGGCATGAAGCTCGAAGCGCAAAATATATTTGGAGAAGAATGTGACGTGGAACCCATTGTAGCAAATATACTGGAACCCGGGGAAATGTCGAACAAGATTGAAAGCGTTTTAAAAAACGCTAATGTTATCCTAGATATGGCTGTGTGCGTTCCAGTTTCAAGAATGCTTGCACGAGATGTTATCTCTGATGCCAGACGGTGTTCCCTGTTCTTAAGTCCAACGGCTAAGGACTGCGTTTTGCTAATAGAAGATCTTGATCGACACATAAAGCTAGATTATCTTGAGATGGTGTATTACAGAAACATTGCAACTGATCCTGCATTTGCAGATCACTTTGCTGACGAGGTGGGTAGAATACGTTATGGAGGGTCATGTCGAGATATTACCGTGACGATTCGTCAGGACCTTGTGGCTCTGCACGCCGCAGTGGGTGCTGGTACGATTAGGGACGTTCTGTCATCAAAAAGTCCAAGGCTGTGGCTGTGGAGGGCAGATCGAGAAATACGTAGTGTGACTCATTACGAGTTCGAAGTAACAGATGTAATCGAATTATCAGATAACGGTTGGACAGTATGCTACGACCGATGGCTGTCTGAAAAGATTCGCAGACTAAGATCCGTGAAATTGCCAAATGAAACAGGCGGAGTACTAATTGGCTCGTATGATATGCAAAGGAAGATCATCTATGTCGTGGATACGATCTTAGCCCCTCCGGACAGCGTGGAATATCCGTACGCTTTTATCCGCGGAAATGCAGGGCTACGGCAGGAGCTTCAGGGAATCAGTAAAAGAAGCGGAGGAAATCTGAAGTATGTCGGTGAGTGGCACTCCCATCCGGGCGCCTGTTCCCCAAGCAGCGATGACAGCAAGGTTTTTGCATGGATCGAAGAGGGGCTGGCACCACATGGCTATCCACCATTAATGATTATAATGGGCGATCAGGCCGAGGCAGCAATCTTTGTAAATAACATGGCTTAGTATCTAAGGTATAGTCTTAATGGACTTAAAGCTACTGCAGGAACTTGGTGATTGGTATACCCGACAGGCGAGGGTATTTCCGGCTTTGCTCGTTGTTTTTCCGATAGCTTTGATAATTGTTGTTTGGTTTCCTGGACACTACCAAGGTTTAGGATTAGCCACCGGAGCTCTGAGTTGGCTACTATTAACTGCGTTAGTATCTCAGTTCGTAAGAGATGCAGGTAAGGCAAGAGAGGGGAGCCTGTTCGAAAAGTGGGGTGGAACTCCAACCACTCTAATGCTGTCGCACTCTTACACGTCTCTCAACTCCATTACATTGGCTGATTGTCATAGCCGTCTAAGGCAATTGCGTCCAAATCTTGATTTGCCAGAGAGCGGGGAAGACGAGACGAAGGACTGGTCTAAGTCAAACCAAGTCTACGAAAGCTGTTCAGATTACCTCAGAGAAGCGACGAGAGACAAGGAACGATTCAACTTGCTGTTTGATGAACTGGTTAGCTACGGATTTCGACGAAACCTGTGGTCATTAAAACCATACGGCGCAACTCTTGCCTCACTGGGTCTTCTTGGCTGCGCATTTAGAGTCGCAAGCCCTATGTTTCCTAAAAATTGGAACCTTCCTGAGGCTGTAAGCCTGCAAACCATCTTTGGAACGTTGATATGTCTTGCGCTCCTACTCACATGGTTGATTAGCGTGACGCCTAACTGGGTCAAAACAGCGGCATTTCGGTATGCCAGGCAGCTTGTTCTATCCTGTGAGAAGTTGTGACAAGTACTTCTGTACTTTCTTGGTAGATAGGAGCCAATTCCGGACGATAAATTTGAAGTAGAAAGTAGGTCGGGTTGCGCGAGCCACCCGACATAGCGAATCTCATAGCGGAGGTCTTCGACCTGCATTTTTCTTATTAAAGTCCAATGGAAGGCTGAAGTCTTCCACTACATTCAAAATCCCACCCTCAAACGAGTTTGAGGGTGCCACCCGTCGCATGATTCCTTCCTTGAGTGGTTTTAAAAAATATAATTTAAGATTCATACTTAAGTAATCAGATAGTTATGGTTTGTCAAGCACTTTTTCCAGTTGACTTGAACCTTTAAATTAACTAATATATTTTTCAATCTTGTTTTAAATGTTGAGGATTTGATTTATGAAAATATCCGGATTTGGCCAGCAGTATAAAAACATAAAAAGATACCGGCAGATAATTGCGGTTCTTTTCAAATACGGTTTTCAGGATGTGCTG
>JALHSQ010000148.1 GCA_022865885.1 Candidatus Bathyarchaeota archaeon | reverse complement strand
GAAAGTGACGATGTTCTTGCCTAGGTCGTGGATGTCGCCAGCTACGGTCCCTATGACCACCTTGCCAAGCCGCTTTTCCTGGGAGGCCTCACCCATCTCCGGCCTTATAACATCGGCGATTTGCCGCAGGACCTCCCCCGACATTATCAGCTCGGGGACAAAATATTCGCCTTCCTCGAAACGCTCACCCACGACCTCCATAGCCCGTCTGCAGACCTCCATGATTCTCATGGGGTCCGTTCCCCCGTCGAGCATATTCCGGGCAACAAGGAGTGCGTCCTCTTCCTCCATGTTGACGATAGCATCCATCAACTCTTCTTCCATGCATGCCCCCTGACCTGGTTCCTCAACCTGTCTGCTCCGGCCCACACGGTTTTACGTTATTCCATGCCACTTGCGCATGTAATCATTAACGCTCTCTTCAGAGAGCATCATCGAAGACGCGAAGAAAAGGTGTGCATTCGGGTAGCCGACCAGCTCGAGATGCTCGATACTCTTTGCGAGGTCCTCGGCTTCTTTCCGCTGCTTCACAGAGCAGAGTAACTCACGCGCGCCCACTCCGGCGGCGTTACCGACCTGGACAATGCGGTCGATTGGGATAGGCGGCAGCATCGCGGTAAACAGGGCGCTCGCCGGGTTTATGTAGGTCCCAAAAGCACCCGCTAGGATGACCTTCTTGATGTCGTTGTATGAGATAGACACGTGCTCGAGGATCATCTCTATCCCCGCGCGGACGGCGCCCTTTGCCTTCTGGATCTCCCTTATGTCACCCTGTGTTACGGTTATCCACCCGCCCTTTATGACTGAGGACGGCTCAAGCCTGTAGGCGCGCTCGCCTTCATCATCGACAACCCGCGGATTACCGGACACGAGCCTGCCTCTCTCGTCCAGCGCCCCTGTGTCTATCAGGGCGGAAATCGCGTCGAGGATTCCAGAGCCGCAGATACCGAGCGGCTCGGCGTCCTCGACCGTGGATACCGTTAGACTTCCGTCCATCTCAACTTCCACCTTCTCAATGGCGCCGGCCGAAGCACGCATGCCGTGCCGGACAGCCCCCCCCTCGAACGCGGGGCCCGAAGCGCACGAGCAGCACACGATACGATTGTCTATCCCCAGCGCTACCTCCGTGTTCGTACCGAGGTCCACCAGCATGCATGGGCCTTCCTCTCTGTGCAACCTCGTAGCTATGATGGCCGCAAGGTTGTCGGACCCGACGAAGCCCGCGATCACCGGGGGCATATAGACCGTCCCCGCGGGAAGCATCTTGACACCCAGGTCTCGAGCATCCCTCTCTATCACATCTATGCTTGCAGGCTCGAATGGGCTGGTCCCGAGTTGCTTCACGGGCAGGCCCAGAAACAGATGGTGCATTGCGGTGTTTCCGACCACCGTCATCTCCGCAACGCCGGAGGGCGAAAGGCCGCGCGCTGAAAGCATCTCTTCGAGCCGGTCGTTTATCCCGTCGATGACCAATTCCCGCAGCCGAGAAGCTTCCGCAGTTCCGCCGCCCGCGTATTGTATTCTCGAAATCACATCCTCCCCGAAGGGAACCTGAGGGTTCATGAACCCGAGGCTTTCCTCGGTCTCTCCCGTGTCGAAATCCACCAGGAACATAGCGACCTTGCTGGTCCCTAGGTCCACCGCGAGTCCACGTGGCGATTCCGCGTCCGACTGCCTGACGTCGATGAGTCCGCCATCCCTGACCACGATGCTTACGCTGTCGCGGCCCTGCTCGATCGCTTCCCTCAACTTCCCCAACGCATCGGGCGCGGAGGTCTTCATCGATATCCCGTGAGCGTCCCGGAGGAGGCGTTCAAGCTGCGTGAGGACCGTACTCTCCTCCCCGGGGAGCGCTCGAACGAGCTCGACCCTGATAGTCCGCAACGGCGGGTCGAGGGCGCTCTTAATGCGGGAAATGCCCTCGAGTTCGTATTTCTGCTCCTGGACCAGGGAGATAGGCGGGACGTACAATGCGACTTCGCCGCTGCCGGCAACCCTTGCCTCGCACGCCAGCCGGAAGCCGTTCTTGAGCTCCGCCGCAGACAGAAGTTTCCTCTCGGGCTCTGTCGGCTCTGTCAGGCTGCCATCTTGCAGTACAACCCTACACATGCCGCATTTGCCTTTGGCGCCGCACCGGCTCTCGAGCGGAATCCCGGCCTGGCGAGCGGCCTCGAGCAGGCTCGTGTCGAGTGAGACCTCCGCTAATAATCTCTGGGGCTGGAAGGTTACGGTGGCCCTCATGCCCGTCAACCGGCGCCCGCCTCCTTCTTACGCCTTCGGAAGTCCTTAAGGAAGGCGCGGCCCAGCGGGTCACGAGCAACCAGCATGTCGGCGGCCTTGATGGCCCGCACCACGCTCGCGTCGCCGGGGTTCACGATGGCGGCGGAGAGCCCTTCCCTTACTGCCATCGAGAGGAAGGAAGCATTGATGATATGGCGCTCCGGCATCCCGAAGCTGATGTTGGAGGCGCCGAGCACGGTGCCGACTCCCAGCTCTGAAGTCGCCCTCCGGATGCACTCGAGCGTGATATTAGCCGACTCGGCCTCGGTCGAGACCGGTATAGTGAGAAAGTCTATAAGTATTCTGCCCCTGTCGATACCGTGGAAATTCGCATTATCTATAATGCTCGTGGCCAAACCCATGCGCTCATTAACGGTTGCCGGTATCCCGGATCGGTCCTTGGTTATGCCGATGAGGACGGCGCCGCTTTCCGCCAATGCTGGAAGGAGCTCCTCCTGGAAATCTTTGTCGCCGGTTACCGAGTTGACCATGATGTCCCCCGACATTACCTTGAGAGCCGCGGCCAGCGCCGCCGGGTTGGAAGAGTCGATGCATACCGGCACGCCGGTAGCCTCCCCCACTGCCTGCGCGGCTCG
>JALHSQ010000147.1 GCA_022865885.1 Candidatus Bathyarchaeota archaeon | reverse complement strand
TATCTATGCGCGCACGCGCATGAACTTTCAGGTTTGTCCATCCTTCACCCTAAATATCCAAGCTCAAACAAGCTTAAACAGCAACATGTCAACTTTCATAATTTAGCAACAAACTGGCGCGCGGAATCTGACCCGCGATATCGGGGGTTAACTAATTGCACCAGCAACGATTGCCGAAAAACTCATGGAGCGGGTCCGCCGGGATTTGAACCTGAATGGGTTCAAGTCCACTCACTCAAAGGATGCTCTTGTCAACGCTTTCCAGGCAAGCCAGCGATTTTCACCTTTTCTCCAATTCACGTATTCTTTGCAGGGCATAGTCAACTTGCCTCGCATACTGGGCAGACGCCAGCCCAATGAACTTCCAATAAGATCTAACAGCATCCTGATTACGGGTAAGTCTATCCTCACCCAACGCCTTGTTGAACCAAATCTCTGGGTTCTGCGGGTTGATTTCAACAGCCCTGTCAAAACATCTTAATGCCTCATCAAAACGACCCAAACGAGCAAGGCAACTTCCTTTGTCGTTCCAAGCCTCTGCAAGTTGCGGGTTGATTTCAACAGCCCTATCGAAATATCCCATTGCTTCGACAAAACGACCCAAGCGAGCGAGGCTGGCTCCTTTGTTGGTCCAAGCCTTTGCGTACTGAGGGTTGATTTCGATGGCCTTGCCGTAGGATGTTATTGCCTCGGCAAAACGACCCAGACTGTCGAGGATATTTCCTTTGTTGTACCAAGCTTCGCCGAGTTGTGGGTCGATTTCAACAGCCCTATCGTAGCATGTTATTGCCTAGACAAAACGACCCAAATGGTCGAGGCTGGCTCCTTTGTTGGTCCAAGCTCCTGCGAGTAGTGGATTGATTTTGACGGCCTTATCGTAGCATGTTATTGCCTCGACAAAACGACCCAAACCGGCGAAGCTTTTCCCTTCATTGCTCCAAACGCATCCGTCCGATGGATCGATTTCGATAGCCTTGTCGAAGCATCTTATTGCGTCGACAAAACGCCCCAGAGAATGGAGGCTATTTCCTTTGTTGTTCCATGCTTGGGCGAGTTGTGGGTTGATCTTAGCAGCCCTATCAGAACATTCAATTGCATCAGCAAAACGTCCTAAGATATTGAGGCTGGCTCCTTTGTTACTCAATTCCCATGCTTCGATTTCTTTCGGTTCCGGGAGCTTGACTGTTTCTCCAGTTTGATTTTTGAGCAGTGGTTCCAAGTCAGCTCTTAGTTGCTTGAAGGTTTGATATCTCATGCCCTGTTCCTTCTCTAGACACCGCTGAATAACAGTGAAAAGAGGCGAAGCAACCTTGGGGACAGGAGCTTCGCTATGAAGCCTATACATTGCCTTGCAAAATCGTCTCATTTCCTCTTCTGAGTCGTCTCTGGGTAGGGGTGCAAGGAACGGAAGCGTTCCGCCTGTTGCCATTTGGTAGAGGACTATTCCGAAGGCGTAGATGTCGCTTCTCTCGTCACAGCTTGCGGCGTTGGTGAATTGTTCAGGCGGCATGTGGGTCGGCGTGCCAAAGCCCCTCCCTTCCAAAATCGACAGCCCGACTTTGCCCTCCTCCACGTTCAGCTTGGACTCCATCTTTGATAAGTTGAGGATCCCTGCTAGGCCGAAGTCTGAGATTTTCACGGTTTTGTCCGTGCTGATCATTATGTTGGCGGGTTTAATGTCCCGGTGGCAGCGCACGCCCTTTGAGTATGCGTATTCCATGCCGTGGCAGAACTGTATGGCCCAGCGGAGGCCTTGGGCTAAGTCTGGCGGCCGGCGTTCCAGGTAGTCTTCCAGAGAGTTCAATCCCTGTTTGTTTGGAGCTATGTATTCCATGGCAACGTAAAGCCGTCCGGCAACTTCATCCAAAAAGTATGCTCGTACAAGATAGGGGTGGCGCTCTAGATCCACCCAGATATCAGCTTCCTTGTGGAACATTTGTCTTGTCTCTGTGTCTCTGAGGTATTCGTCTCTGAAGGTTTTCAGGGCATAAACACCTTTGCTGTGCATGTCATGTGAGTAGGCCAGATAGACCACTCCGAAGCCGCCATGCCCTAAGACTCCGTAGACTTGATACTTCTGCCCGATGAAATCGCCCTTCTTATACGGAATGCTGGGACTGCTCATGTTTTTTCCTTCCTAAAGAGGCTTTGTTTCATACGGGTCTTTCAAAAGTTTCACACACGTAACTGTGAAATTCCTGATTTTCCTCTTACGTTTTTTAGAATTCCTTCATTTTCAACGAGCACATCTGAAAACGTCTTGATTGTGAACATTCCCCTCACCGCATTATCGTGTGTATCTAGCTTCTGTCGTTCTTCCTTTGTTAAGTCTGACCCTACTACGAGCAATCCTGTTGTGTTGTGTGCGGTCAAATCCTCAAGACCGCGTTTCCTAAGATACTCCTTGTCTTCGAGTGCCCACCTCAAGTATCCTCTTACCTGCTCCTCTGCGTGTGTGAGCTCGGCTGTCGGATCGCCCATCTTGTTATATAACCTAACGCTCGGCTTCTCAATTTCCACTAAGATATAGTGCTTGTCATTGAGAGCGAGAACGAAATCGGGTATCTTCTCTCCTCCTAATGGCTTCTTGGGAAAGACCTGTGCGACATGTGGGTTGAGGAAAACCGGGTTTCTTTCGAAAAAGGCCTGAAACTCCGGCTCTTCAGCTTCCCTATTCAAGAGTGCTCGATACTCATCGATTCTGTCTTGGTACTCAACCATGCCTTTTGACTTTGGAAGTAAGAAGACAAGGCGAACACCCTTACCTCCTTCAGCTAGGCTAACCATGTCGCCATCTCTCAATCTCTCCTTTTTGTACTTGTCTAGCTTTTTGTCCCATAGGTGTGTTTCGTTTACTCCTTCGCAGTGTTCAATGGACCAATGACCATCCTCGAGGATTAGTTTGGCATGTGGCTTCCAGACTCGACTTACCGCTCTGTATTCGTCTGAGAGTACCACATCGTTTTGAGGGTCATACTTCTCCTTGTTTTCAGGATCGGTCCTGCCTATTCTTGCCTCGTCTTCTCTCAGCAGAAATTTCCGTCCGTCATCTACTCCGCCCAAGACCCTCACAAAGGCAAAGCTTTCGGAAAGTTTTTCCGAAATTCCTTCCCGAACTTCAGCCACCATATTGCTGAGTTCCAGCTTCAAATCAAGCTTCATAACCTTGCTGAGAGTTCTTATGGCGATTTCTATGCTTCCAGGAACCAGTGCATACTTCGCTACAGGTCGGTCGTCCCTTTGCCCCGTTTGTTTCATGAGCATGCCAACCATCAAGAGTTTGCGGACATGATTCATCGTATTTTCACGAGTAGTCGTTATACCATATTTTTCGCACAGAGAACTAGCAATGGCTTCTGCTTCCAATGGTTCTGGCTCTATCAGTTCGAGTATTTTCAATCTTACGGGGCTTCTGAGTATACTAAGATACTTGGCAAGGTCAACTGTAGTGTCTGGAGCGTTTTTCCGTTTTATGATAATGGTTTCCTTACCCTTTGCCCCAGCCAATTATGTTTCCCCCTCGACCACACGGTCAACACATCGTAGAATGTACGATTGCATATTAAAAAGTTGCTAGCAAGAATTGGGGCTCTTGTTTTGTCCGACCAGTAGAGTTTTCACGTAAGAACTTCACGCACCTAAGAACTGCGACAGTGTGAGGGAGAGAAAAAGCCATGCTCTTTAGTAGCACAAATATAACTGAGTGATCTTACTAGCAATGGTGTCCATGAGCAGTTCTGAGGAGTTTTCAATTCCGGGGCTTCTAATGCGGAGCTGGAAGACTTCTGATGTGCCGCCTCGAACTCGAAATAAAGGTTTCTCGCTCTTTGTTCCTCCTAGGCGCATAGGCGATAGGTACGAGCTTGTTGGAATCTTGGGGGAGGGGGGATTTGGAGTTGTGTATCTGGCTCGTCTTCTCCAGGGAGCCTCCCGCAGCCATCTAGACAACGTGAGGGCACAGGGTAATATCGTTGCCCTGAAGACCTTCAAAGATGAATACTCACAAGATGCTGAAATGAAGGAAATGTTCCGCAAAGAAGCCACTCTTTGGGTGGATCTAGGGCATCATTCCTGTCTTATGGAGGCAATAGGAGTTGACGAGGTGGATGGACGACTCTACATTTTGATGCAGTTAGCTCCATCAAACATTAGAGGGTTCATTACCTTGCAGGACTACCTAGACGAAGGGTCTGTGAATCTGGCGCAGGCCTTACGTTGGGCTATACAGTTCTGCCACGGCATGGAATATGCCTACTCACGAGGCTTACGCTGTCATCGGGACATCAAGCCATCCAACATAATGATCAACCCTGATCTTTGGGGCAACACCGCAAGAATATCGGACTTTGGATTGGCTAGTGTTCTTAGGAGATTGGCCAGAAATATTGGTCCCAAGGTGTTCTACCGTGGATCGCGTGTCGGGCTGTCATCATTAAATGGCAATTGCTTTGGCACGCCGACGCATATGCCGCCAGAACAATTCACAGACGCTCCAGGCTGTGACGAAAGGAGCGATATCTACGCTTTCGGAGTGGTCCTCTACCAAATGGCCACAGGAAGAGTACCTTTCTCTGCGAAACGGCCGGAAGATGACTCTGAGGAAGAGAAGATCCGATTCTGGGAAGAAATGCGTAAGCTTCACAGCCAATCACCAGTTCCAAAACTAGAGTCTCGGCTTTTTCCTATAATCAAGCGTTGTCTCGAAAAGGAACCAAGCAAAAGATATCAAGCCTTCAAAGAATTAAGAATCGACATGGAGGCACTCCTCGAAAGTATCTCTGGGGAGATAATCGAACTCCCGACAAAAGATCAGCTTTCTGCTGGCGACTTGTCAAAAAAAGGCTTCTCTTTGCTTCATCTGGAACGAATTGACGAGGCTATTGCGGCCTACAAACAAGCTTTGAAGTTGGACCCAAACAATCCACATATTCATGCCTCTCTTGGCAATGCCTTTCACAGGAAGGGTTTGCTGACGCAGGCAGCTAGAGAGCTCCAACAGGCATTGAAGCTGGATTCTGACTTCGCAGATTTTCACTTTGACCTAGCAACTACATATATTGCTATGAATCAACTGGATCACGCGATAGCAGAATTGAAGCAAACGATAGAGATTGACCCAAAGATTACAGACGCCCACATCTACCTCGGATTCCTCTACGAAAAGAAGAGTTCAACAGATCAGGCAATTACAGAATACGAAGAAGCAACGAGATTGGATCCGGACAAAGCGTTCGCTCATCACAGATTAGGTATTGCATACGGCGAGAGAGGTTCAACAGAGAAAGCGATAATCGAGCTCCGACGGACGATAGAATTAGAGGCGAGCAATGTAAACGCACACTTCGACCTCGGACACGCCTACATGATAACTGGTAACTCTGACTTGGCAGCCACAGCATTCCAAAAGGCCATAGAGTTGGACTCGAACTTTGCAGAACCTCACGCTTCCCTAGGGGCAATCTGCTACGGCAAGCGGCAGAAGAGTGAAGCGCTGAAACAACTCAGAAAGAGTATAGAACTGAATCCGAACATCCCAGGTCCCCATTTCTTTCTCGGGCGTATTCTGGCTGATGATGGTCAGGCTGCCCAGGCAGTAATGGAATTCGAAAAGGTAATAGAGCTAAGGCCTAATGTGGCTGACACCTACTTTTACCTTGGATGCGCCTATACTGAGTTGGGCAGAATAGATCAAGCAATTGCTGCACTGAAACATGCCATAGACCTAGGTTTAGACTATTCAGAGGTTCACCATAACCTTGGGATTGTATATCAGAAAAAGAGTTGGGGAGATCAAGCTCTAACAGAGTTTGAACGTGCGGTCAAATTGGATTCGCGAAATGCGAGGGCATACCAGAATCTCGGAGTTCTGTATGCAGATAAAGGTCTAATGGACGAATCTGTTGCGAATCTTAAGAGAGCCTTGGAACTGGATCCGGAAAGTGTGGACGTTCATGTCTCTCTTGGCACCGTATATGTTTGGAAGGGTTTGCTTGATGAAGCGATCGTGGAATTTAGACGCTCACTAGAACTGGACTCAGACAGACCTGAAGTTCATATTAGTTTGGGTAATGTTTATGACGACAAAGGCATGTTGGAAGAAGCGAGTACAGAGTATCAACATGCCATAGAACTAGATCCTAGCAACTTGGCAGCTCACATCAATTTAGGTAGTATATATGGGCGCAAGGGTTTGATCAAGCATGAGATCGCGGAGTACAAGCTGGCAATCGAACGTGATCCAAGCTATTCGTTGGCCCACTATAATCTTGGGCATGCCTACGAAAGAGAAGGCTTGCTCGATGGAGCAATTGAAGAGTACAAAAGGGCGACGAAATTGGATTCAACTGATCTTAGACCTTGTGTAAACCTTGGAATTATCTACTGTCATAAAGGGTGGGTTGAACAGGCTATTGCCGAGTTCAAGCGAGCGATAGATCTAAATCCAAATCATGCAGGTGCTCACCACGCACTTGGAAAAGCTTATGCTCAAAGAGGTCTGCTTGCTGAAGCGATCGTGGAATTTAGACGCTCACTAGAACTGGACTCTAACCAAGCACTGTCTCATGTTGACTTGGGCTATGTCTATGATCTGGAAGGAATGTTGGAGGAAGCCATCGCAGAGTATCAGCACGCCATAGAATTGGATCCTAACGATTCGACAGCCCACAATAACCTAGGTGCAACTTATGACAAAAAAGGTCTGTCTGATCTAGCAATGAAGGAATACAAACAGGCCGTGAAGCTTGACCCAAACGATCCAATGGTGCATTATAACCTTGGACTTGCATACAGCAAGAGGAATCTGACTACGGAGGCCATTGCGGAGTACGAACTAGCAGTGAAGCTCTTTCCAGATGATAGTAGCGCACCCGCGCATTATGCCCTTGCTGACGCACACTTTATTGCGAAACACTTCGATCTCGCTTGGGAGCATTTGCATACAGCCAAGAAGCTGGGAATGCCAACGGAAGACATCAACAACCTCGCAAACCGCCTTAAGAAAGCACCACGGTAGCGAGCGAGCGTGCGTAAGAACACCACGGTAGGTAGCGCGCATGCTTGTTCCGAAATTGGCCTAAAATGGTTTTTATTCGGGTTTCATGGTTTAGGCAGGGTTTTGGGCTTCATATCTGTCCTTGATCTTCATAGGTACTTGTTTTCCTCGAACGCGGCAGAAACGTGCAAAGTGGAATTATGACCATTTTTGACCATTTTAGGAACAGGCATGCGCGCTAAAAGATTGGAACTATCAGACTCTCGTTGAAACAATCTTCCCAGTAGAAGTTGAATTTGGTAGCAAAGACCTCTCCACAAAACTGCATGAGGCCTTCGTGGCTAAAGGTTATTCCAGAGAAGTGTTGGTTAGAACTGGAAAGCGTCCTTGATGTCTGACGCGTCGCCGTCAAATGCAGGCGCGCTGAAATTTTAAATTGACTTGCATTTCATATTGAGAACCATGAATGAACATCAGAAGGAATTATCACCCGAAGAAGCAGAAAAATTAGCCAGTAATGCGACTCAAACCCTGTTTACCTGGGCTGTTATCTTCCTTGCTTTTATAGCTGGGCTTGTTGGATTGCTGCCAATGGTAAAGCCTTACGAGATGACCACTTGGTGGTGGGCATATAATACAGTTCTTTTCATCGTATATCTCGTTCTTACTGCAGGTTTATCTTATAGTTTTTACACCTTGTGGAGAACGAGCTCTATCATAGTAAAACTGAGGCCCTACTACGAATCGACAGCTGTAACGGATTTTTTGAAGAAGAATTGGTCAGTTTTCTATTTGCGGTTAATCGTTACGAAAGGTCACAACTTCGCAAAGTGGGCAGTTATGTTCTTAGCAGTGATTTGGGGGGCATTATGGATTGCATTATTCTTTCTCAAAATTCTCGCCTAGCTCAATGGGCACTGCGCGCGCTAGATAACAATCGAAAGAATACTCGCAAAGGGAGCGATTCTCACCGAGTTCTATCCTTCTCCACAAGGTACTATGGTAAGAAGGCTTGAGGTTAAAGATCAGCCGATCCCTGAGAGGATTACGTTCAAGTCAGAGAACTGCGAGCTACCCGCAAACCGAGAAGTGCTCTGCAAACCCGACAATGGCAATCTTGTGCTTGAGAATGTCGATCCCAAGATGATAGCCGACAAGATGGAAATAGTTGCAAGGAAGTTCCACGGGCCTGAGTTGGTTCATGGAACAAACACTCACAGGATGCAGATGGTTAAGGCTTGGGATGCTACGGCGCAAGCAGATGAAGCCACCGTAATCATAGATGCTGGTACCAAAATGCTGCCTGATAATAGACTCTCTTCTCCATCTATGTAACAGAATTTCCTGTCTTCATAACCTAATATGTAACCCAAACGCTGTAGCAACCGCTATCTGATAACCAGAATGATTTCCCTGAGTTTGAATGCTAAATTTCTAAGGCTTAACAGCCTCGGCGAAGCCTAATTTCGAAACTCCATATCTTTCCATCTACAGGACACTGTGCCTTGCCCTCGACTGTTAGTCCTTTTCTGTGGGCTTCGATAATCTCTGCTACCTTGTCATGTTCCTCACAATGGAGAGTTCTGTGGTAGTCGGGAAAGCCAAAGTTGAATTTTTCGTAAATGTACGTCTTTCCAAAGTTCTTGCAGTGCGGGTTTCCGCATTGGTGAAGGATATTGAAATATTGACGGCTCCAATCGTACCATTTCGGCTTTGCTTGTTTTCCCTTTTTTCCACAAATAGGGCAAACCTCATTCGCAATGCACACGCTGCTTTCCTCTCAAATCATCTACAGACTTGTTTCAGTGTTTCCGATAGATAAATACAATTCCAGTTTGGGTTCTGATAACTCTTAGGGGTTTTCGCCTAGTTTTTCTCCTCTGATTACTTTCGGGCTACACTTAGAGTTCTGAATTGCTTAAGGAAAAACTGTCCTATCTTTGACGATTTCCTGAGAAACACTAGTATTACTTGCTATTATCTTACACTTACCATCTTTCTCTTGGTCTAAGGTTGTTTATCTGTTTTTCAAACCTTCGGGCAAGTGGGTCACTGCTAATGTCTATCTTCCAAGTATGTGTTGACCTCACGCGCCATTCTGCCATGGCTTCATTCACGGCTTTGATGAATTCATTTTTTCCTAAACCTGTCACGGACTGAAAATGGGCAACTGCTCTGTCTACAAGTCCAATGACGCCCGTTCTGCCCATATGCAGTATTAGGTTGCAATCCTTGCAGACCACTTCATAACCAGTAAGTCGTTGTGTATAATCAGACTCATCGTAACACCATTTCTCATGGCAGAGCAACTCTCCCCTTTCTCCCGAAGCTCCACAGATTTCGCACTTGTAACCGCATCTTTCAAGCTCTCTTTCTCTTATCCTATCCCACACACTTCTAAAACCTGAACCTTTTGTGCGTGCTAACTGAGAGAGGCTTTTTCCCCAAGATTTCAATGGAACTAAATCAATGTTGTAAGGACCAACTTTTACCATATCCTTTTTCCTTCTCTCAGACTCTTCCCTCAGAACCACGCTTGGCTCTCTTGATAAGATGTTCCCATTTGTTACCTTCTAACTGCAAGTCTATTCCTGCCTTCTCTCCATTTATCATTTTTTATTCGCCTCCCCTATCAGTTTATCCTAATGTTCATCAACCGAAAAGTAACAGTCATGCAGACAACTCGCATCAACCTAGGAGGTAACAGAACCTGAGCAGACGAAAGTTTACAAGGAGATGAAACAGACGCAGACTTCACGGAATCGAGAATTGGTTGGCTAATTTAGCTCATTGCATGATGTTACAAGAGTTTTTCTATGGCGCGTATTTGTTCCAAGATTTTTTGTCCTTTCTCTGTTGGTTGGTAAACGGTTCTTATGGGTCTGGAATCAACTATGGTGCGTTTGATTAGGCCCAGTGCTGCCAAGTTGCGAACAATTAGTGTAACGGTTGCTCGGCTTTCAACGATAGATGCTTTGAGGCTGTAGTCTAGAATTTCAGCATAGTGCAATGATGCTTTTTGGCAGATGAAACTCAGTGTCTCGTAATACCCCTTTTTGGACATTTTCCTCAAAAGGTCGGACAGAGCCGGCTTGTCTCTCTTCAACGATGTTTTCCCATGCTTTAGTATTGGAGAAACCGTGATAAGGTGTAAGCATACAACACGCGTGCTTGGATTTCGTTTCGAAATCCACAAATACTGGCACCCCCCCCATAACAAGGCAAGACCAAAGGCGCAACTACGGAGGACCGAATATGGATTCTTCAGAGCCTAACTTGACAAAAACGGTTTACGCAGTAATTTGGAGCTTACATCAGCAGGGCGTTTTTTCCCCTCTACCCGAGAACGTTATGATTGAAAGAACAGGTGGCAACGACATCTATCCCTGTGGAAGGGGTTACGGGGCTGAAGGGTTGGATCTGAGTCAGCTTAAGTGGGCCGCGAATGAAGGGCGTTTCTGGTTCAACGGTCCAGTCCGAGCCATAAAAATAATCATGGACAAAGGCCTAATCCAGGGAGACCTCCGACTGGAAATTAACCGAATGTCATTTGCGACTTCTTTAAACACGTTAAACTACAGAAATTTTGAAGCGGTAGCCAGAAAACTGAAAGCTGTCGCGCTACAAAATGAACTAAAGCTGTCTTTTCAACAATCATCTCCACACAGCATGACTCTTCTGGCGATGTATGGAAAGCCTCTTTCAGCAGTCAACGCAACCGAATTCATCAAAAAAATTCACATCCTACATGAATCAGCGGATAACGAATAAATCACCTACGTACCTCAAAATGAGTAAAATGCGTGTTTACTCAAACGGTTAGACGGAAACATTCAACCGCAGTGCCGACGTGTTTCTAAATTGGCTGGCTTTGTCGGTTTCCACCATGAGAGGTACAACAAGATTAACGTGCCCAAAAATTGCTTCTCGGCATACTTTTCATAAACCCACTTTTCCAAATCTTCACATACTTTTTGAACATTTTCGCACGCGCAGTTGCAAAACCCACTACTCCACCTATTAAGCAGCCAATAATATCCAATGATTTCTTCAGCTAGATCTATCATGGTTCAACCTAGAATTCTTTTTCTAGCGCGCCTGCTCGCTCGCGGCGTGTGTTGCTGCTTCTGTTCGTATAATTTGATGAAGCTATCAATGTTGGTTGGTTCGATTGTTTTGTAAAGACTACCGAATGCCTCAGTTTCTTCCATCATCACATATTCTGTGTTGAAGTGCTCATAGAGCCTCTTTATCTCGCCAATATACTCTCCCTTTTGCGGGCTAGGCGAATCCTGCAAATAGTTCTTGTCGAAATCCGTGAGCATTTCTACTGCTTTGTCCACGACGATGCTTTCATTCTTGCTGAGTGCAAAAGCTCCGATGGTGCCCATTCGGGCGGCACACCTTGCAACGTCATAACCCAACTTGTCACGTTTAATCATTCCAAGGCACATTTCATGAAGCGCATCTAAGCATTCAATCGTTACTTCTTTCTGAGATTCCAAAGCAAATACTGCAATAGAAGTTATCGCATCGCTAATCTCGCCTGGAATTGGCAAAAACCATTCATTATCAAAACTGTAGCCAGCTATCTCCAAATAGGCTGTTTTCAATATCGTGACAACACGAAGGACTTCCGTCTTGTATCCTTCCTTTAATGCCTTGAACTTCTCTTTTATCATCAGGAGTGTGATATCCGTTAAGCAATCAACGACCCATCCTAGTGTCAGTGGTGAATGTTGTTTTGAAGAAAAAATCGCAATGCCACCTATTGTCTGAATTAGTCTGGACAAAACATTTTTGCTATACTGCTCTCTAGGGTATGTTTCAATTTCTGGATACTCTTCGTTCTTTAACCTAAGTGCTATCCACACAACTTTCTGAATCGAAAATTCAGGAAACATAGGAAACAGACTGAGTTGAAGTGTATTCTTATCAAGCCCTTTCTGAATGCTCAAAATAGAGAGTTCTTCTATATGCTCGAGAATTACCGTGGGTTCACTGTGAATATCGATTCTGGCTGAGACCGCTTCACAGAGCAACTCTCTCAGTGCACTAAGTGCGTTGCTTGAAACGTACCAATCTCTTTTCTGCACACCTGATTTTCCAATTTCAAGAACATAATGCGACGCTAGTCCTTCCCCACGGGTTTTCTGAATTGCTGTTATGCCTACAGTTTTCAAAGAAGCAATTGCTGAAACGGATGCATCAAAAAAGTCTCTTTCGATTGCCATGCGGCCAAGGTTACGAATGTGTGTCATAACAAGATTAGTCGTTAGATTTGGGCCAGAATGTGCAAGAGACTTTATGTTAGTAGTAGAGCATCCGATTTTCTTGAAAGTATTCATGATTTCTTGCATTAAAGCGGCATCTTTGTTATCTAGGCCCATATTGAAAACGGACAGAAGCTGGTTGTAGGCATATTGCAAAAACTCATCATCGCTGGTGGTATCTTCTTGTCTGATTGCGACGTAGCTCTCTATAATCTTTGATAGCGCTTCAAATCCCCTGATACTAGTCTCAATTTCTCTTCTTGAAACAGCTTTGGTTATTACATCGTTTATTAGAAGAACCTGTTTTTTGATTGGATTCTGTAATGTAGTTTCGTTATGAAAAACAAATTGCCAGTAGAGAGGGGTCTCTATTAGTAATCTCTCAGGAGTGTTCGCTCGCTTTTTGCTTCTTATTATGGCTTGAACTTTGGAAGGGATGGATTTGACATCTTTAATGCATTGTTTCTTCGCTTTTTCGATAATGTTTCGTGGGTCAATCAAATCAATAATGTGGAAAAATTGTACTAGGAGAAAGAGAAAAGAGAAAAGGAATGTAACCAATGTCATATTCACTAAATACAAATCTGTTGAGAACTGTAGTGCAATTATGGTCAGCACCAGACTTCCAACATAATAGAAAAAAAAGATTAATGTTAAGTAGTCTCTCCTGTACATGTCCAAAATACTTGCGGTATAACTGCTTGCAGCATGTTGAACCACGACGATTGAAATAGAAAAAGAGATAGCCAAAATGGTCGCCAGAATTTCACCTGTAATAGATAATATTGGCTGAATGCCAGAGATATCTGGCGCCAGTCTTAGAGTGTACATGTCAAGATTTGGTCTAACTGAGGCAAGAAGCCTAGAGCTCCAAAGCAAGCATACCGCGTAGAAAGAAGCCAATAGCCAAAAGTAGTGAGTTTTGAAGTTTTCCTCAACTCGCACTCCTAAGCCAAGTAAGGAGAAACGAGCTTTTTCTTTCTTCATTATAGAAACATCTAAGGCTGTTTGATGATATAAATTTAGGTGCAACTACGTGCAACAGCGAGGTGGCAATGTCTGTCCTCGGTGTTGTCCCTTGCAAGAAGTCTCTCTCGCGCGCATACATTTTCCTAACTTAGCGAGCGCGCGCTTTTGGTGGAAAATAAAATCATTAGTAATGATGCTTCCAACGCATTCTTGAAAGGATAGAAAGAAAGACTATTGGCGAGCGCTGAAGGCTAGCGTAGATGATTCTCTCGTCTTTGCTAGAACTTGCCGAATTCTTGATATGGTCGATCGATTTCTTCAGTATGGAGGGACGCAGAATCAAATCAGACGTCCTATCCTACAACAATGAGATTGTAGAGATCAACAGAGAGGAATTCACACCAAGGCTCACTACAGATGTTCAGGACTAGGGAATCAACAGAACACTAAGTCAAGAGCAGATGCAAAGCCCAAAACTGTCCTCAGGTCATGAAAAGCGAGTAAAAACCATTCTGCGCTGACTCAGGAACGTGGATAGATGCGGCAACAAAAAACCAATTCTGAAATGATAACAATACGCGTCCGATGAATAAGGGAAAGCTTTCGCGGAACACCTCAGCATCCTCAAAGAAACATCGTGAACCGGTCAGCAACGCTCTCAGTCCGTTTCTCCCCGCGCGAATATTTCCATGGAGCAAATTGGGGCATTTCTTACTGAGAACAAGACTGCGTGGATTCAATCCAAGCCCGCGACAACCTTGAATTTAGCTGTTTCTTAACTATGATTATGGCTTAGGTTGCTTCTTAAAATCGTTCCGTAGGGTCTGATAGAACCTTTCTGCAATATGTTGATTTGCTACTATCCAATGATCTGCCGGAAGAAATTCCGCAGGGTCCAATGCTCTAATCTGGTTGTTCAAGCGACCCTGAGACCTTACGTTCGAATAACCCTTAACAGAATCAAGTACCGAAGCAACTGCGGGTAAACGAGGAATGAAAGTTATACCCAATATGGTCTTTGTTTTTTCCTCAAGTTTATGTGCCACAACGTCTGAAGGCGAAACAACGCGCGTTTCGACCAGATGATGGTCGGTTGAACCTGCTTTAATCTCGATATACCAGAACGGAATCAGTATTTCTGTGGTCACTGTGGAAGTGGTGTCGATCGTTACAAGGTGATCTTTCAGGAATCGTTTAGTCTGATCAATGGATTTTAGTGCGTCCTCAATACCTTTGAGAATGCATCTTTGGAGATTTTCTATTGCTCCTGTCTTTAGATCTAGGAGAGTCTCGTTACGCCATAGATTCTGCAGTTCTACTGGTTCTGTAGTCTGAAAGTTTTCTGCCACATTAGACATACTTGTCTTAACGAGGTTTTCAAGCAGGGATCTTTCTTGACTTATGGCTGCTGCGTGCGCTAACTTGTCATTAATGCTTCTATTACGCGCCTCTTGCCTTGCCTCAATTGCGATTTTGAGCTTCTCTTCATTACCATTTAGCTTCAAATCCCTGCTTTGCTCAAGTTTTTCGAGGCTACCTTCACAGCGTTTCTTTGTATCATTAAACTGGGATCTTACAGTTCTTAGCGTCTCTTCAGCATCTCTCAATTTTTCTCTAAGGTCATCCTCATTTCGTCTTAAGCGTTCAAGGTTTTCCAACAATTCTTTCGAAGTCCCCAACGAACCTGAGGCTAATGATTTGTCGTAGTCTTGTTGAGCTTTCTGACAAGAAGCGACGGCTTCGTCATGCTCTGATTCTAATAGTGCAACGTGGCTCTCAAGCGACTTTTCCTCGGACCTAAATCGCTTCAGTAAGAGATCCGTTTCCCTTTTTTTATTATCTCTCTCGATGTCGTAATTGCGCTCAATTTCCTTGGCACTTAGCTTTGCTTCCTGCTCAAGTTTTCCTATCTCAAGCTTGCTTTCTCTTTCGATTTTGTCGATATCTGGTTGTGCTTCGAGCCGTAATCCAGCAATCAATTCATCGACAGGTTTTATGATACTATCCCATTTGTCCGAGCTGACAGTAGGGACTTCCCAGCCAAAATGTACGTCTGTTCTTAACTGTTGTTGGCTAATGGAGTATCTTTGCTGGATGCCAGCAATCATTTGCTGACAGCACTCACTTACGCGGTTGCTCGCATGTTCTAGAGACGTAATGTATCCTTTACTATTCTCTAGAAATATGGAGAGGGTTGTGGAAAGCTTCTCAGGGCGATTTGCTTCCTCATGCTCAGGCGCGACGGTAGGGGCGGATTCAACAGGAGTTTCCAGAGATGGAAGGCACCTCACTATTTCCTTCACCAGCACGTCCGAAGCATTCACAAATGGTGATCCAAAAGCGTTTTTTCCAAAACTGTCCACAGCAAGGCTAACAGATTTGAGCTGACGAATGAAGGCAGTTTGGTCACTATTAGTTTTTGCAACTACTTGCAAACCGTCAGAACTTTCATTGAGTGGTTTGGGATCAAATGAAATGATTTCGATTTTCTCTGCACATGAGCTGAAAGTGTCAGAGATGAAAACTTCGTTCGTGCCGAATGGAACAATTCTCAGCTGGTAGGCGAGTTTAGCAATGACAGACACGCGTTTAGGTTTGGCCAAGCGCAGAAAGCGAGATAATCTCTTGCCTATGGAGTCATTAAAGTAATCTTCATAGGCTAGTCTGTACACGTGTGCAAGAATAAGGGATCTTTCCTCATGGGGCGCCACTGGTTTTTCAGAAATGTAAAAGACAGTAGAAAACCCCGCCTTCAACTACGTCTTCCTCCCTTCCCGGCTAATCCATCAATGAGTTCCAACTGATCTCTGTCGATCAAAGCTGTTAGCAGACTTCCTCCCGCAAATCTAATTACAGCATCAGCTGCGACTTTAGTGTCCTTAAGCTTAACTAAACCCTGACCTGCAATGTTGCCTTTCTGCGAAAAAACGGTCCAATCTTCGCTCCTAAGACCTGCTTTAAATTTAATGTCTTCCACAGCTTGAAGTGATCCTACAACGCAGTTTTCACCTAGTTCAACTGAGCCAGAACACCTAATGTTTTCGCACTTAAAATTGTCTAGTGCTTGAAAATTGCTTGCTGCTAGGAACTTGACATTGCACCGGTGTCCAAGTTTTACTTCTCCTTTGGAATAAATGACCTCGACGTTACTGTCGTTGGGGAGAGTGACATCACCGTTAGCAATTATGTACCCTCCTTGGAAACCTGCACCTTCTCCTCTTATGGTCACGGATCCCGTTGCGCGGAGTTTCTCTATCTTCACATCATTTTGTGCTAGTAAATTTCGGCAACTGATTTCTTGCAAGGTACAGCCTGAGCAGAGTTCCACATTACTAAGCGTATGTAGCCTTGTTACTTGCGCACCTGTTTCAATATGGACTGAACCTTTGGTTGCTAGGTTGGCAATCGAGGAGTTTTCAGGGATTTTCACGTTACCTGTGGCAGAAACCCAACTTATGATACATCCATGTCCGAGACTCAGGTCTGAGCATCTCAGAACACCAGCTATGTTTACATTTTCACCTAGGACTACCGTGTCTTTACAGATGACGTTTTCAACCACACTTTTTTCACCAATTTCGAGACGACTGCCGCCACAGAAAATGGAAGATATCCGGCTACTAGGTGGGACAAACGTATCTCTGTCTGTGATGAACTTCCCGTGTACGAGACACGATCCGTGCATCGTAATCTGGCTTCCACAGATGTCAGTTAATTCACAATCAGTTATGTCAACATTGCCCGGGCAGACCACGGCGCCCTTCACGATTGTGCCGCGATTGATGATGATTTCCCTTCTGGCATAGATGTGACTATTGATGTTGCACCCTCGCTCTATTATGACTGATTGGCCGTACACCTGTTTGGGCCATGCAGTATTCTGCGGAATGACCGTTTTTTGAAAAATCTGTTCCTTTAAGGTAGCTGCAGCAGAAACTGTTCTTAGGCCAAACAAATCTTCAAAAGTAGTGCTCTTTGCATGAGAAACATGTCGACCGATGGATAACTCCCTATAGAGTTGCTCAGGAAGATAAGGGTGCAGTTTATCTATATTTTCTCTAACAAGCTCCTCCAGGCCTGGTCTTTCAATTAGGTATATTTTGAATTGCAGGTCTTTCTTTACTGAGTCTAGCCAATCTCGCGTCGAGGAAATTAGAACGGCGGTTGTAATCAATAGATAATGCGTGGGTTTGTGAGCTTTTGCCCATGAAATAGAGTCGTCCAGGTCCTGTCGAGTAAGTTTCCTTTTCGTGTAGCGCTTGCATTGAACTACCCATGAAGTTACTTCTTCTTTTCCAGGCAGAATCGGTACCGTTTTCTGGCAAGTTATGTCTCGGCCCCTATCTGAACCCTTTTCTCCGTGCCATTCGAGATTGACAGAACCTAGAGTCGATAGAATATGGTAGCAAAGCTCTTCAAACTCTTCAGGACTTATCAAGTCCCAGTTTACCGTCATTGTCGACATGTGATTACTTCACAACGGCTGGGCAAGTGTCAAGTGTCGCCACCCTGCGTTGTAGCATTTTGTAGTTTTTTGTTTGTCCATTTCCCGCCACAATTTTGATTAACATTAGTGGCGCTTAAAAGTTTAACTAATGACAATATTCGAAACTGGACCTATGAGGCTCCCTGCATTGCTCTGCGCAAGCTATGGGCCTTTCATTGTTTTCATCCGCGCTCTCGAACGGGTCAAGTTGGCAAAAGAGGATGATTCTCAATATTTTCCATTTGAATATTCATTTCTATTCTACCATGTTCGCATGCGCACATCAAGTGAATAAGCTAAGCGCATGCGCGCACGCATGCGGTAAGGATAGCTTTATATGTGGTACTTCACACAACTGTTTTTGAAATAGGAGTAACAGATTTGGAAAAAACCAGAGAAAGAGAGTTACTGTTAAAGAGATTCTTCTACAGCGATAGGCAACTTTATCAACTCGGAAAGCTTGCCGCTATCGAATGGTTTAGCATGTTTGATCTGAAATTTACTAAAGATCAATATGCCTACTTTGCTGAAGAGGAGAAGAAGGAAGCACGAGTGGAAATATTAGGTATACCTGATGATCAGAAGTTCATTGACATTTTGAACAAGGCAGAACCGCCAAAGTATATGGAAATTGATCGCTTCATCGGCGAACACTATTACTATGATGCGAATATTGGCAAGTTCGCATTAGGGAGCAAAACCGGCATTCTTAGAGAAGAAGTGAGAGATGCACTCAAGGAAACGAAAGAAAGAGGATACTCTTTTCTTAAGGCAATAATCGAACTTTACAAAAAGGGAAAGTGGGATCAAGCCTATGGTGGCGCAACGTGGATCAACATCTTATCGAAGATTAGAGAACTAGTAGGAAAATACCCTTCCCCAAGGGACCTTGCAATCCTCAAATCCTACAGAATTTACTATAAAAATGGATCTAACAGGTATCCGACACACACCGTACCTGAAGAAATGATTCCTATAGTTGACGATGAACTCGAGAATTGGAGAAAGGCAGTTCTCGGAAGCGCTTGAGATGAGGAAGAACTAGGTGTTGGTTCGAGTTTCCAGAAGAATGGAGAAGACCGATAAGTGATTTGTCCAAATTGAAACGCTAGCTTTCTTTCTCTGTTTGGTCTTCTGTTTAATTTATCAAGGTGGTGGTTGATTGGTTCTTGGCATGCGTTTTCTACGACTAGGTGCAATCGCTAAAGCGCACGCCGTAATATCGAGCAAGAAATTGAACTACTTGGATTGTTAGCTCTCCGTTTTTCCATTTCCACTTTCTCTATGCCCTAAGACTAAGAAACCATAATAAGACGACAAAATGCTTTTAGTTGCGGCGACATCGAAGAGTGAAGCTTTGAAGAGGCTATCAGGTTGGTGACCTATGGAGTACGGATATACCATTATCCCAGTCGTCTGGTCCTGATTCCGAGCAAGAGAGTGGACAAATCACTTAACTATTCTCCTTCGAAGGAGCTGGGCATTCGAATTGACGATATGTGGAGACATCGTAATCCAAGAGAAGTTGGACTTGTGAGCGAGATTATCGCAATAGAGGTTATCAGCGGTGGTCAAATGCGCATAGGCAAGCGTCAATGGCCATTATCCTGCCAATCTTTCAATTCCTTCGCCGATTCGAATAAGATGTTGCTGATACCAACTTTTGGTATGCGTTCTGATGATATAATTGCAGTCGCAACTACGGACAGGGAAAGGCTCATCTTCGTTACGGAATCCAAAGGAACAACTCGGAGGGTGGGATTTCCGCATGTTGTAGAGGCCAAAATCTTCTATCAATTGCCTAGAACAGTCGAAAGATTAAACGCGGAACTAGCGAGAACCAAAATCAAAAATCTCAGTTTTGGTGGAGCCATTTCTTTCCAAGTCAATCATTACACTAAGGCGATCACTATTAACGTACTAGATTCGAGCTCTTCTCTCGCTACCACGCCGCCTGATCCGTGGATGTACAAGGACAGAAGCGGTGCCCTAGAGTAGAAGGCCTAACCAACTATTGCGGCAGCTAGGTTGAAGACTCGTTTGCTGCTCTATTGCTGGTTTGAAGCAGATGCTCACCGAGAAGTAAGAACGTCAACGGCCTATAACGCACCTCATCCTGCAGGTTCACTGGGAAGCTTTGAATGTCTGACGAGCCCAAGAATTCCTGCAGCCACTTTCTCAGATCCGAAAACTCTGAGTAATCTTTGCACGGACAAGATCAAGATGTCGAAGCCCATGCCTATGCCTCTCTCAAGCATCATGATGTCCTTTCTTCGTTCAAGGTCCTGCTTTGCCCTTGTCCGCGCTTCCGCTATCGCTTCGGCAGACAGGTTCGCCCCCAGTTTTACCAGTGTAAAGGCTAACAGAGTGAACCCAAGTTTGGTGAAGTCTGGGATCATCGTGTATTCCTTGATTATGCCTTCTTTCCGCAGCCTCGTCAGCATCCTACTGACTGTGGGTTGGGAAACATGAAGAGCCTTAGCAAGCGTCCGATCGCTCCTGCGGCTGTCCTTCATAAGCTCGAAAATAAGTCTAAGCGCCGTTTCCTTCAATCCCATCACCGACGTTTTGCGTAAGAGTATTGCTAACCAGCTTATCAACGTGACCTCTCCGAAACCAAGGCCCATCTGGCAAGCAAGTAGATTTGACAGCACGCGCTTGCAACTCTTAAATATAAAGAAATAGTGGAATAATAAGGAAAGAAAGGGTTTGGTGTCAAAATTGTCAGAGATAATGAAGGAAATTGAGCTTGGAGAAATTCGTCCAAACAGACTAAACCCGAGGCTCGATGTTAGTATAGATCAATGAACTTGCGGATCCCACTCAGAATTTCAAACATAAATTTGTCTTTTTTCTCGAAATTTAAAATTTTCATTTGAACTTGCATTAACACTCGTTTATTTTCTTCATTCTTGAACCAACTTCTTTCCTCGGCGCTCAGCTCGAGAGAAGGCTGGAACCATTCTATAATGTCATAATGAAGCCTTTGGAGAGAATTGATTTCCGAACTCTGAACACCTATTCTCTCCAAATCGTTCACATCGGGCTCCATTCCGTAGAGAGCTGCCAGAATGAAGGTCATGATAAAAGGATAAGTTAGAATCAGGTCGGGGCGTATTTTTTCCGCCCTCATCCTATCCATTGGGTTCGGCGAAGCGTTTATGGCTTTGATTGCTCTTTCACAGGCTTCAACGAGAATTCTTTCCTCAATAGGTTGTAATCCATATTTTTCTTTAAAGTGCTTTATGATAGCTTCAATGTTTACACGATAATATTTCCTTGGTTGTCCTCTTGCTTTTTCTATACGCTCAATTCTTATAATGTTCGCCTTTTTGAGAAGTGACAGATACTTTGAAGTAAGGACGTTGGATGACCCAAGCCTCCGTGCAATCTCGCTTACATACAATTCTCTGTTCCAAAGGTGTCCGACGACCATCGATAGCTTGGCGATTTTTTCTTTCTTCTTTATTTTTGCTAACTCTTTCAGGTTTAGCATGTTTACTATTCCCGTACTAAATACGTAATAACATTCTTGTAAAAGAGTTATGTTAACAAAATGAAGAGAGATGTTAATATTAGCGCAGCCCATCTTTTTGTTAATATTTCCAAATTAAGCTTCTTTGGAAAAAATAAGTCTAAATATTGGCGTAATAAAAGAGTGGTTAGTAGAAAACGAAAATAGAGCGTGGTTTAACTGTCGTACGAGCATAAAAGAACCAAAGTGGTTAGCTGTTCTCTGCCTTTGGAAATGTTGTCGCTAATCCAAGAAGTAAAACAGATGATAGGGATAACAAGAAGCGAGTTCATGCGACAAGCGTTGACAGAAAAGCTGGAAAAACTTTCCTTAACCAAACCCAAACCGCACGGTCACAAGAACCCAAAGGAGCTTGTTTGCAAAAAAATGCCTAGGAGTGCGGAGGCATATAGGTCGAGATGAGGCAATGGATAGTGCAAGAGCGCCAAAGGCGAAGAAAATTCAGGCTCATTTTGAGACCCCACAGGAAACGTGGCGCCAATTCCGGAGGGAATTGTCGAAGAGAGGGCTTAGCGCTTCCCTTTTCCTTCGTGAATGTATTGAGGAATTCTTGCAGGATGAGACATCAACCAAGTCTCCTTTAGCACGTTATCGTCGGGCTTGTTGCGATGGTTGCCCTTACGACAGTGCTTGTAAGGGGGATAAAACTGTCGAATTTCGCTGTTTGTTAGCCTCCTTAGCTCTCTCACTTTCGAAGTCAACCAAAAAAACACTTTTGGCCAGTGCCCAGCTCTGAGGTGTACATTTGCCCGTTCAAAAGTGGTTACAAAAGAGGGGGATAGTTACAAACGTGAGGACGCCCAACCCGAGACGGAGGTTTCTAAATGAGCTTAGATGAAAGATCGCAGAAGCTAGGCGAGCCGCTTAGAGGTGAGCAGGACTGTGAGTAGCGAAGATTTCGAGATTTTCGTTGAAGACATCGTTGATTGGTGTAACAGTCAGGAAGCTGGCCTTGTCATACTATGCACGCAAATTCAGGAGCTTCTCGGAGAGACTGAGCCTTCACTTAAGCTTCCCTTCGACGCTAGGGCACGCTAGGACGCAGGCCTGTGGATGAGCGGAGACGAAGAAAATGAAGGAAGAGGTCCTGAGTTATCGGCCTTATATCAAAAGGCACAGCTTTCCCCAGGTCCGCTGCGTTTTCTGGCTTCTCGCATAAGGGAATGGCTGGCAAGGAAGGGATAGCGATGGCTAAAGAGAGAGCTCTTACTTATGTGCGCTACAGGGACCACGTTCTTTACCATAGAAGTAATCCAGAAAGCCAAAGTCCACAGATCCGGGAAACAGTTGGCTGGCTTGTCTATGAGGGTGAAGAATACATCACAATATGCTGGGATAGAGACGCTGACCCTCCGACCTTGAAGGGTGGAGATCCTAAGGCCTCGGGCCTCGTCCTGCTCCGCGGCGACATCTTGGAGATGAAGCGCCTTGTTTAGACCTTATTTCTTGCCTTTTCTGGCTTCCTCTTGTTTGAGCCAGAGCTCAACGGCTTCCGTAACAGCTAAGCCCAAGGCTCCTTTCTTCCCAACGAACTTCTCAGCTGCTTTCATCCTGAGCCTTCTCTCTAATTCTCCGGGTACGTTGGCGTTGATTCTTCCCGTTTTGGTTCACCTACACTCATGTACTGTAGTACCTAAACGTTTAAATGCTTTGCTGAGAGTTAGAGTACTTGAGTACACGAGTACTCAGGAAGGATGTGCAACAAACGTGATTCAAAACTGGATTCAAAAACGCCGACTGATCAAGCAGCTCGCAAAAGCTGGCATCAGCAACAAAGCCATCGAGGAGATCCTCCACTTCTACGGAGTGAACTCCAAGTGACGCAGCTGGAAACGTTCGAGATCACTCACAGTCCCAGAGGACGCCGGCTACATGCGCCTCTAGTGCTTACGTTGCCGAAACCGGAAACTCCCAGAGAACAAAGCCTCATCAACTACGTCATCGACGCCCTAAGCTGGAAGATGCCGGCACTAGTGAAGTTCACTCTCATGAATCAGAGCTGCAGAATGCTAGCCCAATATCTCCAGCGCCACAACACTGGAAGCACAGCCACACTCTACCAATACATTTACGGAGTACACCGATTCTGTTCATGGATCCAGAAGGCGCCGGACCAGCTTATCAGTGAATGCAAAACATCGGACGATCTCCCGGAGCCGAGAAACTTAAGCCTTCAGGTCAAGGCGTTAGACGATTTTGTGGGAGACCTTCAAGCTGGGGGTCTTGCTCCAGGAACCATAAGCAACCACGTAAAAGGAGTAAAGGCCCTATTCCGAGTTAACGGCCTCAAGCTGGAGCTGCCCTATCGACTGTCTAAACGTGTGATCTATAGCGACCGGTCGCCTAGGCCTGAAGAGTTGCAGAGTCTCATCGACTTGGCAGACTTGAGGGATAAGGTTATAGTAGCGCTCCTGGCCTTGGGCGGCTTCAGAGAGGGAACCTTAGTTAGACTGTGTTATCGACACGTGGCCGACGACCTAGAACGCGGCGTAGTTCCCCCTCACGTTCACGTGGAAGCCGAGATCACCAAGGGAAAATACGCGGACTACGATGTTTTTCTCGGAGCTGAAGCCGTCGAATATCTGCGCCTCTACCTAGCGCAACGTCAAGCTGGCAGCCCTGAACTGCGGACTCCACCCGAAAAGATAATTATGGAGTCTCCATTGATCAGGAACACCCACTCGGCCTTGGTGAAGCCAGTATCCCCAAGCCGTGTCCACAGCATCATCCACAACCTATACCGGGAAGCTGGCTTGCTAAAGAGTCAGAACGGCCGCAGATACGAGCTCAGAGTCCACAGCATACGCAAATACTTCCGTACCCAGATGGCTGCCTTAGGCGTCAACCAAGACTATATCGAGTATATGATGGGCCACAAGATCTCAACTTACCACGACGTAAAGATGAAGGGCATCGAGTTCCTCCGCAATATATACGCGGCCAGCGGCCTATCCATCCGACCGAAGACACGCGTATCTAAGATTGAGGCGCTCAAAGAGATCATCCGCGCCTGGGGAATGGACCCTGAAGAGGTCCTCACCAAGAAGGCCCTAGCCGAGCCTCACCGCGTATACGTAG